>JAJDXO010000045.1 GCA_022823235.1 Rhodospirillales bacterium
CCGAAGGCCGGGTTCCTTCGCGCCGTGGCGGCGTTGCGCCACTCCGCCGATGGGCCCGCATCACCGTTCGCGGCGCGCCTGGCCACGACGCGAACTAATCCCGGTCAAATGGTTCAATCTGGCCGGATACTGCTCTGGGCCCGCGTCCACGCCCAGGCGCGTTTTATTTCCGGTGAGTCATACGATTTCACTTGGGCGTGCATGAGGGCGCCGGCGAATTTTGCGGCCAGACCCTCCCATCGGGAATCGGTGATGACGGCCATCTTCTCGATGTCGCCCCAATGTTTGATGCCGAAGGCGAAGTCGTCCCACGCCGCGCGCCAGTCCCAGCCGTCGAACTCCGTGAGGTCGACCAGGAAACGGACCTTGCCGTGACGGGCGAAGATGGCCTCGATGCCGGGGACGTTTTCGATGAAGTCGGCGTCGGTCAGCTTGCCGATGACCTTCACCCCGATGACATTGCCCGAGGTCTCGGGGAGCAGAACGATCATCGTGCCGCGGCGAGCGCCTAGATGTGCAACGCCCGGCCGCCGGCATCGAGGGCGGCTTCCTTGACCGCCTCGGGCAATCCCGGATGGCCATGACAGGTGCGGGCGATGTCCTCGGCCGATCCGCCGAACTCCATGACCACAACGCATTCCTGGATGAGATCACCCGCGGCGGGACCGAGAATATGGACGCCGAGGACCCGGTCGGTCTCCTGGTCGGCGAGGATTTTCACGAACCCGTCCGTATCGCCCATGGCGCGCGCCCGCGCATTGGCGGTGAACGGGAACTTGCCGACGTTGTATTCGATACCGGCTTCCTGGAGTTGCTCCTCGGTCTTGCCGAGGCCCGCTACCTCGGGCCAGGTGTAGACGATTCCCGGAATGGCGTCGTAATCGATATGGCCCGACTGACCGGCGATGATCTCGGCGACCGCCACCCCCTCATCCTCGGCCTTATGGGCCAGCATGGCGCCGCCGATGACATCACCGATGGCGTAGACGCCCGGGACCTTGGTTTGAAAATGGGCGTCCACCGGAATGAAACCCTTATCCGGTTCGATCCCCAACCCCTCCAGGCCCAGGCCGTCGGTGTAGGGACGCCGGCCAATGGCGACCAGGACCACGTCGGCCTTCACCTGCGCCGCCTCGCCGCCGGCGACCGGCTCGACATCAAGCGTGACCGAGGTCTTGGATTTCCTGGCGCCGGTAACCTTGCTGGAGAGCTTCAAACCGATCTTCTGCTTCTTCAAGGTGCGCTGCATGTGCTTGGAAATCTCGGCGTCCATGCCGGGCAGCACGTGGTCGAGGAACTCGATGACGGTGACCTCCGTGCCCAACCGGCTCCACACCGAACCCAGTTCCAGGCCGATGACCCCGGCACCGATCACCGCCATGGTTTTCGGGACCTTGGGCAGTTCCAGAGCGCCGGTGGACGAAACAATCTGCTTTTCGTCGATTTCCACACCCGGAAGCGGCGTCACGCCGGACCCGGTGGCGATAATGATATTCCCGGCCTGAATCGTTTCGGCCTTGCCGTCCGCGCCGGTCACCGTCACCTGGCCGGCGGCCGGAATGGAGCCGGCGCCGAGAAGCCGGGTGATCTTGTTCTTTTTCATCAGGTAATCGACACCCTTGATGGTGTCGCCGACCACCCCATCCTTGTAGGCCATCATCGCCTTCAGATCGAGGTCCACCCCGGACGCCTTGATGCCCATGGCGGCGAACCCGTCATGGGCGGCATCATACATGTGCGAGGTGTGAAGCAGCGCCTTGGACGGGATGCAGCCGACATTCAGGCAGGTGCCGCCGAGGGTCTCCCGTTTCTCGACGATGGCGGTGCTCAGGCCCAGTTGGGCGGCGCGGATGGCGGCCACGTAGCCGCCCGGGCCGGCGCCGATAACGACGACGTCGAAATTGCTGTCAGCCATTCTATTCCTCGCTCTTCCGGGCCCCGGCTACATGTCCAGCATGATGCGCTGCGGATCCTCGATACATTGCTTGATGCGGACCAAGAAGGAAACCGCCTCGCGGCCATCGATGATCCGGTGATCGTAGCTGAGCGCCAGATACATCATCGGCCGGACGGCGATCTCGTCATCGATCACCACCGGACGCTTGGTGATGTTGTGCATCCCCAGGATGCCCGACTGGGGCGTATTGAGGATCGGCGTCGACAGCATGGAGCCGTAAATGCCGCCGTTGGAGATCGTGAAGGTCCCGCCGGTCATTTCGTCGAGCCCCAGCTTGCCGTCCCGCGCCCGGGCGCCGAAGTCGACGATGGCCTTCTCGATATCGGCGAACCCCATGGCGTCGGCATCGCGGATCACCGGCACCACGAGACCCTGCGGCGTGCCGACGGCGACGCCGATGTCGTAATGGTTCTTGTAGACCAACTCATCGCCGTCGATCTCCGCATTCACCGCCGGAAACTCGCGCAAGGCGACAATCGCCGACTTGACGAAGAAACTCATGAAACCGAGCCGGACGCCGTGGCGCTTTTCGAAGGTGTCCCGGTAGGCGGCGCGCGCCTCCATCACCGCGCCCATGTCCACCTCGTTGAACGTCGTCAGCATGGCTGCCGTGTTCTGGGCTTCCTTCAGCCGGGAGGCGATGACCTTGCGGAGCTTGGACATGCGGACGCGCTCCTCGCGCGGACCCGCCGGCTTCGCCGGGATTTGAACCCTGGGAGCCTCGGCGCTCGCCGGTGCCGATGCGGCCGCCGGGGCCGCGGCAGGCGCCGCCGCGCCGCCGGACTTCATGTAATTCAGTACGTCACCCTTGGTCAGCCGGCCATCCTTGCCCGTCGCCGGAATGAGCGCCGGATCGAGCCCTTCATCTTCAACGAGTTTTCGTACGGCGGGCGACAGGGTTGTCTCGCCCACGGCCGGCGACCGGGCGGGCGCCGCGGGAGAGGCCTCGGCGGCGGGTGCGGCGGCAGCCGTGCCGTCGCCGGACACGATGACGCCCAAAACGGCGCCCACCTCGACCTCGGACCCGGCTTCCGCCGCGATGGCCATCAGCGTGCCGGCGGCAGGCGCGTTCACCTCGACGGATACCTTATCGGTTTCCAGCTCCACCAGCGGCTCGTCCGCGGCAACCGCGTCGCCGACGGACTTCAACCAGTTGCCGACGGTCGCCTCGGCGATGGATTCGCCCAGCGCCGGCACCACGATCCGGACGTCGTCGCCGCCGCCCGGTGCGGAAGGCGCAGGGGCTTCGGCCGGCGCCGCCTCGGCTGCCGGCGAGGCTTCCGCGGGCGCCGCCGCCGTTTCGCCTTCCCCGTCAATCCTTCCCAGCACCGCACCGACTTCCACGTCGGCGCCGACATCGGCGAGGATCTCCGTAAGGGTACCGGCGGCGGGCGCGTTAACCTCGACCGTCACCTTGTCCGTCTCCAGTTCCAGCAACGGCTCATCGGCGCTCACCGTATCGCCCACCGATTTGAGCCAGGTGGCGACCGTCGCTTCGGAGAGGGACTCGCCGAGAGTGGGCACCTTGATTTCCGTCGCCATAAGAACCTCGATCAGCCGATGGTAACCGGATTGGGATCCGGATCGTCAATGCGCTGGAATGGCTGCCGCAATTTGTCCGCCTCCCAGGTCAGGGCCTGTTCCACGAGCAGCGCCTGTTCCATATTGTGAACCTTGAGAGAGCCGGCGGCGGGAGAGGCCGACGCCGGCCGGCCAACGAATATGGGCCGTTTCCCGGCCATCTTTCCGCCGACGCTCTTCATCACATACTCCATTCGGAAGTTGAGGAACGACCAGGCGCCCATGTTGGCGGGCTCTTCCTGACACCAGACCACATCGGCATCGGGATAGCGCCCGACCCGGCTGATCAGGGCGTCCCGCGGCCAGGGATACAGCTGCTCGATCCGCAAAATCGCGATGTCGTCGATCTCCTGCTCACGGCGCGCTTCCAATAGATCGTAATAGACCTTGCCCGAACATAGGACGACCCGTTTGACCTTCTCGTCCGGCACCAGTTCGTCCACCTCCCCAAGGGTGCGCCAGAACTGTGAATCAGGACCGAATTCCTCGAGCTTCGAGACATTGAGCTTGTGCCGCAGCAGTGACTTGGGCGACATCACGACCAAGGGTTTCCGGAAGTTCCGTTGAATTTGACGGCGCAGGGCATGGAAGAAATTGGCCGGCGTGGTGATGTTCATCACCTGCATATTGTCTTCGGCGCAGAGCTGCAGGAATCGCTCCAGGCGGGCGGATGAGTGCTCCGGCCCTTGCCCCTCCATCCCATGAGGCAGCAGCGTGACCAGCCCGCAAAGCCGCAGCCACTTGGATTCGCCGGACGACAGGAACTGATCGAAGATCACCTGCGCCGTGTTGGCGAAATCGCCGAACTGCGCCTCCCAGATGGTCAACGTGTTGGGATCCGCCAGCGCATAGCCGTACTCGAAACCGACGACCGCGAACTCGGACAACGGGCTGTCCATCACCTCGAATGCCGCCTGACCGGGACTGAGCTCGCTCAACGGGTAGTATCGCCTTTCGTTCACTTGGTCGATGATCGCCGCATGCCGGTGGGAGAAGGTTCCGCGGGAGGAATCCTGCCCCGACAATCGAACCCGGCAGCCGTCCATCAATAGCGAGCCGTAGGCCAGTGCCTCGCCCATTGCCCAATCCAGGCCCTCGCCGGTTTCCATCATCGTCGCCTTGGCCTCGAGTTGGCGCAGCAGTTTGGGATTGACGCTGATGTCCCCGGGCACCCGGGCCAGCGACAGCCCAATCTCCTTGAGCCGGTCGAGTTCGACCCCGGTCGGACCCTCCTTCATCTCTTCCTCGTCCTGATGAAGATGGACCAGTCCGTCCCAAACCCCCTCCAGCCAATCGGCCTTATTGGTCTTATACGACGATGCAGCCTCGAATTCGGCATCGAGATGCGCCTTGAAATCGCTCTCGATCTTGTCGGCCTCCTCGGCCGTCATCACGCCATCCTCGATCAGCGCCTCGCGGAAAATCTCCCGGGTCGGCGGATGCTCGGCGATGGTCTTGTACATGATCGGCTGGGTGAACATGGGTTCGTCACCCTCGTTGTGCCCATGGCGCCGATAGCAGAAAATATCGATGACCACGTCCCGCTTGAACTTCTGACGGAACTGTACCGCCAGGTCGGCGACCCGGCACACGGCGATGGGGTCATCGCCGTTGACGTGGAAGATGGGCGCCTGAAGCCCCTTGGCGACATCCGTCGGATACGGGGTCGAACGCGACGCGTTGGGGTTGGTGGTGAAGCCGATCTGATTGTTGACGATGATGTGGATGGTGCCGCCGGTGCGGTAACCGCGGAGCTGCGACATATCGAGGGTTTCGGGGACAATCCCCTGTCCGGCGAATGCCGCGTCACCGTGCAGCAGCAGACCCATCACCTGCTCGCGCGCCTCGTCGTCACGGATGGTCTGCTTGGCGCGCACCTTGCCGACAACCACAGGATTGACGCACTCCAGATGCGACGGATTGGCGGTCAATGACAGGTGCACCGTGCCTTCGGTGAACTCCCGGTCGGCGGACGCACCCAAGTGGTATTTTACGTCACCGGAGCCCTGGACATCTTCGGGATGCGCCGAGTTGCCCTGAAACTCCGAGAAAATTGCGACATGGGGTTTGCCGAGCGTCCGCGCCAGCACATTGAGACGGCCTCGGTGGGGCATCCCGATCACCACTTCCCTGATCCCCGCACGGGCGGCGGTCCGCAGCATGCGTTCGATGCACGGGATCATGCTTTCCCCGCCATCGAGACCGAAGCGCTTGGTTCCGGTGTGCTTTACCTGAAGATAGTTTTCGAAGCCCTCAGCCTCGACGATGTCCCTGTAGACGTTCTTTTTTACATCATCGGAGTAATTCCTGCGGTAGTCGACGCCTTCGACGTTCTCCTGGATCCAGGCTCGCTGCTCGATTTCCTGCATGTGCATGTACTCGACGCCGATGGACGAGCAGTAGCTCTCCCGCAAGATCTCCAATACTTCGCGCAGCGTGGCGCTCTCCTTGCCGCAGAGCGGCGTCGTCGTGTCGAGATAGATCTTCCGGTCCAGATCTTCGTCGGTGAATCCGTAATGCTTGTAGTCCAGTTCCTTCAGATAGCCGGCGCCTTGAAGACCCAGGGGGTCGAATGATGCGGCCAGGTGACCCCGCACCCTGAATGAGCGGATGAGAATGCGGATGCGGACCGAATCCCGGGCCGCGTCCTCGGCATCGCCTGAAACGGCGAGTACGGGCGCCTTGTCTTCCTTTTTCGCGGCGGCGGCGTTCCCGTCGGCCCCTTCGAGCGCCGGAAGCGGCGGCGCCCAACTGGCGCCCGCGACCTCTCCCCGGACAGCCGCCGGATCATCGGCCATCTCGGCGAACAGGGCCTGCCAGCCCGCATCCACGGACGACGGGTCATCCAGGTAGGTCTCGTACAGCCGAGCAATGAACGCCCCGTTGGCGCCGGTGAAAATGGAATCCGTTTGGTTCGCCATGGTCCCGCCTATTTCCGCGCGCCGGACCGCGTTGGGGGCGCGTTATCCGTTCATCGCCTTTGCCATGGTTTCGCCGAGAGCCGCCGGAGAATCCGATACCTCGATCCCCGCGCTCTTCATGGCCTCGATCTTGTCGCCCGCGCCGCCTTTGCCGCCCGAGATGATCGCCCCCGCGTGACCCATTCGGCGGCCGGGCGGCGCCGTGACACCGGCGATAAAGCCGACCAGGGGTTTCTTGGATTTCGACCGTTTGTAGAACTCGGCCGCATCTTCCTCGGCCGAACCGCCGATCTCACCGATCATCACGATGCCCTCGGTCTCGTCGTCGGCGAGGAACATTTCCAGACATTCGATAAAGTTGGTGCCGTTCACCGGGTCGCCGCCGATGCCGATGCACGTGGTCTGGCCGAGACCCGCCGCACTGGTCTGTGCAACCGCTTCGTAGGTCAGCGTGCCGGAGCGCGACACGATGCCGATATTGCCTCTCTGATGAATGTGACCCGGCATGATGCCGATCTTGCATTCACCCGGCGTGATCACGCCCGGACAGTTGGGTCCGACCAGCCTTGTCCCGGACCCGTTGAGGACCCGTTTGACCCTGACCATGTCGAGCACGGGAATGCCTTCGGTGATACACACCACCAACCCGATCTCCGCGTTGATCGCCTCAAGGATGGCCTCGGCGGCGAAGGGCGGCGGGACATAGATCACCGATGCGTTCGCCCCGGTGTCATCCACCGCATCCTGCACCGTATCGAAGACCGGCAGGTCGAGATGGGTCGAGCCGCCCTTGCCGGGCGTCACGCCGCCCACCATCCGGGTGCCGTAGGCGATGGCCTGTTCCGAGTGGAAGGTTCCCTGCGAGCCGGTGAAGCCCTGGCAGATAACCTTGGTGTCATTGCCGACCAGAACAGCCATCAGCCCGCCTCCTGCACGGCTTCGACGATTTTCTCCGCCGCATCCGCGAGGTCGTCCGCCGAGATGATGGGCAGCCCGGATTGGGCCATAATCTGTTTGCCCAGGTCGACGTTGGTGCCTTCCAGACGAACCACCAGGGGAACCCCCAGAGACACCTCGCGGGCCGCGGCGACCACGCCCTCGGCGATGACGTCGCAACGCATGATGCCGCCGAAGATATTGACCAGAATGCCCTCCACGTTGCTGTCCGACAGGATCAGCTTGAAGGCGGTGGTCACGCGCTCCTTGGTCGCGCCGCCGCCGACGTCGAGGAAGTTGGCCGGCTCACCGCCGTGGAGCTTGATGATGTCCATCGTCGCCATGGCGAGGCCCGCGCCGTTGACCATGCACCCGATGGAGCCGTCGAGCTTGATGTAATTGAGGTCGTGGCGCTCGGCCTCCAGCTCCGCCGGGTCCTGCTCGTCCTCGTCCCGCATCTCTTCGACATCCTTGTGCCGGTAAAGCGCGTTGTCGTCGAAATTCATCTTGGCGTCCAGGGCGACGACTTCGCCGCCCTTGGTGACCACGAGCGGGTTGACCTCAACCATGCTGGCATCGAGATCGACGAACGCCTTGTACATGGACATCAGGAAGGGTACCGCGGCTTTCACCTGGTCGCCGCCGAGGCCGAGGCCGAATGCCACCTGGCGGGCGTTGTAGCTCTGCATGCCGACGGCGGGATCGATGGACACGGTCTGGATCTTCTCCGGTGCCGAGGCGGCAACCTCTTCGATATCCATGCCGCCCTCCGTCGAGGCGATGACGGTCACGCGGGAGGTTTCCCGGTCGACCAGCAGGGAGAGGTACAGCTCCCGGTCGATATCGCAGCCGTCCTCGATATAGACCCGCTTCACTTCCTTGCCGGCGGGGCCGGACTGGTGGGTGACCAGGGTCGCGCCGAGCATCTGGTTGGCGTTGTCCTTCACGTCCTCGACGGATTTGACCACCCGGACGCCGCCGCCTTCGCCCGCGGACGATTCCTCGAACTTGCCCTTCCCCCGGCCGCCAGCGTGAATTTGCGATTTCACGACCCAGACGGGGCCGCCCAGATCTTTTGCGACCGCTTCGGCTTCGGCAGGCGTATAGGCGACACCGCCCTTTAGCACCGCCACGCCGTACTGGGAAAGCAGTTGCTTGGCTTGATACTCGTGAATGTTCATTGAGAGTTCCGATCCGGGACCCGATGAGGCGGGACCCTGTTCTCCGTTGGGGTCCCTATTTGCCTTTCCGCCGCGTCGTCTTCCTTGCCGGTGCTTTCTTGGCGGCCGGCTTCCGGGCCGCGGCCCTGCGTTCGTCCGCCTTGATCTTGGCGAGAATCCTGTCGGCGTCGGCAACCGTCTTTTTCACCGCCCGCACCGACGCGTTGAAGGCCTTCTTTTCAGCCGGATCCAGCTTGATTTCGACGACGCGCTCGACGCCCTTGGCGCCGATAACCACGGGAACGCCCACATAGAGGCCGCGAATGCCGTACTCGCCTCGAAGGTAGGCCGCGCAGGGCAGTACGCGCTTCTTGTCCTTGAGGTAGCTCTCGGCCATGGCGATCGCCGAGGAAGCCGGGGCATAGAACGCCGAACCGGTCTTCAGCAAATTGACGATTTCGCCGCCGCCGTTGCGGGTCCGGTCGACGATCTCGTCCAGGCGTTTTTGGGAAAGCCACTTCATTTTGACCAGGTCGGTCAACGGAATGCCCGCGACCGTGGAATAGCGTGTCAGCGGCACCATGCTGTCGCCGTGGCCGCCGAGGACGAACGCCGTCACGTCCTCGACCGAGACGTTCATTTCATCGGCGAGAAAATAACGGAACCGCGCGGAGTCGAGTACGCCCGCCATGCCGACGACCTTGTTGGCCGGCAGGCCGCAGGCATCGCGCAACACGCCGACCATGACATCCAGCGGATTGGTGATGCAGATCACGAAGGCATCGGGGCAGTACTTCCTGATGCCGGCGCCGACCTGACGCATGACATTGGTATTGATGCCGATCAGATCGTCGCGGCTCATGCCGGGCTTTCGGGGCACACCGGCGGTAACGATCACCACCTCTGCGCCGCGAATGCCGGCATAGGAATTGGTGCCGGCCAATTTGGCGTCGAAACCCTCCACCGGAGAGCTTTCGGCGAGATCGAGCGCCTTGCCTTGCGGGATGCCTTTTACGATGTCGAAAAGAACGACATCGCCCAACTCCTTGAGGCCCGCCAAATGCGCCAGCGTGCCGCCGATATTGCCCGCGCCGACCAGCGCGATCTTGTTTCTCGCCATGAAATTTCCTCTTGCCCCGGTTTGGATCGGGCAACCCCGGTCTCTGTCTCCCAAAGGCCGCCTAATGCTGGGAATTCCGCCGGTGGTAGCGCAATTTAGGGACCCGTGCAAGTCCGCACCCGGCGGACCGTCGCCGGCACATCCGCGCGCCCTGCGGGAGCCCCGTCGGCCGTCGGTTGAGGGGGTTCAGTCGGTCGGGATTACCACCGCGATTCCCCAACCAGCCGACTTACGCCCCGGGCTGATGCGGCAGGCTCATATACTCTTCCGATTGCATTTCGATGAGCCGGGAGACCAGGCGTTCGAATTCGAATTTCCCCTCGCCCTCGGGGTAAAGCTCGGCCGGCGGCGCGGCGGCGGAACACACGAGGTTGACCTTGGCCTCGTAGAAGGCGTCGATCAGGATGACGAACCGCCGTGCCGCATCGCGCATCGCCGGCGTCAGCAGGGGAATGTCGTCGACGACAAAGGTGTGATAACGGGCGGCGATGGCCAGATAGTCCGCAGGGCCCAGGGGTTTGTCGCAAAGGTCTCCGAAATCCGCTCGGCCGACGCCGTCGACCGCCATTGAAATCTCGATCGTCCGGCCCTTCACCTCGATGCGCTCCGGCTCAGGCGGACGGCCGTCGGTAAGCTGATCAAAGTAGCCGTCGAGGGTCGCCCGGCCGCCGTCGTCGAGCGGCGTGTGGTAAACGTTCATCCCCTTCAGCCGGCGCAGGCGATAATCGATTGGACTGCTTAGCTCCAGCACATCCAATCGCTCGCTGATCATCTCGATAAAGGGAACGAATTTGTTGCGCTGCAGGCCGTCCTTGTAGAGGTCCTGCGGCGGCCGGTTGGACGTGGCAACCACAACGACGTCGCGGGCGAACAGGTTCTCGAACAACCTCCCCAGGATCATCGCGTCGACGATGTTGGCGACCTGGAATTCATCGAAACAAAGCAGCCACGCCTCTTCCGCGATTTCCTTGGCGACATCCGGGATCGGGTCGCCGCCCTCGCCGCCGGAACGTTCGCGGAAGGCGTTCATCCTGGCGTGCACGTCCTGGAGAAAGGCGTGGAAATGCGTGCGGCGCTTTTTTTCCACCAGGGCGGCGCCGAAGAACAGGTCCATGAGCATGGACTTGCCGCGGCCCACGCCGCCATAGATGTAGAGGCCCTGAACCGGCTCGGCCCGCCGGCGAGTCAGTCCGAACCGCTCCTTCCAGCCGGCGTGCCCGGCGCTCGGCGTATAGCCGGCCAGCGCCCGATGGAGGCTTTGCAGCTTTTCAGCTAACAGCGCCTGCGCCGGATCGGACGTGAGTTTACCCGCGGCGACCCGGTCACGGTAGTCGAACAACGGGCCCGCGTGAATGACGGCCTGCTCTTGCATGAGCGGTTCATTAGGCGGCGAAGCGCCGTCTGTAAAGCGGCAGGGCAGTTTCCGGTCAAATGGTTCAATCTGGCCGGATACTGCTCTAGACACCAGGAAATGGCGGCGCGGCCCTTGGTTTCGGGGAAAAATGCCGGGAACGGTTCGCGCCGTTAACGGCGTTCGACCATCTTCTGCTTGATCTTGGCGATCGCCTTACCCGGGTTGAGATTCTTCGGGCAGGTGTTGGTGCAGTTCATGATGGTATGGCAGCGATAGAGCCGGAACGGGTCCTCCAGCGCATCCAACCGTTCGCCGGTGTATTCGTCGCGGGAATCGGCAATCCAGCGATAAGCCTGGAGCAGCGTCGCCGGACCCAAATAGCGGTCCGAATTCCACCAATAGCTGGGACAGCCCGTCGAGCAAGAGAAGCACAACACGCATTCCCATAGACCATCCAGTTCTTCCCGCTCTTCCGGACTTTGGAGACGTTCCTTACCCGGGGCCGCCGGCGTGTCGGCCTGCAGCCAAGGCTGAATGGAGGCGTACTGGGCGTACGCGTTGGTGAGGTCGGGAACCAGGTCCTTGACCACCATCATATGCGGGAGCGGGTAGACCGCGATATCGCCCCTGAAGTCGCTGATCGCATTGATGCATGCCAGCGTGTTGGTGCCGCCCACGTTCATGGCGCAGGAGCCGCACACCCCCTCGCGGCACGAACGGCGGAAGGTCAGGGTCGAATCGATTTCGTTCTTTATCTTGATCAACGCGTCCAGAACCATCGGACCGCAAGCATCCAGGTCGATCTCGTAGGTATCCATCCGGGGATTTTCGTTCTTGTCCGGATCGTAGCGATAGACCTTGAACTTCTTGACCCGCGTCGCGCCCGCCGGCGCCGGGAAGGTCTTGCCCTCGACGACTTTCGAATTCGCGGGAAGTGAAAACTCTGCCATTTCTCGTTTCCTTGACCTCGGTCCTGCCGGCTTAATAGACCCGTGCCTGTGGCGGGAGGTATTCGACCTCGTCGGTGAGCGTATAATCGTGTACCGGCCGGTAGGACAATTCAGTCCCCCAGTTCTCATCGACTTCGGCGAGCGAGTGCTTCATCCAGACCTCGTCATCCCGGTCGGGGAAGTCCTCGTGGGCGTGAGCACCGCGTGACTCTTGGCGGTTCTTCGCGGATTCCACCGTCGCCACCGCCGAGACCATCAGATTGTCCAATTCCAACGCTTCCACGAGGTCGGAGTTCCAGATCATCGAGGTATCATTGAGCTTCAAATCTCCCATGCTCTTCGCCGTCTCCTGAAGCGACGCGGCGCCGTTGGCGAGTGTCTCCGCCGTCCTGAACACGGCGGCGTCGGTCTGCATGATCCGCTGCATCTCCAGCCGAATTTCGGACGTGAGACGGGAACCATCGGCATTGCGGGTTTTCTCCAGCCGCTCGATGGCCATCGCGCCGGCATCGGCCGGCAGCGGCTTCCGGGAAGCGCCCTTCTCGACGGTTTCGGCGGCCCGGATCGCCGCGGCGCGCCCAAAAACCACAAGATCGAGCAAGGAGTTGGTCCCCAGGCGATTGGCGCCGTGCACACTGACGCAGGCCGCCTCGCCGATAGCCATCAGTCCCGGGCAGACCGCATCCGGATCGTCGGCGGTCGGGCGGACGACCTCACCATGATAGTTGGTGGGCACGCCGCCCATGTTGTAGTGGACCGTCGGCAGCACCGGGATCGGTTCCCTGGTGGCGTCGACGCCGGCGAATATCTTGGCGGATTCGGTGATCCCGGGCAGATGGGCGTGCAGCACATCGGTCCCGAGATGCTCCAGGTGCAGGAAGATGTGATCGCTCTCCGGGCCGACGCCGCGGCCCTCTCGAATCTCGATGGTCATCGCACGGCTGACCACATCCCGGGACGCCAGATCCTTGGAGGTCGGCGCATAGCGCTCCATGAACGCCTCACCTTCCGAGTTGGTGAGATAACCGCCTTCGCCCCGGGCCCCCTCGGTGATCAGGACACCGGCGCCGTAAACGCCGGTCGGGTGGAACTGCACGAATTCCATGTCCTGCAGCGGAATACCGGCGCGGGCCGCCATGCCGTTGCCGTCCCCCGTGCAGGTGTGCGCCGAGGTGCAGGAAAAATAGCTTCGGCCATATCCGCCGGTCGCGAGGACGGTTTGTTGCGCCGAGAAGCGATGCAGCGTCCCATCGGCCAAATTCCAGGCCATCACACCCCGACAGGCGCCTTCTTCGTCCATGATCAAATCGATGGCGAAGTATTCGACGAAGAACTCGGCCTCATACTTCAGGGATTGCTGATACAGGGTGTGGAGAATCGCATGGCCGGTCCGGTCGGCGGCCGCGCAGGCGCGCTCCACGGGAGCTTCCCCGTAGTTTCGCATATGCCCGCCGAAGGGCCGCTGATAGATCTTGCCGTCTTCGGTGCGGGAGAACGGCACCCCATAGTGCTCAAGCTCGTAAACCGCCGGCAGCGCCTCGCGGCACATGTATTCGATAGCGTCCTGGTCGCCCAGCCAGTCGGCGCCCTTGACCGTGTCGTACATATGCCATTTCCAGTCGTCTTCCCCCATATTGCCGAGCGCCGCGCCGACACCGCCCTGAGCGGCGACCGTGTGACTGCGGGTGGGGAAGACCTTGGTGATGCAGGCGGTCTTCAGCCCCGCGGCCGTCATGCCAAGGGTCGCGCGCAGGCCCGCGCCGCCGGCGCCGACGACGATGACGTCATGCTGGTGATCGATTATTTCGTAATCAGCCATCGGCCGTTAGCCTCCGAAGGCGACGCGCAGGAGCGCGATGATGCAGGATACGCCCAGAATTACGGCGACGAACTTGTTCAGTATCAATACGACGGTCTTCGAGCGTTCATTGTGGATGTAGTCTTCGAACACCACCTGCATGCCGAGCTGCATGTGGTGAAACAGGACGCCGACCAACAGGACCATGAGGATCAAGTTGTAGGGCACGGTCAGCCAGGCCCGGAATTCGCCGAGATTCGCGCCGGCCAGTGAAACCGCCGCGAAAACGAACCAAATCCCCAACGGTACCAAAGCAACCGCGGTCAACCGCTGTGCCCACCAATGGCCGGTGCCTTCCTTGGCCGAGCCAAGTCCCCGGACCCGCGCAAGATCGGTTTGCAAACTCATCTATCCCGCCCCCCCGGCCGTGTTCCAAACAACCGCCCAGGTGATCGCCGTCAGGACGGCCGCGCCGACAACCACCGTCCAGCCCGAGGCGCGAACCTGGCTCAACTCGAAGCCCATTCCCGCATCCCAAAACAGGTGGCGGATGCCGTTGAGCAGATGGTAGAAGAGCGCGAACGTCCATCCCGCCAGCAGTACAACGCCAACCCATGTTCCAAGAACCGCCTGGGCGCGCGCAAACGCGTCCGCCCCATATCCGGCGGCATTCAGCCAATAGGCAAAAACAATGGCGCCGACCGCCAGTCCCACACCGGTGATCCGGTGGAGAATGGAGAGAACCGAAGTGATTTGCCAGCGATAGACTTGAAGATGGGGAGAGAGCGGACGGTTATCCGTAGCCATGGAGGGTGCCCTGACATGCTGCGCATTCCGCCCGGGGCGGCGGAAAATTTGGTTTAGACCCTCGCCTCGGGCAAGTCAACGCGCCTCGCCGGGCCGTTTGTTGGCGAATGCAATGACGTCCCCTCATATGGTCAGCGGTGCTTGTCGCGTCAAAAAAATGATGATCGCGGGCCGCCGACACAAATCGATCAGCCCGCGGTAAGGCGTTGAAAGGAAATACTTTTGGTTTTCTGTGTGAGCAGGCCTGTGGATAAGTTGTGAACGTTTTGTGCAAATACAGCCAAATTATACACAGAAAATTTCAAGAATTGATCTGGTTTTTATTGAAAGTTTCATTTGATGTTCGCAGAATACTTTTCGTACGCGATAGCGTTTCCGTCGCGATCTGCGGTGTGGCTGTCGGACCTTCGGGCCGGACGGCGGCACCCCGAATGGCCTTCGGGCCGGGCGGAAGTTGGGATTTCCGGTCTTCGGGTCGGGACTCCCGGCGAGGATTGCGAGACCGGATCCAAACGATGCCTCGGTATCGGTTGAGGTTCGGGCAGGCGGACGAAGGCTGCGTGCGGCGGGGCCGCCCTGGTGGCTCAGCCGGCGTCGAAAGGCGCAGGATCGGAGGCCGACCGCCGCGAGGCGGACCGGGGTCGGGTCCAGCGACATTCGGCAAGGGTGCCGCCGCGGACGATGTCCTCCGGTGGTTCGTCGTGTCGAGAGATGGGACGGGCACGTACGGGTCAGGGTTCTTGCCCTCGCAAGGAACGCTGACCGCCGGGAATGTCAGAGACGGCCTGCCGTCGATGTTCGCTCCCGGGACGTGGGTGTCCAGCCGGTTTTGAGGCTCGGCGAGCCGAGGGAAAGGCGGAAGACGGGTGCCGGCAACGGCGTCCGTATGAGGCCGGACCCGGCTGCAGCGACCGTATCGATCTCTCTCCCAAGGGTAAATCGATGGTCAACGCAGATGGAGTGGAAGGGCGTTATCGTGTGCGTGGAGCCTGGCCGGCTCTACGAGGCGTCAGGAGTGCCGCCTACGCGGTGCGCTACATAAGGATCCCAGGCCTTGTGTACCTGACGCCTCTTTCATATCCAATTCGATTTCGGGGTTCAATAATCTTTGTAGGGCTGATTCAGTATTGGAATCAGCAACTTGCGGCTATTGGCCCCAAACAATTATGAAGTTGTCCCGAGGTTTATCCACAGCACTCGCCCTGCGGGCGCGGCGACGAGAGGCGCAACGCCGCCGCCGCTGCTTGAGCACCAGTATCAGCCAATCTTGCTCGGCAGCCAGACCGCAACCTCCGGCATGGCGATGAGCAGCGCGAGTACGAACAGCTCGATCAGGATGAAAGGCATGGCCGAACGGATCACATGCCCGATGGGTACATCGAAAGGCGCGATCCCCTTCATCACGTAGAGCAGCAGACCGAATGGCGGCGTGAGGAGGCTGATCTCCATGGTAATCAGCATCAGCACCATCAGCCAGACGACATCGATCTCGAACACCACCTGCAGCGACTGTGCGCCGAGCAGGAAGAACGGCAGGGTGAGGAGCAGCATGCTCACCTGATCCATGAACGCGCCGAGAAACAGCAGGACCAGCATCATCATGATCACGACCTGAAGCCGGGTGAGCTCCAGGGCGGCAATTGCCGTCAAAAGGCCGTCGGTCGCGCCCGAGTTGGTCAACGCCTGTGCGAATACCAATGAACCGGCAATGATGAACAGGATCATGGTGTTCACCTTGGCGGTCTCCATCAGCGCCTTGGCGATGGCGCGCCAGGTGAAATCCGCGCCGTCGATCCCGGTGATGGTGATGACGTTCTTGAACAGCCGGAAAAAATAGCAGGCGCCGAAGGCAGCAAGACTGCCCAGTGCGGCGGCTTCGGTCGGCGCGGCGATCTTGAAGAAGATCGATCCGACCACGACGATGAAGATGATGAACAACGGCAGGATATAGAGAACGAACGGCAGGACGCGGTTCAGAAGCTTCAATCCGGGGCCGCGATAGGTCCAACTGGCGATCGCCCGACCCTTACGGTTGAGCGCCACCGTAATCGGCAGTTCAAGGGCGCTCTCGTCCGGGGCATAGCTGGGCGCCAGCGACGGATTGATGGTGCAGCGAATGATCACATAGGCAAAGAACAGCATCGCCATCAGAAAACCGGGAATAATTCCGGCGATCAGCAGCTGAGCAACACTCTGCTCGGCAATGCTCGCCAACAGCACAGCCAATGCCGACGGCGGGATCAGCATGGCGATGCCGCCGACGGCCATAATCGGACCCATGGCGATGGACGGCTGATAGCCCCGCTTGATCATATCCGGTAGGAGCACTGATCCCAGAATGGCCGTGTTGGCGATGGTCGACCCGGAGAGCGACGAAAACACCGTGCCGCCGACGATGGAGACCACCGACAAACGACCCGGCACCCGGGAGATCAGCCGGTCGATGGCCCCGATCGCCTTAAAGGCCACGCCGGTCTGGAGCAATATTTCTCCCATCAACAAGAAGAGCGCGATGGGCGCGAGACCGAAGGTGATCGCGTTGTGGAACTCCATGGGCATGAACACGAGACCAATGTCGCCGCCGATAAAGATAAACGTGCCGATCACATTTGCGGTGAAGAACGCCAGGGCGACGGGCAATCCCAGGAACATCGCCAGACAGACGGTCCCAAGGAGGAGAATGAGGGCGAGATACCACTCCATCTCAGAGCCCCGCCTCCGAGCCATGAGCGTCGCCGGCCGGCTTCAAGACGCGTCGTTCCCTGAACCTCATCAGGAACTCGACCGCCAGCAGGGCCATTGAAACGGCGAAAAATGTCACCACGATCCAATTGGGAATCCGCACATCCTTGTCCGGCAACGTCATGTCGATGAATTCGCCGATGCCCGCACGGCTGCCGTAGATGCACAGCAGCAAACAAAGGGCAAACCCGAAGAGGTTGATGAAACCGTCGAGCCTTTTGGAGGCATCCGGTGACAGGGAAGTGGTGACAATATCGACTTTGACGTGGGCGCCCTGCTGAAGCACCCACGGCGCGCCGGCAAATACGCCGAAGAACAGGGCGAACTCGATGGACTCGTTCAGCCACCAGATGCTGCCTATTCCGGCCTTGATGATGAACAGATTGAGGGGAATCAGAATTGCGATCAGACCGATGGAAACGGCCACCAGCGCGGCAAGGAATATGGTCAGGCGGAGGTAAAGTGTCTCGAAATTATCGAGTGCGGTCTTCATCAAGCGCCCCGAGGCTTAATTCGACATCCAGGAAAGCGAAAAGCGGAAATGCAGATCGCGTCTACATTTCCACTTTTCGGTGGTCCGGTCGGCTCAACGGAAGAGCTTTTCCAGCGCCTTGCCGTGCTTTGGCGAACGCTGCAGAACCTCTTTCCAGGCTTCGTTATTCGCGGCAGCGAGCCACTTCTCGCGGTTGGCGCCTTTGAACTCGATGATCTCCATGCCGGCTTTGGCGCGGGTCTCCATCCCCTTCTTGAGACGCGCCTGAAGGGCAGGGTTGTTGATCGGCTCGGACGCGGCTTCAAACTCGAGGCCGATCTTGGTGAGGAAGTCGCGCTGCGCCTGGGTCAGGCTCTTCCATTTCTTGAGATTGACCAAAGTCTGCAAGGGTGACGTATAGAAACCGGGCTCGACCTGGTACTTGGTCACCTTGGCCCACGGCGGCACGAAGGCGCCCGCCGGCCAGCCGAAACCCTGAACCGTATTGTTTTCCATCAGGGTGTAGATCTGCGGCAGCGCGGCCGTCTGCACGGTTGCGCCCAGGGATTTGAAGAAGGCCGTATAGACCGGGGCAACCCGCAAGTTCAATCCCTTGAGGTCCGGTTTGTCGATCTTCTTGCTGAGCCAAAGATTGAACGGGCCAAAATCGCCGTGCCGAGCCACATAGTGAACGTTCTTGGCGTTCAGAAGCCTTTGGACGTAGTCGATGCCGCCGTTTTTGCGCAGTTCGGCGGCCGTCTTGCTGGAGAGCCGCAGGACCGGCGCTTCGGGGATGACGTTTCCATAATAGGCCTCGGTGCAGCCGACCACATCGTAGGCGCCCTTGGACATCTTCTGGGTCAAGGTGAACGGGCTGCCGATAGCCGGCGCGCCGCCCAACAGCTTGATTTGCATGACACCCTTGCCGCGTGCGTTGACCGCCTTGACGAGGGCCTCATAGGCGCTGGACGGCGGTGAACCAATGGGGAAGCAGCTGGCACCGCGCAGGGTAACCTCTGCGGAGTAAGCCGGCGCATGCACACCGAGGGACATCAGCGCAACCGCGCCAGCCCCAATTGCAAGCCCAAACGTTTTGTACATTTTCGTTCCTCCCTGGAAATCTGAACTCTGAATTTCTTGCCGGCCTTCAACCTCGCGGGGGCGGGGTCTCAGCCCAAACACGGTGCGAGAATAGCATAGGCTTACACTTTGGCCACACCACGATTACACGGCAACCGCGCCGACAAACGTAATTTGCTTAAGGGCTTAGTGGCGGGAACGCATAAGATCAGGCATGGCCCCAGGCACGCGCGGCGGTTTCGCCGATCAGTTCGAGCTTCCGCCACTGCTCATCTTCGGTGATCGCATTGCCGGCAATCCCGGAGGCAAACCCGCATTGAGGGCTGAGCGCCAGCTGGTCGGGATCGAAATACCGGCTCGCGTCGTCAATGCGATGGAGCAATTCCTCGACATCCTCCAAATCACCCCTTTTGGTGGTCACGAGACCAAGCACCACCTGAACCCCTTTTGGCACGAAACGCAGCGGCTCAAAACCGCCTGCCCGCTCCGTGTCGTATTCAAGCAGCAGCCGGTCGAACTCCAGGCGCCCGAACAGCGTTTCGGCGATGCCGTCATACGCCCCTTCCCGGTGCCACATGCTGGCCCGGTTGCCGCGGCAGATGTGGAGGCCGAATACCGCTTTTCCCCGGTAAGGTTCGACGACCGCGTTGGACGCATCGATGGCGCGGTTCAAATTGGCCATCGGATCCTCGCCACGGGCGGCTATTCGTTCCAGCGTCGGGCGATCGACGTAACCGGTGTAGCTGGGTTCATCCAACTGCACGTACGGACAGCCGGCCTCTACCAGCCCGCCGACGATCTCTCGCTCGACTTTAACGACGTCGGCCAGGAACGCATCCGACGTCTCGTAGTGCGGCTTCGATGCCTTGATATCGCACATCTGGGACACCCGATCCGGCCCCATGATCATCGCCTTTGCCGGTACCGAGGCGACCTTGGTGAGATAGTGGTACTCCTTCAGCGGAAAATTCTCTACCAGGGCCAGCTTCGCATCCGCGGGCATTTTGAATGATTCAACGGCGTCCGCGCCGCGGCTGTGGGGGGTCTCACCCTCCATCACCAGGCTTGGATTGCGAACGAAGCCCTCAAGAGACCGGTCGGTCTGATCCCAGCCGTTCACGCGCGAGAAACTGACTTGCCAATTGAGACGCCGATACTCACCGTCGGTCACGACCTCCAGGCCGGCAGCCTCCTGCCGCGCGACAACGTCGTTTACCGCCCTGTCCTGTTCGTCGGCCAGTTCAGCTTCGGAGATTTCACCCCGGCCGAATTTCAGGAAGGCGTCAATGAGGGCGCGGGGGCGAAGCAGGCTGCCGACCTGGTCGGTTCGAATTCTCTTCAAATCAGCGGGCATAGCGGCTTTGGGGCCGGTTCAACTCCATATGCTCGCGGAGGGTTTCACCCTCGTACCCAACGCGGATCAGTCCACGGTCCTGGAGTTCGGGAATCAACAATTCGCAGAGATCATCAAAGTCTCCCGGCATGGTCAGCGGCTGCAGGATGAACCCGTCACACGCCTGCGCCTCGAACCATTCCTGCATGGTGTCGGCCACCTCGGTCACCGAACCGCGAATAGTCAACTTTCCATATGACCCTGCCAGCTTCTCGTACAGTTGGCGGATGGTCAGGTCCTCTTCATGGACAAGCTCCATGATCCCCCGAACCATGCCGTGATCGCCCCGGGGCCCGTCGAAGGGATCGGGTACTTTGTCGTCGGGATCATGGTCGGAAAGGTCGAGGCCGAGAAGCGTGCCCACGTACGCAAGTCCGACTACCGGATGGACCAGCTCGGCCAGTTCGCGCTCTTTGTCCTCCGCCTCCGCCGTCGTCCTGCCGACGATCGCCGTCAACCCGGGCATGATCCGAAGCTCGTCGGGGCCCCGGTTGTAGCGCGTCATGCGCGACTTGATGTCGTCGTAGTGGGCCTGGGACTTTTCGAGGGTCAACTCACCGGAAAACACGCCCTCCGCCGTCGCCGCGGCCAGTTCCTTGCCGGAATCGGAGATACCCGCCTGGAAGATAACCGGATAGCCCTGGGGCGGGCGGGGCACATTCAACGGCCCCCGGGACCTAAAGAAATCGCCCTCATGATTCAGTTTGTGTAGTCCATCGGGCCGGAAGAACCGGCCTTCCGGCGCATCGTAGACGAAAGCATCATCGTCCCAGCTGTCCCACAGACCCTCGACCACCTCGACAAACTCCTTGGCTCGCCGGTAGCGGTCTTCGTGCTCGAAATGTTCGTCCCGGCCAAAGTTGAACGCCTCGGCGTGATTGCCCGACGTAACCACGTTCCACCCGGCCCGGCCCGCGGACAGGTGGTCGAGGGAGGCAAACCGCCGGGCAATATTGTAAGGCTCGTTGTAGCTGGTGGTCTGGGTGGCGACGAGACCAATCCGCTCCGTGACCATGGCCAATGACGCCAGCAACGTCGTCGGCTCGAAATACGCCGTGTATTGGGAAGAGCGGCTCAGGGGCTCGATATCGGTCTCCCGCACCGCCGCACTGTCGGCGAAGAAGATGAAGTCGAACCCGGCGCGCTCGGCGGCCTGGGCGCACTCCGAATAATGCCGGATGTTGATGCCGGCATCGGGCTGGCTGTCCGGATGCCGCCACGACGCAATATGGTGGCCGGTGTTCTTGAAGAACATGCCCACATGCATGCGGTCCTGTCGGTCGCCCATGGCGATTAACCCCCTAGTTTTAGGGAAGCATAACCTTGGGCGAACGGGTTGGTCTAGGCGGCTTCTTCCAGGTAGGTCCGCGTCAGTTCCTCGGCGATCTGGACGGCGTTCAGCGCAGCACCCTTGCGGAGATTGTCGGACACGCACCAGAACGAGAGCCCGTTCTCGACCGTCGGGTCTTCGCGGAGACGGCTGACATAGACCGGGTCTTCGCCGGCGGATTCCTTGGGCGTCACATAGCCCTCATCGGCACGATGGTCGACCACCGCGATGCCCGGCGCATCCGCCAGGGCGGCCCGCGCCTCCTCGGCCGTAACGGCGTGTTCGAACTCGACCGTAACGGCTTCCGAATGACCGATGAATACCGGGACGCGGACACAGGTCGCGGTGACCTTGATCTCGGGATCCAGAATCTTCTTGGTCTCGACCGTCATCTTCCATTCCTCCTTGGTGTAGCCGTCTTCCATGAAGACGTCGATGTGAGGAATGACGTTGAAGGCAATGGGCTTGGTGAACGTCTCCATGTTGTCGTGTTCCGGCTCGTTCACGAAGACGCCGCGGGTCTGATTGAACAGTTCGTCCATGCCTTCCTTGCCGGCGCCGGACGTCGCCTGGTAGGTCGAAACGACAACCCGCCTGATATTGCCGATGTCGTGCAACGGTTTCAGCGCCACCACCATCTGGATGGTCGAGCAGTTGGGGTTGGCGATGATGTTCTTCCGGGTATAGCCGGCGATGGCCTCCGGATTGACCTCCGGCACCACGAGCGGAACGTCCGGGTCCATCCGGAAGTAGGACGTATTGTCGATGACGACCGCGCCGGCCGCCGCGGCGCGGGGCGCGAAGTCCGCCGAGATTTTCGCGCCGGCGCTGGACAGCACGATGTCGGTTCCCTGGAAGTCGAACCCGTCGAGGCCGGCGACGCTCAACACGTCGTCCTCGCCAAACGACGCCTCGACGCCGACGGAGCGTTGGGACGCGAGCGCGGTCACGTCGTCCGCACTCACCCCGCGCTCGGCAAGGATTTGCAGCATTTCGTGCCCGACGGCGCCCGTGGCGCCGACGACCGCGTACTTGATCGGCATGGTCCGTCTCCGGTCCGGAAAGCTTGATTCGGGGCGTTGATTTACGCCGGTTGACCGGGTTTTGCAACGTGCAAACCCGGGCATCTACATGAGACTTGCTTATCGGCCGGAAAGGGCCCGGCGATGGCGTCGCGGGTTCAGGCGGCGGCCGACAACTCGGCCAGCACAGCCGCGCCCATTTCCTCTGTGGAAACCCGGGTCTTGTCCTCTTCCATGATGTCGCCGGTGCGGAGGCCCTTGGCCAGTACCGCCTCGACCGCCGCCTCCACCGCATCGGCTTCGTCGGCGAGATCGAACGAATAGCGAAGCATCATGGAGAACGACAAAATCATCGCCAGCGGATTGGCGATACCCTGCCCCGCAATATCCGGCGCCGAGCCATGCACCGGCTCATAGAGGGCCGGGCGGTTGCCGCTCTCGTCCGGTTCTCCGAGTGACGCCGATGGCAGCATGCCCAGCGACCCCGTCAGCATGGCGGCGCAATCGGAAAGGATATCGCCGAACATGTTGGTGGTGACGACGACATCGAACTGCTTGGGGTTGCGGACCAACTGCATGGCGGCATTGTCCACATACATGTGGCTGAGTTCGATATCGGGGTGACGTTCGCCCACCTTGATCATTTCCTCCCGCCACATCACCGTCGCCTGCAACACGTTGGCCTTGTCGATGGAGCAAACCCGCTTGTCGCGTTTGGCCGCCAGATCGAAGGCGACCTCGCCGATCCGCCGGACCTCGTCCGAGGTATAGGTGAGCGTGTTGTAGCCGCGCCGTTTGCCGTCGCCCAGATCCTCGATGCCGCGGGGTTCGCCGAAATAGATGCCGCTCGACAGTTCGCGAAGGATCATGATGTCGAGGCCGGCCACGACGTCGTATTTGAGGGTCGAGGCATCGGCCAGGGCATCGAACACCAGGGCCGGGCGCAGATTGGCAAACAGGCCCATCTCCTTCCGGATACCCAGCAGGCCCCGTTCGGGCTGGTCCTCGAAGGGAAGCGTTTCCCACTTCGGGCCGCCGACCGCGCCCAACAGGACGGCGTCCGCCGCATGGGCCGCGTCGATGGTCTCCCGGGGCAGCGGCGAGCCGGTTTCGTCGTAGGCGGTTCCGCCGATCAGGCCGTCCGTGATGTCGAAGCTGAGAGCGCGATTGCCCCCCATCCAATCGATGACCTTTTTCACCTCGGCGGCGACTTCGGCGCCGATGCCGTCGCCCGGCAGAAAAAGAACGGATTTGTTGGCAGCCATGATGGTGTCCCGTAACAGATCGGATAATGAGATGGAGAATGCTTACAGCCAGGGCTGGGCGGCCCTGTGGCTTTCCTCGAAGGAGGCGATCTTGTCCTCCTTCTCCATGGTCAGCCCGATGTCGTCGAGGCCGTTCAGGAGACAGTGCTTCCTGAAGGCATCGATCTCGAACTTGATTACTCCGCCGTCGGGACCGGTGATCTCCTGGGCTTCCAGGTCAACCGTCACGGTGGCATTGGCGCCCCGCCCCGCATCGTCCATCAGCATGTCCAGCTCTTCCGGGCCGACCTTGATCAGCAGCATGCCGTTCTTGAAGCTGTTGTTGTAGAAGATGTCGGCGAAGTCCGTGGAGACGACGCATTTGATGCCGTAATCCATCAGCGCCCAGGGCGCGTGTTCGCGCGACGAGCCGCAGCCGAAATTGTTGCCGGCGACGAGCACCTCGGCGTCCTTGTAGGCCGGCTGGTTG
The DNA here is from genome assembly GCA_022823235.1 of Rhodospirillales bacterium. Lineage (GTDB taxonomy): Bacteria > Pseudomonadota > Alphaproteobacteria > Rhodospirillales > UBA2165 > JAJDXO01. The sequence continues at coordinate 24,358 of JAJDXO010000045.1, forward strand.
AGGACGAATTCCTCGTTGTCGGAACCGTCCTCGTTGAATCGCATATTGGCGAACAGACCCTCGCCAAGCCCGGTCCGCTTGATGGTCTTCAGGTAGCGGGCCGGGATGATCATGTCCGTGTCCACATTGGCGATCGGCAGCGGCGCGGCGACAGAGGTGAGTTTCTCGAACTTCTCCATGACCCGTCTCCCTAATCCAGATCGCGAATGTCGGTGAGGCGGCCGGCGATCGCCGCCGCCGCCGCCATGGCAGGGCTGACCAGATGGGTGCGCCCGCCGGGACCCTGACGGCCCTCGAAGTTGCGGTTGGACGTCGATGCGCAACGCTCCCCCGGGGTAAGCTTGTCGGCGTTCATCGCAAGGCACATGGAGCACCCGGGCTCACGCCAGTCGAAGCCGGCCTCGATGAATATCCGGTCCAGGCCCTCCTCTTCCGCCTGGGCTTTCACCAGGCCGGAACCGGGCACGACCATGGCATCCACGTGACCGGCGACCTTGCGGCCCTTATCTATCGCTTTTTGGGCGACCTCGGCGGCGGCCCGAAGATCCTCGATCCGGCTGTTGGTACAGGAGCCGATGAACATGCGGTCTATCCTGACGTCGCGCATGGCCGTTCCCGGCTCGAGACCCATGTATTCGAGGGAGCGCTCCATCTTGTTGCGGCGCGATTCGTCGGACTCGTCGGACGGATTGGGCACGGCACCGGTAATCGGCACCACATCCTCGGGGCTGGTGCCCCAGGTGACCTGCGGCACGATGTCTTCGGCCTTCAGGGTCACCTCGATGTCGTACTTGGCGCCCTCGTCGGACTTCAAGGTCTTCCAATATTCGGCCGCGGTCTCCCATGCGCCGCCCTTGGGCGCCATGGGCCGGCCCTTGAGGTACTCGAACGTGGTCTCGTCGGGGGCGATCAGGCCCGCCCGGGCGCCGCCCTCGATGGTCATGTTGCAAACCGTCATCCGGCCTTCCATGGACAGCGACCGGATCGCCTCGCCGGCAAATTCAATGACGCAGCCGGTACCGCCGGCGGTCCCGATTTCGCCGATAATCGCGAGGATCATGTCCTTCGCCGTCACCCCCAGGGGCAATTCGCCGTCGACGGTGACCCGCATGTTCTTCGATTTGCGCTGGATCATCGTCTGGGTGGCGAGCACGTGCTCGACCTCGGACGTACCGACCCCGAAAGAGAGCGAGCCGAACGCACCGTGGGTCGCCGTATGGCTGTCGCCACAAATCAGCGTGGTGCCGGGAAGCGTGAAGCCCTGCTCCGGGCCGATCACGTGGCAGATGCCCTGGCGAATGTCGTCCATGCCGAAAATTTGCAGCCCGAAATCCCTGCAGTTCTTGTCGAGCGTCTCGACCTGAATGCGGGACTCTTCGTCCTCGATGCCCGCGGCCCGGTCCGAGGTGGGTACATTGTGATCCGGCACCGCGAGGGTCAGATCGGGCCGGCGCACCTTGCGGCCGGCCGTGCGCAGACCTTCAAAGGCCTGCGGACTGGTTACCTCGTGAACGATGTGCCTATCGATGAAGATCAGACAGGTGCCGTCATCGCTTTCGTCGATGAGGTGGGCGTCCCAGATCTTGTCGAACAGGGTCTTGGGTGCACTCATGGCGCTGACTCCCCGGATGGGCGCTTATTGGCCCGCGGTTATTTCTGTTCCTCGCCGCCGGCGTCTGCCTCGTCCGCCGGAACCTCATCGGCGGGCGCTTCCTCGGCTGCCGCCTCTTCAGCCGGGGCCTCGGCCGCTTCCTCGGCGACGGCTTCCTCGACCGCCTCTTCGGGCGCATCGGGATCGATGGGCGCACCCGCCGCGATCAGCTCCTCGTCGGTCGCCTGGGCGGCGGACGCGATGGCTTGGCGTTTCTCCTCGGCGGCCGCTTCACGATCGGCGGCGGACAACTTTGCCGCATAGCCGTCGGTCCGCTCGGCGATCCGCGCCGACTTGCCGGAACGATCGCGCAGGTAGTAGAGCTTGGCGCGACGAACGTCGCCGCGGCGAATCACCTGAATGCCGGCGACATTGGGCGAATAGAGCGGAAAGACCCGTTCCACGCCCTCACCATAGGAAATTTTTCGAATGGTAAAGGACGAATTCAGCCCGTCATTCTTGCGTGCGATGCACATGCCCTCGAAGGCCTGAATCCTTTCGCGGCTGCCCTCAACCACCTTCACCTCGACCCGGACCGTGTCGCCGCGGGCGAATTCAGGGGTTTCCCGGTCCGCGGTCAGTTTGGCCATTTGCTCCTGTTCGAGCTCCTGAATGATGTTCATCGTTCCAACCCTCATCTTGGCCCGGTCCGTTTCCGGGCCGCATGGTAGGCCGCCCACAGGTCCGGCCGTCTTTCCTTCGTAACCATCTCCGCCTCGGCACGCCGCCAGGCTTCGATTTTTTCGTGGTGCCCGGACAACAGCACGTCCGGCACCTCTCGATCATGCCACTCCCGTGGCCGCGTATAGTGGGGGTACTCCAGCAAACCCCCTTCAAAACTCTCTTCTTCCGGCGAAGCGTCGCTCCCCATGACGCCCGGCAACAGCCGCACACAGGCATCAATCAGTGTCAGCGCCGCAGGTTCGCCGCCCGAAAGCACGAAATCGCCGATGCTCAGCTCTTCCGGCTCCCACTCATCGATCACCCGTTGATCGATGCCTTCGTAGCGTCCGCACAACAAGACCACTCCCGGACCCTCGGCCAGCGCGCGAACGCGGGTTTGGGTAATGGGTCGGCCGCGCGGTGTCAAATAGATCAGTGCACGGTCATCCGCCGAATCGTCCCGCGCTTCCCGAAGGGCCGCGTCGACGACATCCGCCCGCATGACCATCCCCGGTCCGCCGCCAAACGGGGTGTCATCGACGGAGGCGTGTTTATCGCTCGTAAACCCCCGAATGTCCAACGTTTCCAACGACCATGTACCGTTGTCCATGGCCTTGCCGGACAACGATTGTCCAAGCGGCCCCGGGAACATTTCCGGGAACAGCGTCAACACGGTCGCGGACCACGCGCTCATCGGTCCTATCCGTTCTCCTCATTCTCGTCCGCGAGGCCGTCATCCTGTTCGGCCCCGTCGATACTCAGTCCTTCCGGCGGATCGACGACCACATATCCCCGATCCAAATCGATCTCCGGCACGGCCTCCCGGCTGAACGGGACGACCAGCGGTTTCCCGCTCTCCAGCAATATTTCCATCACCTCACCGGCGCCGAAATCATCCAGGCTCCGCACCGTTCCCATCGTACGCCCATCCAAAGACCGCACCGGGAGGCCGACCAGGTCGGCATGATAGAACTCGTCATCCGCCGGGGCCGGCAATTGGTCACGGGCGAGGTACAGTTCGGTTCCCTTCAAATCCTCGGCGGCGGTCCGGTCGTTCACTCCCTCGATCCGGGCGATCAGCGCCCCCTTGGAAGAACCACGGAGCCGAATGCGGAACACACGTTCGCCCGCCTTGTCCGTCAGGTCGCCGTATGCCGCGATATCCGAGGGATCATCCGTGAAACTCCTGATCCGAACCTCGCCGCCGAGGCCCCGAGCCCCGGTGATTGCGCCAACCAGTATCCGCTTGGCATCGCTCATCGGCGTACGGCCTGACGGCCCCACTGCATTCCGGAATTACTCCTCCTTCTTCTCTTCTTCGTCGCTAGGCTCTTCCGCCGGCGCCTCTTCTTGAGGGGCCTCCTCCCCGGCGGGGGCTTCCTCGTTAGGCGCTTCTTCCTCGGCGGCCTCTTCCTCAGCGGCCTCTTCCACAGGAACCTCTTCCTCGCTAGGCGCCTCTTCCGCGGGGGCCTCTTCCGAAGGGGCCTCTTCCCCGGCGGCAGAGTCCTCCGCCGGCGCTTCGTCGGCAGGCGCTTCGGCCTCCGCGGCCGCGGCCTGGGCCGCCTCCTTGGCGGCTTCTTCGGCGGCGGCCATCCGTTCCAGCGTCTTGGCGCGCGGAAGATGCTGCTTGGTCTGCTCGGGCCGCTCGGGGGCCTTGCGGATACCCGCGGCATCCAGGAACCGGGCGACACGATCCGTCGGCAGCGCGCCGTTTTCCAGCCAATGCTTGATCCGGTCTTCCTTCATGACCAACCGCTCGGGGCTGTCCTTGGCCACCATCGGGTTGTAGGTGCCGAGCCTCTCGATAAACCGGCCATCCCGGGGCGACCGGGAATCCGCGACAACGATGCGGTAATACGGACGTTTCTTCGCTCCGCCCCGCGATAGTCTGATCTTCAGTGCCATATGTCTTTCGACCTCCGTGGTAGGGCCGCATTGCGGCCGCATTCAAATAATTCGTTCCGGTTCGGTGTGTGTGTACTCACTTGAAACCGGGCGGCGGCATCATCCCGGGCGGCAACGCGCCCGGCGGGAGCCCGCCGGCCAGGCCCTTCCTTCCCATTTTTCCCATCTTCTTCATCATTCCGGCCATTTGCTGATACTGCTTCAGCAGGCGGTTGACCTCCTGAACCGACGTACCGGAGCCGGCGGCGATGCGCTTTCGCCGCTTGGCGTTCAGCAGCTTGGGATTGCTGCGCTCCTTGGGCGTCATCGACTGAATGATGGCGTGCTGATGGGCGATCGTCTTGTCGTCGACGCTCGCCGCATCCATCTGCTTCTTCATTTTGCCGACCCCCGGCAGCATCCCCATGATGCCCTGGAGATCGCCCATTTTTCGCACCTGGGCCAGTTGATCACCCAAATCCTCGAGGGTGAACTGGCCTTTCAACGCCCGCTTGGCGACCTTCTCCGCCTTCTCGGTATCGACGGTCTCCTGGGCCTTCTCGACCAGCCCAACCACGTCACCCATGCCGAGAATGCGGCCGGCAATGCGGTCCGCCTGGAACGTCTCGAGATCGTCGAGTTTCTCCCCGACGCCCATCAGTTTGATCGGACACCCTGTGACCGACCGCATGGAGAGCGCCGCGCCGCCCCGGCTGTCACCGTCCACCCGTGTCAGGACGATGCCCGTCAGTCCGACCCGCTCGTTGAAGGTTCTGGCGGTATTCACCGCGTCCTGACCGGAAAGCGCGTCGGCGACCAACAGGGTTTCCACCGGCACCACCTGATCGCGGATGGTTGCGGCCTCGGCCATGAGTTCGTCATCGATCGCCAAACGACCGGCGGTATCGAGAATGACCACATCGAAACCCTCGCGGCGGCCCACATCCATGGCCCGCTTGGCGATCCCGACCGGCTGCTCGCCGAGGACCGGCTGCACCACCTGGGTCCCCACCTGCTCACCCAAGGTCGCCAACTGTTGCGCCGCGGCGGGACGCGCGACGTCGAGGGCCGCCAGCAGCACTTTTTTGCGCTCCCTCTCGATGAGCCTGGAAGCGATTTTGGCGCAGGTCGTGGTCTTGCCCGAACCCTGAAGACCAACCATCAGCAACGCCGCCGGGGGTTGGGCCGCCAAGTCGAGGCCGGCTTCCTCGGGTCCCAGCGTTTCAACCAATTGGTCGTGGACGATCTTGACCACCATTTGGCCCGGGGTGACGCTCTTGAGCACCTCCGCACCGACCGCGGCCTCGGTGACCTTCTCGATGACCTCCTTAACGACGGGCAACGCGACATCCGCTTCCAACAAGGCCACCCGTACCTCGCGCATGGCTTCATCGACATCGGATTCGTTCAACGCGCCCCGGCGCTTCAAACGCTCGAAGATGTCGTCAAATCGGCTGGTTAAACCATCAAACATGCGCCCAAATCCGCCAAAATACCGTCTTCACAACCAAAAAACGCCAGTGCGCGAAACTCGCGGACTGGCGGCGCCCCTCGGGACGTCAATTAGGGGGCGGAACCTACGGTCTGTCCCTTGGCTTGTCAAGGCATACCGCGCGGACAGTTCAGATGGTATTGTCCAGCTAGGACCCTATGCATTTCTCTTGGACTTCTCGGGGATTCCGCCATATATCCCCGCCTATGAGTTCGATCGACTTCATAAAGATGCACGGACTCGGCAACGATTTCGTGGTGATTGACGGGCGCTCCCGGCCGGTTGCGCTGTCCGACGCGCGCGCGCGCGCCATCGCGGACCGCCGCACGGGCGTCGGTTGCGATCAACTCATCATTCTCGAGCCGGCGACGGATACGGGTGCCGCGCTGTTCATGCGAATCCACAATGCGGACGGGGGAGAGGTCGACGCCTGCGGCAACGCCACCCGCTGCATCGGCGACATGGTGCTGACGGAGACCGGTCAGGACCGGGCACAAATCCAAACCGGCGCCGGATTGCTGGCGGTCTGGCGATCGGACGGCGGCATCAGCGTGGACATGGGGGAAGCCAAGGACCGATGGATGGACATCCCGCTTGCCGAAGAAGCGGACACGCTGCATTTGGAGATTGGTGAAGGACCGCTGCAAAATCCCGTCGCGGTATCGGTCGGCAACCCGCACGCGGTGTTTTTTGTGGAAGATGCCGAGGAAATAGACCTCGCGGCGGTCGGGCCCGTCCTCGAGCACCACCCGCTCTACCCCGAGCGCGCCAATGTAGAGGCCGTCTCGGTTCTGTCGCGATCGCATCTGCGGGTGCGGGTGTGGGAGCGCGGGGTGGGCATCACCCGGGCCTGCGGCACCGGCGCCTGCGCGGCGGCGGTCGCGGCGGTGCGCCGGGACCTGGCGGACCGGGAACTGACCATCAGCCTCGACGGCGGCGACCTGACGACAAGCTGGCTTGAAAACGGCCACATCATCATGACGGGCGCGGTCGCCGAGAGTTTCAGGGGCACCCTCCCTGAGGACATGCTGCAATGAGCGCTCGGGTTATCACCCTCGGCTGCCGGCTAAACAGCTTCGAATCCGAGGTGATCAGGAACCGAACCGGCGAGGCGGGCCTCGACGATGCCGTGGTGATCAACACCTGTGCGGTGACAGGCGAAGCCGAGCGGCAGGCCCGTCAAACGATCCGCCGGGCGCGGCGTGAACATCCGGAGGCCCGGATAATCGTCACGGGATGCTCTGCCCAGGTGGACGCGGACCGTTACGCGAACATGCCCGAGGTGGACCAGGTCCTCGGCAACGAAGAAAAACTTCGGATGGAGAGCTATCTGCCGGAGTCGAGCCGGGCGCCCATCGTGGTGTCGGACATCATGAAGATCACCGAGACCGCCGGGCATCTGGTCGAGGGCTTCGAGAGCCGCACGCGGGCCTTCGTTCAAATTCAGCAGGGATGCGACCACCGCTGCACCTTTTGCATTATTCCGTTCGGCCGCGGCAACAACCGGAGTGTGCCGGTCGGGACAATCGTCGATCAGATTGAAGGTCTGACTTCGGCCGGCTACCGAGAAGTGGTGCTTACGGGCGTCGACATCAGCTCCTACGGAACCGATCTGCCGGGACAACCGACCTTGGGCGAATTGGCGCGCCGCATCCTTGCCCTGATACCCGATCTGCCGAGATTGCGGCTCAGTTCGCTTGATCCGGCAGTCAGGGACCCGGCGCTGATGCTCGCACTCTCGACGGAATCCCGGCTCATGCCTCATATCCATCTGAGTGCTCAAGCGGGCAATGACTTGGTCCTCAAGCGGATGAGACGCCGGCATAGCCGCGAAGGATTTCTGCGGTTGTGCGGTAATCTCAGGGCGTCCCGCCCCGATGTCGTGCTGGGTGCCGACTTCATCACCGGATTCCCGACGGAAACCCCGAAGATGTTCGCTGAAACGCTCTCGCTCGTCGACGAAGCGGCGCTTACCTATCTGCATGTATTCCCGTATTCCGAACGGCCCGGCACGCCGGCGGCGCGGATGCCCTCGGTACCAAAGCCCGTCCGGCATGAACGGGCCCGGCGGCTGCGCGAGGCCGGCAATGCGCAGAGGTCCGCGTACCTCGCTTCCCAAATCGGAGAACGTGCGCGGATACTCGTCGAGAGCGACGGACGCGGCTACACGGAGCACTATGCACCGGCCCAAATTGCCGGCGACACCCCTCAGGGCGTCATTGTCGACGCCGACATCGACCACGTCGCCGGAGGTCACTTGATTGCCCGGGCCGCATGACGGAAGAGGATACCGGACAGAAACCCGGCTGGCTGAACCGGCTGACATCCGGACTGCGGCGCACGTCGTCGGCGCTAAATCAAAATCTGGGCGATCTGTTTTCGGGCGCTCGAAAACTCGACAGAGCCACGCTTGATGAACTCGAAGAGTTGCTCATCGCGGCCGACATCGGCGTCTCGACGGCGGCAAAGCTTACCGGGAAATTCGCCGAGGGACGCTTCGACCAGGAAGTCACCGGTGACGAGGTCCGCGCCGCCCTTGCGGCACAGATCGCGGAAATCCTGTCGCCGGTTGCCGAGCCTTTGGCGATAGATCCGGGCCACCGGCCCCACACGGTCCTCGTTTGCGGCGTGAACGGCAGCGGCAAGACCACCACCGTCGGCAAGCTCGCCCAATTATACCGGGACCAGGGATTGAGCGTCATGCTGGCCGCCGCGGACACGTTCCGGGCAGCGGCCGTGGAGCAGCTTCAGATTTGGGGCGAACGCACGGGCGCGCCGGTCGTGGCGCGCGAGACCGGCGCCGACGCGGCAGGCCTGGTGTTCGACGCCATCGAAGAAGCGCGGCGGCAAAACGTCGATCTGCTGCTGATCGATACCGCGGGCCGGCTTCAGAACAGAACCGAGCTGATGGATGAACTCAAGAAGATCATCCGGGTCGCCAAGAAGCTGGATGCAACGGCACCGCAATCAACCCTGTTGGTGCTCGACGCAACCGTGGGCCAGAACGCTCACTCCCAGGTCGAGACATTCCGCGAAATGGTCGACGTGACCGGCCTCGCGGTGACTAAACTGGACGGCAGCGCGAAGGCCGGCGTGGTGGTGGCGCTGGCCGAGAAATTCGGTCTGCCGATCCACGCGATCGGGGTCGGCGAGCAGGCTGACGACCTGCGGCCCTTCGATGCGGCTTCGTTCGCCCGGGCGCTGGTGGATTTGGGACCGGAAGCCGCCTAGAGCAGTTTCCGGACGCCGATGCCGCCGCCGATTTCAGATCTTCAGCGGTGCGTGCTCGATCACCGCGGTGGACCCTCGGCGATGGTGATCGAGGGCCCATTGCACGCTGGGGAAGGCCAGATCATCCCAGGGAATTTGATCCCACTCGAACAACCCCACCTCCTCGCTCTCCTCTCCGGGCGCGAACCCTTCACTCAGCATTTCGGCCCGAAACACCATATAGACCTGACTCAAGTGCCGGATCTCATAGACCCCCATCAGGTCGCCGATCTCGACCTCGGCGCAGGCTTCTTCCCAGACCTCGCGCCGGGCGCCGTCGGCGATGGTCTCCCCCATCTCCAGATAGCCGGCCGGCATGGTCCAGTAGCCTTTTCTGGGCGGGATCGCCCGACGGCAGAGCAGATACTTGTCTTCCCAGACACACACCGCGCCGACGATCACTTTCGGATTCCGGTACTCGATGTAGCCGCAGTCCGGGCAAACCAACCGTTCGACCGTATCGCCGACCGGCACCGTCCTGACGGATGGTCCGTTGAACTGGTCTTCAGACATGCCGCTAGTCTGGGTCAGCGGCGCGCCGCTGACAAGCTACGGTTAGCGGGAAAGCACGTCGACCCCGGGCAGGGACTTGCCCTCCAGCCATTCGAGAAACGCGCCGCCGGCGGTCGAAACGTAGCTGAAAGCCTCGACCGCATTTGCCGTTGCCAGGGCGGCGACGGTGTCGCCACCCCCGGCGACGCTCAACAAGTCACCGGACCGGGTCCGGTCGGCCGCCGCACCGGCCACGTCCCTGGTCCCCCGATCGAATGGGGGAAATTCGAAAGCGCCGAGCGGTCCGTTCCATACCAGGGTCCGGCAGTTATTCATTTGCCCGATTATGGCGGCCGTCGTAGCCGGTCCGATATCCAGCATCATTTTATCAGCGGGAATTCGATCGGCCGGAACCGTCGCCGCGCCGACGTTCGCCGCGAGTTCCCCGGCGACGAGGCCGTCCGACGGCAGAATAACGCCGCAGCCGGAATCCGCGGCGGTCTGCGTGACCTTCCGCGCCGTTTCGGTCATGTCGGCCTCGACGAGAGAATTCCCTACCTGGACGCCATCCGCGAGCAGGAATGTGTTGGCCATGGCGCCGCCAATCACCAGGTGGTCGACCTTTTCGATTAGATTTTCCAGCACGCCGATCTTGGTCGAGATCTTATTGCCGCCGACCACCGCCATGACCGGATGCTCGGGTGCCTCGAGCGCCTGCGTCAGGGCCGTCAGTTCCTTCTCCAGAAGCCGCCCCGCCGCCGATGGGAGGAGCCTTGCGATCCCGTCGATGGACGCGTGGGCACGATGGGCGCAGGAAAAGGCATCATCCACGTAAAAATCGGCCAAGGCTGCAAGCTTCCCTGCGAACGCCGGGTCGTTGGCCTCTTCTCCCGGATCGAAGCGGAGGTTCTCGAGCAGGACCAGTTCACCCGACGCCCCGTCGCCGAACGAAACGGCACGACCGAGGGCGGCGCTCAGCGCCGGAACAATCGGCGCCAGGGAAAGGTCCGGCACCACCTGCCCCTTCGGGCGTCCAAAATGGCTGGCGAGCACGACGTTCGCCCCCCTGTCGAGGAGTTCGAGGATGGTCGGCCGGACGGCGTCGATCCGTGTGGCGTCGGAAACCAGACCGTCCCGCATGGGGACATTGAGGTCTACCCGGACGAGCACCCGCTTGCCGGCGACGTCCAGGTCATCGAGGGTTTGAAACTTGGTCATGGGCCGTTGAGCGAGAGTTCTTCGGGCAGGTCGCCCTTATGCCATTGAGCCGCGGACATGAAAAGCGCAACGAAAAGCGGCCGCGCCAAATTTCACCGGACCACGCCAAGCAAATGTCCCGTACGCTCACTCAAGGGGGGGAGCGTTCGGGTGCCCGGAAACTGCTCTACTTATGATCGGCGAGAGCAATCCTGGCGGCGCCCAATATGGGACCAGTCTGTTCCGACTGCAGAAAAACCGCACACCCGTCAACGTCGAGTTCGCGGAATTTGCCGGCGGAAACGGTGAGCTTCAACTTCTCTCCCTTCCACTCGCCGATCCTGACCAACTTCTTGACGATATTGAAATTCTCGATCACGCGGCCGCGATTCTCGCCGCGTCTGACCTCGGTCTTTTTGCTGCTCTGATAAAGCACAAGCCAAACGGACGCCTGCGCCGGCTGCGTGGAGGCGGGAACCGACACCCTGATCTCGCCGTCGTATCCGTGAGTGAGCCCGACCATCACGCCAGGCGCGTTGGCCGCCCTGGCAATTCGGCTATGTACCTCCCGTTCATCCGTACCGGAGGTCTCGGTCAGGCCATGGACCACCATCTGCGGCGTGTAGACGAACGACCGGGAGAAGTGGCGCGCATAGGTCCGCTGCCGCTTGGAGTGGGATGCATGGGCAAAGGGATCCTTCCAGCCGATGTAATCCCAGTAATCCACATGGAACGACAAGGCGATGATATCGCTGCGCTTGGCCAATTTTCCAAGCAGCGCATCGGCAGGCGGGCAGGAAGAGCACCCTTGCGACGTATAGAGTTCGACGACCGTCGGGCTCCGGTCACCGGCCAGCGCGCCAAACGTGTGGGCTTGAACGGCCGTCAACGCCAGAAACAGGACGGACCCGAGGCCCCCGAGAGCAATGAAACGCATTAGTTGCCGCATGGTTCTGAGATACTGGAAGGCCCGCTCAACCGCCAATCAAATGCGGGTGAACGCTACCCGTCTCCCCTGGGCGGGCGGTCACGATTCGGCGATCCGAAATTCGGTCAGGACGCTTTCAGCCGGCGAAGCACATATTGGAGTATGCCGCCGTGCCGGTAGTACTCGACCTCGTCCGCCGTATCGATCCGGCACAGCAGCGTGATTTCCTCCGTCGAGCCGTCGGCCCGGGTAACCGTGCACGCGACATCCATTCGCGGCTCGATTCCATCGGCGAGACCGGTAATGTCGAAGGTCTCCGTACCCTCGAGACCCAAGGTTTCCCGGGTCACGCCGTCCTTGAACTGCAGGGGCAGGACGCCCATGCCGACCAGGTTGGAGCGGTGGATGCGCTCGAAGCTTTCGACAATGACGGCCTTGACTCCGAGAAGACGGGTACCCTTGGCTGCCCAGTCGCGGGACGAACCGGTGCCGTATTCCTTTCCGGCCACAATGACCAGGGGGACGCCGTCGGCGGCGTACTTCACCGCCGCCTCATAGATCGACATCTGCTCCCCGGAGGGTTGGTAAATGGTCACGCCGCCTTCGGTGCCGGGCGCCATCTGGTTACGAATACGGATGTTCCCGAACGTGCCCCGCATCATCACCTCGTGGTTACCCCGCCGGGAACCGAACGAATTAAACTCGGAGACCCGAACCTGCCGTTCGGTCAGATAGGTGCCCGCCGGGCTGTCCGGTTTGATGGCGCCGGCCGGCGAAATGTGATCGGTGGTGACCGAGTCGCCGAGGATCGCAAGTTCACGGGCGCCGCGCACATCCTCAAAGCCGCCCGCCTCTTCCGGCATGCCCTCAAAGAAGGTCGGATATTTCACATAGGTGGAACTGTCTTGCCACTCGTAGGTCTTGGACTTGGCGGTCTGAATTTTTTGCCACCGCTCCGGTCCGTCCCAGACATTGCCGTACCGAATCTTGAACATCTCCGGCGTCACGGCGCTGTTTACGGTATCGCCGACTTCCCTGTTCGTCGGCCAGATGTCCTTGAGGTAGACCGCGTTGCCGTCGGGGTCCTCGCCGAGGGGATCGTTCATCAGATCGACTTTCATGGAACCGGCGATCGCATAGGCAACCACCAATGGCGGCGAGGCAAGATAGTTGGCCTTCACCTGGGCGTGCACCCGGCCTTCGAAGTTCCGATTGCCCGACAGAACCGCGGTTACCGTCAAATCGCCTTCGTCGATGGCCTCGGCAATCGGTTCCGGCAAGGGGCCGGAATTGCCGATACAGGTGGTGCAGCCATACCCGACAAGATTGAAGCCAAGCGCATCGAGATCGTCCTGCAGGCCTGCCTTCTCGAGATAATCGCTGACCACCTGCGAGCCGGGTGCGAGAGACGTCTTGACCCACGGCTTGACCTTCAAGCCCTTGGCGAGCGCGTTCCGCGCCACGAGGCCGGCGCCCAGCATCACCGAGGGATTGGACGTATTGGTGCAGCTGGTGATGGCGGCAATGACCACATCGCCATCCTCGAGTTCGTAGTTGGCATCGGCGACGGGCACCGGGCCCTTGCCGGCGCCGATGGTGGCGATTGCGTCGTCGAACGCGCTCGCAGCCCGGGAAAGCGCGATTTTGTCCTGCGGGCGCTTGGGGCCGGCGAGCGCCGGCTCCACCGTCGAGATATCGAGCTCGAGGGTATCGGTAAACTCGGGATCCGGCGTCGACGAATCGCGCCACATGCCTTGCGCCTTGGCATAAGCCTCGACCAACGCGATGCGGTCTTCGTCGCGCGACGTGAAACGGAGGTAGCCGAGGGTCTCTTCGTCGACCGGAAAGATGCCGCAGGTCGCGCCATATTCCGGCGCCATATTGGCGATGGTGGCCCGGTCGGTCAGCGCCAAGGTATCCAGCGCGGGCCCGTAGAACTCAACGAATTTCCCGACCACGCCCTTCTCGCGCAGCATCTGCACGACGGTAAGCACCAGATCGGTTGCGGTCGTGCCTTCCCTAAGTTCGCCGGTAAGTTTGAACCCGACGACCTCGGGGATGAGCATGGAAACCGGCTGACCAAGCATGGCGGCTTCCGCCTCGATACCGCCGACACCCCAACCCAACACGCCCAAGCCGTTGACCATGGTGGTATGGCTGTCCGTGCCCACCAGGGTGTCCGGATAGGCGACGGTCGCGCCGTTCTCCGACGTCCATACGGTCTGGGCCAGATATTCGAGATTGACCTGATGGCAGATTCCCGTCCCGGGCGGCACGACCCGGAAGTTGTCGAACGCCTCCGATCCCCAGCGGAGAAATTCGTAACGCTCCTGATTCCGCTCGAACTCCAGATCGACGTTTGCCTTGAAGGCATCCGGCCCGGCAAACTGATCGACCATCACCGAGTGGTCGATCACGAGATCGACGGGGCTCAACGGATTGATTTTCCGGGGATCGCCGCCGAGGTCGAGCATCGCCTGACGCATGGCCGCCAGATCGACCACCGCCGGCACCCCGGTGAAATCCTGCATCAGCACCCGGGCCGGCCGATAAGCGATTTCCCGGTCGGAGCGCTTCTCCTTCAGCCACTCGGCGACGGCCTTGACGTCGTCCACGGTGACCGTCGTGCCGTCTTCGAAGCGGAGAAGGTTTTCGAGGAGAATCTTCAGGGAAAACGGAAGTTTGGAGATATCGCCGAGGCCGGCTTCGGAGGCAGCCTCCAGGCTGAAATAATCATAGCTTTTGCCGCCGGCTTCGAGCGTGCGGCGCGTCTTCAGGCTGTCATGGCCGGTCGCGGTCATGAGTATCTCCTTCGAAAATCAAATCCCATCCCTGGTCAGCGGTTCCCCCGTCCGACGACCGGGCCTTTGGGTACACCGGCAGTGTCCCGAAGTCCAGACTCAGGGGATCAGCGGCCGGCCCGGCCGGCGACCAATCGGACCTTGCGCGGGCCCGCGAGCCACATGGCCATTATCGACAAGGCGCAGATCAGCATGGCCAGGACAAAGGACTGGTCGTAATTGCCTTGGAGATCGTGCAGCACCCCCGTCAGATACGGACCCAGCGCCCCGCCGCCGATCGACGCGCCGCCAAGCACGCCAAAAATGACCCCGTAACGCTTCCCGGCAAAAAGTTCGGCAGGGACGGCGCCAAATACGGAGGCAAGCCCATAACCCAGAAATCCTTGACACCCGACCATGACGTACATGAGCCACTCGGAGGGAAATTCGCGCAGCAGCAGCAGGCAGCCATAACTCGCCATGAACCCGAGAAGGGCGAGTGTCCAGGCCCATTCCCGGCCCGCCCGGTCGGAAAAGTGGCCAATGGCGATTTGGCCGGCGACGCCGGTCAAACCCACAAGGCCCAGCGCGAGCGCCGCGGATTCACGGGAGATCCCGATGTCGATCAGATAGCGGGTTTGATGAACCTGAACCGCATACCAGACGTAGAGGCCGAAAATAAAGGCGATCATCAGCCACCAAAACCGGGCGGTCCTCATCGCCGATGCGAGCGTCCACTCGACCGCTACCCAATCCCGATCCACAATCCGGCTGGACGCCTCCCCGGTACCGGCGCCTTCCCTCGACCGGTCCGCGATCGCATCGCCATCGGGCCGCAGGCCCAGCTCTTCCGGCCGATGGCGCTGGAACAGAAAGTTAATCGGCACCACAACAATCAACACCACCAACGCGACGCTCAGGCCGGCGGCCCGCCAACCATCCGACTGAATCGTGTGCTGCATCCACGGGAACAGGAGGATGGCGCCCATGCCGACGCCCGAGAAGGCAATCCCGATTGCCAGGCCGCGCCGGCGATCAAACCAATTGGGCAGGAAAAGAGTGTGCCCCATGTAGCTCATGAAGACGGACCCGCCGACCACCAAAATCCCCAACGTGAGATAGAAGTGCCAGGGCTCCGTCGCGATTGTCGCCAGGGCCAAACCGGCGCTGACCTGGATGGCGCCCAACGGCACGACCCACCGCGGGCCGTAGCGGTCCATCAGGGCGCCGATAACGGGGGTCATCACGATTGAAGAGATAAAGCCGATCGAGAACGTCGCCGAGATAGTGCCCCGGGACCAGCCGAACTCGTCCAGAATCGGAGGAAACAGGAGAGAAAACGACGTCCGGGCATTGGCCCCGATGGCCATGGTGACGAAGGCAATGGCGACGACGACCCAGCCATAGAAAAACGGCAACCGGCGGGCAATATTCGCGGGACGGGGGGCGGCTGGGGGTTCCATCATCGCCGGGACTATAGACCGCGTGCCGGGGTCTGTCCCCAATGGTTGATTGCAGAACCGGGATCACGCGTTAACAATTCGCCCGACTGCCAAAATTCACCGGACGCGTGGCGAATACGTGCAACTCGAAAAACCCGAAGGACCCGTTCCGGGTCCGCGATCCTGGCTCGCCGACGTCGGCGTCGTTCACGCCAGCAATGCGCTGATCGCGTTCCTGTTCGCCGCCTCGGCGCCGGTGGCGATCGTTCTCGGTGTCGGTCTCAAGGGCGGATTGTCGGAGGCCGAACTGTCGTCGTGGGTGTTCGGCGGCTTCGCCCTCAACGGCGTCCTCAGCATTATCGTCTCCATCGTCTATCGGCAGCCGCTGGCGTTTTTCTGGACCATATCCGGATCCGTGCTGGTGGGACCCGCTCTGACTCACCTCAGCTTCCAGGAGGTGATCGGCGCCTTTCTGGCGACCGGCATCCTGCTGCTGGTGCTCGGGCTGTCCGGATTGGTCGGAAAGATCATGAAGCTGCTGCCCATGCCGATCATCATGGGAATGGTGGCGGGCGTGTTTCTCGAATTCGGCCTGGATTGGGTGCGGGCGCTTTGGGACGATCCGCTGCTGGCGGGCTCGATGACGGCGGCCTTCGTACTGCTGTCCCTCAACAGACGCATCGCCGAGAGATTTCCACCGATGATCGGCGTTCTGATCGTCGGCATCGTCGTGATTTTGGCGCAGGGTTCTTTCGACCCGGAGGGCGGATTCGGCTACCGGTTTGTCACGCCGATCGTTTTCCGGCCCGAATTTTCCCTGCCCGCCATGATCGAGCTGGTGATCCCATTGGCGATCACGGTGCTGGCGGCCCAGAACGCCCAGGGCATCGCCATTCTTCAAACCCGCGGTCACAAACCACCGGTCAACACCATCACCGCGGCCTGCGGGTTCAATTCATTGATAATCGGCATGTTCGGCTCGGTCTCGACCTGTCTGACCGGACCGGTGAACGCCATTCTGTCTTCCGGCGGCCGCAAGGAGACGCACTACATCGCCGCCGTGATCATCGGGCTGTTTGCGATCCTGTTCGGGCTTCACTCGCCCATGTTCACCAAGTTCCTGCTGGCATCGCCGCCCGCCTTCATCGCCACCCTCGCCGGGCTCGCGTTGCTGCGTATTCTCGAAAGCGCGTTCAAGGTCTCGTTTGGCGGCAAGTTCACGCTGGGCGCCCTGGTATCGTTCCTGGTAACCCTCACCGAACTCACCCTATTCAATATTGGTGCGCCGTTCTGGGGTCTGGTGTTCGGATTTGCCGCATCCTGGCTGCTGGAGCGGGACCACTTCGACAAATAAGCGTTCTTCCGCCGCGGCAACCGGATTTGACAGCGGCGTTTGGGGCATTACGCTGACGGAGAACAGAACAGATCGTTGAGAACAGTCATGATTCCCGCACGCATTGTCGGCGCGGCCGCCATTGCGGTGGTCCTGGCGACGTCGCCGGCCGGCGCCCAGAACGATCCGCGGCCTGACGCCGAGCGGCTCAAGCAGAACGACGCATGGTGCCCGATCGTGCTGAACCACCACCTGCCGGCCATCACGGATGCGTTCGCCGACTACGTCAAGAAGGAGCTGTCGAAAGGCCGGGATCAGGAGGTCTACGAAGCGGTCGCGCCGCTGCTCGAGACCCTGTCGTCGGTTGGCAGGATGGACGAGCGGGACCCGGTCAGGCAGGCGCATCTTGCCATGGCGTGCACCCTCGGCCTGCCCGTGGTCAGGAAAATGATCGCCCGCGAACTCAGGTGAGCTCGATCCCGAACAGTTTGGCGGCGTTGCCTGACATGATCCGCTCCTTGGACGATGCGGACAGGCCGGAGGTCCGGGATACGAACCCCACCGGGTCGGTCTCTATTTCGCCGCGCGGGTAATCGGTGCCCATCATCACGTGCGTATCGCCGGCGCGCTTCACCAGGGTCCTGAGCATTTCGCGATCGAAGATCACGCTGTCGAAGTAAAACCGCTTGAGATAATCGCTGGGTTTTCGATCGATATTTGCCCGCGTCTCGGGGCGGGAATCGAATGCCTTGTCGCCGCGGCCCGGATAATACGGCAGATACCCGCCGCCATGGGCAACCACCACCTTGAGATCGGGGTAGTCGTCCATGACACCCTCATAGACCAGGGACGCCATGACCAGCGCCTCTTCCAGGGGTTGGCCGACCGTGTTCCAGAGAAAGTATTTTCGCAATCGATCGTCGTGAGTGAACCCGCGGGGGTGGATGAAGACCGGCACATCCAGTTCTTCCGCCTTCGCCCAGAATTTGCGGAACCTGGGCTCGCCCAAATCCCGGGTGCGGATGTTCGACGGGATGGTGACCCCGCGCAAGCCCAGCTCATTCACGGCATAATTCAGCTCGCGAACCGACCGGTTGACATCCTGCAACGGGACGGCGCCGATGCCGATGAACCGGCCCGGGACCTTCGCGACAAATTCCGCAATTCCTTCATTGCACGCCCTGGCGATCCGCCGGCCGGTGGCGCCGTCGGCCCAGTAGGCGGGTGTCGGCAAGTTCATGCTGACCACCTGGATGTCGACGCGCATGGCGTCCATGTCCTTGAGCCGCGCCTTAGGCTCGACAAGCTTCTTCGCCACCGCCTTGGCCTGTCGGTCGTGCTCGCGAGATGAACCCGCCGGAATCCAATTTTGTTTCCCCGGCCCGGAGCCCCGCACCTTTACCTTGCGCGCCAATTCCAGGACCTCGGGCAGCGCGACATGGGTGTGCATGTCTATGCGGGGTCCTCTGCTGGATTTTCGCGGCATAACGTCTCCCCCGAATTTTCAGTCCCTATTGCTCGCGCACCACCCGTTCCCAGACCGGAATATCCTGGGGCATCGGCCGTGCCGGCACCTGCCCCATCATGTCGGCAATGTAACCGCGGTGAAAGGCGCCGTGCATGATCAGATGGGTAAGAATCATATATCTGGGCAGCCGGCCCTTGTTGCCGCCGATCAGCTCGTAGGCGACCTCTTCTTCGAGATCCTCCTCGGACAGACCCTCGATATAGCCGCGGATTTCCTCATCCATATCGTGCTGTGCTGCCTGAAGGCCCGCCAAGTCCCCGTGCAGCACCGTTTGCAGCTTATCGAACCCGTGAGGACGGCCTTGCATATGCGCCATCCACACCTTTTCGACGACCAGGAAATGGTTCAGCAAAACAAGGAAGCTTTTCATGATCGAGGGACGCTGTTTGGTCAGCTCGCCATCCGGCAGACCGTCGACCTGCGCGTAGTAGAGATCCCGCGCCCAGATGTTGTAATCGAGCAGCGACAGCAGGTACGACTTATCGTGCATGAGGAGCGCTCCTTCCCGGCCGGCCGGCCGCGGGGCGCCGCCGGTTTCTCCGATTATGGAGCAGGCGCCGGATCAAATCACTCTTTCGTTACGGGTTGGCCCTATTCTCGCCACAATTGGTTGCTTGAATAGCTCCATCAGGCCTCCTGATTGAGAGGGCACATGCCCCTCTTACCCCCCTTGAGGGCAGAGCATTCTGCCCTGACTTTCGGCCGGGGAGCCCCCCTGACTCCCCGGCCGATTTTTCTTTTTACCGGATTAGGCGTGCCAACCGCCGTCGGCCATGAACACGCCGCCCGTGGAATAGCTCGACATATCGGACGCCAGATAGAGTACCGATTTGGCGATCTCGTCGGCCGTGGCATGGCGGCCGAGCGGAATGGTCTTGTTGAGCATTTCGGTCATGTCGATCCCCATGAGCTTGCTCGCCCGGTCTTCGATCTCCTGCTGAAAGGCGGTCGATGTCGGCCCGGGCGCCAGCACATTGGCGCGAATGTTCCTGGGTGCGAGCTCCTTGGAGATTGCCCGGGTCATGCCGACCACGGCATGCTTGGAGGTAATATACGCGACCGAGTTGGGGCGGGCCGTCACCCCCATGATGCTCGACATGACGATGATGCTGCCCCCGTCGGTCATGGCCGGGATGGCGTGTTTGCAGGTCAGGAAAACGCCCATGACGTTGACGTCCAACACATGGGCGAAAA
Organism: Rhodospirillales bacterium; assembly: GCA_022823235.1. Classification (GTDB taxonomy): domain Bacteria; phylum Pseudomonadota; class Alphaproteobacteria; order Rhodospirillales; family UBA2165; genus JAJDXO01. The sequence goes on from JAJDXO010000045.1 coordinate 44,212, forward strand.
CATCCTCAGGATAGTCCGCGGTACTGGCGGAGGTCCCGCTGACCCCGGCATTGGCAAACAGCACGTCGATTGCGCCCCAGGCATCGACGGCCGAAGCGATGAAGGCCCGGCAATCGTCCGAGCTGGCGACGTCGGCGACGGCGGTCAACGTTCGGTCCGGGTCCATTTGGCCAAGCGCAGCGTCGAGATCGGCCTGCCGCCGGTCGACCAGCATGACCCTGGCGCCTTCCGATTGAAGCAGGCGGGCGCTGGCAAGGCCTATTTCGCCGGCCCCACCGGTGACGATGCAGCGTTTGTCATCCATCTGACCCATTTGGTCCTCCAGCTTGTCGGAATGCCGGCGACGAGGTGTCGCCCGGCAGTGAGTGTCATACAAGTGCGATACTATCCACAAATTCTGTGGATATCTCGCGCATGTTTCGTGGACAGTCTTCGCCCAATCCCCATGCCGGCTTTGCTGACTCCGGCGTCCGGTTCGTCACCTCGGATGAACCTCGATATAAAGCAGAGCCGATTCACCGTGTCCGTGCGAATGCCCGCCGAACCCATGACTGGTGACCGGAAACCGGCCCGTCGCCCGGGCATTGAAGCTCATGGTCGCCACGGAGCCCGGTCTGGCCTCCTGTTCGATGTCATAGCCGTGAAGGTGTAGCTCGACGATCTCGTCCGTGTGGAAGCGAATGGTGACCTCGTCGCCCTGCTTGACGCGAATGACCCGCTCGCCGACGACTTTGCGCTTCTCGATATTCACGGTTACTTCGACCGGATCAGCCAACGCCGACGCCGCGCCCAGGGCAATCGCCAGGAACCCCAAGATCAGCGCCCGAGTCATTTCCAATCTCCTCCAACCCGCGGACATCATACGCGCGAGTGAAATTTAGAACCTCACCCCGGCGATGCAATCCAATTGACCGCGAGCCCGTTTGATCCCCGGCCGCTCATTGGTAAGGTAACGGCATGAGCAGCCGCGAATACTCGCCCGATCCCAAATATTTGGACGCCTTTCCGGACAAATCGGGCAATGACGTCAATGGCCTTGGCGAAGATGAACGGCGACCGCCATCGCCTTTCTTCTGGCACCCGAAAAACCGCCATGACTTTGGCGACCTGCAGGACGCGGTGATGCACAATTTCCACACCTCGCCCGACATCCAGCGGGTCTACAACCCCAATGCCGATCGCGGGCCCAAACCCATAGAACGCGCCGACACGCCCGTCGAACGGTCGCCCGCGGTGTGGACCGAGACGGTCAAATCGTTCGCGCTGAGCCATGAGGCCGATCAGGTAGGCATCACGCCGATGGATCCGTCCTACGTTTTTGACGGCTATGAGATCGGCGAGCCCTGGCTGATCGTCATCGGCGTGGCCATGGACCACGACCGGCTGAACGCGGCCCCGGACACGCTGGAAAACCCGGTTTCGGCCGTGGAAGTCGGTGAGCAGTACAATCGCGCGGCCAGGGTTTCCCGCAATCTCGCCAATTACGTTCTATCCCAGGGATACAATGCCAAGGCGTTTCCCGGACCCTGGGCATCGGCGTTGCTGATGATCCCCCCGGCGATCGAGGCCGGGTTCGGGCAATTGGGCAAGCATGGCTCTTTGATCAATCGGCAGTTCGGCTCATCCTTCCGTTTGTCGGCGGTGTCGACCGACATGCCGCTTGTCGCCGACGCGCGCGACGATATCGGCGCCGAGGAATTTTGCGCCAATTGCCGGGTCTGTTCCAAAGCCTGCCCGCCCGGCGCCATTTTCGATACCAAACAGATGGTTCGCGGCGAGCGGAAGTGGTACGTCGATTTCGACAAATGCATCCCCTACTTCGGCGAGACCATGGGATGCGCCATCTGTATCGGCCGCTGCCCGTGGTCGAAACCGGGCACGGCTCCGAGGCTGGCGGAGAAGATGCTGGCGAGACGGGCCCGTCTCGCGGCGGAATAAAACTCCTTCCCCAGAGCGGTTTCCGGCCAAATTGGATCGAGTGATCCGGTTCATTCGGCTTGCGGCCGTGCCGACCGGTGATTCGCAAGTCCATCTGTCATTGACCGCCCCCGACATGATAGATTTGCCGCCTCATCCAACCTGCCGTCCGGCTGGGAAATCATGGTCGCGTTCTCATGGTCGCGTTCTCTGGCACTCGATTGACCTGTATTCGGGGGGAGCGGCTTGTCTTCGAGGATCTCGGCTTCTCGGTCGAGGAAGGCGCGGCGCTGTACCTGACGGGAGCCAACGGTTCCGGCAAATCCAGCCTCCTCCGGGTTATGGCGACCTTGCTGCGGCCCGCCGCCGGTGAATTGTGTTGGAACGAGGTAGACGTGTGGGACGATATTCCGGCGCACCATGACCGAACCCGGTACGTCGGGCACGCGAACGGGGTAAAGCCGGTTCTCAGCGTTGGCGAGAACTTGACCTTTTGGGCGGCGATTTCGGAGACGCGGTCCGAACCGGTCGGCCAGAGGGTGCAGACCGCCTTGGACGGGGTCGGTCTCGGCGGATTGTCGCAAATGCCCGCCCGGTTCCTGTCCGCGGGTCAACGGCGGCGGCTGAATCTTGCCCGGCTGCTGGCGGCGCCCGCCCGCCTGTGGCTGCTGGATGAACCGGCGGCTGGCCTCGACGAGGGGAGTACCGCCGTACTCGAGAGCATGATCACCTCGCATCTCGCCAAGGGTGGCATGGCCGTCGTCGCCACCCATGATGCCGTGCCGGCCGGCGCACGGCGGCTCGAATTGCCGTGATGCGCGGTTTCACCGATACCCTCCGCCGGGAACTCCGCCTGGCGCTCCGCCAGGGTGGCGACAGTCTTCTGGTGGTGATGTTTTTTGTTCTGGTGGTGGTGCTTTTTCCCCTTGGCGCGGGGCCCGAACCCGGAATCCTAAGCCGGATCGGCGCCGGGATTATCTGGATCTCCGCTCTGTTGGCCGCCATGCTTTCGATGGACCGGCTGTACCAATCCGACTTCGAGGACGGATCATTGGAGCTTCTCGTCCTGAGCCCGGCGCCGCTGGAGATCGTCGTACTGGCAAAGGCCGCCGCCCACTGGCTGACGACGGGGCTCCCGCTCATCGTCGCCTCGCCGCTGCTCGGGCTGTTGTTGAACCTGGAAGCCGAGGGGATCGGGGTGATGCTCGTGTCGCTGACCCTTGGAACGCCGGCGCTGAGTCTAGTGGGGGCGATCGCCGCGGCGCTGGTCCTCGGCGCACGCCGAGGCGGGGTTTTGATCTCTCTCCTTATTCTGCCTCTATTCATACCGATCCTGATTTTCGGCGTCGGCGCCGTTGACGCGGCGCTGCTCGAATTGACCTATCGGCCCCAACTCATGGTCCTTGGCGCATTGTTGCTGCTTGCGGCGGCGCTCAGCCCGTGGGCGGCGGCGGCGGCGGTGCGCCAGGCCGTTGCATGATGGAGGAATGGACATATGTGTTCAGGTGTTTCCAAGGGACGGGAGCGGATCAGGCTCGAGCCGGGTCCGGTCGGCCGGTCACCCGGCAAGGTACGGGAACCCCGGGCGTCACGTTGCCGCGAGGCGCCTGGAATTTAGCTGGAAGCCGCGATAAAACGCGGGCTTGATTGGGACCAGAAAACGAGAACAGGCGGAAGCAGGCGTCAACGTGCATAGATTTGCCAACCCCACCCGCTTCGTCCGGCTTGCCGGCCGCGTCCAGCCCTGGGCCGCCGCGCTTGCGCTTTTGTGCCTGGGCGCGGGCCTGTACTTCGCACTGTTCTCCTCGCCGCCCGATTATCAACAAGGTGAAACCGTCCGCATCATGTACGTGCATGTGCCGGCGGCGTGGATGGCGATGTTCTGCTACGTGGTCATGGCCGCGGCGAGCGCATCGTCCCTGATTTGGCGGCACCGGGTCGCCGACCTCGCGGCCAAGGCCACGGCGCCGGTTGGGGCGGCATTCACCCTTTTGGCGCTCGTCACCGGTTCCCTGTGGGGCAAACCCATGTGGGGCACCTGGTGGGTATGGGATGCCCGGCTGACGTCAGTTCTGATCCTGTTCTTTCTCTATTTGGGCTATATCGCTCTGCAAAACGCATTCGACGATCCCGCCCGCGGCGCCCGTGCCGCCGCCATCCTTGCCGTGGTCGGCGTCATCAACGTGCCGATCATCAAATTCTCGGTCGACTGGTGGAACACCCTCCACCAGCCCGCGAGCCTGACCCGCCTGGATGGACCCGCGATCCACTCGAGCATGCTGACCCCGTTGCTGCTCATGGCGCTCGGCTACACGGCACTGTATGTGTGGCTTGCCATCATCCGCATGCGGGCGGAGCTGGCGGAGACGAAAATCAGGGCGATCCGGTATCGCCAGGCCTCGGGCACCGCGCCAGCCCCTCAGGAGAGTTGAGATGGAAGCAATTCAATCCTTCCTGAACATGGGCGGGTACGCGGCCTTCGTGTGGCCGGCATATGGCGCCACGGCGCTGGTGTTGGCCGGACTCTCCGCCATGAGCGTCGTCAGGATGCGGGCCAACGAAAGGGCACTGGCCGAACTGCGCGGCGCCGACGACGAGGAAGACGCGTGAAGCGGAAGCATCAACGCATGACCCTGCTTGGGGTCGGCGGAGTGGCTGCTGCCGCCGCCGCCGCCCTCGTGCTCACCGCCTTCGAGGACAATATCGTCTTCTTTCACAGTCCGACCGAACTGAGTGAACGAAATTTCGCACCCACTCAGCGGCTCCGCATCGGCGGACTGGTTGAAGCGGGCAGCGTCGCCAAAGCCGCCGACGGTGTCTCCGTCTCATTCACGGTGACGGATACCGCCAAGTCGGTGCCGGTCACGTTCAAGGGCATCCTCCCCGACCTTTTCCGCGAGGGTCAGGGCATCGTCGCCGAGGGTCATCTGCGCGAAGGCGTGTTCGTCGCCACCGATGTCCTGGCCAAGCATGATGAAACCTACATGCCGCCGGAGGTCGCGGAGGCGATCAAGAAATCCGGCCAGTGGAAAGGCGGGCGGTAGCCGATGATGACCGCGGAACTCGGACATTTCGCCCTCATCCTGGCTCTCGCGGCCGCCGCCCTGCAAGGCACCCTGCCCCTGATCGGCGCCCAGCGCCGGGATTCCGTTTGGATGAGTGTCGCCGCACCGGCGGCCATCCTCCAGTTTCTCCTGATCGCCGTTTCGTTCTGGGCGCTGACCCGCGCCTTCGTACTGTCCGACTTCTCGCTAATGATCGTGGCGATGAATTCCCACACCGCCAAGCCCCTGCTCTACAAAATTTCCGGTGTCTGGGGCAATCACGAGGGCTCCATGCTGTTGTGGGTGCTGGTGCTCGCCCTGTTCGGTGCGGCCATCGCCCTATTCGGCGGCAACCTGAGACCAACCCTCAAGGTGCGCGTTCTGGCCGTTCAGGGTCTGTTGGGCCTCGGTTTTCTGGCGTTCATCCTCTTCACCTCCAACCCGTTCGAACGGCTGTTCCCGGTACCGGTCGACGGGCGCGACCTCAACCCGTTGCTGCAGGATCCCGGCCTCGCCTTTCACCCGCCTTTGCTTTACCTCGGCTATGTCGGGCTATCGACCACCTTTTCGTTCGCCGTCGCCGCGCTGATCGAGGGCCGGGCCGATCCCGCCTGGGCGCGCTGGGTCCGGCCCTGGACACTTGCTTCCTGGACCTTTCTCACCGGCGGCATCGTGCTCGGATCGTGGTGGGCCTATTACGAGCTCGGCTGGGGCGGTTGGTGGTTCTGGGATCCGGTGGAAAACGCGTCATTCATGCCTTGGCTCGCGGCAACCGCCCTCCTTCACTCGGCCATCGTCTCCGAAAAAAGAGACGCGCTAAAGGGCTGGACCGTCTTCCTCGCCATCGTCGCGTTTGCCTTCTCGCTGCTCGGTACCTTCCTGGTCCGGTCGGGCGTGTTGACGTCGGTACACGCCTTTGCCTCGGACCCGAGCCGCGGCGTGTTCATATTGATGCTGCTGATCGTATCGGTGGGCGGCGCCTTCGCGCTTTATGCCTGGCGGGGCCCGGCCCTCAAGGGGGGCGGGCTTTTCCGCCCCATATCCCGCGAAGGCGGATTGGTCCTCAACAACTTCCTGCTGACCGCCGCCGCCGCCGCGGTTCTGCTGGGGACCGTCTATCCCCTGATCCTCGACGTACTGAACGCGGGGAAAATTTCCGTCGGCGCGCCTTATTTCAACAGCGTGTTCATCCCGATGATGGTGCCGTTGGTTCTCGCCATGGGCATAGGTCCGCTGCTCAACTGGAAACGCAGCGAACTCGGCCCGACGGCGTATCGGCTCAAAGTCAGCGCGGGACTGGCCGTCCTCGCCGGCATCGGCGCCTGGCTGTTTGTCGACCGCGCCTCCGCCTTGGCCGCATTCGGGGTCTTCCTCGCCGCCTGGCTGATGTTCGCGACGCTGCACGAGTTGGCGGTGCGAATTCATCTGTTCGGGGTTCCCTTAGGCGAAAGTTGGCGGCGCTTGCGGCGCCAGCCGAGGGCGCGATGGGGAATGACCCTCGCCCATGGCGGGCTCGCAATCGTCATCGCCGGCATGACCGCATCGTCGGCATGGACCGCCGAATCCATCCAGGTCATGAAGCCGGGAGACAGGGTGGATGTCGGCGGCCACGTCTTCACCTTTGACGGCGCCCGGGAGGTGCGGGGCCCCAACTACGCGGCGACCCGGGGTACGTTCCGCGTCGATAGCGGCGGCGGCGGTATCGTGCTGACACCCGAGAAACGATTTTACGACGTTCAGGGTCAGACCACCGAGGCGGCCATCCACCCGACGTTTCTCGGTGATCTCTATGCGGTTCTCGGGGACCCGCGGGGCGAAGACGGAGGTTTCGTCACCCGCCTTTATTTCAATCCACTCGTCCCATGGATGTGGGCCGGGGCGTTCATCATGGTCCTTGGCGGCTTCGTGAGCCTGTCCGACCGCCGGCATCGGGTCGGCGCACCCGGCCGGCAAAAGGCCGGCGCCCGGGCCGTACCGGCACCGGCGGAATAAGCATGTCCCGCCGGTTCCTGTTTCTTCTGCCCCTGGTCCTGATCGCCGCCCTCGGTATCGGCTTCTGGTTTGGTCTGCAACGGGACCCTCAGGCGCTGCCGTCGGCACTGATCAACAAGCCGGTACCGGAATTTTCCCTGGCGGCCATCGAAGGGTCGGCGCGGGGTTTCCGCCGGGACGACCTCCTGGGCAAAGTCTCGCTGGTGAACATTTTTGGGTCCTGGTGCCTGGCCTGCCGGATCGAACATCCGTTCCTGATGGAGTTGAAGGCCAACGGCGTCGTCCCCGTTTACGGGATCAACTGGCGGGAACCCGACCGTCAGGCGGGCCCCGAATGGCTGGACAAATTCGGCAATCCGTACCGGCTCGTCGGTGACGACCCGCGAAGCGAAGGAGCCATCGCGTTCGGCGTCACGGGCGCGCCGGAGACCTTCTTCGTCGATCGAAAAGGCATCATCCGCTACAAACATGCGGGCCCCATCACCCGGGATATTTGGGAGAGCAAGCTGTGGCCGATCGTCCAGCGCCTGCGCGCCGAATCCTAGTCCTGCTGACAGTGCTGGCCGGGTTGGCCGGATTGGCACCGGACTCCGCGCACGCCGTGCTGCCGGAAGAGGTGCTCGCCGACCCCGCGCACGAGGCCCGCGCCCGCGCGATCTCCAGGGAACTTCGCTGCGTTGTTTGTCAGAACCAGTCCATCGATGATTCGGATGCGGACTTGGCCCGCGACCTTCGCGTCCTGGTGCGGCAGCGCATCGTGGAAGGCGACAGCGATGACGAAGTGATCGCCTACGTCGTCTCTCGATACGGCGACTTCGTTCTCCTCCGCCCGCCGGTGAAGGGGGCGACGCTCGTGCTGTGGATCGGCCCCGTCGCCATTGTCCTCATCGGCCTGTTGGCGCTGATCTCATACTTCCGGCGGGCCGGCCGCGAAGCGGAGAGTGCGGGCCGATGATCTGGTTGTTGTCCGCCTTAATCGCCGCGGCCGCGGTGGCGTCCCTGGTCGTGGTTATTCTGCGCCGGCACAAGCCGGTCCCGCCCGCCGAATTCGACCAGGCGGTTTACGAAGACCAGCTGGCCGAGACGGACCGGGACGAGGAACGCGGATTGCTCGGCCCCGAAGAGGCTGCGGCGGCGAGACAGGAGATTCGGCGACGCATGGCGCAAATCGACGCGACGGTGTCCGCAATTGCCGCGCCCGGCGGCAGCGGCTTCCGGACGGCAACCGCCATCGGCGTCGGCCTCCTGGTTCCCATAGTCGGTTTCGGAATTTATGGCTCCCTGGGCACGCCGGATTTTCCGGATCAGCCATTTGCCGAGCGGGCCAGGCCGCCGCCAAGCGACGACCCGAAGGTAGCCGAGATGACGGCGATCGTGGCCCAGTTGGAGCGCAGGCTCAAGGCGGCACCGGCACGGGTGGACGGCTGGTTGCTGTTGGGCCGGTCGCTGGTCACCCTGCAACGGCATCTCGAGGCGGCACGGGCATATGCGCGCGCCCGCGCCCTGGCGCCGGATCGGGCCGAGATCGCCATCGCTCTCGGCGAGACGACCGTCATAGCCCAGGGGGGCGTAGTTTCCGACGACGCCATGAAGATTTTCGCCGATGCCATGGACCTCGATCCAAATGCCGTGCGGCCGCACTACTTCCTTGGCCTTGCGGCGGCGCAACGGCGGGATTTCGAGAGCGCGGTCCGGCGCTGGACCGACGTTATCGCGCTCTCTCCGCCCGACGCGCCCTGGGTGGACGAAGTCCGGAAACGGATGAATGCCGCCGCGCGGGCCGGCAATATCGACTTGGCCTCCATTTCGCCGAGCCGGACGCGCGCCGCCGGCCCGACGGCCGAGGACGTGCGCGCCGCTTCGGAACTCAGCGTCGAGGAGCGGGCCGAAATGATCATCGGGATGGTCGAGCGCCTTGCCGCCCGGCTTGAAGACGACCCGGATGATTTGGAGGGCTGGAAACGGCTGGCGCGGGCCTATCGCGTGCTCGGCGACGAGGAAAAAGCGGCGGCCGCCGAGGAGCGTATCCGCCAACTCGAGACCCGGTAATTCTTGATTTCAGGCGCGATTTTCGCCGTCGCCCCGAGCTGCGCGGTTCAGCCCTGCCACGCCAGCTGCAAGATCAGATCAGGCCGGGTTTCCAGAAGCTTGGCGATTTCGGTCTCGGCCGCGGGGCGCTCCTCACCACCGACCTCACGGACAAAAAGCCGCCCGGTACGCTCCATTCGGTAGCCGACGATCCGTTTGTCATCAAGTTCCATCAGACTTCCCCGCCATGATTTCCAAGTTCAAACTCTTAATACACGACAAATTTAGTCAGGTAATATTACGGTTTCAAGGCGGTGGCGCGCCGGCAAATGCAAAATTGGGCCAGACGGCGCGAAAAAAATGCGTGGCTCACATATTTGAACTCAATATCAACAGGTTAGGAGAAATCGAGCGTGACGCTATTTGTTCAAAACGGCGGCCAGGACCTCAAGGCAGGCGGCGACGTCCGATTTCGGCGCCACGGTGATTCGGATGTAAGTCTCATAGCCGGGCTCGGGCCAGGCGTGCAGTTGGACCCCATTTTCAAGCACTTCCGCCGCCAATTCCCGGGCGTTCCGATGGGCGTTGGCTGAAACGAAATTGCACACGGACGGAAACGGATCCAAGCCTAGATCACGAAGTCCCTCCTCCAGCATCGTCCGCGATTCGGAGACGTCTTTCAGCATCTTCGCCAAATAGACCTCATCGAGAAGCGCCGCTTCGGCGGCCGCCTGAGCGAGGATCGGAACGTTGAAGGTGCAGGTGGTCTTGCGGAGCGCCTGGGCGATATCGCCATCCGAACAAAGCGCATACCCGATCCGCATGCCGGCCATGGCGTAGGCCTTCGAGAATGTTCGGATCACGACCCAGGGCCCGCGGCGCTCCTTCAGGACCTCGACCACATCCGGCCCGCCCGCATGAAGGCCGAACTCGTGATAGGCCTCGTCGACACCCAGCAATACGTTCTCCGGCACCTCCTCGACGAAACGGCGCAGGGTCGTCCCGTCCAGCATCCGGCCGCTCGGGTTGTTCGGGGTCACCAGGAACAGCAGCTTCGTCCGATTGCCGACCGCGCCCAGGACGGCGTCCGCGTCCACATGCCCGTCCGCTTTCATGCCCACATAGGCGCAGTCGGCCTCCGAAGCTTCCACCATGGCCCGGTACCCCCAGAATGTCGGTACGGGCAGGATCATGCCGTCCTCCGGTGAAATGCTGAGATGGATGGCGCCCTGGATCAGCTCCTCACTGCCATTGCCCCATACGATATTCTCCACCGGGACGCCGGTGCGTGCGGTGACGATGTCGGAGAGGGCCGGACATTGGGCATCCGGGTAGCGGTTCATCATGGTCAGGTTGTCGCGGACGGCGTCGACCACCTTGGGCGACGGAGGAAACAGGCTTTCGTTCAGGCCCATGGCCAGGACTTCGCCGGTGTCATATCCCTTGTGCCGAAGAACGCCCTCCGTCGGCGGGTCGAACTTCGGCCCCATTTCCTGAATGGCGCGGCGAATATAGGGAACGCCGCCCTGGTCGTTGCTCATTATCCGCCTCTGATTGCTGGGGCTACTCGCCGGCTTCCCGGAATGCCGCGACGCGCTCGCCGATCCCGCCGGAGAACCGCTGTTCGATGTCATCCAGCATATTGTGGATACGGTCGATATGCTCGTCCTTGTCGAACATCCGGAAGCGCAGGGACTGGCTACGGTTGGGATCGCCGCTATAGTACTGCTCGTACAACCGCTGACGGCCGGCAAAGCTCGAAAGCGATGCATCGTAGGCCAATCGAAACAGTTTGATCCGGGTCGGCGAGTCGGCGTTGACCGACTGAAAATATTTTTCAACGTCGTCCTTCACTTCACCGGCGAGCTCGGCAATGGACGGTACGCCGACCAGGCCGCCGGCGCCCAAGGTGTTTATGATCTCGCACTGGCGGTTATAGAACTTCCAGAACACGCTCTGCCAAAGCTGGATCGGCGCCAGGCCCGGCGACCAGTTGCCGAATGGCGTCTGGAACGATTCGGCCTCGGCCGCCACCCGGCAGGTGCGGGCAAACTCGGCAATGTTGATGGTTTCGGCGAGCAGCAGCTGGACGTTCAGGTGCTCGTCGATCTTGGTCGAGCGCGCGACCGCCAGCGCCAATGCCATCATGAATTCCGATTTGGCGGCCGCCCGCACCACCGACTGATGCAGCGCATGGGGTCCGACCCGGGTTTTGCCGTGAATGAGAGTCTCGGCTTCGTCATCCCGATAGATGAACACCCGTTCCCACGGCACCTTCACATCGTCGAAAATGGCGATCCCGTCGGATTCCTCGTACATGGAAGACAACGGATAATCCATGGGTGAGCCGGAATCCGGATGAGCCATGGAGGGCCGGCAGATGAACCGCAGTCCTTCGGTATTGGCCGGGATGGCAAATCCGAAGGAATAATCGTCCGATTTGCGCTGTTCGTCGGTCGCCCAGCGGATGGCCGCCGGCATGACGACGATTTCGTTGGCAAGCGCGCACAACGTCGCCACCATGCGCGCACCCCGGATCGTGATGCCTGCATCATCCTCCGCGACGATCTGGGCGACGATTTCCGATTCCTGCAAGTGCGCGGGCCGCGACCGGTCGACCTGCGGGTTGACCAGTACGTGCGTCATGACGAGATCGTTTTCGCGAACGTGCTGGTGAAAGTCGCGAACGTTGGCGGCGCCCTGGAAGGAGTCCCTGTCGAATATTTCGCTTGCCGCCGCCCATGCCGCGACCATGACGTTCTTGTAATCCGGACTGCGGCCCAGCATGCCGCAGGTCGCATCCATCCAAATCTGAATGGCGTCGCCGCGCGCGACCACATCGTCCTTCGACAAAGGCGTGATGTGGGTCATGCCGACCTTCTCCCCGCTGCTGGGCGAGGCATAGGTCAGCTTATGGGTGAGCCCGGGATCATGCTGCATCTCCAAGAGCATCGCCATGGTCTCCGCCGCACCGGCGAACCGGTGGTCGTTGACGACGTCGGTGACTTGATCCCCGTCGATATAGATGGTTCGGCCATCGTCGAGGGATCGCAGGTATTCCCGGCCGGTGCGGATAGGCATCCAAGCCTCCCAAGCAATTCAGAAGCAGGACCTTAAGGTCTCAGGCGCGAGGCTTCAAACTTTCTGCACGGTCTGTCCGAGAGCCGAGGCTCGGCAAGTGATTGCGTTGCCGGGGCGCCAGCCGATATCCTGCGATCAAAGGAGCGCGGATCAACTTCCACCATGACGAACGACGCGCATGAAACAGGGGGGCTCCTGCCTGACGGGCTCCTCCGCGACGGACCCGATGGCCCCGACACAAGCGGTTTCGGGCTGCTCGACCTGTTTACCGCGCGCTATGACGTTCTGGCCCGGCTCCTCGACAGGGAATCCAAGCAGCTGCTGGACACGGAATTCGGTATCTCTCTCGTCGAATGGCGAATTTTGTCCGCGCTTTCGGTGAGGGGCGGCATGACCATAGGCGACCTCGCCAAGATGAGCGGTTTTGACAAGTCTCAGATCAGCCGTGCCGCGACGCTTCTGGAGAACGCGGGCAGCATCGGCCGGGTCGACAGTCCATCCGACGGCCGGAGCGCCATCATCGACCTCACCGATGACGGACGTGATCGATATGACCGAATGATACCGGTGGTTCGCGAGCGAAACCGGCGCCTGCTGTCGCTGTTCGCACCCGCGGAGCGGGAGCAGGCCTATCGCATGATCGACACCCTCACCACCTACCTTCGTGACAGAATGGACCGTCCCTAGGACCGCCCAAATCTCTAGACAAGGAACGCCTCATGGACTGGACTGACCGGCGGCAGCGCTTCAGGGAAATACTTGCCGGCGACAAATGCGTGCACCCGGGATCCGTATACGACCCCATCTCCGCGCGGATCGCCGAGGATCTGGGGTTCGAGATCGGAATGTTCGCGGGTTCAATCGCCTCGATGACCGTGCTCGGCGCGCCCGATCTCCTCGTCCTGACGCTGAGCGAGTTCTCGGATCAATGCCTGCGGATCAATCGGGCCGGAAACCTGCCGCTGATGGTCGACGCGGATCACGGCTACGGCAATGCGCTCAACGTGCGGCGTACGGTCGAGGAACTGGAAACCGCCGGGATCGCCGGCATGAGCCTTGAAGATACCGATCTCCCCACGCCATTCGGGACCGCCGGCAAGCCGCAAATGATTTCGCTGGAGGAAGGGATCGGCAAGATGAAGGCGGCGGTCGGCGCACGCCAGGACCCGCTGCTGTCGATCGCCGGCCGGACCAGCGCCTGCGCCATCACCGATGCCGAGGACGCCGCGGTTCGCGCCCGCGCCTACCAGGAGGCCGGCGTGGATGCGGTATTTCTTGCCGGACTAACCAGCCGCGAGGAACTGGACGCGGTCTCGGACAAAGTGGACATACCCCTGATTCTCGGCAGCACACCGCCGGACATGGCCGATCCCGATTACCTGGGCTCCAAAGGGGTGCGCATTGCCTTACAGGGCCACCTGCCGTTCTCGATGGCCATGAAAGCCGTTCATGACACGCTGAAGGCCCTTCGCGACGGCACCAAACCCGCGGACATCGAAGGAAAGCCCCACCCCGAGATGCTGAAGAGGTTTACCCGCGATGATCTGTATCGGAGTTGGATCAGGGACTTTCTGGGGGGTTAGAGCAGTTTCGGGTCTCACACAAACGTGAGACTCCCGGCTGGCAATAACATACAATACCCATCCTCTGATTGACGCTGGTCGCCGCCGCCCCATCCAATAAAAGGAAAACCGTACTGGTTTCATGAATTTAGGGAGTTTCACGATGTCTTCAATCAACCGCACGGTCGCTATGACCGCGCTGGCCGGTGTCGCCGCCGGTGCGTTTTTCGTTTCAAGCCCTGCTCAGTCGGCTGAACTGCTGATCAACAACTACCTGCCGCCAAAGCACCCGTTCCAGACGGGCATTACGGTCCCGTGGATGAAGGATGTCATGGCCGCGACAAAGGGCTCGGTTATGCCCAAACTGTCCGCCGCCGCGGTGGGTCCGCCTCCGAAGAACTGGCAGACCGTGTCAAAAGGCGTTGCCGATGTCGTCATTCTGGCGAATATTTTCCAGACCAAGCGCATTGTCGGGCCCCAGATTTCGCAGCTGCCGCTTAATTCGCCGGGCGCCGTCAAAACATCGCTCGCGCTTTGGAAAACGCACGAGAAATATTTCGCCAAGGCCAACGAATATAAGGGCAACCATTTGGTCGGAAGCTTCCTCCTGGCGCCGAATGTGATTCATAGCCGGGGCAAGCCGATCCTCACCATCGCCGACCTGAAGGGTTTCAAACTGCGGTCGGCGCCGGGAATCACCACCAATATTCTCAAGGAACTCGGCGCGGTGCCCGTTGCCTCCGGCCCGGCGAAGATCTTCAGCCTCGTCTCCAAGGGCGTCGTTGATGGCGCGGCGGTACCGGGTCACGGCCTTCGCGCCTTCCGGATTCTTCCCTACATCAAGGCAACGACGGTCATTCCGGGCGGCCTGACCAACACGTCCTTCTCCATGCTGATCAACGGCAAGAAGTGGGATGGCCTCACGAAGCAGCAGCAAGACCAAATCATGAGCGTCTCGGGGCTCAAACTTTCCGAGCGCACCCTGGCCGGTCAAAAGGCTGCCGATTCCGGCATCGCAGCGGTCAAGAAGCAGGGCGGCCAAGTCGTCCAAGCCAGTCCGGAACTGATGGGGGCAATCAGGAAGCTGGGACAAAAAGCCGAAGCAGACTGGTTGAAGGCCGCCGAAGCCAAGGGGATCGACGCCAAGGCTTCGATGGCGTTTTTCAAGGACCAGCTGAAGTAGTTCGCCCGCTCCCGAGCTACTATGGCCGAAGGTGACAAAACGGGCGTCGTCGACCTTGGCGGCGACGGCGCCCAATCCACGAATCCGCTCGACCGGGCGCTTGCCGACGACTATTCGGTGCCGGCCGCCGCCGCGGGGGCCCTGGCGGCGCCCGTCAGGCTTCTGACGGTGCTTGCCGCCTTCTTCATGTTTTTCGTGGCCGGCCTGACGATCGTCGATGTCACCGGGCGGTATGTGTTCAACTCACCGGTCCACGGCGGCGTGGAATTGATCGAGTTTGCCCTCGGTCTGCTCATATTTTCCGCCCTGCCCCTCGTGACCGTCAAACGCGCGCACATCGTCGTCGAGCTTTTCGACGGATTTATGAGCAAACAATTCAAGCTGTTTCGGGAAATCATCGTCCTGTTCATCAGCGCCGGGATGATCGCATTCATCACCGAGCGGATGTGGAGAACCGGCCTTGAGATGCAGGAATTCGACGATATTTCCCTGACCCTCGAACTGCCGACCGCGCCGGTACTGTTCGCGCTTACCTTCCTGAGTGCCGTGAGCGTAGTCATCCAACTCTATATGCTCTGGAAATATGTGACCGTCGATTTCCGCGCGGGAGTCGCACCGGGGTTCGACCACGACAATGACGAAGGCGCCTCCTAGATGGTCATCTCGCTAATCGGGTTTGCCATCCTGCTGGGGATCGCCTTCTTCGGTCTGCCGCTCGGATTTTCCATGATGCTGGTGGGCTTCGTCGGCTTTGCCTTCATTCGCGGCATGGGGCCGGCGTTGGAAACGGTCAGCCAGCAAATCCTGGGATTGGCGCTGAACGCCAATTTCGTCGTCCTGCCCCTGTTCGTCCTGATGGGCGTATTCGTTTTCCGGGCCGCCCTGGCGGAGGATATCTACGAGGCCGCCAATGCCTGGCTCGGCAACAAGCGCGGCGGCCTCGCGATGGCCACGGTCGCCGCCTGCGGCGGCTTTGCGGCTATTTCGGGATCATCGGTCGCAACCGCCGCGACCATGGCCAGGGTTTCGATCCCGCCCATGCGGCGGTTCAAATACAACAACGGTTTCGCCGCCGGCACCGTCGCGGCCGGCGGCACCATGGGAATTCTGATACCCCCGTCCGCCGCCCTCATCGTCTACGGCATTTTGACCGAGACCAGCATCGGGGATCTGTTCATCGCCGGTATTATTCCGGGCCTCATCACCGTCGCGCTCTACCTCGCGGTCATTTGGGGCGTCGCATTCCTCATGCCGAATTTAGCGCCGCGCGCCGACAAGGCGACCTGGGCGCACCGCTGGCACACGCTTTCAAAAGTCTGGGCGGTCCTCGTCCTGTTCCTCGTAATCATCGGCGGCATTACCTTCGGGGTATTCACGCCAACCGAAGGCGGCGGCATCGGCGCCGTCGGCGCGCTGCTGTTCGCCATCGCCCGCAAGCGGATGAACCTCCGGGTATTTTTCTACGCGCTTGTGGAAGCGGCCGAAACCTCGGCCATGGTATTCACCATCGCCTTCGGCGCGCTCATTCTGAACAACTTCGTGAATGTCGCCGGCATGCCGGACGCCATCGTCGATTTCATCAAGACCCTGGAGATCGAGCCGATCACCGTCATCCTCGTGGTGCTGCTGATCTACATTCTGCTGGGTACCATCATCGAAGGGCTGGCGATGATTTTCCTCACCGTGCCCATATTCGTGCCGCTGGTCGATGCCTTGGGCTTCGATTTGATCTGGTTCGGCATCGTCATGGTCATGGTCGTCGAAATCAGCCTGATCACGCCGCCCATCGGCCTCAATGTCTTTGTCATCAAGACGATAATGCCGGACGTCCCGCTCTCCAGCATGTTCAAGGGGATTGCACCGTTTTTCGCCGCCGACATCATCCGCTTGATGTTGGTGGTGTTCGTTGCGGACCTGGCACTTTGGCTGCCGCGGTATGTCGCGCAGTTCTGACCGGAATAACCGCCCAACCAGGTCGCGAAATCGGGGGTATATTTTTGTTATGGCATCGAAGCCCATCATCGCGGTTCTCTTGATCCTTGTCCTCGCCGGTTGCTCCAGCCTGCGGCTGGCGTATTTTGGTCTGGACGTCGCCGCTCGGAACCAGGTGGCGTTCTATCTGGATCTGAAAGACGAAGACGAGCGCCTGTTCGCCGATGCGGCGATGGATCGCGTTCTCGGCTGGCACCAGCTGGAAATGCTTCCCCGCTACGCCGCGTTTCTCCGTAAGCAGGCGGGTGTTTTGGACGCCGGAGATGTCAGCCGTGAACAGGTAATGGCCGCCATGCGGCAAATCCGCGCGCTATATGAGGAGACCGTAAGGGGTGCAACCGCCGAGGGCTCCCTGGTGCTGAAGCGCCATGCAAGCGAACCCCGCCGAGGATACCTGAAAGCTCGATTCGACGAAAAGAACACGGAGCGCGAAGAGAGATTGGCCGAACCGATAACGGAACGGATCGAAAGACGCGCCGAACGGCAGATCGGGAACATCGAGCGGTTTCTGGGGGAGCTTTCCCGCGAGCAGCGGGATCGTGTCCGCGCCTATGCCTCGGCGACCGCCGGCGGCTCGTCCGTTTGGCTGAGCGCCCGGAAATCGCGGGAAAAGGCATTATTGGCCTACCTGGCGACAGATCCGGAGACCGGCGACCTGAAGCGGTATCTGGACAAGGTCCTGTTGGCCCCGGACGAAAACATGGCGCCCGGCTATCGCCAATTCGTCGCCGGGCGAACCGAACGGTTTGGCCGGCTGATGTTCGATATCATTTCGTCGCTCACCAAAGATCAGCGCAAAACCGCCGCCAACCGCCTCCGGGGTTATGCCGACGAGTTGCTGGCGATCTCCAGCTAAAGCAGACGTTTCTTGAGCTGTGCCATGATGATGGGCGCGCCGGCGACGATGAACAGAAACCTGACCAACTGGTGAGTGATGACGAACGTCACCTCGATTCCGAGGGCGAAGCCGATCAACGCCATTTCGACAAAACCGCCCGGCGCGTAACCGAGGATCAATGCCTGCGGCTCCAGCCCGGAAATGGGACCGGCGGCCAAGGCCATCAACAACGCCAACACCACCATCGACGTCCCGGCAATGCTGCCATGGACGAGATATACGCCAACCTCTCGTACTTTCACCCCGTTGTACATGGCGCCGACGCTGGTCCCGATTATCAACTGCGCCGCTGCCATCGGCTCATCCGGCATCGGTGAAGACACCACCCCGGCGAGTGACAGCGCCCCGACGGCAAGGAGCGGCCCCATGAGCGTAGGTGATGGGAGACGCAGTCTCCCCGCCAACGGGATCGCGGCGACGGAAGCAAGCAACCAAATAACCGCGTCCAGCGGAGCCACATCGTCAAAATGGGCGTCGGTCCCCGCGGAACCGGTCGGCTCATACCCGGCAAACAGTCTGAATGAAACGGGAATGAGGATGACGACGCCGGCGAGCCGGGAAATCTGCATCAGCGATATAATTCGCTCATCACCGCCGAAGCTCCCGCCGATGATCGTCATCGGCAATACGCCACCGGGCATGGCTGAAAAGTAGGCCGTCACCGGTTCATAGCCGGCCACCCTGTGGTAGTAGAGGAACATCGCCGCGCCGGTGACGATGACATAGATCACCACGCCGGCGCTGCTGATCATCCAGGTTTGCATCTGCTGGGCAATATCCGGAGGTATGCCGGCCCCGAACATGATCCCCATGACGATGAACATGGACGAGCGCAGCCACGTCGGAATCCACACCCTAACCCCGGACATGGCCGCGACCGCCGTCACGACCATCGGACCCAGCATCCAGGGAAGCGGCAGGGTCAGATGGACGGCGACGGCTGCCCCGATCGCCCCCAACAGCATGGCGAGGGCCAACGGCCGCCATTTTTCGCGCAGTTCATTCAGAGCGTTGGAAACGGGAATCGGCAATGGCGGAGTTCGGTTCTCTGGATTGGGGATCAACTCCCTAGCCCGCATCGTCGGCAAGGTCCACCCCCGCCTGAATTTCCCCGTCTGGCATATAGGACTTGATTTGGATTAAGATCGAACCAAGCCCGCCCTGCTAAAATGCGGGTAGTGACAGACATTTACGGCCGCGAGGGAGGTCACCGATGACCAATCCGTACGATCAACTCGACCGGGTCGAGGCGAATTTTGTCCCGATTTCTCCGCTGAGTTTTTTGCGGCGCGCGGCGCGCGTATTCCCAAGTCACCCTGCCGTCGTCCACGGCGAACGGACGTACAGCTACGCGGAGACGTTCGCCCGCTGCCGACAGTTGGCCTCGGCCTTGGAACGCGCGGGTATCGGCAAAGGCGATACCGTCGCGGCGATGTGCACCAACACCCCCGAGATTTATGAGGCCCACTACGGAGTCCCCGTAACCGGCGCCGTGCTCAATGCCATCAACACCCGGCTGGAGGCCGACACCATCGCGTACATTCTGGATCATGGCGAGGCCAAGGTGCTGATCACCGACCGCGAGTATTCCGCGGTGATCAAGGAAGCGCTCGGCAAAGCCAAGGTCGAGCCGCGGGTCATCGACGTGAACGACGTCCTGGCGCCCGAGGGCGAAATGCTCGGTGACGAGGACTATGAAAGCTTCATCGGCGGCGGCGACGAGGGATATGGGTGGAAACTGCCGGACAACGAATGGAACGCCATCTCTCTCAACTACACGTCCGGCACGACAGGCAACCCGAAGGGTGTCGTCTGCCACCACCGCGGCGCATACATGAATGCCATCGGCAATGCCATGGCCTGGAACATGACGCAGAATCCCAACTACCTGTGGACCCTGCCCATGTTCCACTGCAATGGCTGGTGCTTCCCGTGGACGCTGGCCGCATATGGCGGGACCTCGTTCTGCCTCAGAAACGTCGAAGCGAAAGCCATCTATGCCTCTATCGCCGATCAGGGCGTCGACCATCTTTGCGGCGCACCGATCGTTCTCGGCATGATCGTCAACGCTTCGGATGACGAGAAGCGGGAGTTTGACCATCTCGTCAAGGTGATGACCGCCGGGGCCGCACCGCCTGCCGCCGTGCTCGAGAAAATGGAGGCCGGTGGATTTGAGGTTACCCACGCCTATGGCCTTACGGAAGTATACGGCCCAGCCACGGTCTGCGCCTGGCACGATGAATGGAACGAGCTGAGCGCCGAGGAGCAGGCAGACCTCCGCTCCCGCCAAGGCGTCCCTTATGTCGTGTCCGAGGAACTGACGGTGATCGATCCTGAAAATATGGAGCCTGTCCCCGCGGACGGCGAAACCATGGGCGAGGTCATGTTCCAGGGCAACAACGTGATGAAGGGGTATCTGAAAAACCCCGAAGCCACCTCGGAGGCCTTCGCCGGCGGCTACTTCCACTCCGGTGACCTGGGCGTGATGCACTCGGACGGCTACATCGAACTGCGCGACCGGTCCAAGGACATCATCATCTCGGGCGGCGAGAACATTTCATCCATCGAGGTGGAAAACATGCTTTACAAGCACCCGGCGGTCCTTGCCGTGGCCGTCGTCGCCAAGCCTGACGAGAGGTGGGGCGAAACGCCATGCGCGTTCGTGGAACTGAAACCGGACGCCGGAGAGGTGAGCGCCCGGGAAATCATCGATTTTGCCCGGGACAATCTGGCCCATTTCAAGTGTCCCCGCTACGTGGTGTTCGGCGAATTGCCAAAAACATCGACCGGCAAAATCCAAAAGTTCGTGCTTCGAGGCCGAGTGGACGAAGCCGCCGCGCCTTAGGGCTTACCGTCGCTGATATCGTGGATGACGGCCAGGGTCTCGTCGAACCAGTCGGGATCCGGGAGTTCGGCATAAGCGCGGCGGAGCGCCAAACTCCAGCGATCGCGGATGTCGGAGAAGTAGGCGTCGTCCTCGTCCAGGGTCCGGCGAAGCCGGGTGCGGCGGGCGCCGTCTTCGTACACCAGAAGATCGACCGGAAATCCGACCGATAAATTGCTTCGAAGGGTCGAGTCCATGGACACCAGCGCGAGCTTGGTCGCGTCTTTCAGGGACATGCCAGAGGTTACGGCGCGGTCGAGAATGGGCTTGCCGTATTTGTGCTCACCGATTTGCAGGAACGGCGTGTCCTCGGAAGCCTGAATAAAATTCCCCTCGGCATATATCTGGAACAATCGCGTCCGCCCGCCGGCCACCTGACCGCCGAGGAGGAAGGACGCGTTGAATTCCTGATCGTGCCGCTCGAGAGCTTTTCCGTCGGCCTCGTAAACATCGCGGATTGCCGAGCCCACCAGCCGGGCCGCCCGGAACATGCTGGTGACGCCGAACAGGCCGCCGTCTCCCCGATTATCCGGCCCGTTCCATTCTTCGATCAAATTGACCACCGCCTGGGAGATGGCAAGATTTCCCGCAGACAACAGACAGAAAACACGATCGCCGGGACGCTCCCAGACGGTCATTTTGCGGTAGGTCGCGATGTTGTCCACGCCCGCATTCGTCCGCGAATCCGACAGCATCACCAGCCCCTTGTCGACCAGCACCCCAACGCAGTACGTCATCTTCGATTTCCCCGCATAACCACTCCCGGGAACACCGCTGGCTTATTGAGCGGCGCTTACCTGCACCTGAACCTGCATCTGCTCGTCGGCGGACCCCGACCGCAGTCCCCGGACAGGCGCCGCATCAAGATAGTCCCGACCGACAGCAACCCGGACGTGAGCATCGGTCGGACATATGCGGTTTGCAACATCAAATCCAACCCATCCCAAATCGCCGACAAACAATTCCGCCCACGCGTGGCCGGCGTCAAAGGGCCCGGCGCTTCCTTCGCTCCACAAGTAGCCGCTCACGTAGCGGGCGGGCACCTCTAGGGCGCGGGCGCAGGCAATGAACACGTGCGCGTGGTCTTGGCAAACACCGGCGCCGGCGGCAATCGCCTCGGCGGCGGTATGGGCCGCATCGGTGGCGCCGGTCTCGTAGTCGACGGCGTCACGGACCAGGCCCATGAGCCGGTGCCCGAGATCCAGATCTCCATCTGCACCGCGTTTCGCTTGCCGGGCCAAGCCGTGAATCGCCTCGTTCGCTTCGGTGAGGCCGGTTGGCCTGAGATAAAACAGGGGCCGAAAGCGCTCAATGGCGCCGGAGAGCACGCCGTTCGTATCCTGGGTGCGAACCTCGCCCGACGCCCGGATGGTGACGTGGGAATGGTCTCCGACGGTCGTCAGCGTGTGCACCAGATTGCCGAAACCGTCCTCCCCCGACGAGGCCGGGGAACGCCCGCCTCCGACAATGTTCCAGCGAAGCACCGACTGCCCGCTGGAAATGCAGGGTGTCAACCTGAGCGTTTGGATCGAGTAGTTGACCGGCTGGTCGTAGCGGTACGTGGTCTCGTGGGAAATGACGATATCCATCGGCTCAGTCCAGATAATCCCGTTGAATCTGGCGCCCCAGTCGATTGTTGCGCTGAATGAAATCGGTCAGGAACTCGTGGAGACCGCGCTGGAAAATGTCCTCGGCGGGCTGGTAGGCCAGATCGGCATGAAGCGCCTTTGCCATTCTCAAACATTCCTTCCGCTCCCCGTACATGTCGGACAGCCGCTCCAGGTATTCGGTGAGCCCCACGAGACAGGAAAGAAGCGAACGGGGCACTTCGGCGCGGAGGATCAGCATTTCCGCGATCCGCCAAGGCTGTAGCGCACACCGATAGAGATTGTGATAGGCCCTGTTGGCTGTCACCGCCCTCAGCAACGCGCTCCACTGATAGAAGTCGAGGGTCCCGCCCACATCCTCGTATTCGGGCAGCAGGAGGTGGTACTTCACATCCAGTAGCCGGGCGGTGTTGTCGGCACGCTCCAACAGCATTCCCATCATGACGAAGAAATACGCATCGTTGCGAAGCATGGTGCTGGTCGTCGCGCCGACAAACTGGGTAGACCGGTCTTTGATCCAATCCAGATAATCCAGCACCCCGGCGCCGGACTCGGCCGAGTACCGGCGGGAATGCAATTCAAGCCATGTGCCGTTCAGTGACTGCCACATGGCGGTCGTCAGGGAGACGCGAACGGCGCGGCCATTGCTCCGTGCGTTTTCGAGACACCAAGGAATCGAATAGGGGTTGTCGTTCCGAATTCCGATGAATTCGATGACGTTTTGGGCACCCGCGGTCTCGTATTCCCGGTCGAAGGCGTCGGTGCAGCCGGCAATGGCCAAGGTCGATGCCCACTCGGACCCGTCGGCGCTGGCCGGCATGATCGACAACCGGTGGCCGACTTCGAGCAACCTCGCCAGATTTTCTGCCCGCTCGATGTAACGGGACATCCAAAAGAGATTGTCGGCGGTGCGGCTCAGCATAACGGGATCATTCGTTCAGCACCCATGTATCCTTGGTGCCGCCGCCTTGGCTCGAGTTGACCACAAGAGAGCCCTCTTCGAGGGCGACCCGGGTCAACCCGCCGGGAACAATCTTGGTCTCGCTGCCGACGAGGATGAAAGGGCGGAGATCCACGTGACGCGGGGCGACGCCGCTCTCCACGAACGTGGGGACAGTGGAAAGGGCTAATGTCGGTTGGGCGATAAACCGGTCCGGATCGGCGCGCAACCGCTCGGCATAGGCGGTGATCTCATCCTTGGTCGCCGCGGGGCCAACCAGCATGCCGTAGCCGCCGGACCCGTGCACCTCCTTCACGACCAGGTCCTTCAGGTTGTCCAGGGTAAAGGCGAGGTCCTCCGGCTCGGAGCACCGATAGGTCGGCACGTTGTTCAGGATCGGCTCTTCGGAAAGATAGAACCGGATCAAATCCGGCACATAGGTGTAGACGGACTTGTCGTCGGCGATGCCGGCCCCGACGGCATTCGCTAGTACAATATTCCCGGCGCGGTAGGCGGTCATGATCCCCGGCACGCCGAGCACCGAATCCGGATTGAACGCCAATGGGTCGATATAGGGGTCGTCGATCCGGCGATAGATGACGTCGATCCGTTTCGGACCCTGGGTCGTCCGCATGTAGACGATGTTGTCGGCGACGAACAGATCCTGTCCCTCGACCAGATCGACACCCATTTCATCCGCAAGAAACGAGTGTTCGTAGTAGGCGCTGTTGTACCGGCCGGGCGTCAGAACGACGGTGGTAGCGTCGCCCTCCGCGGCAGGGGGTGCAACGGACACCAACGTCGAAAGGAGTTCTTCCGGGTAATGATCGACGGGCCGGACGGAATAGCTCCGGAACAGGTCGGGAAACAACCGCATGACCATCTCACGGTTCTCCAACATGTAGGAGACGCCGGAGGGCGTCCGAACATTGTCCTCCAAAACGTAAAACTCGTCCGGGCCGACCCGCACCAGATCGATGCCGGCAATATGGGTGTAGACGCCGCCCGGCACCCGCAGACCCTGCATTTGCGGCTCATAGGCATCGTTGAGCAGGACAAGCGAGGGATCAATGATGCCTTCATCCAGGGCCCGCTGTTCCCCATAGACGTCGCAGAGGAACATATTCAGTGCCCTGACCCGCTGATTGAGGCCGCGACTCATCAATTCCCATTCCGCGGCGCTGATCAGCCGGGGAATGACATCGAACGGGATGATGCGCTCGGTGCCGCCGCCCTCGCCGTACACGGCAAAGGTTATGCCGCTCTTGCGATAGAGAAGTTCGGTCTCCTCCCTTTTGAGCGCCATCACGTCGGCCGGCGTTCGGTCGAGCCAATCCTGAACCCCCCGGTACAGGTCCCGGACCGCCCCGCCGCCGTCCTGCATCTCGTTGAACGGCTCCTTGGTCATGGCTCAAATCATAACAGCATTACCGGGTGCGCAAAGATTGGGCCGGCCACGTCTTCAGGCGGGAATTACGGCCTCCCGGCGGCCGTTCTCCACAAGGCGATGCCAGTTTCCGCCGTCACGAAGACGCCCTATCCCGCCGCAACGGGTGTGTCCCAAGACCACGATGTGATCGACTTCGAGATCGGACACGGCAATTTCCAGGGCGGCGGTTGATGGGCATTGGTCCCGATTAGTCGCCGTCGGCCACGCCCCTCCGGCGCCACATGGCCAATTGCTGCCGGAACGACGGCAGAAAGATCAGCACGACCGCCAGGATCAGCAGAATCAAGGTCATCGGCCGTTCCCACATGAAACTGACGCCGTCGGTCAAGCTCATCGCCCGGGCAAAATTGTCCTCGAGCAACTGGCCCAGAATGAACCCGATCAGCATCGGCGCCAGCGGAAAACCGGCAAACCGCATGATGGTGGCAACCAGTCCCATTCCCGTCAGCAACAGCAGCTCGGTTGCATTGTTCTGCCCGATATAGCTGCCCATCATGGTGAAGAACAAAATGAACGGAATCAGGTAGTTCCTTGGGATCTGCAGAAGCTTCGCGATGTAGGGAATCAGCGGCAGATTGAGAATCAACAGAACCACGTTGCCGATATACATGGAGATGATCACCGCCCAGAAAATGGACGGGTTGTCGACCATCAGCCGCGGACCCGGCGTCACGTTGAGCGCGATCAGGGCGCCCAGCAAAATCGCCGTCGTGCCCGAGCCTGGAATACCAAGGGTCAAAAGCGGCACGAACGATCCGGTGCAGGCCGCGTTGTTGGCGGTCTCGGGCGCGGCGAGGCCTTTGACCGAGCCCTTGCCGAACTCCTTCTGGTCCTCGCCCTTGGCGATGTTCCGCTCCACCGCGTAGCCGAGAAAAGAGGCGATCGTCGCGCCGGCGCCGGGCATCACCCCGATCAGGAAACCCTGAATGGACTGCCTGCCGATCACCGGGGTGATTTTTTTGGCTTCCTCCCGGGTGATCCGCAAATCCTTGATCTCGCCACCCTCGCCGTCCTTTCCGGTGTTGGAGCGGGCGGGGTTGAGCACCAGATACAGCGCTTCGGGCAAGGCAAACAGGGCCATGGCCAGTGTGATGAAGCTGATGCCGCTCTGCAGATCCTGGATACCCATGGTGAAGCGGGGCGCATTGAACTGGGCGCTTTCGCCGACCGTCGCCAGCATCACGCCCAGGACGGTCATCATCAGCGCCTTGGCGACCTGGCCCGATCCCGCGAACGCCGCGATCGCGGACAAGCCGACGACCATGAGGGCAAAATACTCCGCCGAGTGAAAGAGCAGCGCAACCGATGCCAAGGCGGGTGCGAATCCCATGAGCAGGATGGCCCCCACCGTTCCGCCGGCAAAGGAGCCGATCGCGGCGATGGTCAGCGCCTTTCCGGCCTTGCCCTGCCGCGCCATCGGATAGCCGTCGAATGAGGTTGCG
The DNA here is from genome assembly GCA_022823235.1 of Rhodospirillales bacterium. Lineage (GTDB taxonomy): Bacteria > Pseudomonadota > Alphaproteobacteria > Rhodospirillales > UBA2165 > JAJDXO01. The sequence goes on from JAJDXO010000045.1 coordinate 70,232, forward strand.
ACGGTGCCCGCGACCCCCGGCGCGTTAATCAATATCGAAGAGGTGGAGCCGCCGAAAATGGCGCCATAGTAAACCCCGGCCAATAGGATAAGCGCCGCGGACGGATCGCCGATCTTGATGGCGACGGGGATCATGATGGCGATTATCGACATGGGGCCGAGCCCCGGAAGCATGCCGATCAAAGTGCCGATGAGGCACCCGGCGATGACCATGATCAGGTTCTGAAGCGTCAGAGCGGTGGTAACGCCCGCAAGAATTCCCTCGAGCATGGCTTATGCCCCGCCGTAGATGAACCAGGGCCAGGGGCGGAGGAAGATGCCGAGAACCTGTTCCACCAAGTACCAGATGAAGAAAGCCGCCACGGCGGCAATCGGGACCATCAGCTTGTAGTTCCTTTCACCCAGCACGTATCCGCCCAGGCAGATGAACAGCGTCGTCGCGGCAAGAAATCCAATCGGCCTCAGCAGCAGCGCGTACGCGACCATGAGAACGAGCAGCGCGATTGCCTGACCCAGTTTGTACTGCCTGAGATTGCGAACATCGATCTCACCGGGATCGATCTCGCCCGCCTCCTTCGGAACCGACTGAACGATGACGATCAGGCCGATGAATGCCCCGAGTATGCTCAGCCATTTCGGCATGGTGTTGGGCAGGAAGGTCAAATTGCGTTCAAACGGCAACAGGCCTGCCTCCATGGTCACAAAGGCGGTGTAACCGTAAATCACGCAGATCAGGACAAAGATTCCGGCAATGGCGCGATCGAGTGTCACGGCGCAGTCCCCCTATTGCGAGCCCTCGCGATGGCCCGCGTTTCCCTTGGCGTCGTTCCGCCGGGAATTCGCACCGAGGCCCCGTACGACGAAGCCCCGGCGCAACTCGGCTATTTCAGGAAGCCGAGCTTGGTCATGAGTTCCTTGACGACCTTTTCCTGATCCACCAGGAAGGCGGTGAAATCCTTGCCTGAATTGTGGATATCGACCCAACCGTTGCGGTCGCGCACGGCCTTCCATTCCGGCGTGGCGTACATGGCCGCGATGGCTTTCCGGTACTGGTCCGCCTTGTCCTTCGGCAGGCCCGGCGCCGCGAAGAATCCGCGCCAGTTGACGAAGGTGGTGTCGAAGCCCTGCTCCTTGAGGGTCGGCGCGTCCTTGAACGCAGGCACCCGCTCCGGCGACGTGACGGCGAGAATGCGCATCTCACCGGCCTTCGCCAAAGCAACGGCCTCGGAGAAACCGGTCGATCCCGCGGCAACTTCGCCGGACAGGATCGCCGCATTCAGCTTTCCGCCCGCATCGAACGGAATGTACTTGACCTTGGTCGGATCGGCTCCAGCCGACTGAAAGGCCATGGCGGCGACCAGGTGGTCCATGCCGCCGGGCACCGACCCGCCGCCGACGGAGACCTTGCGCGGGTTTGCCTTGTACGCGGCCACCAGATCCTTGAAGTCCTTAAACGGGCTGTTCTTGCCGGTAATGATCGCCGCGTAGTCGCCGATGGTTCCGGCAATCATCGTCAGATCGCGGAAATTGTGCGGGAACCGGCCAACCAGCGAGCGGATGACGATGGGCGTGGAGTTGACCATCAGCGTGCCGTGGTTGGACGCGGCATTCTCGATCAGGAAGCCGATGGCCTTGCCGCCGCCGCCGCCCGACATGTTTTCGTAGGAAGCGGACCCGACGATGCCCGCTTTGGTCAGGGCTTCGCCGGTGCCGCGCGCAGTACCGTCCCAGCCGCCGCCGGCGCCGCCGGGGATCAGGAAATGTACCTTGTCGAGAACCTTCTCGGCCGCCTGGGCACCATTGGCCAGCACGGAAATCGAGAGTCCGACGGCCGCAACCGCACCGACGAACAAATGGGTATATACACGTGAATTAGCTTTGAGCATCGCTCTCTCCTGTTGGACGAATTTTATTATTTGCCACGAGACCCGACCGCAAACGGACTGGCCCTGGTTCGGACATTAGCGCCTGAACCTGTCATCAACCTGTCAGAATGAAAGAATTCAGCGGCCGTCTAACGGCCGGTCAGCGCTTTTTCCCAGGTATCGATCATTCTGGCGCGCTTGAACTGATCGAGGTAGACCAGCAATCCGGGGCCCACCTTGACCGGCCGAAGACTGGCCCCCGCTTCCGCTTGCATGTTGGCCGCCGTCCTGGGGCCGGTCACCCGCGTGTGGATGGAGTTGAGCCCGGACTGTTCGGACAAGACCCGTTGGCCGCGTTCGGACAGCAGATAGTCCAGGAACAGCTTGCCGGTTTCGGGCGAGCGCGCCTTGCGGGGAATGAGTGCGATGCGCGACAATACCACCGTAAAGTCGGTGGGCAGGATGACGCCGATCGCCGGATCCCGCTCCGCCCGGCTTGCCGCATAGGTTCCCAGCACATTGTAGCCAAGCACGATTTTCCCCGTGCTGAGTTGATCGAGTATGGCGGCGGATTTCGAAAATAGTTTAACGCTGTTCCTTCCCATGGCCCGGACCAGATTCCAGGTCGCGCTGTAATGTTCCTGGTCACGGGCGAGAGCAAAGAAACCGAACCCGCTCCGCTCGATATCGTAGGTCGCAACCTTGCCGAAAAACTCGGAATTGGGACTGCTCAGCGCTTCGGCGAGGCCGGTGCGGGTGGTCGGCACTTCCCGGCCCCGGAAGTACGTTTTGTTATAGACGATCACCACCGGCTCAAAGGTTACGCCGAACGCCTCGTTCCGCCAATTGGCCCATGACGGCAAGCCATCGACGGATTCGGCCTTGTGGGGCTGGGCGTAGCCGTCGTTGGCCAGTTTCATCTGGAGATCCATCACGGAACTGAAGGCCAGATCGGCCGTTACGCCAGGGCCGTCCGATTCCTCGATAATTCGCTGGTAAAGCACCTGGCTCTGGATGTCGTGGTATCGGACCGTGATATCCGCCCAGAGCTTCCGGAAATCCTCGATCAACGGCCGCGCCGCCTCGATATCCGTCGTGCTGTAGACCACGAGGGTTCGGCCCCCGCTCCGGCCGGGGAACTCGTAACTCTGGGCATGCGCCGGCAACGGATGCGAAAGAAGCGCGGCCAAGAGCGGCACGAACACGGCAAAAACGGCGGATTTAGTCACGTTCCAGCATCCAGCTTCACTCACAATCGGACTTATATTACCGTTCTCGCATGCGGGTGATGATCGTTGAAGACAATTCTGCGCTGGCGGACGGCCTGTCCCGGGCCCTCGCGGGCATGGGGATGGCCGTTGACCGGATTGACGACGGCGAAGAGGCGGATGCGGTCCTCTCTCATCAGGCCTATGATCTGGTCGTCCTGGACCTCAACCTGCCCGGTGTGGACGGCCTGGAAATCCTCACCCGCATGCGCCGCCGGGGTGACGATGCCCAGGTCCTGATCCTCACCGCCCGCGACGAGGTCAAGGACCGGGTGGCCGGACTGGACAGGGGTGCGGACGACTATCTGACCAAACCGTTCGATCTGCCGGAACTGGAGGCTCGCGTAAGGGCTCTCTTGCGGCGGCGCACCGCCAACAGTTCGCCAACCATCGTTCACGGCCCCCTCAAATTCGACACCGTGGCCCGGCGCGCCTGGATCGACGACGACCCCCTGGAGCTTACGCGGCGGGAACTCAGCCTGCTTCAACTGCTTCTCGGTCACGCCGGCGAGGTCATGGGCAAGGATCAGATTGCGGATGGCCTGGCGGGATTCGATCACGACGTCAGCCCCAATGCGGTCGAGACCCAGATCAGCCGGCTCAGGAAACGCCTGAGGCCCGCCGGGATCGATATCCGAACGATCCGCGGGCTCGGATATCTGCTGGAGAATCCATGAGCTGGCGCAACCGTTCGCTCAGACGCCGCCTGGCGTTCTGGATAATCGTCCCGCTGGCTTTCGTCAGCCTGTTTCTGCTGCTGGACGTTCGGGAGAATTCCCGCCGGGCCGCGAACGAGGTGTTCGACCGGGTGCTTCTCGGTTCGGCGCTGGCCATCGCCGAACGAGTGGTCATCGACGGTGATGAAATCGTTGTCGATGTCCCCTATGTCGCCTTGGAAATGTTGACGTCCGCCGCCCAGGATCGGGTGTTCTATCAGGTGTCGAAGAGCGACAGGCAGTTCATCACCGGCTATTCGGACCTCCCGAGCATCCCCGATCATCTGGCTGGCGCCGGTGACCAGCCGGTATTTTACGATGCCGAATACAAGGGATCGCAGGTCCGTGTCGGCGCGGTTTCCCGGTTTCTGTCGAGTTCGCGTCTGTCGACCCGGGTGACCATAAAGGTGGCGGAAACCGTGGGGGCGCGGAATGCGCTGATCGGAGAGCTCATCCGCGACGCCGCCTTGAGGCTCTCCTTGATCATCATCGTCGCCGCGCTGATCGTGTGGTTTGGGCTATCCCGTGGCCTGAAGCCGCTGGAAACGCTCGAGCAAGCCATCAATCGCCGGAACAGAGAGGACCTCCGGCCCATAGAGCACGAGGTTCCCTACGAGGTGCGGAACCTGGTCGCCTCGATCAATCAGCTGATGGAACGGCTGGCGCGAAGTATTGGGGCGATGCAGCGCTTTACGGCAAATGCCGCTCATCAACTCAGGACGCCGATGGCGGCCATCAAGACCCAGACCGAGTTGGCGCTCAAGGAGAACGACCCCGCCGAAACCCAGAAGACCCTTGCCCACTTGCATGAATCGGCCGAACAGACCACGCGGCTCATCAATCAGTTGATGAGCCTGTCCCGTGCGGCCCCGACCGAGGGCGGGCCTCAGGGCGAGGAGTTCGATATTCGGGCGCTGTGCGTCGAAATCACCCGGGAAATGGTGCCCGCGGCGCTGGCCAAGAACATCGATTTGGGCTTCGAGGGTTCCGACGAACCGATTCCGCTGAAGGGTGATCGAACCCTCTTCGAGGAACTGGTCAAGAATCTGATCGACAATACGCTGTCGTACTGTCCCTCGGGGACACGGTCGTCGGTCAGGCTCTCCAACGGCTCGGGCGAAGTAATCCTCGAGGTGGAGGATGACGGTCCGGGCATTCCGGCGGAGGAACGGGAGAGGGTTTTCGAGCGGTTCTACCGATCCGACGCGTCCAACGCGCCGGGGTGCGGGCTCGGATTGTCGATCGTCCGTGAAATCGCCCGAAGCCACGACGGCGACGCGATCATCGTTCCGCGAAGCGAGCCGGGCGGAACCCTCGTCCGGGTGTCCCTCGCTCAATCCGCGGAAGCGCCGTAGGTCCACCGGTATCGGGGCGGGGTCGGGCCCTTGTTGCGTCCGCCCTGCCGGGACTGTTCCCAAGCGTGTGCCAGGATGCCGACGCCGCGTGACAGGCAGAAAAACCCGCGCGCGAGTTTCGGCGGACAACCGAGCTCGCCGAAGACGACCGCGGTCGCCCCGTCTATATTCATCGGGACCGGCTTGCCTTTCCGGTCCGCCAAATATCGCTCGACCGCCCGGCCGATCGCCGCGTAGCGGCCGGACACATGCCCTTCGGCGGATGCCTCGTCCACCAACCCCAACAGGCGGGGCGCCCTCGGGTCCACCGGCGTGTGGAACCGATGGCCGAAACCGGGAACATAGGGGTCCCGCTCGCGTTGCCATGCGGCAATCCGATCCGCGACAATGTCGTCGAGATTATTTCCTCCGCCCGCAAGTTCGTCGATTTCATCGTAGAGGTCGACGGCCTGCTCTCCGGCACCGCCGTGAACGTCGCCCAGGACGTTTATCCCGCTTGCCATGGCGTTGTTGATGTCGACTCCGCAGGTCATCGCCATCCGGGCGATCGCGATCGACGGCGCCTGCGGACCATGATCGACGGCCGCCACCAATGCGGCCTCGAAAAGCGTGGCCTGTTCGGCGGAAAGTTCGCGGCCCGTGGCCATGAACCAGATCATCTGGGGAAACGAGAAGCGGCCGATAAGCTGCTGTATGGGGCGTCCCCGAATGTCGATCCGGCCGGGCTCCATATCGATGATCGATGTCCGCCACCAGTCCGAGACGTCGTTCGACCGAGCATTCATATCACTCCCTCCGCCCGGAGCGCGTCGACCGCCTCGACGTCCAACCCCAGGCTGCCGTAAATCTCGCCGTTGTGCTGGCCGAGCATGGGGGGCGGATCGTCGACCCTTGGCGCTTCGCCGTCCAGCTTGACCCCGGTTCCGACCACCCGGATATCGCGGCCGACACCCGGCACATTCTCGAATTTTCCCAGCATGCCCCGGGACGCGATGACCTCGTGCTCCAGAACCGTTTCCACGTCGAGCACCGCGCCCGATGGAACACCGAGCCGATTGAGCTCCTCGACCCATTCCCGGGCCGGCCGCGTCTTCAGGGTCTTTTCGATTTGCTCCGTCAGGTCCGCCCGGTTGCGTTTGCGGGCTTCCCGGGTCGCGAATTGCGGATCCCCGGTCAACTCCTCCCGCCCGAGATGCCGTGCCAGAATGCGCCATTGCTCTTCCTTGTTGGCGGCAATGTTGATGGGCGCATCCGCGGCCTGAAACGTGCCCGATGGCGATGACGTGATGTTGTCGTTGCCGTGGGCGCCGGGATGGACGCCGGCAATCAACCAGTTGGAGATGACCCATCCGGTTGTCGCCAAAACCGATTCCAGCATCGAGACATCGATGAACGTCCCTTGGTCCCGATTGTTGAGCGCCGCGCACACGGCCATCGCCGCGGTGAGACCGCCGACGGTATCGGCGATCGGGTAGCCGACGCGAAACGGTCCGGACCGATCGTCACCGGTGATCGACATGATGCCCGACGCGCCCTGGATGATCTGGTCATAGGCGGGCCGGTCCGCCCAGGGCCCATCCTGGCCGAAACCCGAGATGGCGGCATAAACGAGTTTGGGATTGACTTCCCTGAGCACCGGCCATCCGAGATCCAGCCGGTCCATGACGCCGGGCCGGAAATTCTCGACCAGGACGTGAGCGCCGCCGACCAGCCGTTTCAGAAGGTCCTTGCCGCGGGGATCCTTGAGATTAAGGGTAATCGACTTCTTGCCCGCATTTTGCGCGAGGAACGATACGCCCATCCGCCGGTCGTTGAGTTCGGGATCGCCGCCCAATTGACGCGCAAGATCGCCCCGGCCCGCCGCCTCCACCTTGATGACTTCGGCGCCGAGGTGGGCAAGCTGATGGCAGCAGAAAGGGCCGGCCAATACGTTGGTCAGGTCGAGAACCCGAATCTTCCCGAGCGGTTTCACGACGGCACGTTCATGAGCTGTATCCCCCTCGATAGCCTATTGCGCCGCGGCGGTCGCGCAAGTTAAATAGAATTAAATTCTGTCAGACAGAACATTTGATCGAGGACACATGGCACAGGATCGGGTAGAGGCGGTCGAAAGGGCGCTATCGATACTCGAGGCATTCGGAGAGACGCGCGCCGAGCTCACGCTGACGGAAATCGCCGAAGAAACGGGGCTCTACAAGAGCACGATCCTGCGGCTGGCCGCGTCGCTTGGCCGATACGGCTACCTGGTTCGCGATGACAAGGGCCTGTTCAGATTGGGACCCGGCCTCTGGCGGCTCGGGTCCAGCTATCGGCGCAATTTCGACCTGGACGAGTTCATTCGCCCGGTGCTCCGCGAACTCGTAAACGAGACCGGCGAAACGGCCTCGTTTTCGGTTCGGGACGGAGACGAACGGGTATGCCTCTACCGGGAAAACTCGCGTCACCCCGTTCGGCACCATTTGGACGAGGGCGTCCGGCTGCCGCTGGACCGGGGCGCGGCCGGGCGGGTGTTGCTTGCCTATGCCGAATCAGGCGGATCGGAAAATCAGATTGTCCGGGACGGTTTCGCGATTTCCGTCGGCGAGCGCTCGCCGGATGTCGCGGCGGTTGCGGTTCCCGTCCTTCATGCCGACGGCGCAATCCGGGGAGCCCTTGCGATATCCGGCCTGGCCAGCCGGTTTGACGCGGCGGCGCGTGAAAACGCCCTGCCCGTTCTGCAAAAGGCCGCGCAATCGATGTCCGGATGGTTGAAGGATGGTGGAGCCGAGGGGAGTTGAACCCCTGACCTTCGCATTGCGAACGCGACGCTCTCCCAACTGAGCTACGGCCCCTAAACCATGGTCCCGGCGTCTGAAACCGCCGCCCCGGCGTGGGGAGGCGGGATAATGTGTCGGGGCCCCTTTTCTGTCAAGAGCGCCGCGGTCCCCGGCCCGGCGGGCGTGTGACTTGCCTGCAACGGGCCATATGTATAGGTTTCCCGGCGTTCATTCGCGGACCCAGGGACCCCGTTATGGCATCTTTCCTGTGGCTCATCGACACGGTACTGAGCCTCTATCTGTACGCGGTGATTATCGCGGTCATTTTGAGCTGGCTGATCGCCTTTCGGGTGATCAACACCTCGAACCAGTTCGTCTACATGATCGTCGATTTCTTCTACCGCATCACCGAGCCCGTCTTTGCCTGGGTCCGGCGGTGGATGCCGACCTTCGGCCAAATCGACCTGTCGCCGATTGTCGTTCTCCTGGCGATCGGGTTCGCGCGCTCCCTGATCCGGGAATACGGCGTCCGCCTGCTCTGACACCCAAATTCAACGGACTCACTCAATGGCTGATGCGAAACTGATCGACGGCAAGGCGTTTGCCGCAGGCCTGCGCACCCGGGTGGCCGCCCAGGTGCGGGCCCTCAAGGAAGATCACAACCTCACTCCCGGCCTGGCGGTGGTTCTGGTGGGCGAGGATCCGGCAAGCCTGATCTATGTGGGAAACAAAGCCAAGCTTACCGAGGAAGTGGGCATGAAATCGGTCCGGCATACGCTGCCGACGGATACGTCGCAGAAGCAGCTCCTGACCCTGGTCGAAGGACTGAACGCCGATCCGACGATCCACGGTATATTGGTTCAGCTTCCGCTCCCCGATCAGATCGACGAGGCCGCCGTGTTGGCCGCCGTCGATCCGGCCAAGGATGTCGACGGTTTCCATGTGATCAATGCCGGCAAACTGTCTACCGGGGCGCCGGGCCTGGTGCCGTGCACGCCTCTGGGATGCCTCATGCTGATCAAGGACGTGCTGAGCGGCGATCTCTCCGGCAAACGGGCGCTGGTCATCGGGCGGTCCAACATCGTCGGCAAACCCATGGCACAGCTGCTGCTGGCCGAAAACTGCACCGTTACCATCGCCCACTCCCGGACCGAGGATTTGGCCGGCGAGGCGGCGCGCGCGGATATCCTCGTCGCGGCCGTGGGCCGCGCCCGGATGGTTCGCCAAGACTGGATCAAGGAAGGCGCGGTGGTCATCGATGTGGGGATGAACCGCCTGCCGCCCGACGAGCCGGGCAAGAACGGCAAGCTCTGCGGGGATGTGGATTTCGACGGCGCAAAACAGGTGGCCGGGGCCATCACGCCGGTTCCCGGCGGGGTCGGCCCCATGACCATCGCCTGCCTGCTGCAAAACACGGTGACGGCGGCCTGCGCCCTCAACGACATCGACGTGCCGGCAGTCGAGTAGCGGCTTGGCGCGGTCTCGGCTAAACTCAACCGATGACCGAATCCAGGAACGAAGGATTGCCGGCCGGTTTCGTCTCGGGACTGATCTGATGTCCCCGGGTCAGTGGTCTCCGGCATTGAAACTCGCGATCGCCTGCCGAAAATTGGCGTCGGAAAATCACGCACTGACGCTTGCGGGGCAAGCGACCTGCCGCGCGGACGACGCGACCTACTGGAGTACGCCGCTTGCCGGCGGATTTTCCAATGTCACCGAGAGCAGGATCGTCCGGATCGACGGTGACATGAACCTGATCGAAGGGACCGAGAGCGTTAATCCGGGGGTTCGGTTTCATATGTGGATCTATCGGGCCCGGCGCGACGTCAACGCCATCGTGCACACGCATCCGCCTTACGCCTCGGCTCTTTCGATGACCGGCGAGCCGCTGGAGGTCGCCCATATGGATGCCTGTCCGTTCCACGGCGATTGTGCGTTCCTGCGCGACTGGCCGGGGGTCCCGGTCGCCGACGAAGAAGGACGAATCATCTCCGAGGCCCTCGGCGGCAACCGCGCCATCCTGCTTGCCAATCACGGCTATCTCACCGTTGGCGCGACGTTCGAGGAAGCCGCCTATCTGGCGGTCCTGTTCGAGAATGCCGCCCGGATGCACATGCTGGCCCGCGCCGCGGGGCCCATCAAGCCGGTCGAGCCGCATCACGCGCAGGAAGCCCACGACTTCCTGCTCCGCCCCGACGTCATCAACGGCACCTTCGAGGCGTGGGGTCTGGAAATGCTCCGCGACCACCCGGACCTCGCGGACGGTTAGTCAGGCTTCTCCCCCGTGCGGAGCCAATGGGCGCACTCGGGACCGAGTCCTTCTTCCGCCGCCTCCAGGTAGCGCCGCACGTCCTCCTCGGTCAGCGTGTCCTCCCACCGGCGGTTGGTGCCCCGATAGACGAACTGCTCGGCGCCGCCGTCCCAGAAGATGCCTCCCAGCGGAACGCTCGGCGTCGCGTTGGCCTTCATGTATTTGAAGGTGCAGTGCTCGACGATGTCATCCCATTTGCTCTCGTCGATCGGGATATCGAGGAACGCCGCGATGCTGCGCATCTCGCCCTCCATATCATCGAGCAGATTCTGAAAGTGGAGCAGGTACATGTTGGGGAGATGGCGGATATCCCACCACTGCTTGATGCTGTCCCAAAAGGGCCACCAGGGATAGCCGTCCTTCTCCAGCCAATCGAGGAAATACTGGCGAACGTCATCGGTGGGGCGCTCCATGGGCGGGCCGACGAGACCGGGCGTCTCGTTCAACGCCTCGTACCAGAGGTCGTTGGCACTGGCATGGTGATTGTACGAACTCCACACGACATCCCGGCCGTCGCGGGCGATATAGATATATTTGGCCTTCGGCGAATAGACCAACGCGTCGATGGGCAGGTGGGTCTTCAGGAACCGCCGGTGGGTCTGCTTCTCCACCTCGGGGAGCTTCACCTCCTTGGGCGGAATACGGAGATCCAGCCACGGAGACATGTCGGCGACCGGCAATCCCTCTTCGCCATTGAACAGCAGTTGGCTGACGATCTGCTGAACCCAGGTCGTCCCGGACTTGAGGTTGGTGGCGATGATAATGTCGTCATCGCGGAACGGGAAATCGTTCCATACCGTGGAATCGAAATGGTTGTTGTGCATTTCCCGCGTTTTGACGGGCCACTGGATATCGTCAGCCATGCTTTCTACTCCCTGTCTCTGGCGGCAATTGCACCGCAGGTCATGTCCGGCATTCAGGCTACACAATTTTGGCCGAATTACGAAGCACCTCATGCCGAAGCCCGGCCCGGAACCCGGCTTGGAACTCGGCCTGGAACTCACCGGCCGCGAATGCTATTCACCCGCCCATCCCTAATGTTCCGGCCGATGCCATGAGCGACCTCGCCCACATCCGCAACTTCGCGATCATTGCCCATATCGACCACGGCAAGTCGACGCTCGCCGACCGCATGATCGAGATTTGCGGTGGACTGTCCGATCGCGAAATGACCGAACAGGTCCTGGATTCCATGGACATCGAGCGGGAACGTGGAATCACCATCAAGGCGCAGACCGTCCGCCTGTCCTACAAGGCGCGGGACGGCGGGACCTATGCGCTGAATCTCATGGATACGCCGGGACACGTGGATTTTTCCTACGAGGTTTCCCGGTCGCTCGCGGCATGCGAGGGGTCGTTGCTGGTGGTGGACGCCACCCAGGGGGTCGAGGCCCAAACGCTGGCAAACGTCTATCTCGCCATCGACGCCGACCACGAAATCGTTCCGGTGCTCAATAAGATCGACCTGCAGGCCGCCGAACCGGACCGGATCAAGGCGCAGGTCGAGGAAGTGATCGGCATCGATGCGTCCGACGCCCTGCCGATCTCGGCCAAGACCGGTGACGGCGTTCGAGATGTCCTGGAGGCCTTGGTCGAGCGACTGCCCCCGCCGGAGGGCGAATCCGGGGCCCCGCTGAAGGCCCTGCTGGTCGACAGCTGGTATGACCCCTATCTCGGGGTGATGATTCTGGTGCGCGTCAGGGACGGCACCCTGAACAAGGGCATGAAGATCCGGTTCATGTCGTCCGGCGCCACCCATCAGGTCGACCAGGTGGGCGTGTTCACGCCCAAGGCCCAGCCGGTGGCGAGCCTGGGCCCGGGCGAAATGGGATATATCACGGCGTCGATCAAGACCGTGGCCGAGACGCCGGTCGGCGACACCATTACCGACGACAAGCGCCCGGCCGGCGAGCCGCTGCCGGGCTTCAAGCCGTCGGTTCCGGTGGTCTTCTCGAGCCTGTTCCCGGTTGACGCGGCCGACTACGAGGACCTTCGCGACAGCCTCGCCAAACTCCGGCTTAACGATGCGAGCTTTGCCTACGAAGCGGAAACGTCCGCGGCGCTGGGCTTCGGATTTCGCTGCGGATTTCTCGGGCTGCTGCATCTGGAAATCATACAGGAGCGCCTTGAGCGGGAATTCGACCTGGATCTCATCACGACGGCGCCGAGCGTCGTCTACAGGATTCATCGAAACGACGGCACGGCGATCGAACTCCACAATCCGGCCGACATGCCCGAACCCACGGAGATAGACCGGATCGAGGAGCCCTGGATCCGCGCCACCATTCTCGTGCCGGACGAACATCTGGGCGGCGTGCTGTCGCTCTGCACCGAGCGGCGGGGCGAACAGATCGAACTCACCTATGCGGGCAACCGGGCGATGGCGGTATACCGTTTGCCCCTCAACGAGGTCGTCTTCGACTTTTACGACCGCCTGAAATCCACGTCGCGCGGATACGCCAGCCTCGATTATCAGATGGACGATTATCGGGAATCCGACCTCGTGAAAGTCTCCATCCTGGTCAATGCCGAGCCGGTCGATGCGCTGTCCTTCATCGCGCACCGGTCCCAGGCCGAAAGCCGCGGCCGCGCGATTTGTCAGCGGCTGAAGGAGCTGATTCCCCGTCAGCTGTTCAAAATCGCCATTCAGGCCGCCATCGGCGGCAAGGTGATCGCCCGGGAGACCGTCGGCGCCCTTCGGAAGGATGTTACCGCCAAGTGCTACGGCGGAGACGTGTCGCGAAAACGAAAATTGCTAGAAAAACAAAAGAAGGGCAAAAAGCGAATGCGTCAGTTCGGACAGGTGGAAATTCCCCAGTCCGCGTTTCTCGCGGCCCTCCGGATGGGAGACGAATAGGCCCGCTTGGCGCCGGGTGGATCGGTTGGACGCCGGGTCACTCGGCGCCTGCGCCGGCCTCTCGAAGTTTCTCCGCGAATTGGGCCCGCCACTTGTCGAACGGCTGGGCCGTCGGATCGTCTGCCAGCATTTTCCCGGTGGCCTCGATGATCTCGTCATCCGGCCGATCCAATTCCAATGTGTCCTCATAGGGCTGACTGACATTCCACGGCGTGTCGACGAACGCCTCGGTCCGGTTGCCTTCCGGATCGAAGCAGTAGACCGACCAGGCATTGCCGTGATTGACGGTGTGCACGCCGGTAACGCCCGCATGTCCGTCGAGGGCGGCGCGGATTTCGCGAAGCCGCTGGAGGCTGTCCACCCGGAAGGAGACGTGGTTGTGGTGCACCGCATCGGTATTGGTGCGGCCCTCATAAAGAACCAATTGATGATGGTCTCTGGGGTCGGCGCCCAAAAACGTAATCTCGCCGCGATCCCCCAGGACCCCCCGGTCCGTGACCCGCAGGCCGAAGACCTCGGTAAAGAACTTCACTTCCGTGTCCATGTCAAAGACATGGAAGCCGGCGTGGCTAAGGGATACGCTGGGCTGGAAATCCATCTTGTCGAACTCACCTGTGTTGACCGATGATCATAGCGGCAAATCCGACCGACCACCAAATCAAGCGTTTGGAATTGCGGGCCCCGTTCGAAGGTTTGCATCTTGCCTATGTGGACTGGGGCGCGGCGGATAGCGAGAAGGTCGCCCTTTGTATTCACGGTCTGACCCGCAACTCGCGGGACTTCGACTTTCTGGCGCGTCATCTGGTGAGCCTGGAATACCGGGTGATTGCCGTGGATGTCGTCGGCCGGGGGAATAGCGCTTGGCTTTCCGACCCGGCGCAGTATGTGGTCCCGGCCTATGCGGCGCAACTGGTCCAATTCGTTCGATTGCTCGAAATCGAAAGCCTGGATTGGATCGGGACATCGATGGGCGGGCTTGTCGGCATGGCATTGGCGGCCGGCGGCGAAACGTTCATAAACCGACTTGTCCTCAACGATGTCGGTCCGTTTGTTCCAGCCGCGGCGTTGCAGGACATTCAGGCCTACCTGGGCGTGGCCTCTTGCTTCGAAACCCTCGAAGAACTGGAGCGGCACCTCCGAGAGATCCATGCGCCGTTCGGCGCGCTCACGGATGACCAGTGGCGGCACCTGGCCGCCCATTCGAGCCGCAGGACCGAGGATGGATGGGTGCTGAGCTATGACCCGGCGATCCGGATACCGTTCGCGGAAACCAGCGGCGAAGATGTTGATATCCGGGAGGTTTGGGAGTGCATCAGGTGCCCCGTGCTGGTACTGCACGGCGAGGAAAGCCAACTGCTGAGCCGCGACGTATGCGACCGGATGCAGGCAACCGGCCCTCGGGCCTCCGTCGTACACCTGCCGGGAATTGGTCACGCGCCAGCGCTGATGTCCCGGGATCAACACTTGGCGATCTCGGACTGGCTCGGGGTCCGAGACGTTCGTGCCGCCGGGCGACGGTTCGAGGAGTAAACCATGTGGGCGGTGAAGACCGCGGTGATCGATCTTGGTCGGCGGGGTCGGGAACACGTCAAGGCGATGGCTGGCGGGACGTCGTACGCCGAACCCTTTCCACCACATAAGTGGACGTGCTCCAATTTTCGGTTGATTTGCCCGAATAAATAACTATATAACTAGATATATAGTTATTTATTCGGCGCGCGATCATGCAGTTAAACACCGAACAGGCAGCACAGGGATTTGCCGCTGTTGGCTCCGAGCCGAGGTTGGCGGTTCTGATGGCCCTGGTTCGAGCCGGCCATCAAGGCCTCAGCGTCGGTCAAATTCAGGACCGCCTGAAATTGCCTGCCTCCACACTCGCCCACCATCTTCGTTTTCTGACGGACGCCGGTCTAATCGAGCAGGAAAAGATCGGCCGAACGGTCATTAACCGGGCATCCTTCGACTACATCGAGGAATTGGCCGGCTACCTCGTTAAGGAGTGCTGCGTCGAGGCGGCGCCCCGGCAGAGAAAATCAGCGTGAAACGGGTCGATATCGTACTCGAGGACGGCGGCAAACGGCGGCCCGGCCTTCGAGCAAGGATCACCGGCCAGGGAATGGAACAATGACCGAGCTCGCCATCAAGGGTCTGCAAAAATTCCGCCGCAATATGGACTGGTTGACATCCGTCTGGATGCTGGCGGCGTTGATACCCCTGGCCGTGTTCGTCGTCGACCAGGACAACACGCTCAACATACTCACTACCGCCGCAACGGCGCTGGGCGGCACCCTGCCATATATAGCGGCGGCGGTTCTGATGATCGGCTATTTGAAGGCGACGGGGGCCGAAACCGCGGTCGCCAAGGCGTTCGAAGGCAACGAATACCGGATGATCCTCTTTGCGGCGCTGCTGGGCGGGCTGGCGCCGTTCTGCTCATGCGAGGTCATCCCATTCATCGCCGGCCTTCTCGCTGTCGGCGCCCCCCTCTCGGCGGTGATGGCATTTTGGCTGTCTTCGCCGCTGATCGACCCGCCCACTTTGTTGATAACGGCCGGCGCGTTGGGCTGGGAGTTTGCGGCCGGCAAGGCCATCTCCGCCGTTGCTCTCGGCATCTTCGGCGGAATTGTCGTCAGTGTGCTGATCCGTCGCGGGGCCTTCGCCGAACCTCTGCGTCCCGACACCTCCATCGGCGGGTGTGGCCGTGGCCCCTCCCCCTTCGAGGGCAAGCCGGTCTGGAAGTTTTGGCGGGAACACGAGCGGCGGCAAATGTTCTTCAACGCATCCGGCGACAACGCCCTGTTTTTGCTCAAATGGCTGACCTTTGCTTACCTCATCGAAGCCTTGCTGATCGACTATGTGCCGGCCCGACTGATTGCCTCGCTGGTCGGCGGTGACGGTCTGCTGCCCATCGTTACGGGTGCAATTGCCGGCGCGCCCGCCTACCTTAACGGCTATGCCGCACCGCCTCTGATTGCCGGCCTGATGGAGCAAGGCATGACCGCCGGGGCTGCGATGGCATTCATGACCGCCGGATCGGTGAGCTCCATCCCCGCCATGGCCGCGGTCTGGTCCTTGGTCAAACGGCAGGTCTTCGCCGCCTATCTCAGCTTGGGAATTCTTGGCGCAATCATGGCCGGGGTTGCATTCCAGAGCGTGGTTTAGCCGGTACCCGGACGCTGAATTACGGAAAGCGGGCCTCGATCTCCTTCCACAATTGCCGGTATCGGAGCGCGACGGCACTCTTGGGGGCGGTCACGGGCAGGGGGTCCCGGTTGAGTCCCATACGCTCCACCTCGCTGGCATTGGGAATCGAAGTGCGCAGGAAATCCCGACGCTTGGCCAGGGTCGTCTCCAGGGTTTCGCGGTGGAGCTTCTTGCGCCGGTCGATCATCGAGAAGAAAGGCATCACCGGCAGCTTCAGCAAATCATGCTCCTTGCGAAACGCCTCCAGGAGATCGAGGGTCCGCATCGAGAGTGTCGTCGGGATCAGCGGCACCAGCAGTCCGTCGGCGGCGCGAAACACGTTCTCCGACGAGAGTGTCAGTCCCGGCGGACAATCGAGAAAGATGTAGTCGTACTCGGCGTCGAGAGGCTTGAGAAACTTTGAGAACCCCTTCAACGGCTTTTTGCGGTCGTCGAGGGCCAGGTCCATATGCCTGTAGGAAATGTCCGCGGGGATGAGATCCAGGCGCTCGAAATCAGTCGCCCGGATGTACTCTTCCGACGGACGTTTGCGGGCGATCAATGCCTTCCCGCCGCCCTTGATTTTCGGCTTTACCCGATAGTAATAGCTCGCCGAACCCTGGGGATCCAAGTCCCAGACCAGGACCCGCATACCGTCGGCCGCCGCGACGTAGGCAAGATTGACGGCGGTGGTGGTCTTTCCCACACCGCCCTTGATGTTGTAGATGCCGATAACGGCCATCCCGCCTCTCCCCGGACCGGCCGGTCACGCTTCCGCCGCCGATACGGGCCTCCTACACCCCAAATATGATGGCGTTCACATCTATCACCTTGCGGACGGCCAGTTCAATAAGCAGGAAAACAACGAACGGGACGGCGAGCTATTCGAGAAGCCCGGTGTGACCGACGCCGTCCAACCTCTATCTGTCGGTCAGCCTGAACAGAATCGGGATGCGGATTTCGCTGGGGACCGGTCTGCTTCCCTGGCGCGCCGGCCGGACGGTCCAGCGACTGACGGCCCGGACCGCCGCCCGGTCCAATACCTCATGCCCGCTCGATCGGACCACATCGAGACCGACGATGCGCCCGGCCGCGGACACTCGGGCCGACAGCACAACCCGCCCCTCCAAGCCGTCGCGGCGCGCGCGGCGGGGGTATCGCGGCGGCTGGTTGCCGAGCGATGCGTGGGCGTAATCGGCCGCCGCGAAGCTCTCACCATCCTGGAGCAGACTTGCCGTTTCCGAGGACCCTTCTTCTCCGCCGGGATCGGGCGCCGCTTCGGGAGCAGGCGCCCGGATTTGTTTCGTGATCTGTTTCGGGCTCGGTGCGGCCGCGCTTTCCGATGTCACGGTTCGAGGCGGACTGTGCGCCAGCGGCCGCCCGGCGGCCGCCGCAACCGGTGCAACCGGCGTAGCGACGGCGGTTTCCTCAACCGGCACAGACGGTTTCCGACGCGGCGACGGGGCGAACCCGGCCGCCGGCGGCAAGGCGGCAATGCCGATTTCAAATATGGATGGTTCATCCCCGGCCGGCGCCGTGGTTGGGGTCCCGGCGGGCGCCGTTGGCGGCTTGGGCGCCGGCACAGCCTCATGGGGAAGGGACGCGGTCCCGACTGCATCCGCCGCGGCCGTTCGGACGCCGGGCGGTTCGGGAAGCAACAATTCATCCATCCGAACCTCGGGCGTCTGCCCGGCGGGAACGGCGGCCGGCGGCGGTTCACCTGCCGCCGCGGCCGGAGCCGCCGCGACGATCTCGATCACCACCGGCCGGGAGACGGGTGCGGCGGGTTCCGGGTCGTACAAGGTGACGAAGGCCGCCAGACCGGCCGCGTGCGCCAGACCCGACGCCCCCAAAGCGGCAGCCGTCAGCGATGCGCTCCCATGCCTGAAGGATAGTACCTGCATGCCTCCTCCCCGAGGCCGGGGAGTCTACGTGGTCGACGGCCGCGATCGCAAGACCCGGCCGGGAGCACCCGCGCCTAGAAGAGAATGCCCGCCACCGCGCCGGTCATGCAGGTCGCGATGGTTCCGGAAACAATCGACTTCATGCCGAGCCCGACGATTTCCTTCCGCCGCCCCGGCACCATCGTGGTCAGCCCGCCCAACATGATGCCCAGACTGCCGAAATTGGCGAATCCGGAGAGGGCATAGACCATGATCAGCTTGGAACGCTCGGACATCGCTTCGGCGGGCACCTGCTGCCACTGGAGGAACGCGACAAGCTCGTTGAGCACGGTCTTGGTTCCCAGCAAAGACCCGGCGACGGGCGCTTCGGACCAGGGGATGCCCAGCAGCCACACCACCGGCGCAAACACCCATCCGAACAGGCGCTGGAGCGCGATCGGTTCGCCGAACATATCGGGGAACAGCCCGAGCATCTTGTTGATCAGGGAAACCAGCGCGACGAAGACGATCAACATGGCGATGACATTGATGAGCAGCCGCACCCCATCCGACGTGCCGCGGGTCACCGCATCCACGGCGCTATGGTCCGGCGAGGGCTCCATGGCGGCGCTCTCGCCGGTCCGCGTTCCGTCGTTGGGAACCATCAGCTTGGCGATCATGATCGCCGCGGGCGCCGAGATGATCGAGGCCGTCAACAGGTGGCCGGCGGCATTGGGAATAATGTCCTTCAGGAAGCTCGCATAGAGGACGAACACCGTGCCGGCGATGGTCGCCATGCCCACGGTCATCACCATGAACAGTTCGCTTCGGCTGATCTTGGTGAGATAGGGCCGTACGAACAGGGGCGCCTCGATCATTCCGACAAATATATTCGCGGCGGAACTGACACCGACCGCGCCGCCGACGCCCATGGACCGCTGCAGCACCCAGGCGAAGGCGCGAACGATGAGCGGAAGAACACGCCAATAAAAGAGAACCGCCGACAGGGCGCTGGTGACCAGAATCACCGGCAATGCCTGAAATGCGAGAACGAAGGCCGCGCCGGGGAAGCTTTCGGTAAACGGCAGCGAGCCGCCCCCAATGTAGCCGAAGACCAATGAGGTGCCGGCGGTCGTCGCGTCGAGCACCGCCAGAAATCCTTCGTTGAGCCAGACGAAGACCTGCTGGGCGCCGGGCGCCTTCAACAGGATCGCGGCGAGGATGAACTGGACAGCGAGGCCGGTGACCGCCACCCGCCACTTCACCGCCCGGCGATTTTCGCTCACCAGCCAGCAAAATCCGATCAATACCGCCAAACCGAATAACCCGTGAACGATCGGCATGAACCCCTCTCCTCCTATGCCCGCGACGGAAGACGGCGCAGGGTTCACTTGAATTCATGGATTCTTCGTTAATGGGCAGGATGGGGTTTGGGGGCCGGCCAACCGATGAGCGCCATCAAATTGATTCAATTTGACCGGATACTGCTCTAGTGTTCCGGGATACTTATCTGCATGTTCCGGACCAAATTCATTGAAAGCGATTATCGCGAGAGAGAAGTCGGAGAGCGCCGACGCCCTCCAGGTCGGCCCTGAGGAAATCGGCCAACCCGAACCCGGCGCCGGCGAATGCGTCATCGAAGTCCGCGCGAGCGGGGTAAACCCGAGTGACGCAAAGGCGCTGCTCGGAAGGATGCCGAACCTTGTCTGGCCGCGGACGCCGGGCCGCGACTATGCCGGGATCGTGGTAGAGGGGCCCGGCGACCTTGTGGGCAGAGAGGTCTGGGGCACCGGAGGCGATCTAGGCATGCGGCGGAACGGCAACCACGCGGAATATGCAATCGTCGATACCGCCGGCATTGCCGAAAAGCCCGGCAATCTCTCCATGCACGAAGCAGGCAGTCTCGGCGTCTCCTGGACCTGCGCCTATATGGGGATGGTCGACGGCGCCCGTGTCGCGGCCGGGCAAACGGTTGCCGTGCTTGGCGCCAATGGCGCGGTCGGTCAGGCGTCGGTTCAGCTCGCCGGCGCCGCCGGTGCCCGGATCATCGCCGTTGAACGCTCTCGCGACGATTACGCCGGTCACGCCGCCGGCGACGTCGAGGTCATAAACCTCTCCAAGGAGCCGGACCTCAGGGAAGCCATCATGGCGCGCACCGACGGCAAGGGCGCGGAGATCATTATGAACTCCGTCGGCAGCCCGTATTTCGAGACGGCGCAGACCTGCCTCGCGCGGTTTGGATGCCAGATCATCATCTCCACCTTGGTCGAAGAAGTGCCGATCAACTTGAGAGTCTTCTACCGCGCCAACCTGAGAATGGTCGGCGTAAGCAATCTGGACTACGACAACATTCGCTCGGCTGAAATCATGCGCGCTATCCGGCCCGGTTTCGAGGACGGAACCTACAAGCCCTACGCCATTCTGGACGATTGCGTGTTTGGTCTTGATCGGGCGGCGGACGGTTACAAAATTGTCCTGGAAGACGTCCGCCGAGACCGGATCGTCATCGACCCGAAAGCTTAGTCCGGTTCCATGGCCTCACTTGATTGCTTCGTCGACGGTGCGGAAGACCCCACAACGATCCGTCTCGTTTCACCTGACGACTTGTCCGGGTTTGTCGGCGCCCGGCCCGCTCATGTCGGCGATTGGATCGAAAAACTGGGGTTCGAAGCCAAACAGGGGACCCGCTGCCCGGTCCCGGATGCCGCCGGTGCGCTCGCCGAGATTCTCGTTGGCATCGGCAACGACGGTCTTCGCCTCGGCGCACTGTCGGAATTGCCGAATGAATTGGCCGGCGGGACCTATGCAATTGAGCGGACCGATCCGGAGAACCTCGATATCGCGCTCCTGGGCTGGGCGCTCGGCGCATATTCGTTCGACCGCTACAAGGATATCGATCGGCCGGATGCGCGGCTGATTTGGCCGGACAACGCCGATCGCCGGAGCGTCGAAATTGCGGCGGAGGGTACGTACCTGGTCCGCGACCTGATCAACACGCCGGCGGAGGACATGGGGCCGTCCGAGCTCGCGGCGGCCGCCAGGCAGGTGGCGGACGAGCATGGCGCCAGCTTCACCGAGATCGTCGGGAACGATCTGCTGGAAGAGAATTATCCGGCGGTTCACGCCGTCGGCCGGGCGAGCGACGATCCGCCCCGGCTCATCGACATCCAGTGGGGCAATCCCGATGCGCCCAAGATAACGCTGGTGGGAAAAGGCGTTTGCTTTGACACAGGGGGGCTCGACCTGAAACCCGCCAGCGGCATGAAGCTGATGAAGAAAGACATGGGCGGCGCCGCGCACGTCCTGGGTCTGGCGAAAATGCTGATGATGAAAGGGCTGGACATCCGCCTGAGGGTCCTCGTCCCGGCCGTGGAAAACAGCGTCGCCGGTAATGCGCTTCGGCCCCTTGATGTCGTCGCCACCCGCAAGGGCCTGACCGTGGAAATCGGCAACACGGACGCGGAGGGCCGGGTCATCCTGGCGGACGCGCTGGCCGAGGCCGCCGGCGAGGATCCGGAGCTGTTGATCGATTTCGCCACGCTCACCGGCGCGGCCCGTGTCGCCCTCGGCACGGAACTGCCGGCGCTGTTCACCAACGACGACGACCTCGCCGCGGCTCTCTCCGCCCATGGAGCGGATACCGAGGACGCGAGCTGGCGGATGCCGCTGTGGGCCGGCTACCGCAAGATGGTGGACGGCAAGGTCGCGGACCTGACCAATGCGCCGGAAGGGGGCTTCGGCGGGGCGATCACGGCTGCCCTGTTCCTGAAGGAGTTTGCCGAACCGGCACGCCGTTGGGCGCACTACGATGTCATGGCATGGAACACGTCGTCGAAGCCGGGCCGGCCCGAGGGCGGAGAAGCCATGGGAATCCGGGCACTGTACGCTCACATTGTTTCCGAATTCGGATAAGGGGTCCGATCCGTTCGGGTGCGGAGCCTCGTCAGGCTCTTTCAGCGTACGGTCCGAGCCCGGCCCCCCGGCCGGTAGCGAAACAAATACGTCGGCAAAATCGCCTCCGCGGCCGTCGGCTGTATGCCCAGATCAGCCAGGGAATTCGCGCCCGCGGAAACCACGTTGTCGGTCGCCAACAGTCTGACCTGATCCCTGGTCAACATGGGTTTCGGCAGCTTCTCGAGAAAAAAGGCCTTCATCGACAATAAACCCAGGGGCACCGGAAAAAGAATCCGCTTCCGGCCTGTTTCCTTCAGGATCAGTTCCATAATCTCCCGGCTTGAATAGACCGTTGGCCCGCCGAGCTCAAAGGTCCGGCCGTCGAGAGCGGAATCCGATAATCCGGCGATAACCGCCTCGGCGACATCACCGACGTACACCGGCTGAAACTTGGTTCCGCCGGGCCGCGACGTACCGAAGACCGGCAGGAACGCGCTGATCCGCGTGAAACCCGCGAACATATTGAATAACCCGTCCTCCGGCCCGAAGATGACACTGGGCCGAAGTATGACGGCCCCCGGGAATGCGGCGAGTACAGCCTGCTCGCCGGCCGCCTTGGTGCGGCCGTACTCGGCGCGGGAATGGGGATCGGCTCCTATGGCGGACACGTGGACAAGGCGCTTCAGACCGGCGTCCGCCGCGGCCCTCGCCACATTGGAGGGCCCGTCCACATGGACGGATTGAAACGTCTGCCGCCCGCTCTCATAGAGAATACCCACGAGATTTACGGCGCCGTCCGCGCCATCCATCGCCGCGGCAACGCTCGACGGATTACGAATGTCGGCCGCGACGGGAACGATCTGACCGACATCTCCTGCCGGTTTCAGGAAACCCGCCGATTCGATATCCCGAACCGCCACACGGACCCGATTTCCCCGTTCGGCCAGCCGCTTGACCAGATGCCGGCCAACGAAACCGGATCCGCCAAACACGGTTATCGTCTTGTTTTCCATTCTTCGTCCTCCGGGCCGGACACCCCGGCGGTCGGCCGATCGGTGCGACCGGTATTCATAGCGCCCGGCCGCCACTCGCTCAACCGTTGCCCGGCCCGAGAGGCCGGTGACGGTTGGGTTCGCGAAACCCGGTTGACAGCCTTTGGGTGGAGAAGTACGACCTACAGCCCGCCGAGCCGGGAGGGTTCGCGGGACGGTCGCCCAGGTGGCGGAATTGGTAGACGCGCTGGCTTCAGGTGCCAGTGGCCGCAAGGCCGTGGAAGTTCGAGTCTTCTCCTGGGCACCAACTCCCTTGGCATCATTGGTGCCGGTTTCGATAATTGCGCAATGGACGATGTGACGTGACCGTGGAGTTGTATCAGGACGATCTTCCGGCCGGGCTCGACCTCGGCGAGACCGTCGCCGTCGATACGGAGACGCTCGGACTCAGCCCGCACAGGGACCGTCTTTGCCTGGTACAGCTATCGTCCGGCGACGGAAACGCGCACCTGATTCAGCTATCCAACGGGAACTACGACGCACCGAATTTGAAGCGCCTGCTCGAGGATGAAACGGTCACCAAGCTGTTTCATTTCGGGCGGTTTGATATCGCCATGATCAAACAGTATCTCGGTGTCGTGTGCCGCCCGGTCTATTGCACCAAGATCGCTTCAAGGCTGTCACGAACCTATACGGACCGGCATGGTCTCAAAGACCTCTGCACGGAGCTGATCGGCGTGGATCTCTCCAAGCAGCAGCAGCAATCCGACTGGGGCGCCGCGGAATTGACGCCGGAACAACTGGAATATGCCGCTTCCGACGTACTCTATCTGCATCGCCTCAAGCAGTCATTGGACGAAAGACTGGCCAGAGAAGGAAGAACGGCTCTTGCCGAAGCCTGCTTCGAGTTTCTCCCGCATCGGGCGGCGCTCGACCTGGCCGGCTGGGAAGACCAGGATATCTTCTCCCACGCCTGATCCGGCGGCACACGGCCAATAATCTCCGGCGGAGCTTGCGGTATGCGATTTCCTTGCCGCCTCGGCGGGATTTGTTGACCTTTAACCGACCGGGTCGCATACTGCGCCCGAGAGATGCCCGGAATCCAAGTGTTTTTCGCGCATCGGCGGAATGCCTTTGGCGGGCGCCGACGCGCCGCGCGAATACAACCCCGGTCTCCATTTCGACGAGAGTGTTTGTCCATAGATGAGCAATCCGACGCCCCTTCGACGTGATGACGGTCAAGATGGGTCCAACAAGTCCGACGAAGACCTGCGGGCGGCAGCGCGTGTTCTATCGCTCGCCAAAGACGGTTTGGAGGCATTGCTGAACAGCCTGGATGGAAATTTCACCAGTGCCTTGGATTTGCTTCAACAGACCGATGGCCGGGTCATCGTCACCGGCATGGGGAAAAGCGGAGACGTGGCCAAGAAGATTGCCGCCACCTTGGCATCGACCGGCACGCCTGCCTACTTCGTTCATCCGGCGGAGGCCAGTCACGGTGATCTCGGTATGATCGTGAAACAGGATACCGTGGTGGCACTATCGAATTCGGGGGAAACGCCGGAGCTTTCGGACATTACCAACTACGTAAAGCGGTTCGGCATTCCCTTGATCGCCGTGACCAGCCGGGCCGACAGCGCTTTCGCGGTCCACGCGGACGTTGCCCTCGCGCTCCCCCCGGTCGATGAAGCCTGTCCCAATGGCTTGGCACCAACTACCTCGACCACCATGATGCTCGCGCTGGGAGACGCGCTGGCCATTGCGATGATGGAGCGCAAAGGCATATCGGTGACCGACTACAAGACCTTTCATCCCGGGGGACATCTGGCCGAACGGGCGCTCCGGGTTTTGAGCGTCGCCGATCTCATGCACACCGGCGACGAGCTTCCGACAGCGTCAATCGAAACGGAGATGCCCGAAGTCTTGGCCGAAATGACCGATAAGCGGCTGGGCTGTATTGCCGTCACCAGCGGAGAGGATCTGGTGGGAGTTATCACCGATGGTGATTTGCGCCGGCACATCTCCGGCGACATTTTGGCAATGAACGCCGAAGACGTTATGACGGCGGACCCCCGGACTATTTCTCCCGGGGCCCTGGCCAGTGAAGCCGTGCAGCTAATGAATGATTATGAGATTACGAACCTGCTTGTGGCCGAAGGGCGCGAGCTTTGCGGCGTGATCCACATTCACGACTGCATGCGTGCGGGGGTGGTGTGAGACGATGGACGGGCGAACCGCAGCCACGGCCCCTGTGACCCCGGCGGATAGGTCGGCGGATATCTTTACCGCATCCGCGCGCAGCGAAAACCGGCGCAGCAGTGCCGGTTACAGCCGGTTCGTTTCGTTCATGAAAATTTTCCTGCCGGCGACGGCATTATTTTTGATCGTCCTGGTTGTCGTTTGGCCGCAGCTCGACTTCGAAAATCAGAGGTTCGGCCTCCGATTTGCGAAGCTGCAGGCGACGGAGGGTGGTGTCCCCGCGATGGTCAATGCCCGCTTCGTCGGCTCGGACCGAAAAGATCAGCGGTATACAATTACCGCCGACCTGGCGAGAAACCTTTTGTTTGGAGGTACGTCCGTCGAACTCGAGATGCCCAAGGCCGATATCACGTCGCGGGACGGCAGCTGGATCGTACTAACCGCCAATTCGGGCGTCTATGATCAGGACAGCAAGAAGCTCGGGCTCGAAGGCTCGGTGAAGCTGTTTCACGATGCAGGGTACCAATTCGACACCAAGGCGGCGCAAATCGATTTAGGCCTCGGCAATGCCGAGAGTAATTCTCCCGTTCGCGGTCAGGGGCCGTTCGGCCAACTGGAGGCCCAGGGCTTTAGGCTGGAAAACAAGGGCCAGATCATCTTTTTCAGCGGCAAATCCAAACTCGTGATCTTTCCGAAACTGGCGCGGGAGGCTCGATGATTCGCGCCGGAAAACTGATCGGACCCGCACTCGCCCTATCGCTGGGAATCGCGGCCGCCTCTCCGGTTTTCGGGCAATCGCTGAACCTCGCCAGCGATGCCGATGGCGGTCCCATAGAGATATTCGCCGATGACGGCATCGAGTGGCAGCGGGAGAACGACGTATTGATCGCCCGCGGCAACGCCAGAGCCGTGCGCAAAGACATCGCGGTGAGGGCGGATGTCCTCAGGGCCCATTACGCGAGGGGTAGCGACGGCACCACGGAGTTGTCGCGACTGGAGGCGGCCGGTGGCGTCAAAATCGCCTCGCCGTCGGAAAACATCACCGGCGATTCCGCCGTGTACAATCTTGAAAAGGCCATCCTGGTGGTTGCCGGCGATCGGGTTCGACTGGATACCGGCAACGATCAAATTACCGCCAATCAGCAGATGGAGTATTGGGAGCAGAAGCAAATGGCGGTCGCCCGGGGTCGCGCCGTCGGTCTTCACGATGGCAAACGAATTCGCGCCGAAGTTCTGGTGGCCTTTCTCCGTAGCGACCGGCAGGGCAAATCCCGGGTCTTCCGCGTAGAGGCGTTCGACGATGTCGTCATCCAGACCGAAATCGATACGGTTCGGGCGAACGAGGGCGTCTACAATGTGGATTCCGGGATCGCCACATTGACCGGAAACGTCCGCATTACGCGCGGCGAAAATCAGCTTGCCGGAGACAATGCCGAAATCGATTTGAACACCGGGATCAGTAAGATGGTAGGGCCTGTCAGGGGCCTGTTGGTTCCCAAGAAATAGGATTTGAAAGCCTACGCACAACAGATGGCCGTGAGCATGATACAGAACATCAACATATTGGAGCCCCGCCAGTGAGCAGGCAGCCCCTCAAACCGAGCCACAGGCGGGCTGGCCCGATGGACGACCAGGCGGCAAATGCGCCCCGGATCGTTGCCGAGAATATTCGCGGTCTGTCGGCCCACAATCTCGGCAAGCGATTTGACAAACGGCCGGTTGTCCGAGGCGTATCGATAGCGATCGACCGGGGTGAGGTCGTCGGGCTGCTCGGTCCGAATGGAGCAGGCAAGACCACTTGCTTCTATCTGATTACGGGTCTCGTTGCGCCGGATTCGGGTTCGATCGTCCTCGACGGCGAAGACATCACCGAATTGCCCATGTATCGGCGGGCCCGGCTGGGGATTGGATACCTGCCCCAGGAAGCCTCCATCTTCAGAGGATTAACGGTCGAGAACAATATCCGCGCGGTTCTTGAAGTCATCGAGAAATCTCGTCACCGGCGCGAGGCGATGCTGGATGCGCTGCTGGCCGAATTCTCGATCACCCATCTCAGGAGAACACCTGCGCTGGCGTTGTCCGGGGGTGAACGCCGCCGGGTGGAGATCGCGCGCGCCCTGGCCTCGCGGCCAAGCTTCGTACTCCTGGACGAACCGTTGGCCGGGATCGACCCGATCGCCGTCAACGACATTCGCGACCTCGTCGCCCACCTCAAGGACCGGGGCATTGGCGTGCTGTTAACGGATCACAACGTCCGCGACACCCTCGACGTGATCGACCGGGCCTACGTCATCCATGACGGCATGGTTCTGATGGAAGGCACCGCTTCCGATATCGTCGGCAATGAAGACGTGCGCCGGGTCTATCTCGGCGACCAATTCAACCTTTAGACCGTCGATGGCCATAGTCCCCCGCCTCGAACTCCGCCAGGGACAGTCACTGATCATGACGCCCCAGCTCCAACAGGCGATCAAACTTCTTCAACTGTCCAACGTCGAGCTCGTTGAGTATGTGGAGGGCGAACTCGCCGAAAACCCCATGCTCGAACGGGACGAAAACAGCCAGGAACAGTTTGACGAGCCTGATCGCTCCGGGGAACAACCGGCGGAAAGCGGGAGCAGCCCGGAGGAGGCCGACAATTCGGCCAACCTCGAGTTCGCTGACGCGGATTCACCGGAAACACCCCAGGTCGAGGCACTCGATGCCGACTATCAGAACGATTGGACGGACGACGGCGCCGCGCCGCGGCCGGCGGATTATTCGCCGATCGGGGGGGGCGGCGGTTCGGGCGAAAGCACCGCTACAATTCTTGAGCAAACCCTCTCTCAGGAAATTTCTCTCCGCGATCACCTCATGGCGCAGATCACCGTCGACATCAAAGACCCGGCCGATCGCCTGATAGCAATTCAACTTATCGAGTCGCTGGACGAGGCAGGCCGAATCGCCGACGAAGTGGAAACCGTCGCCGAACGTCTGGGCTGCCCCGCGGGAAAGGTGGAGGCTGTGCTCTCCCGGCTTCAACTGATGGATCCACCGGGTATTTTCGCCCGGTCATTGGTCGAATGCTGGACTATACAGCTCCGCGAACGGGATCGGCTGGACCCGGCAATGGAGTGTCTGCTGGAAAATGTCGAACTGCTGAGACAACACGACTACCCCGCCCTTTCCAAGCTGTGTCACGTGGATATCGATGATATCCGTGACATGATCGGCGAAATCTGGGCCCTTAATCATCGGCCGGCCGAGGCATTCGATCATGTGATGGCGCAGCCCATTACGCCCGACGTTATTATGCGCTCCGGACCGGGCGGCAAATGGGTCGTTGAACTGAACAGCGAAACCCTACCCAGGGTGCTGGTGAACAACAGGTACCATGCCGAGGTTTCCGCCGCGGTAAGAACCAAGGATGAGAAGGCCTACATCGCGGAGAAATATCAATCGGCGAACTGGCTCGTCAAGGCCCTGCACCAGCGGGCGACGACCATCCTCAAGGTGTCCCGGGAAATCGTCCTCCAGCAGGAAGCTTTTTTTGCCAGGGGCGTCGAACATCTCAAGCCCCTGGTGCTACGGGACATCGCCGAAGAAATAGAGATGCACGAAAGCACGGTGAGCCGGGTGACTTCGAACAAGTACATCAACACGCCCCGGGGCATTTACGAGTTGAAGTACTTCTTCACCCAGGCCATCGCCTCGATGGTCGGCGGAGAAGCGCACTCGGCGGAATCCGTGAGACACAAAATCAAGTCGCTGGTCGACGGAGAGACCAAGGATACCATTTTGTCCGATGACAAGATGGTCGAATTGTTGAATGCGGAAGGCATTGATATTGCCCGGCGAACCGTCGCCAAGTATCGGGAATCAATGAATATTCCGTCTTCGGTACAGCGTCGCCGCGAGAAAGCGCTGCTGGCCGGCTGACCCGGGATATCGCATTTCGGACTCGGAGGCGACCGCCCCTTGACAGCCGTGACACCGGGTTTTAGGGTCCGGCCCTCTCGCGTTCAGCGGGAGCTAATTCGTCGTTATCGTTCATAAAAAACATTGCGCTTTAACGTGATCCCCAACGACATCTCAACTGGAAATCCGTCCGTAGCCACATCGGTGGAGACGCATCCCGGCTCCGGGACCGGTCGGAAATCCGGTTTGGTTGTCCATCTCGGGCAATAAGCGCTGGATGGCTCACTCGAATGAGCCGATCACCTGGTCGAAGGAACGGCAATGGAAATCGCCGAGCTCATAACACCTGAAAGTGTAATTCCCAACCTTAAGGTCACCAGCAAGAAACAGGCGCTTCAAGAGCTTGCGAAGCGTGCGGCGACATTGTTCGACATCGGTGAACGCGAGGTGTTCGAGGTTCTGCTGGAAAGGGAGAAACTGGGCACGACCGGCGTGGGCAACGGCATCGCCATCCCACATGGAAAACTCGCCGATCTCGGCACGCTTTACGGACTGTTCGCGCGGCTCGAAAGGCCGGTCGATTTTGATTCCATCGACGAGCGGCCGGTCGACCTGATCTTTCTCCTGCTCGCCCCGGAAAACGCCGGCGCAGAGCACCTGAAGGCGCTTTCGCGGGTATCACGCGTTCTGCGGGACAAGGGCGTCTGCGACAAGCTTCGCGCGACCGACACCCCTGAAGCGTTGTATTCGCTGCTGACGGACCAGACAGCCAATCGCGCGGCTTAGGGCGCCAATATCCAGATTGTTTAGCTAGTGCACCCGGACGGGCAGGAGCCCCTCCTGGATTGCGGCGGCGGCGGCGATCTCCTCATCCGGGGCGGCGCCGATCTGCTCACCATCGGCGGCAAAAATTCCGGCGGCTTGCCGGCCGTCCTCGGTCGTGATCGGCCGCACGTAGGCCACTTCATCCATACCCCATAGGGCAAGGTCGGAGGCCGACACCAATGCAGAATCGAGATCGATGGGCTCGCCGGTGTTCGGGTTTTGATTGTCCTCGGTCATTTCCGTTCCCCTTTTCTACTCGGCATCCACATCGATGGTTCGAGGCGACGCTTTTGCCTTGCCGGCTCCCTTCTCGATTTTGATGGAGCGCACCTCGGGTTCGGGGATGGGACGTCGCAAATCAATATGAAGCAGACCGTCTTCGAGCCGGGCCGCCGTTACCTCGATGCCCTCCGCGAGAACAAAAGCCCGCTGAAACTGGCGGGCGGCAATGCCCCGGTGGAGATAGACCCGATCCGTCCCGTCCTCGCCATTCCTGCCGCGAATGACCAACTGGTTGTCTTCGATGGTAACGTCCAGGTCATCCAGGGTGAAACCGGCGACCGCCAAGGTAATGCGGAGCTCTTCTTCGCCCAGCTGTTCGATATTGTAGGGCGGGTAGCCCTCGGCGGACGCTTTCGACGCCCGGTCCAATACCCGTTCAAGCTGATCGAATCCGAGAAGTAATGGGCTGTTGAATACTGGAACACGCGCCATGGCCATTCGTCCTCCTTAAGCGAGCGTGGCGGCGAGGCCCATGCAAGGCGCCTCTGTCGGCGTCGGGTGCTCTCGGCGGCCACGTCATGTGCACTGCCGGACCCGTCGTATTTCTAAATTTGGGCCAATTTCCGCCGCCGTCAAGCGTTACGGCGCCCTGATCAGCACAATCGGCCGGAATGGCCGTGGCCGGCTTGTTCTTTGCCGTCCTCGCCGTTATTGGCCTTGCCGGATGATCGGCCCGACGACGACCACCCATTGACCCAGGTCAAAGCGGCGGGACAAACCGGCCGTTAGTTTCGTGATGATCGTTTTCCAGGCATGACGGACACGAATGGTCCGCATGAGATAAGGAGATGGGCAGGAAGTGATGCGGGATATCCTGGTGCACATGGACGGCACCGAGCAAAACAAAGTCCATGTGGAAGTAGCCGCGCGGCTGGCGCAACAGTACGAAGCTCACCTGACCGGCCTGTTTGTCCTCGCCGATCCGTTCATCCCCATATATGACGCCGCCCAACTGCCCCCGGAATTTTATGACGAGCAGGAAACACTCGACAGGCGGCAGGCCGAGGCGGCGGAGAACATGTTCCGCGGGATAGCCGGGCCGACGGGTGTTTCCACGGAATGGCGCGTCGATCAAGGGCCCAAGGCGGACGTCGTCGCCAGGCACGCACATTACTGTGACCTGGTCATCGCCGGCCAGCGCAACCCCGAACAGCCGGCCGGCGGCGACGTGCCCGACGGCCTGCTGCTGTCAATCGGCCGGCCGATCCTGATATTGCCTTACGTGAGCCAATCCGCGGACATCGGCAAACGCATTATGGTCGCGTGGAACGCCAGTCCGCAGGCGACGCGGGCGGTTCACGACGCCATTCCGCTTATGTCACAGGCCGATCATGTCGACGTGATTGCCGTCAATCCGAACGGCAGCCACGGCGAAATACCCTGTGCGGACATCAGCCTCCATCTCGCCCGGCACGGTATCAAATGCGAAGCCCAGTCGGTCACCGTCAACGATATCGGCGTTGCGGACATGCTGCTCTCGCGGGCCGCCGATCAAAGTGCCGATATGATCGTGATGGGCGCGTACGGACACGCCCGTTGGCGGGAATGGGTTTTCGGGGGAGTGACCGCTCACATGCTCGGCCACATGACCATACCGGTCCTGATGGCTCATTAGCGACGGGAACTCCCGCTTGATCACGGTCAATCCGGCCATGCCCCGGGTACTCTAAACTTCGGGAATATCCGAGAGGCGTGCCCAATGTCCGTATTTCACAGCGATCGCCCAAGACTCCCGGATTGTCCGCTTGTCGCAAACTGCTCCGCACGGTGCGCTCGATCCCAACGGGACGTGACCGACATGAGCGTTATCCGGTCCGCCGCCAGCATGTTCGTCGAACGGTTTGGACGGGATGCGTTGGCGCAAGCCGAACTCCGCGCAGACGAATTGCTTTCCGCCGGCAACTACGAGGGCCGGGCGCGATGGCAACTGATCGGCCGTGAAATCGGCGCAATTTTCGGAACCGATTGATCTTGCTTGATAGGCGTCAATGCGGGATCAATGGCTTTTCGTCACCATGTTGTCGGAACACTGACAGGAGGATCCAATGTTCGCCAAGGATATCATGACGACCAACGTCATCACCGTCGGTCCTGACGAGCCCGTCGCCGATATTGCGAGGCTGCTGATCGAACGCGGCATCAGCGCCGTCCCGGTCGTCGATGTCGATGGCACCTTGCACGGCATCGTCAGTGAGGGTGACTTGGTACATCGCGTACGCGGCGATCACGAACTTCCGCGCTCGTGGTGGCTGAGCCTGTTGGGCGACCCCAAGGACACGCCTCAGGAGTACTTGAAGTCCCACGGCAGAACGGCCGCCGACGTAATGACCGCCGACGTCATCGCGGTCACCGAATTTACCGCGGTTTCCGAAATCGCGGAGACCTTGGAGACCAAGCGTATCAAGCGGGTCCCGGTGGTCGAGGATGGGAAGCTCAAAGGTATCGTGAGCCGGGCGAACATCATCCAGGCATTGGTTGCGGTGAAAGAGACCGGACTGCCCGAGACCGACGCCAGCGATCAGGAGATTCGCGAGGCCGTCATCGCCGAGTTCGACAAGCACGCCTGGTCCGGATCATCGACCATCAATGTCGTGGTCAAAGACGGTGTCGTGCGCCTCTGGGGTTTGGTCGGTTCCGAGGACGCCCGGAAGGCCGTACACCTGGCGACCGAGAACATCAACGGCGTGAAGTCGATCGAGGACAATCTCAGCGTCGCCGACCGCGTGCCGGACCACATTTAGCGGATTCTCCCGTACCGGGTTTTCGGCCCGGTCACACGTTCCCCAACCAGGGCCTGACCAGTTCAGGCCCTGCTTTTTGCAGTCACGGTGCCGCGTGTGCCGCTTGATGCCCGCGTAGGGCTTCGATCAGCTTCTCCACATCTTCCGAGCGCGTGTCGAACGCCATGACCAGCCGGACGCGGCTTCGGCCTTCGGACTCCTGGGCATAGAAAACGAAGCCCCGCTTGACGAGGTCGTCGGTTGTCGAGGCGGGCCATTCGGCAAAGACCATATTGGCCTCCACCGGGTGAAGTATCTCGACGGCCGGTATTTCGGACAACGCCGATCCGAGCCGCGCCGCCATGGCATTGGCATGATCCGCCAGAGCGAGCCAAAGACCGCCGCTCAAATACGCCTCCCACTGCGCGGTCAGGAAGCGCATCTTCGAAAACAAGTGGCCGCCCCTTTTTCGCCGGTATGCGAATTCCTCGCCGTCGGCGGGATTGAAAAACACCACCGCCTCCGCCGCCAGTGTGCCGTTCTTCGTCGCGCCGAAACTCAACGCGTCGACACCGGCCTTCCAGGTGGTCTCGGCGGGCGATACGCCCATCGAGGCGACCGCGTTGGCAAACCGGGCCCCATCCATGTGAAGCCGCATGCCGTGCTCCCGGCAGCAGGATGCCAGGACCTTGATCTCTTCGGGCGTATACACCGTCCCGGATTCGCTCGCCTGGGTGATGCTTACGGCCGACGGCTTGACATGATGAACGGGCGGGACCGCCTTCGCGATGGCGGGCAGCAAGGCGGCCGGGGTCAGTTTTGCGTGCTCGCCGCCGATCGGGATCAACTTGCCGCCGTAATGCTCGGGGGCGCCCGCCTCATGCACCTGAATATGGGCGTCCTCGTGGCAATAGGCGCCGCCATAAGGCGGGACCAGCTGCGAAAGCGAAAGCGAGTTGGCCGCCGTGCCCGTGGCGACAAAGAAGACCGAAACCTCCTTTTCGAAGACCTCGTTCATCAATGCCTCGGCGCGCGCCGTATAGGAATCCGCCCCATAGGGCATTTCCGGCCCGGCTGCCGCGGCCGCGCTCAACGCCTCGATGATCTCCGGCGCCGCCCCGGTTACGTTGTCACTTGCGAAATTCAACGGACAATTCCTGTTCCTGTGTCCGGAATGTCATATCACGGCTTCCCCCGCTTGATCGACACCCTCCGAGCCATCATGCTGCGACCCGAAACACGGAGACGGCGGTGGCTATACTGATATTCAACTCGGTCCGCGGCACCGATGAGCAGTGGGCGGAACTCCTCGGACAGGCGTTGCCGAACGATGAAGTGCGGTCCATGGACGCTTTGGGTGATCCCGCCGAAATCGAGTTTCTGGTCTTCGGGCGGCCCATCTTCAGGGACCTGCCCGCGTTGCCGAACCTCAAGCTGATGATGACCATGCTGGCGGGGGTCGACGGACTCCTGGGCAAGACGGACATGCCCGACGTACCCCTTACCAAGACCGAACCGCCGGGCGGCGATCCGCTAATGACCGAGTACTGCCTGCTGCAGGTCCTCCGCCATCACCGGCAGATGCCGGCCTACCAGGCTCAACAACGCGAGCACAACTGGTCGCCCCTGCCACAGCCCAAACCGCATGAACGGACCGTCGGATTTTTCGGTTACGGCACTCTTGCCAAGCCGATGACGGAATTGATCGGTTCTCTCGGCTTCCATGTCATTGCCTGGGCGCGGACGGCCAAAAACGATGCGCCGATCGACGTGTTCCACGGCCCCGGGGGGTTTCATTCGTTTCTGGCCAAAACGGAAATCGGCGTGCTGATGCTGCCGCTGAATCCCCACACCCGGGAATTGATCGATCGGGAAGCTTTCGATGCCATGCCCGATGGCGCATCCATCATCAACCTGGCGCGCGGCGGGCTGATCAATCATCAGGACCTGATTGCAGCCTTGGATTCCGGGAAACTGGCCGGCGCGACCCTGGACGTTACCGAACCCGAACCCTTGCCCGAAGACAGTCCCCTCTGGGACCACCCGAAAATCACCATCATGCCCCATGTGGCACGCCGTCCGCCGGTCGAACAGATGGTGCCCCAGGTTGTCGACAACATCCGCCGGTTTCGCGCCGGAGAGCCGCTGCAGCAGGTGGTGGACTGGTCCCGCGGCTACTAGTGTGTTTCCTACTTGAATGCGACCGACGGCAGCCACGTCGCCACCTCGGGGAAGGAAAACACGATGGCGAGGCCGACGAGCTGCAGCAGCACGAACGGGACCACCCCCTTGTATATGTCGGTCAGCTTGACCTCGGGCGGGCAGACGCCCTTCAGGTAGAAGAGCGCAAACCCCACCGGCGGTGTCAGGAACGAGGTTTGCAAGGTGACGGCCACCAGGATCACGAACCAGACCAATGTCGGTTCGTCGAGGACGTCGAAACCGGGCACGTCGAGCCCAATTGCGTTCACGATCGGCCGCATGAGCGGCAGGACGATCAGCGTAATCTCGATCCAGTCGAGCACGAAGCCGAGCAGGAACACGATGAGCAGGATGAAGAAAATCGTCCCTTCCGGTCCCAGCCCCGTCGCGCCGATCAACTCCTCGATCAACGCGTCGCCACCCAATTCCCGCAGGACGTAGGAGAACACCGTGGCGCCGAGAAAAATGGCGAAAATGTATGCGGTTGTGCTGAACGTGGTCATACAAACGTTGACCAATTTTCGCCACGAAAGACGGCGATAGGCGACCGCCAGCAGCGTCGCGCCCAAGGCGCCGACACCCGACGCCTCGGTCGGTGTCGCGATGCCGGCAAAGATGGAGCCGAGCACGGCGAGAATAAGTGCTACCGGCGGCAACACCGCGACGCACATGTCTCT
Source organism: Rhodospirillales bacterium (assembly GCA_022823235.1). Taxonomy (GTDB): domain Bacteria; phylum Pseudomonadota; class Alphaproteobacteria; order Rhodospirillales; family UBA2165; genus JAJDXO01. Next base: position 106,113 of record JAJDXO010000045.1, read on the forward strand.
GATCGCAGCCCAATCGGGCCGGCGCGCGCCATCGGGCACCGGCGCCGCATCCGGCCTTACGAGTCCCAAAAGGATAATGAACACGAGATACAAGCCGCCGATGATCAGGCCCGGAAAAAATGCGCCCATGAACAGATCGCCCACCGAGAGCGCCATCTGATCGGCCATGATGACCAGCATAATCGACGGAGGAATGAGAATTCCCAGGGTTCCCGAAGCGGCGATCGTCCCCGTCGCGAGCGGTTTCGAATAGCCCTGCCGCATCATCGCGGGAAGAGATAGAACCCCGAGCAACACGACCGACGCGCCGATAATGCCGGTTGACGCGGCCAGGATGATGCCGATGGCCGTGACGGTGATGGCGAGACCGCCCCGCACGGTACCGAACACGCGCTGCATGGAGTCCATCAGCCGCTGGGCGACACCCGATTCGTCCAGCATCAACCCCATAAAGATAAACATCGGCAGCGCCACCAGGACGGCATTCGACATGATGGCGTATATGCGGTTCACCACCGCGCCGAGAGTCAGGTAGTCGAGCCCGGTGAGAGTTTCCTCCAGTCCGGTCCAGGCCATCAGGCCGTTGTCAAACAGGAACGCGACCCCGCCGTACGCCATGCCGACCCCCGCCAGCACCCAGGCCACGGGAAAACCGGTGAATAGCAGCCCGATAAATGTCATGAACATGGCGACGACCAGCTTCTCTTCCGTCGTCTCAACCAATGTGCCGAGACCCGCGGTGAACACTGCTGTACCCAGGAAGAGGACAAGGATAATTCCGAGGCCCCAGCCTTTCTGCTCGCCCCTGCCGGTTACGAGCGCATGCAGACTATGAATGAGGCGCGCCGCCGCGGCGATGGCGAGCAAAACGAAGCTCAAGGGAATAATGAACTTGAAGGCCCAACGGGCGGGAAGGCCGGTCGGGCTGTCGGAACGCTCGTTGACACGGTACGACTCGGCGAAATAGTCGTAGCCTTGGTCGATCATCAGGAACAGGAACGGAACCAGTAGTGCGAGGATGCCGACAATCTCAATAATTCGCTTTGCATTGTCGCGAAGGTGCGCATGGATGACATCGACCCGCACGTGGCTGTCCTTAACCATCGCATAGCTCAACCCGATCATGGTTGTCAGGCCATAGAAATGCCATTGGATCTCATCGAGCTTGGGCAGGTTCTGGTTGAACAGATAGCGCAGACCAACTTGAAGAATGATCGCAAGTATCAGCGCCACATTTACCCACATCACCGTCTTGCCGACGATGTTCACAAAACGATCGAGAGTGTCGGCGAGCGGCGTGTGGTCCGTATCCTCCGTTTCGATGATGCGTTCGAGCGCATCTACCGGGCTAGGTGAACTGGTTTCGGTTCGTTCCGGCATCTGGCGAGTGTCTTTTGTTGTCAACGTGATGTTCGCTCACATTGGTGACGGGCGACTTCCATGATTTTCCCCGGTCATTGACACGCGGGCAAACATTAGTCCGGAGGCGGGACCGATCTATCGGTCAGCCGCCCCCGGACAAGGCTTTGGAATATAGGTTAGTAGGTTATTAGCGCGGCAGGAAGCCGTGTTTCTTCCACACGGCGTAGCCCGCGCGGAATGTGCTGAGGTCCTTCCAGACCTTCGCGAAGAAGGCGTCTTTCTTGACTTCCTCTTCAACGACTTGTTTCCAGGTGTCCGCGAAGAGGGTCAGCATTTCGTCGGACCAGAATTTGATCTTCACGCCGTGTTTCTCGACGTTTTGCGTCATCGCCGCGAATTGTATGGCTTCTCCTTCGGCGAAGCTGTCTGCCATGGAGGCCTTGCATGCTGCCTCGACGATGGCTTGCTGTTGCTTAGACATACCCTTCCAGACGTCCTTGTTGACCAGAAGCTCGAACAGGGTCGACTGCTGATGCCAGCCGGGGAAGTAGTTGTATTTGACAAGCTTGTGGAAGCCTAAGCGCTGGTCGATAGCCGGCATGGAAAATTCCGTCGCGTCGATGGTGCCTTTTTCCAGCGCGGGGAAAATGTCTCCGCCCGGCAGCAAGGAGGTGGCGACGCCGAGCTTCTGCATGACCTTTCCGCCAAGTCCGAAGAAACGCATTTTCAGACCCTTGAGGTCTTCGGCGGAGTTGATCTCCTTGGCGAACCAACCGGAAGTCTCCGGGGCGATGATCGCACAGGGGACGACATGCACATTGTAGCCCGCCTGGTCGTACATCTCCTGATAGAGCTTTCGGCCGTTGCCATAGTAGATCCAGGCCATGTACTCACCGGCCTCCGGGCCGAACGGTACGGCGGCGAACAGCGGCGAGGCGGGAATCTTGCCCGCCCAGTAGCCCGCGGTGGCGTAGCCGGAGTTGATCTTGCCGGACGAAACGGCATCCAAGATCTCGAACGCAGGCACCAGTTTACCGGGTTCGTAAACCCGCATTTTGAGAGTGCCGCCCGACATCCGGTTCAGATCTTCGGCAACGCGCGGGATCGGCGAACCGAGTCCAGGCAACGCCGTTGCGAAGGCAATGGGAGTTTTCAGGAGAATTTTCTTCTCCTGGGCCTCGGCCGAGCCTGCCGGCAAGGCCGCCGCCGCCGCAATCGCGGCAGCAACAGTCAGTGTCTTCAAAGTTTTTTTCACGTCTCTACTCCTCTAGGTTGGTTGCCGGCAGCTGCCGGACAATCACTTGAATTCCGGGAGGTCGAATGCCGAAAGACTCGCTTGTTTTCGGCTTCAAGGCCCCTTGATCGCGCGAATTTTTCGGTTGGCTCAACGAACCTTCTCCCTATTAGCGAGAGAACTCTCTCAAATTATTTGGTTCGACCGTTTTCGGTCAGATCATTAATTTTTATAGAGAATAAAATTGGAGTCAATGAAATTATGAAAAACTTTAATTGGCCTGACCAAAATACAATGTTAGATTTTGGATACGCTTAGGAATCGGAGCACACGAATTCCATGGTAGAATTCACCGCCATCAAGCCCACCCGCATCTCAGACACGGTGGTCGAGCAAATCGAGGAAATGATTTTGACCGGGGCGCTGCGTCCTGGAGAAAAGTTGCCGCCGGAACGCGAACTCGCCGAGCAGCTGGGAATTTCGCGCCCGACGTTGCGTGAGGCGATCATAATTTTGGAGTCCAGAGGCTTGCTCGAATCCCGCCGACGCGGCGGTACGGTGGTGCTTGATATCAGTGAAGCCGGGATCAGCGACCCGCTGTTGGAACTTGTCCGTTCCCGTCCCGGAATGGTGTTCCAGGTCCTGGAACTCCGCGATGCACTAGAGATGACGGCCGCATTTCACGCTGCCAGCCGAGCGACGCCGGAAGAGCGTAGTGCCATTTCGGCCAAGCACCGCGAACTCGAGGCAGTCTACGCCGATCCTGAAAGCGATCACGAGACGGAAGCCCGCGTCGATTTCGAGTTTCACCTCTCTATCGCGGAGGCATCTCACAATCTCGCACTCATTCACGTCATGCGTGGATTGATGGAGGTGTTGAGGTCATATATCGCGTACAGCCTCGACAAGCTCCATGAAGAGCCAAGGAAACATGGTCAGATCCAGTCCCAGCACGCCGAGATCTGTGACGCCGTCGTCTCCGGTGACCCGGAACGCGCCCGTGCCGCTGCCCGTCAGCACTTGGCGTTTGTTTACGATACCCTGACTGAGAACAGTGAGGCCCCGCTCAACGCCGAGCGGGCGCGCTGAGTGCCGAGAGCGCGCCAGCCTAGCTCTTCGACGGCGGGTTCATATTTTTCGGCCGGGCAAAGAACGTCGACTTCATGGACGGCCGCTCGCAGAAATCATGATACCAGGCGGCGAGCCCGGGCCGCTCCGCCTTCCAGGCCAACTGCGGAACCCGGAACTCCACATATCCGATCCCGCAGGCGACGGCGATCTGACCGATATTGAGCGGTCCGTCCAGCTGGGCGATTTCGGAGTCCAGCGTATCCAGCGACCGCGTGATCTTTCGGGTTTGACCCTTTACCCAGCCCTCGGATCGATGCTCTTCGGGGCGGAATTCCTCCACTCCGATGAGGACGGCGGCATCGCCTATGCCGTCCCCCAACGCCTGCAACCGCAGCGCTTCCCAGCGCTCGGGACCGGGCGGCGGAAACAGGGGCGGGCCGGCATGCCGGGCGTCCAGATACTCGCAACAAACGCGGGAATCGTAGAGGACCCGGCCGTCATCCAATACCAGGGCAGGAATCTTGCCCAACGGATTGTGCTTAGGCACGCGCTCCCGCTGTTCCTCCGGCGAGCCCATCATGATCACCTCGATCGCGGATTCCTGGCCGGTTTCGAGAGCCGTGACGCGCACCTTTCGAACAAAGGGGGACGCCGGCCGGGCATACAGTTTCATTCGAATTCTCCTGCGCTGGACGGAGTCTAGAGCAGTTTCCGGCGGAACGGCAAAGCGATAATCGTGCGGCCGCCTACGCTTCGCGGGCGGCGGCTGTCCCGGCGGGGGAAAGGCCCTGATTTTCGACCTCGGCGGCAATCTCCAGCACCTGTTTCGACAGCATCGCCCACCCAGCCAGTCCGATGAGGCTGGCCCCGAGCAGCGGAATTTGGACCCCGGTCATATTGGCGACCCAACCGATTCCGATGGCGCCAAGCGCCGGGAACCCGACCGCAACGACGGCGTTGATGCTGAACACGCGCGCACGAAACTCCTGCGCGACCGCATTCTGTATGAGGCTCATGGACGCCGTCTGGGCGCTGACGACCGCTATCCCGATGACGAACATCGGCAGCAGAGCGAGCCAGAACATTTCGGTCAGCGCAAAGGCGGCGACGCCCAGCGCCCCCAGCGCCGAAGCCCCCAGCAGGATGCGGGTAAGGCCCTCGGTTCGGCCGCGCCGCGCCAGCCAGAGCCCGCCGGTCATCGCACCGAGACCGGTGGCGCTCGCCAGTACGGCGAGACCGTCCGCGCGCCGGGCGAAGACTTCGTCGGCAACGCCGGCCAGCATTTCCAGATACGGGAGCACGAACAGGGCGACGATCGCGGACACGGACATGATCAGCCGGATGCCGCGGTGACCAAAGGTATAGGTAAATCCCGCGCGGAGATCGGCGATCAGCTCGAACTTCCGGGGCGCCGCGTTCTCCCATTGGCTTTCATCGATACGCAATAGGCTCAACAGGAACACCGCTGTGGCGGCGCCGACCGCATAAACGATGAGGGCGGCACCGGCGCCGAGGGTCGCAATGATGGTCCCGCCAAGGACCATGCCGAAGAAATTCCCGCCATGAAATGTCGCGCTGGATACGCCTATCGCCGCCGAAAGCAGCTCTCGCGGGACAACCGCATGAACAAGCGCGCCGCGCGCGGCAACGTTGAAGGCCCGGCTCACGCCCGCAAGAAGCGCCAACACGAGCAGGAGTTCGATGGTCATCAGACCCGTCATCACCAGTATCGCCATTGCCAGCGCGACTAGGCCGCCGGCCATCGTCGATATCTGCAGTTGGATGCGGTGGCCGTACCGGTCGGCGGTCGCACCGGCGACCGGTCCGAAAAACATCGTCGGGACCATATTGGCCGCGCCGACAATGCCCAGCCAGGCGAAGGATTCCGTGAGCTCCCAGGTTACCCACTGGATGGCGATGCGGTTGACCCACACACCGAGAATCGTCGCGAGATGCGCCGACCAGTAGATGCGGTAGTTTCGGCTTGCGAAGGCGCGGCCGATGCCGCCGGTCAAATTATCCAATTGGCGGGCCCGGCCTAGCCGGCCTGTCCGAGCGGGCCGTCCGCCTGTTTCCAGGCGTCGATGCCGCCCCCGATGTGCCGGGCATTCGCAAATCCGGACTCGCGCAGGGCATCGAGGGCCAGCGCGGAGCGTTCGCCATAGGCGCAGTAGAGAACCAGCCGGCGGCCGGTGCGGCCCGCGAGCGCATTCAACATGCCGCCCGGTTTGATTTGGTCCTCGAACCGCGCATACGGCACATGCACCGAGCCCGGGATAACACCGTTCTTTTCCCGCTCGCCCTTTTCCCTGAGGTCGATGTAGATCAAATCCCCCCGGCCGAGCTCGCCGATGGCGTCTTCAACGCTCAGGGTGGCGTCCGCCCGCTCTCCGGCGTCCTGTTGCAGGCCGATCGCCAGATTGGCCGGCACCGCCACATCCATCATCTTCGGGTCGGGAAGGCCGAGATTTTCCATCAGCTCCGCATATTCGTCCGCCGAGCCGACTTGCAGACGCGGATTCCAGGCCCGCTCTTCCCCAATGGTCGAAACGGTATCGCCCTTATAGTCGTGCCCGGGATAGACCAGGGTGTCATCGGGCAGCTTCAGCAGTTTGTTGAACAGCGAGTCGTAAGCCTGCCGGGGATCGCCGTTTTGAAAATCGGTCCGGCCGGTGCCGCGGATCAGCAGCGTATCGCCCGTGAAGACCCTGTCGGGAAGCGCAAAACAGTAGGAATCGTCGGTGTGGCCCGGCGTGTACATGGCGGTCAGGGCCACCCCCTCGATCTCGACCGGCTCGCCGTCGCCGACCCGCATGGATACCCGGTCCACCTGTGCCTGCTCCCCGATGACCGTCACGCAGCGCGTCGCATCCCGCAGCAATCCCAACCCGGTAATGTGGTCGGCATGGATATGCGTATCGACCGCCTTGGTCAGGCGGAGGTCAAGCTCGTCGAGGAGTTGGAGGTAGCGTTCAACGTGGTCGGCGACAGGATCGATAATCAGCGCCTCGCCGCCGGGACCCGCCGCGAGCAGATAGGTATAGGTCGATGATACGCCGTCGAACAGCTGCCTGAACAACATGAAACCGGCCCCCCGTCCGATCCCGCAAATGTAGAGCATCGGCCGGGGATCGGGAAGCGCCGACAGGCCGCCGGGATCAGCAGACGGTGTGACGGTAGGGAAGCCTCAGGCTGTTCAGTTCGTCGAGCCACTTCTCGTCCTCCGCATCCTCGGGTTCGAACGCCATGCGGGATGCGATGTAGTGTCCGGCCGGCGGATCGGACCTGTTCCACCGCATGATCGAAGCCGCGGCGAAGACCAGTGCCACAAGTGTGGCGGCCAGTGGGATTCCCATGAAGATGAATACCGACAGCGGGCTCATGGCTTCGCCCGGTCAGCCGTAGCGTTTCAGTTCGCCGGCGCCCGGGTTGGCGAGCCGGATGGTCTCGACGCCCGCGCCGCGGTCGATGATCGGAACGTCGGCGTCTTGCGCCGCGCGCATCTTCCGGCGCAAGGCCGCCGTCGCGGCGCCGTCGATGAACGGCTCGCCGTCCTCGACGCCGGCGATCACCACGCCGTAGGCCTTCGCCGCGGCATCGGCGGACACCTTCCCCTGCCACACGTCGATCCGCACCACCTCGATATCCCGGTCCAGGGGATCGCCCCAACCGCCGCCGCCCGTGGTTTCGACCCGCATCAGTTCACCCGATTTGACGGGAATCTCGTCCTCGAGGCCGCCCAGCTTCCGGTTTTCGCCTTCGGCATCGACGAAGACGCCGAACGGCTCGCCGGAGCCGCCGCCCTTGACCCCGTAGCAGCCGAGCCGCACGCGGTCGGCGGAGACCAGGGTGAAGCAGTCGACCAGCGGACGGTATTCCTTGAGATACCCGAGCCCGCCCCGAAATTCTCCGGCGCCGCCGGAATCCTCGGCCAGCGCAAGCCGTTCGACCCGCAGCGGGTACTGGGTTTCGGTGTATTCGGCGGGCTGGTTCCGCGAATCCGGGACAACGTGGATGGCATCCGATCCGTCCGCGTAATACCGCCCGCCGCCGCCGCCGCCCAGCACTTCCCGCGACAGGAAATAGCCGCCGGCGGCATCGTAACCGTAAAACCCGGTGTAGCGGATGGTCTCCTGATCCGCCGGCATTCTGCCCTCGACGGCTTGCGCGAGCACGTTGGCGAACAGGCTCAGGGACCGGAGCAGGAGGAAGGCCCGCGCATTGGTCGGCGCCGGCCGGATGGGCGTGATCAGGGATCCCTTGGGCGGGAACACGACCTCGAAGAGATCGACCATGCCCTCGTTGCAGGGAATCTCCGCCGCCCGCTCGGGCGTATCGGCCAGATTGCGCATGATCGGCGATACCCATTTGATCAGATATCGGCCCCCCGAATAGTCGGCGGCCCAATTGATCGGCCCGACCGCCTGGGGATCGGTGCCGTTGAAGTCGAGAACGATTTTGCCGTCCGTCTTGGTCATGGTGACGCAGATCTTGTGCAGCAGCGGATCGGTAAAGGCGTCATGCTCCACATAATCCTCGGCGTAATAGGTCCCGTTGGCGATCTTCGGCATCAGCTCATTGAGGAAAATATCCCGGGTGCGGTCGAAGATGGCCTGGAAGCACGCCTCCACCGTTTCCCGGCCGAACCGCTCGAACAGCTCGGTCATCCGCGCCGACCCCATGAGGATGGCCTGCATTTCCGAGTCGACATCCGCCTCCAGCATTTCCGGCACCCGGCTGTTGCGGCGGATGATCTTGAACGCCTCGTCGTTGCGGACACCCCGGTCGTAGAGTTTGATCGGCGGGATCATCAGTCCTTCCTCGAAGACCGACAACGCGGTTCCGGGCATGGAGCCCGGCACCTTGCCGCCGATATCGTCGTGGTGACCGAAGACCTGGATGTAGGCGACGATGACACCGTCATGAAACGTCGGCACCGTCGAACACATGTCGGGCAGGTGGCCGATGGCTCCCTCGGTGTCATAGGTGTCGTTCATGAAGAACGCGTCACCCGGCTTCATGGTCTCCGGCGGGTAGTCGCGCAGCACCGCCTCGGGCATGGCCGAGTAGGACCGGCCGGTCAGTTTGCGGGCGAAACGGTCGAAGAGTCCGACCCGATAGTCGTGGGCCTCGCGGATCATCGGGCTCCGGGCGGTCCGTTCGACGGCGAACTCGATCTCCCTCTCGATCGAATTCAGCGTCCCTTCGACGATCTGAAGGATGATCGGATCGACCGTCCCGGCCCGCTCGCGAAGCCGGGCGATGTCGGCTTCCTGATCCGGTGTCCATCTCATGGCGCTTCTCCTAATTCCCGCTGCCGGCCGGCAGGATCAGCAGGTTTCGGTTGCCGTCGACGGATACCGGCTGGCCGGGGAAAACCACCGTCGTCGATCCGAATTCCTGAACCACCAGGGGACCGATGGCGCTCATCCCCGGTTCGAGATTTCCGCGGAGATGAACCGGCGTCTCCACCCATGCTTCGCCGAAAAACACCGGGCGTGTCCCGGAGGGCGCCGGAAAATCCGCTGGAGCGGATTTGACGGCATTCAGTTCCGGTTTCGACACTGGACCGAGACCCGAGACACGGAAATTGACCAGCTCGATTTTTTGGGTGTCACGGTAGCAATAGCCGAAGGTCCGTTCGTGAGCCGCGTGAAAATTCTCGGCCATCCGGTCCAGCAGGGCCTCTGTCAACTCGCCCCCCGGCACCTCGACGCGCACCTCCATGGACTGGCCCCGGTACCGAATATCCGCCTGGCGCAGTACGGTGATATCCCCCGCGGCAACGCCGTCGGCCGCCAGCGTATCCACCGCCGCCGCCTCCAGGGTCCGGTATATCTCCGCCGCGGCCGCCGGGTTCAGGTCGTCCTGGCCGGTCACCTGGGTGAACACGTGGTCGGACCGGTAGTCGACCATCAACAATCCGAGAGCCGAGAGGTTGCCCGGGTTCGGCGGCACCAGACAGGTGCCGATCCCCAGAAGCTCGATGACCGCCGGCGACTGCGCCGGCCCCGATCCGCCGAACGACAACAACGCGAAGTCCCTGGGGTCGATCCCGCGCTCGATGGTCATCTGGCGGATCAGGTTGGCCTGGTTCCAATTGGCGATTTCGAGTATCCCGGCGGCAAGCCGTTCGGCGCTCAGACCGCCGCCCAACTCTTCGCCCAATGCCGAAATCCCGTCCCGCGCGCGCTCGACGTTCAGCGGGATGCCGCCGCCGATGAGCTCGGGCGGAATGCGTCCCAACACCGCCGATGCGTCGGTGATGGTCGGCGCGTCGCCGCCGTCCGGATAGCACATGGGTCCCGGGGACGCGCCGGCGCTCTGCGGCCCCACCTTGAGCCGGCCTTCGCGGTTCACCCAGGCGATGGAGCCGCCGCCCGTCCCGACGGTTCGTATGTCGATCATCGGCAAGCGGACCGGAAAGGGTCCGATGGAGGCATCGGTGGTCAGCTGAGGCGCACCGCCCTCCACGAGGCAAATGTCGGTCGACGTGCCGCCGGCGTCCAGGGTGATCAGATTCTTGAATCCGGCCGCCTCGCCGACCGCACGGGCGCCGATAACGCCGGCCGCCGGACCGGACAGCGCCGTCGAGATGGGCTTCCCGGCCACCTGCTCCGCGCTCAAAACCCCGCCCGAGGATTGCATCACCAGGAACGGCCGTTCCTTGAGAACGCCCGGCAGCCGTTCGGAAACATCCGAGAGATAGCGGCGCATCACCGGCTTCACGAAGGCGTCCACGAGCGTGGTCATGGCGCGCTCATATTCCCGGTATTCGGGCCAGACATCGCTCGACAAGGACACCGTCACGCCCGGACAGGCATCCTCGAGGATTTCCCGCACCCGCCGTTCATGGGCCGGGTTCGCATAGCTGTGCAGCAAACAGACGCCCACGGCCGAAAGCCGGTATTTCTCCAACAGGCGGGCGACGTCCCGAACGCTGTCCTCGTCCAGGCCCCGGACCTCGTTGCCCTGGAAATCGAGCCGCTCCTTGATTTCGAAAACCCGGTGGACGGGAACAATCCGGTCCGGCTTTACCCAGAAATACGAGTTGCCATACCCCTCGGGCACCGACTGCCGCGCTATCTCGAGTACGTGCCGGAAACCTTCGGTGACGATCAGCGCGAGATTGTCGATTTCGCCTTGCAGCAGGGCATTCGTGGCGACCGTGGTGCCATGGCAGAGCGTGGCCACATCGTCGATGGAATGGCCCGTCCGTTCGACGATTTCCTCCACGCCCCGGCGAAGGGCGATGGCCGGATTTTCCGGGGTGCTCGGCACCTTCGTGACCTGGATGCCGTCGGACGCGCCGCCGACCAGCACGATGTCGGTAAACGTGCCGCCGGTGTCGATCCCGATGCGGCAGCCTGCCGCCTTGCCGTGAGAACCGTCCATAGCCTTCGGAGTCCGTCACATTACGGTCGGCATTGCAACAACTGGCGGGAAACGGCTCTGGGTCTGGACTCAATTGAATTGCGTCATGGCCGGGCCCACCGGACCGGCATCGCCGGCCGGAGGACAAGCTGCGACCCGGTGATGACGGCTTATGTTCCCCCTCCCCCTCGAAGGGGGAGGGTTGGGGTGGGGGTGAATCCTAAAATGGGTGGGGGCGATATGGCAATTCCCCCTCACCCAGCTTCGGCTAAGCCGGGCTTCCGCCCGCCAAGCCTTCGCATCCCTCTCCCTCCAGGGGAGAGGGTTAAAAAAAGAATCCCCTTATTGAGTCCGAGCCCTAGCTGGCGAGGAACGTCGCCGTCTGCGGCCACACCCAGATGATGATCATGACGACCAGCATCAACAGCCAGTAGGGGATCGATCCCGCGAAGATCTCTCCCAATTTGACCGATGGATCGGGAACCGCCCCCTTCACCGTATAGACCAGCAGGCCGAACGGCGGCGTCAGCAGCCCCGCTTCGATGGCCAGAATGCCGAATATGGCGAAGGCGTTGACATCCCAGCCGGCGGCTTCGCCGATCGGCCAGAAGATCGGCACGGTCAGCAGAATGATCGACAGCGAGTCGATCAGGGTTCCCATGAGCAGCCATATGACCACCATCAAAATGGTCACGCCGATCGGGCCAAGTCCGAAGCTGTTGATGAAATCCTGGATGATCTCGATGATGTTGCCGAGGGCCAGGAACTTGGCGTACATGGCGGCGGTCATCAGCAGGAACATGATCGGCGCGATGGTCTTGCCGGAATCTATGATGGCTTCCCGGTACTCCCGCAGGGTCAGCCCCTTGATTCGGGAGATGATGATGGCGCCGCCGCAGCCGACCGCGGCCGATTCCGATGGTGTAAAGAAGCCGGCGAACAGACCGCCCAGCACCAGCAGGATCAGCACCACCACACCCATGCCGCTGACGAATTGTTTGCCGGTGGGCTTTTGATCCAAATCTCCTGTGACGGCGGGGGCCAATTCCTTCTTCATCCCGGCGCGAACGGTGCAATAGGCGCCCATCAAAATGGCGAGGATGATTCCGGGAATGAATCCGGCGAGGAACAGCTTGCCGATCGAGTACTCGATCACGATACCCCAGACGATCAACAGCACGCTCGGGGGGATGAGCATGCCGAGACTGGCCGAGCCGGCGATGGACCCCAGGGCGTAGGCGCGGTTGTAGCCGAAGCGGCGCATTTCCGGGTAAGCGATCCGCGAAAACGTCATGGCGGACGCAATGCTGACGCCGGTGACCGCGGCGAACACCGCATTGCCGAACACCGTGGCGACGGCCAAACGGCCCGGCAGCTTGCGCAGGAAGTAGTTGGCGAGTTTGTAGAGATCGGTTGCCATCCCCGATTTGCTCATGAACTCGCCCATGAGCACGAACAGCGGGATGGCCGCGAAAACCGAGTTTCGGAGCACCGCATAGGCCGACTGGTTCGCCAGCTCCAGCGTAATGGTCATATCGAAAAAGAGCAGATAGGTGCCCAACAGCGACACCATTCCGAGCACCAGACCAATGTGGAGGCCGGCGATGACGAGGCCGATCAGCAAGACCAGAATGATCAGTAGGACGATTGTCGGATCCACGAAGCGGCTCCCCTGAGGCGATTTACGTTGTGGTTTTGGTTTGATTTCCGGTTAGTGCTGTGGCTCCGGCCCCGCCTGGCGGTAGTCGATTTTGCCGGTGACGGTGTGATAAAGAAGTTGGAAATAGACCAGCACACAGATAGCACTGAACACGATGATCACGGTGCGCACCGGGGCAATGGGCACCTCGAACGCGCCCGCGCCTTCGATCTCGCCGGTTGCCCAGCTTGTGAGCATGGTGCCCCAGCCGCCCCAGATAATGGCGATGAACAGCAAAATCCCCAATATGTATGACGCGCTGTCGATAACCCGCCGCCAGAGAACCGCCACGGACTCATAGACGAACACGGTCCGCAGCATGGCGCCCCGTTTGATTGTCGACGGCAACTCCAGAAAGAGAATCCCGACGATCGAATTGCCCACGATCTCGTGGGTTCCCAAAAACGGCTTGCCGAACGCCTCGCGGCCAATGATGTCCCAGAGGAATATCCCTGCAAGCAGCAGCGCCCAGAAGGCGGAAATGGTGCTCAGGACGTTGGTCGAGCGGGTGACGATATCCTGCTGACCCGCGGGAATTTCATTCATGTGTCGACGGCCTCCCGAGCGGCGATGAGGTTATTCTCGGCATTCAGGCACATAGCTTAAGCATAATATTCGGCGCGTCTCCAGGCTGTTGACGATTGTGTGGACCCGGGCACGCACCGGTACGTAAGCTATTGCCATTCCATGATGTATTATGTTTCTCTAGCCGCCATCTGTAGACCGGCCCTGCACCCGTTGCAAGGTACGGGTCGGGAGAAACCACCCCCCCGGGGTTTCACTTTGGGAGAACAATGAATGACTTCGATTAGCTTTAGGAAATCAATTCGCTATGGGGCGTTCGCCCTCGCAGCCGTCGTGGCGTCGGCGTCCATCGCGAATGCCGATACCTTCACCGTGAAAATTGGTTCCGGGCAACCGATGAAGCCGCTGGAACCGATCTTCAAGGCCGATGGCTACTTCGCGCCGACCATATCCAAGCGCGTCGCGGCGGAAACCGGCCACAAGATTCGTTTCACCAAGCTGTGGAACACCGTCTCGGGCCCGTTTGACGTCCTCGAAGGCGTGGAAAAAGGCCTGTTCGACATCGGGCTGTGGTGCGCCTGCTTCGAGCCGACCAAGGCTTCGCATCTGGCGTTCAACTTCTTCATCCCCTTCGTCACCGACGATCCGATGACGCAGCTGAAGATTTCGCGCCAACTCTACAAGGAATTCCCGGAATGGCCGGGCGCTCTCGCCAAGTATAACCAGCGCTGGCTCGGCGGGGGCACGTTCTCGTCCTATGGTCTCGGCACCAAGTTCCCTTGGGAGAAAATGACCGATCTCAAGGGCCACAAGATTGCCGGCGCCGGCCTCAACCTGCCGTGGCTGAAGTTCACCGGCGCGACGGTCGTTCAGACCAGCCTGAACGAATCCTACAACTCGTTGCAGTCCGGCGTGTATGAAGGCCTCGTCATCTTCCCGACCGCCTGGAAGGGTTTCAAGCTCGATGAGCCGGCCAAGCACTACAAGGTCGTCGGCTGGGGCTCCACGTTCCTCTATCAGATGAGCATGAACAACGACACCTGGAACAAGATGCCGCCGGAGGTGCAGAAGATCATTGCCGAGGAATCCGAAAAGTGGATGGTCGAAACCGCCAAGGAATCCACCAAGCGGTTTGAAGCTTCCCTGGCGGCGCTTCGCAAGGATGGCAGCACGGTCACGACCCTGCCGTTCTCCGAGCGTGCGGTCATGGCCAAGGCTCTCGCCGGCTGGTCCAAGGAGAAGGCTCAGCTTTACGACAAGCAGGGCCTGCCGGGCACCAAGGTGTTCAAGCGGTATATCGAGATCGCCGAAGAGATGGGCGTGAAGCTGCCGTACAAGTACACCTACTAGGAATTCGCCGCCGGCTTTGCGCCGGATGCGATTAAGGCCCGTCTCTTCCGAGGCGGGCCTTTTCCTTTTGCGGAGACCCTAACGCGCGCCGGAAACGTTCAGATTGCTGCCCGACACGTAGGAGGCGTCATCCGACAGCAGCCATAGTATCGCCCTGGCGACCTCCTTGGGCTGCCCGGCCCGGCCCATGGGCAGGCTCGGACCCACACGCTCGACGCGGCCTTCGGGCT
>JAJDXO010000009.1 GCA_022823235.1 Rhodospirillales bacterium
TGCAAATCTGTACGGGCAAAATGGGGGGTACCTCCCAAACGGGTGTCATCAAATGTCCATGAATGTCCATGAATGTCCATGTCCCCCAAAAACACGCGAATTGGGAATAGCATAAAATAATTTCGTCATGGCCGGGCCCGGACCCGGCCATCCACGTGGATCACCGGGTCCTTGCCCGGTGATGACGACTTGCGGGTCAAATAAGGTCAACTCGCTCTGAATTGACCGACCCGGTGATGACGACTTGCGTAGATGGAGTTGGTAGGGCCGCTCCTTATCTACGCCGGTTCGACGCGTACCGCCGAGAACTTCAATTCCGGGATTTTGCCGAACGGATCCAAGGCTGAATTGGTCAGAATGTTGGCGGCCGCCTCCTGGTAGCAAAACGGCATGAACACAAGTCCCTGGGGCATTCCGGGTTCGCGCCGCGCCGCCAGTTCGACCGCGCCTCTCCGGGTCGTCATCCGTACGCGCCCCCCCGGTTCAATCCCCAGCTTCTCCATGTCCTCCGGCGAGATTTGCACGGTCGCTTCCGGTTCCAGGGCATCGAGCTTCGACGCCCGCCGGGTGATGGCGCCGGTATGCCAATGTTCGAGCAACCGGCCGGTGGTCAATATCAGCGGATAATCTTCATCCGGCGTCTCGTCCGGCGGGAGGACGTCCGCGGGAACGAAACGGCCGCGCGTGGACTCCGTCGGGAATCCATCGCCGAAGATCACTTCATGGCCGGGCCGGTCCTCCGCTTCGCACGGGTAGGTGACAGCCTCTTCCCGTTCCAGCCTCTCCCAGGAAATATGCTCCATTGACGGCATGCAGTGCCGCATCTCCTCATGAACGTCGCGGGGATGGCCATAGTTCCAGTTCAGCCCGAGCCGGTTTGCGATTTCCTGGATTATCCACCAGTCCTGGCGCGCATCGCCGGGCATCTCCAGCGCCTTGCGGCCCATTTGCACGCGGCGGTCGGTATTGGTCACCGTTCCGTCCTTCTCGGGCCACGCGGAAGCGGGGAGGATGACGTCCGCGAAGGCGGCCGTCTCCGTCATGAAGATGTCCTGGACCACCAGGTGCTCGAGTTTCGCCAGTGCGGCACGGGTATGCCGGGAATCCGGATCCGACATGGCCGGATTTTCTCCCATCACATAGACGCCGCGGATGTCTCCGTCATGAATCGCTTCGGTAATCTCGACAACGGTGAGCCCCGTGTCGCGATTGAGCTCGGTATCCCAAAAGGCCTCGAATTTCTCTCTCGCGTCCTCATGGGTCACGAGTCTGTAGTCCGGATACATCATGGGGATGAGGCCCGCGTCCGACGCGCCCTGCACGTTGTTCTGCCCGCGCAGCGGATGGAGGCCCGCGCCGGGGCGGCCCACGTGACCGCACAGCAGCGCCAACGAGATCAGGCATCGCGCGTTGTCGGTGCCGTGAACGTGCTGCGCGATCCCCATTCCCCAGAAGATCATGGCCGCACGCGCACCGGCAATTTTCCGGGCGACGGTTCTCAACGTATCGGCGTCGATGCCGCAGATGCCTTCCATCTTCTCCGGCGGAAACGCCTTCACGTGCCGGGCGATTTCGTCGAATCCCTCGGTGTGCGCCTCCACGTACTGCCGGTCATAAAGCTCCTCGGTCACGATGACGTTGAGCAGGGCATTGAGCAGCGCCACATCCGATCCCGCCTTGAATTGCAGGTAGTGGGAGGCGTAATTGGCAAGGTTCCGTCTCCTGGGATCGATGACCACCAACTCGGCGCCGTTGGTTGCCGCGTTCTTGATGAACGTCGCGGCGACGGGGTGATTGCCGGTGGGATCCGCGCCGATAACGACGATCAGGTCGGAGTTGAGGCATTCGACGACCGGCGCCGTCACGGCGCCGGAGCCGATGGTTTCGAGCAGCGCCGCGACCGAGGAGGCATGGCACAGGCGCGTGCAATGATCGACGCTGTTGGTCTTGAAGCCGGTCCGGACGAGTTTCTGAACCAGGTAGGCTTCTTCGTTGGAACCCTTGGCCGAGCCGAATCCCGCCAGCCCCTTCGGGCCCTGTTCATCAAGGATTTTCTTCAATCCCGAAGCCGCCAGATCCAGGGCCTCTTCCCACGAAGCTTCCCGGAAAACAGCCAGAGGATTTTCGGGATCGAACCGGGGATCGGCCGATTTCGGCACGCCGTTGCGGCGAATCAGCGGCGTGGTCAACCGATGAGGATGGTCGGCATAGTCCATGCCGAACCGTCCCTTGACGCATAGCCGGTTTTGATTGGCCGGACCGTCGCGGCCGTCCACCTGGACGATCTTGTTGTCCTTGACGTGGAATCTGACCTGACAGCCGACGCCGCAATAAGGGCAGACGCTGTCGACGACCTTGTCCGCCGCCACCTCGCCATCTTCCAGTTCGACCCCGGCCGGAAGAAGCGCGTTGGTCGGACAGACCTGCACGCATTCGCCGCATGCGACGCACGAGCTATCCCCCATGGGGTCTCCCATGTCGAATACGATGGACGACTCGAACCCTCTATGGGCCATGCCGATGACATCGTTGGCCTGGACTTCCTGGCAGGCCCGGACGCACAGGTTGCAGTGGATGCAGCGGCCTAGATCGACGGCAATCGCCGGATGCGAGATATCGGGCGCGACCGGGCCGCCGGCCGGAAAGCGGCTTTCCACGACGCCCATTTCGTCGACCCAGCGCTTGAATTCGGCCTGCGGCTCGTCCTGGTCGGCGAGCAGCAGTTCGATCACCATCTCCCGCGCCTTGCTTGCCCGCTCCGAGTTCGTCAAGACCTGCATGCCCGGCTCGGGTTTGCGGATGCACGACGCCGACAACACCCGCTCTCCCTCGATATCCACCATGCAGGCGCGGCAATTGCCGTCACCGCGGTAGCCCGGCTCATGCCGGTAGCAGAGGTGGGGAAGCTCGTTGCCGTGCCGGTGCGCCACCTGCCAGATTGTTTCGTCCGGGCGGGCCTCGACTTCCGCCCCGTCGAGAAGGAACTTCACACCCTCCGTCATTCAATCTCTCCCTCAAAAAACCGAAAGGCCGATTGCACGGGGTTCGGCGCGGCCTGCCCCAGTCCGCAGATCGAGGCCTCCCGCATGGCCAGGCCCAAGTCATCCATCAGCGGCTGGTCCCAGCGGTCCTGTTCGAGCAGTTTGACCATTTTCTCGCAACCGACGCGGCACGGCGTGCATTGACCGCAGCTCTCGTCGGCGAAAAACCTGAGGAGGTTGAGAACCACATCCCGAATTTGGTCCTGTTCGGAGAAAATGACCACCGCGGCCGACCCGACAAAACAACCGAACTCCTCCAGTACCCCGAAATCCAGCGGCAGGTCGTCTTTCGACGCCGGCAAAATTCCTCCGGACGCGCCGCCCGGCAGATAGGCCTTGAACACGTGCCCCTCGGCCATTCCGCCGCAATGTTCATCGATCAATTGGCGGACGGTCACCCCCGATGGCGCCTTGACCACGCCGGGCCGTCTCACCCTTCCGGACACCGAAAACATGTGGGGGCGCCCCTCGTCCAGATACCATTGGGACCCGTTTCTAGCGATATCGGCCACCCAGTAGAGGGTTTCCACGTTGTTGATCAGGGTGGGCCGCCCGAAAAGTCCCGATTGGGCCGGGTAGGGCGGCCGATTTCGGGGCAGGCCCCGCTTTCCCTCGATGCTCTCCAGCATTCCGCTTTCTTCGCCGCAGATATAGGCGCCGGCTCCGCGCCGCAGATGAATCCGCACCCCTTCGGCGAGGCCTTCTTTGGTCACCGCTTCGATTTCCCGCTCGAGCAGCGCATGGATATGGGGATACTCGTCCCGCAAATAGATATAGATGTCTTCGGCTTCGATGACCGCGGCTGCGATCAGGGCGCCATCCAGAACCTTGTGGGGCTCCGTCTCGAAGCAGAATCGATCCTTGAACGTCCCGGGTTCCCCTTCGTCGGCATTCACCGCCAATACCCGCGGCTTGGCCGTTCCCTCCAGGAAACGCCATTTCCGCGCCGTCGGAAATCCGGCGCCTCCCATTCCCCTGAGATCCGCCGCCTCGAGCTCGTCAATCAGATCGGCACCGCTGAGCCCGCCATTCTTGAGCTTCTCCAGCGCCGCATAACCACCGGCTGCCCGGTACTCGTTCAGAGATTCCGCGTCCGGCAGGCCCGGAATCGTATCGCCATCGGCCAGCGCCTTTGCGACGGCGCCTGCTTCGGCCTCGTGCACCTGTTTCTTGCCGACGACGGCAACCGGCGCGGCGAAGCACCCGCCGACGCACGGGACCTTTACCACCCGAGCCGTATGTCCAATTTCGTCCGACAGCCCGGAATAAAGCTGCGTCGCGCCGGCCATCTCACAGGCTATCCCGTCGCAAACCCGGACGGTAATTTCCGCCGGCTCGGTGTCCCCTTCCTTCACGATGTCGAAGTGATGGTAGAAGGATGCCGTTTCGTAGATTTCGGCCTGCGAGAGTTTCATTTCCTGGGCAAGCGCCGCCAGATGACGGGCGCTCAAATGTCCATGCCCGTCCTGGATCAGGTGCAGGAATTCAATCAGCAGGTCGCGGTTCCGGGGCGCATCCCCGATCAGCGAGCGAACCTCGGCCCGAGCTTCACGATCGACCTGACGGCCTTTTGGATAGGCGTTCTTGTTTCGAGGCGCATCCATAATGGGTCTATTTGTTCTTTCCCAGAGAAGCCGGCTCAGCGCGGATCCTATTGTCCTAGGGTCTTTTCCGGCGCACTGATAATCTGGCAGAAATATTCTACAACGGTTTGGCGATCGTCAAACGTTGCCTGAAACGCCGGCGGTGGCGGCGCTTGGCTCCTATTCCCCGATCCCGCCGATTGCCGGTTCGACGCGGACCGACGGAGGCTCCTTATGGCCGATTCAAACGACTGGCGTGTTGCACAGCTTCTTTGTTCGAAACTGTGCCATGACCTGATCAGCCCGATAGGAGCCATCAACAACGGTCTGGAACTGCTCGGCGAAGACCAGAGCATTCGGGATGAGGCGGTTGCCCTGATCGGACAGAGCGGCAGGCAGGCGGCGGCACGGCTGTCGTTTTTCCGCGTAGCATTCGGCGGCGCCAACCGGGATGAATCAATAACCGCCGAAGACGCCGCCGGATTGACGGAGGATTTTTTCGCGGGCTCCAAAATCACCCTCGCCTGGACATCTCCGGTGCCCATGCCGGCGAACATAATGCCGCGATCCCGGGCCAGACTGTTGCTTAATTTGATTCTCCTGGCCGCCGAGACATTGCCTCGGGGAGGGGAGGTTAACGCCTCGCCGGGAGAAGCGGCAAATTCGATCTCGGTTTCGTCCAGCGGCGTGGGCTGCCGGCTGACCGACACCGCGGCGGCCTGCCTGACCGGCCAAACGCCCGCGGATGCCCTCGAAGTCGCGGATGTGGTGCCGTATCTTTGCCGCGCCTTGGCTGAGAGCGAGGGTCTGACGATCAAACACGCCTTCTCCGGGAACGACACCTTGGAATTCCGGGCTTTCTAGCCGAAACCCCCGGTCATGCGGGCTGACCGGCTTTCAGACTAAATTATGGGAAAGTGCGGTTAGGCGGTTGCCCTGGCTCGCTTCCTGGCCGGCTTCTTCGGTGCCTCGGCGACATCTTCCGGGTCACGCAGGACATATCCCCGACCCCATACCGTGTGGATATAGTTGTCACCCTCGCACGCCGTCGACAGTTTCTTGCGGAGCTTGCAGACGAAGACATCGATGATCTTCAGTTCCGGCTCGTCCATCCCGTTGTAAAGGTGGTTCAGGAACATATCCTTCGTCAGGGTCGTACCCTTGCGCAAGGAAAGCAGTTCAAGAATGCCGTACTCCTTGCCGGTCAGGTGCACGGATTTGCCTTCGGCCTCAACCGTCCGGGCGTCCAGATTCACCGCCATCCTGCCGGTTCTGATGATGGATTCCGAATGTCCCTTCGACCGGCGCACGATCGCATGAATTCGGGCGATCAATTCGTCCTTGTTGAACGGCTTGGTCAAATAATCATCGGCGCCGGTTCCCAGGCCTTTGACCTTCTTGTCCGACTCCGTCAGTCCGGACAGAATCAGCACCGGCGTCTCGACTTTGGACGCCCTCAGACGGCGCAATACCTCGTAGCCGTCCATATCCGGCAGCATGAGGTCGAGAATGATGATGTCATAGTCATAGAGTTGGCCAATTTCCAACCCATCCTCGCCGAGGTCCGTCGTGTCCAGGACCATGCCGACCGAAGTCAGCATCATTTCGATACTTTTGGATGTGGTGGGATCGTCTTCGACGAGGAGCACGCGCATCTGATCGTCCCAAAATGCCCTTCTGGGCGCCGAATCGGAATTGGTTAACAATAGGGTTCGGCTGCTTCCTATTCAAGGGGCGTGCCCCGAACCCTCGGTGAACGAGGTGATTTTTCACCGACGGACGCCGGCCCCGTCAAACCATAAGCTTTTGTTTTGCATAATATTTTTGGCGGTGGATGGGGCCGGCGCAACGTGCCGCGGACACCACAACGGGGCCGGGCCGCATGAGCGTCGAAAATATTCCAAGTGAACCCGATAGGCTCCCGGATCGGAGAATCTATGGCCGGGCAACTGCCATGCCCGGGCTGTTGATCGAAGTCGGCGGCACTCACAACCGGCTCCCAATTGGAGACCATTGCGGGATTAAGAACCGGGTCTGTGCGTCAGCCTCCAATTCATCCGGAGACATTCGCCAGGACCTCCGATTCAAATTCGATCAGTTTCCGGCACTCCTTCAGGGCCTGGTAATGATTCCCTTCGAGGATTTTCCGGGATACGGCCATCACCATTGCCAGATTACGCGGGTCGGGCAGGGCATCAAAAAGCTCGTTGACCAGCTCGAAGTAAATCTTGTGGTACTCGTTCTCATTTATTTCATCCACGTACATGCTGAGAATGATGTAGTAGAGTTTCTTGGCTAAAGTATCGGCGTTTTCCTCGGTAATAATGTCCTTCTCCCGAAGCACGGGAACCGTATTCTGAATAATAATTTCGCTTTTCTGGCCGGCATTGGTGATCACGGCGGTGCCGATGAGCACTTTTTCGTTGGGCTTTAGGGTCAATTTCAGGGGCATGTAAGGGTCCGACCTTGTTGGACGGTCACTGAAAATTAGAACAGACGCAGGATCGACTGTTGGGACTGCCGCCCGATACTCAAACCGATTGTACCGGGCTGCCGACGAAGTCGCGGGGTCGGCGGGCTCGATGCGCCCTCGCTCAAGTCGGCGTCGGCCAGTTTGGCCGCACCCTCTTCCAACGAGTTGATCAGGTTCTGGGTGAAATCCAACCGCATGATCAACAGGCTAACGTCGGCAGCCAGGCTGGACGCCGTTGACCGGAGACTGGCCAGCGCGCCGTCGAGGTCGTTGATCGCGTTGTCGATGTCCGCGTCCGCACCCCAGTTGCCGGCCGCGGCGGCAATCGACAGACCGGATGCGTCCGACGGGACACCCGGCACCGTCAGGGTCGAACCGCCGTCCTCGCTAAAGGTCACCCGAAGATCGGACGGCGAGCCATTGATGAGGTTGGTGCCCTTGTAGCTCGCGTCGTTCGCCAGATTATCGAGCTGTGCGCGGAGACCGTTAAACCGAACGGCCGACTTGGACCGGTTGGCGGCATCGTCGTCGGACTTGGCCGACAGCGCGATACCTTTCATCCGGTTCACCAGATCGGTGATCGCCTCAATACCCTGAACCGCCGTTTCGACCGTACCGATACCCCGTTCGATATGGTCCTTCAGAATAGCCAGGTCACCCACACGATCCGACAGGCTTCGAGCCTGGAAGAACGCGACGGCGTCGTCCGCCGCGGAATTGACCTTAAGGTCCGTGGAAGGTCTTTCCTGGGTCGGGTCGGTGGTGCGTTGCGGAGCTGAGGGGTCGGTGCGTGCAGCGCCTGATGGATCAATGTCATCGCCCAAAGATCGGTCTCCTATTCTAGGTTCGACAAACAGGCCTTTCTGCCTGCCGGGCCATTCTTGAGGTCCGTCTCCGTATCATTGATTGGATCGGGCACGGCGTCAAATTTTGCCGTGGGGTTCACTCGAACAGCTTGAGCAGTCTTTCAGCGGATTTTCGGTCAACCACAAAAAGATCGCTTGTCGGGTCATTTGCCGAAATCTATATTTCGCCGCCAAATTCCGGGGCCGACTGGGAAACGACAAATGATGATAACGCTGCCGCCTGATTATAAACCTTCCGACGACGAAGAGTTTATGAACCCGTTGCAGCAGGAGTATTTCCGCCAAAAGCTGGAAAACTGGCGCTCGGAACTCCTGGATGAGGCGAGCGAAACTCGTCAACACCTCCAAGAGACGAGCAGCCTTGAGCCCGACCTTGCCGACAGGGCATCCGTCGAAACCGAGAGGTCTCTGGAACTTCGCACCCGGGACCGCGCCCGCAAACTGATCGCGAAAATCGACGACGCGTTGGAACGGATCGAGCTCGGCACATATGGCTATTGCGAGGAAACCGAAGAACCGATCAGTCTCCGCCGGCTCGAGGCCCGGCCGATTGCGACGCTGAGTATCGAGGCGCAGGAGCGGCACGAGCGGATGGAGCGGACCCACCGAGACGACTAGATCAGCCGGCCGCCACCATCATACGCCGCCTTGGTGCGGCTGGTTTTGCACTTGCCTTGGGTGCCGAAGCGGTTAGAAAATCGCGCTCCCAAACGCATTCGTGGAGACCGGCCATGACCACAGGTGCCGATGCGGCCCCGACCGCGGGCGAAACGGAGACCGTACCCAACGATTACTTCGTCGAGCGGGACGGCGAGAGGTTTGCGGCGCTTCACCTGCTGGTGGATTTGTGGGGCGCCGAGGGCCTGGACGATCAGGCTTTGATCAAAAATACCCTGCGAGAGGCCGCCAAGGCGGCTCACGCGACGGAACTGCACGTGCACCTGCACCAATTTAGCGAGAATGGCGGGATTTCCGGTGTGCTGGTGTTGGCGGAGTCCCATATCAGCATCCATACGTGGCCGGAACGGGGTTTTGCGGCAATCGATGTCCTTATGTGCGGCGACTGTGATCCCGAAGCTACGCTGGAGGTGTTCGAAACCGCGTTCAACTGCGATCGGATATTGGTCAATGAGCAGCGCCGGGGCCGGCAGCCTTGAATTGGTTCGATGAGGCGCTTCACGACGAATGGAGCGGCCAGGGATACACCCAGCGGTTTGAAGTCACTCGAACCATCTGCGAGGTTTCAACCGGTCACCAGAAGTTGGTGATATTCGAAACTCCCCGTTTCGGGCGCGTGCTGGCGCTCGATGGGGTGATCCAAACCACCGAGGCGGATGAGTTCTGCTATCACGAAATGCTGGCCCATGTTCCGATCTTCGCGCATGGAAAGGTTCGGGATGCGCTGATTGTCGGCGGCGGCGACGGCGGCGTCTTGAGGGAGGTCTTGCGTCACGACGGCATCGGCTCCGCGACACTGGTCGAAATTGACGACACTGTCATCAATGTGTGCCGCGAACACATGCCGGGCCTGAGTGACGGCGCATTCGACGATCCGAGATGTACGACCCGGATTGCGGACGGCGCCGCCTTCGTCCGGGATACCGACCGGAGATTTGACGTCATCATCGTCGACTCGCCTGATCCAATCGGCCCCGCCGAGGCCTTGTTTACCCCCGAATTCTACGCCGATTGCCGGCGCTGTCTGCGCGAGAACGGGATCCTGGTGACCCAGAGCGGCGTGCCGTTCCTGCAGCCGGAGGAGCTTGGAAGCGTGCATCGAAGCCTTGGTTCCGTGTTCTCGGACGCCACGTTTTATCTCACCGTGGTCCCGACCTACGTGGGCGGCTACATGACGCTGGGGTGGGCATCGGACGGCTCGGAGCCGCGTGAGATTGAACTGGAAGAATTGGCGGAACGTGTGGGGCGGACCGGCCTGTCTTTCAAATACTATTCGCCGTCGATCCACAGAAGCGCCTTCGCGCTGCCGCCGTTCATCGCCGGAATACTCGAGGCTTAGTTGCCAGAACCTTCGATCTTAGCGTGCGGCCGGCGGTTCCCGATCGGTCGGAATGCCCGCGACATAGCGATAAAACGCTTGTGTCCGGTTCTTGAACGACTTCGGCGACATGAATGCCAAAAACCCGGCCCTGCTCACACGAGAAAAACCGTAGTAACGCCAGGTGTCGCCGGTCTCCCGTTCAATTAGGTGGTATTGCTGGAACTGTTCAGGGTCCACGGCGGTGAATATGGCGACGCCCATGCCATTGACGTTGGTCATCTCGAAGACCATGCGGTCCGGCTGACTTTCGATGATGCGCAACCGGTAGATGACGGCCCACATCAAATGGTCCTCGTCCAGAAGGAAGTGGAGCGTCCGACCCGTCCCGAGTTCGTCGTTCGTGAAATTATCCCGCCGGCTGTCGCGGTCCGGGCCGCTTAGGGCGGATACATCTTCGAACAACCGATACCAGCCTTCCTGTGGGTCCGACCAGTACTTGACGTCCAGCAGTCCCGTCACTTGGGCGAGCCTTCCGACGATCGCGGCTTGACCCCCGGGTTCGACAAATCGTCCGGCCCCGGCAAAGACGGTCTTCA
This sequence comes from Rhodospirillales bacterium, assembly GCA_022823235.1. GTDB lineage: Bacteria > Pseudomonadota > Alphaproteobacteria > Rhodospirillales > UBA2165 > JAJDXO01. The sequence goes on from JAJDXO010000009.1 coordinate 10,559, forward strand.
GCGGCCCGGGTTTCAAACCGGTGCACGCCGGCGGTTGCCAGCCCGGCGGAAGTTCGTCCCGTTGCCAGACTTCGACATTCAGGAGTTCGCCGGGCGCCGCGAAGTGGGGATAGGCCTCTCCGGCGCAGGGAACCTGGGGCGGCGGCCGTTCGCCGGCGGCCTGCGATTGAGGCGCGGCGAGGGACGCCATGAGCAACCCGGCAACGAACAGCGAACCGCGAATCAGCGGCCGGACTTGGCGGCCATCTTTTGGGCCAGCCGGGGCGCGACGCCCGGCCGGCTCCACGGGCAGACGGCGATGCAGATGCCGCAGCCGTAGGTTTCGTTGAAATAGGGGACGCATCGGTCGAAATCCACGTACCACTTGTTTTCACCCCGCACCATCTGCTTGGTCTCGAAGATGGCGTCGGGAGGGCAGGAATCCGTGCAAAGCTTGCAACTCAAACAAAAATCGTCAACGCCAAAACTGTTCGGAGCGTCCGCAACGAGCGGCATATCGGTTGTGACGCAGGCAAGCCGGAACGATGCGCCGAATTCGTCGTTGATGATGGATCCGTGTTTGCCGAGTTCACCGAGGCCCGCGGCGATGGCCGCTGGAATCATGGTTAGCGGCCCGCGGGTAGGGCCGCCGTGGGGAGCAGCTTGGAAGCCCTGGGTTCTTATCCAATCGGCAAGCGCGCGCGCTGCGCGTGTCCCTCTGTTGTACTGCCGCATTACCTCGATCACCGATGGCGGCTCGGGCGCGGCGGCGAGTTCCGCATGGTCCATGATCAACGCCAGGACGATCACCCATGGATGATCGATTGCCTCGCCTTCGAAGACCCAATTCGGGTCCAGTTCGGTTATGCCGACCGCATCCGCCTCGTTGTTCAGGGCGACGTCTCTCACCGCTTCCGAGAATTCCGACGGCTTGCCGGGTGCCGGCCGGTCATTGACCGGCGCCCGCTCCTCCGGTCCGCGGCCCCCGAAACCGGTCATCAGTCGGGATACCTCGGGCACCCCCCGATTGCATTGTTCGAGCATCCAGCTCTGCATGGCGCCGTGCGCCAGGGACTTGGGGTTACCCCAATAGACCGGTGTGGGCCGCCGGGCCTGCGCTTCCCCCAGTCCGTTGATGTCGTTGCCGGAAATGTCGGGGATCAGGGCGCGCTGTTCATCCGAAATGATCGGTTCAAGAGGGCGCCCGTCGTAGGATTTGCCAGCCATCCCGTCCTCAATCGCTATTCTTCCTCGAACACCACCAGCAGGTCTTTGGCGCCGACCTGCATGCCGACTTCCGCGATGACCTCGGCAACGGTGCCGTCGCGTTCCGCGTTGACGGCCGTTTCCATTTTCATCGCTTCGATGCTGACCAGGGCATCGCCCCGCAAGACCTTTTGGCCGGCCTCGACGACGACCCCGGCGATCACGCCCGGCATCGGCGCCCCCACGTGGTCGGGATTGGAGTCGTCCGCCTCGCGATTTACCGGGCGGGACGACTCCATCGATTGGTCGCGGACGCGGACCTGGCGGGGCTGTCCGTTGAGTTCGAAAAACACGGTCCGGTGTCCGTCATCATCGGGCTCGCCGATGGCGAGGAGACGGATGATCAGGGTCTTGCCCCGTTCGATTTCGACGGCGATTTCCTCGCCGGTTTCCATTCCGTAGAAGAACGCGCTCGTCGGGACCACCGATACGTCGCCGAAATGCCGGCGGAAGGCGGCATATTCGGTGAACACCTGCGGATACATAAGGTACGACGCGAGTTCGTCATCCGAGATCTGGCGGCCGACCTTGCTCTCCACGTCGGTCCGGGTTTGAGCGAGGTCGATATCCGCCATGACGGAACCCGGCCGGACGGTGATCGGTTCTTCGTCCTTGAGCACTTTGCGCTGCAGCGCCTCAGGGAAACCGCCCGGGGGTTGGCCCAATTCTCCCTTGAAGTAGGAAACGACCGAGCCGGGAAAAGCTATTTCGCGATCGGGGTCGAGTACGTCTTCCGGCGTCAGGTGCCCGGTAATCATCATCAAGGCGAGGTCGCCGACGACCTTGGATGACGGCGTGACCTTGACGATGTCGCCGAACATCTTGTTGACCTCGGCGTACATCTTGGCCACGTCGGGCCAACGGCGGTCAATGCCCATCGATCGGGCCTGCTGGCGAAGGTTGGTGTACTGACCCCCGGGGATTTCGTGAAGGTAGACTTCGGATGCGCCGGACCGGAAGTCGGCTTCGAAGCCGGTATAAAAGTGCCGGACGTGCTCCCAGTAGGTGGAAATCCGGCGCAGGGACTCCGTGTCGAGACCGGTATCCCGGTCGCTGTTCCTGAGCGCTTCGACAATGGCGCCGAGATTTGGCTGAGAGGTCAAACCGCTCATTGAATCCAATGCCGCATCAACGGCATCGGCCCCGGCCTCGGCGGCCGCCAGTACGCTGGCCGCCGAAATACCCGAAGTGTCGTGGGTGTGAAAATGGATCGGCAGGCCGGTCTCGTCCTTGAGTGCCTTGACCAGCAGCCGGGCCGCGTCGGGCTTGCAAAGCCCGGCCATATCCTTGATGCCGAGGATGTGGGCGCCGGCCGCCTTAAGCTCGCGGCCCATTTCCAGGTAGTAGTCGAGGTCGTACTTGGACCGCGTGGGATCGTTGACGTCGCCGGTGTAGCAAATCGCCGCCTCGCAGAGCTTGCCGGTCTCCGCCACCGCATCCATCGCGACCCGCATGTTCTCGACCCAGTTGAGGGAATCGAACACCCGGAACAGATCGATTCCCGCCTCGGCCGACTGCCTGATGAAATACTGGACGACGTTGTCGGGATAGTTCGTGTACCCGACCCCGTTGGCGCCCCTCAGGAGCATCTGCAGCAGCAAATTCGGCATGCGCTCGCGGAGCATGGCCACCCGCTCCCAGGGACACTCGTGGAGGAAACGCATCGCCACGTCGAACGTGGCGCCGCCCCAGCATTCCATCGAGAACATCTGCGGCGTAAGCTGCGCGTATACGGGCGCAATATCCACCAGGTCCTTGGTCCGGACCCGCGTCGCCAACAGGGACTGATGCGCATCCCGCATGGTCGTATCGGTGACCAGCACGCGCTCCTGTTCCAGCATCCAGTCCGCGAACTTTTCCGGCCCGATTTCATCCAGCAACTGCCGGGTGCCCGCGGGCGGAGCGGCCTTTCGGTCCAAGGTCGGCAGGTGGGGCGCCGCCGCGTGGGCCGGCAGCGAGGTGCCTTTGACCTCGGGATGTCCGTTGACGATGGTTTCGCCGAGAAAGCCCAGCAGGCGGGTTGCGCGATCCCGCCGGCGGGTGAAACGGAACAGCTCGGGCGTTTCGTCGATGAAGTTCGTTGTGTACCCGGCCGAGGGAAACTTCGGGTGATTGATGACGCTCTCCAGGAACCGGAGATTTGTCGCCACCCCCCGGACGCGGAACTCGCGGAGGGCGCGATCCATCCGGCGGACCGCGCTATCGGGATCGGGCGCCCAGGTGGTGACCTTGACCAGCAGCGAATCATAGTGCCGGGTGATGAGCGCCCCGCTGAACGCCGTCCCCGCATCCAGCCTGACGCCGAAACCCGCCGCCGACCGGTACGCCGTGATTCTGCCGTAGTCGGGGACGAAATTATTCTCGGGGTCCTCGGTGGTGACCCGGCACTGAACGGCGTGGCCCAGCAGGCGGATATCGTCCTGTGCGGGAACGCCGGACGAAAGATCGCCGATGCGGCCGCCCTGCGCGATGCGAATTTGGCTTTGGACGAGATCGATTCCCGTGACCCAGTCGGTCACCGTATGCTCGACCTGAATCCGCGGATTCACTTCGATGAAATAGGTTTCACCCGTATCGGCATCCTGGAGGAACTCGACCGTGCCGGCATTCACGTAGCCGACGGCACGCGCGAGCTTCAGGGCTTTTTCGCAAAGCGCCAGGCGGGCATCGTCATCGAGATAGGGTGCCGGCGCGCGTTCGATGACTTTCTGGTGGCGCCGCTGAACCGTGCAGTCCCGTTCCCAGAGATGGACGATGTTGCCGTGGGCGTCGCCCATGACCTGGACTTCCACGTGACGGGCGTTTCGAACCAGCTTTTCCAGATAGACCTCGCCATTGCCGAATGCCGCCTGCGCCTCGCGGCTGGCGGCCCCGACGCTATCCAGGATATCGGCCTCGTCATCGACCACGCGCATGCCGCGCCCGCCGCCGCCCCAGGTCGCCTTGACCATCACCGGGTAGCCGATGCCGTTTGCCCGGCGCTCGATATCGTCGGGATCGTCAAGGGGCAGGGGATCGGTTGCGGGCATGACCGGGACGCCGGCCTCTACGGCCAGCGCGCGGGCGGCAACCTTGGAGCCCAGCTGCCGCATCGTGTCGCCCGAGGGACCGATAAAATAAATTCCCGTGGCACGGCACGCGTCGGCAAAATCGGGATTTTCCGACAAAAATCCGTAACCGGGGTGAACGGCGTCGACTCCGGCCTCCAGGGCAATTCGGATTATGTCTTCTCCGTCCAGATAGGCCTCGATCGGACCCTTGCCGGCGCCGACCAGATAGCTCTCGTCCGCCTTGTAGCGGTGCAGGGCAAACCGGTCTTCGGTGGAGTAAATGGCGACCGTCGAAATGCCCAACTCGGCGGCGGCGCGCATCACGCGGATCGCGATTTCCGAACGGTTTGCAACCAGCAGTTTCTTGATTTTGCGTGTCCGGGTCGGCACGTCGGAACAACTCCCCCTTGGCTGTCGTCGGGGCATCTCTTAGCACGCACGACCCCTGCAAGCCATTGAGATATTTCGATAACTGCCATGCCATCGTATCTTTCTCATGGGTCATGATCGCATCGAATGCGGTCATCAGGTTGAGAGCGAGCGGGGATAAATTCGTAATGTGCATGAGCGCCATAACGACTATCGATTTCGATCATCCTTGAATTTGCGGTAGATTGGAGGCAGAAATCGTCCGTCAATGGCGTGAAAACCGGGAAGGGAGAGCCTCAGGATGTCGAAGGAAAAATTTCTTATCGAGCCCCACTTTCGGCTCCATGAATGGGTGGCGCACGAAAAGGGTTATTTCACCGATGAAGGGCTCGATTACGAGTTCAAACTGGCTGCCACCAAGCAGGATGCGCAGGCCCATAACATCGGCGACAAGCGGGGCGCCATGCAGACCTTCGAGGAAGGGCGGACATGCAATGTGAGCTCGGCATGTCACTGGACCGTCAACATCGCCGCTTCCAAGGGGCACGGAAAAATTTATACCGGCGCCTACTCGGTTTCGCCTTGCGGTATATTTGTCCACCCGGACTCCGGTATTGCCGGTCCGGACGACTTGGCCGGGGTGCCCATCGCCGTCGGATACCAATCGGGCACCCACTACTCCACGATTCAGGCCCTGGAGCAGTTTCTGAAGCCGGAAGACATCAATCTGGATTTTAGCCAGGGGATGCTGTGGGCCCGCATGGAAAGCCTGATCGACGGGAAGGTGCCCGCGGCGGCACAATTCAGCGGCACCTATTACTTCCTCGATCAGTTGGGCTTCAGGAAGGTTGCCGAGACGACCTTTATGATGGCGGGCATGATCAACGGCGATCCCGATCCCGACGATATCGCCAAATTCTATCAGGCGTTGAAGCGGGCGCAGATGGATATCGATCTTCGGCCGGAACTCTACGTTCACTATTACAGGGAAGAGTTCCCGGAGCGGTTCCACGACATGATGGATCTTCGGTACTTCGGTCCCGGCGAGCGCATCGTATTCGAGAGCTACTCCCAGGAAATGTTCGACCGGTCGCGGGATTGGGTCGCGGAACGCGATATATTCGACAGCGGATTGGGTGACGGGGCCTACGAAGAGTCCCGTTACACCGTGGCCGCCGAATAGGCCGTAATTCAATGGCGGGAGGGGTCCGTGCGACGGGCCCGGCCGCCGCACTTTCACGGATTTCTGGCGCGATACCCGATTCAGGGTCCGGTGATCAGGCTGCGCGCCGTATGGTTTTCCGGATTCAAGGGGGCGGCGAATGACTGCCAACACGGACATGCGGGCGATCGTCGTCGAGAAGGCCGGCGGTCCCGAGACATTTACCTATAGGCCCTATCCCATCCCGGAAGCGAAACCCGGTTGGGTTCTCGTGAGGGTTCGCGCCTTTGGCCTCAATCGGTCGGAGCAGATGACCCGCGACGGACACTCGCCAAATGTCGAGTTTCCCCGGGTGCTCGGTATCGAGGCGGTGGGCGAGGTCGTCGAGGATGGAACGGGAGAATTGAAACCCGGCCAGCGGGTCGCGTGCGTCATGGGAGAAATGGGCCGTGCGTTCGACGGCGGCTATGCCGAGTTCACCTGCGTTCCCGCTTCACAGGTACTGCCGCTGGAAACGGAATTGCCGTGGGACGTGCTAGGGGCATTGCCCGAAACCTTCCTGACCGCCTGGAATTCCATCGTCGACGTCATGCGCTGCGGGCAAGGGGAAACTCTGTTGGTGCGGGCCGCCACCTCATCCGTCGGCATGGCGGCGGTGACCATCGCCAAGGACCTGGGGCTGACGGTGATCGGCACGACGAGAAGCGAAGCGAAACGGCGGACCCTTCTCGATCACGGTTGCGACGAGGTCCTGATCGCCGGCGACCATGTCGCTGAAACGCTCCGCGGCCTCCGGCCGGACGGTGTGCAAAAAGTGCTCGATCTCGTGGGTCCCGAGGTTCTTCGCGACAGCCTTCAATGTGCCGCCAAAAACGGAGTGGTCTGCGTCACGGGTCTCCTCGGCGGCAGCTGGGTGATGGACCAGGTTTCACCCATGGAGCTGATTCCCCATGGTGTTTATTTGACGAAGTCATCCACCCACAACGTGACCCGGGAAACCCATGGCGCCGTTATGCAGGCGATCTGCGACAAGGTTGGAGACGGAAGTTACCGCCACGGCCTGCACAAGGTCTTTCGGTTCGACGAAATTGCCGATGCGCACCGTTACATGGACGCTAATTTGACAATTGGGAAGCTGGTGGTGGCAACCGGCTAGGCGCAGCGGCGGTTTTCTTGTGATTGTAAATCCGGCGGAGGCCCTCTAAAGCTCTACCTGGCCGATTTTCAAGGGGGTAGGCATTCTCCATGCGCATCACCATGCTGGGAACAAGTGCTGCGGCTCCGGATCCGGAGCGGGCGGACTCTGCAATTCTGATCAGTGTAGAGGACCGGCATTACCTGTTCGATTGCGGCCATGGCGCCACCCGGCAAATGGTTGCCGCCAACATCGACCCCACCGAGGTGGATACCGTTTTCCTGTCGCATCTGCACTATGACCATATCGCCGACTTCGCCTATTTCCTGCTGACCACGTGGATTTGCGATCGTCCCGGCGCGCCCGTGGTCGTCGGTCCGCCCGGCACCCAGGCATTCGTCGACCATCTCTTCGAGGACGGTGCGTACGCCAAGGATATCGAGGCCCGGCGCCAATATCCCCGGCGCCAGAACGTCGAAGTGCTGCTTCCCGATGTCCGGGAGTGTGAGCCGGGTTTGGTATTCGAGGATGAGCTCGTGCGGGTGACCGCCTGCTACGTCGAGCATATTCCGAGGGAGATTTCACCGTGTTTCGGCCTGCGGCTGGATACGAAAAAAGATGGTAAGTCGGTCTCGTTTTCCGGCGATACCGCTCCCTGCGACGCCTTTGTCGAGCTGTCGAAAGATGTGGATCTCATGATCCACGAATGCACTTTTCCCGAGGAAGCCATCGAATTCCGCAAAAAGGCGCAGGTCGGAACCTGGTCCCATACCAGCCCGACCGAGCTCGGCGAGCTGGCCCAGCGCTCCGGCGCCAAGCGTTTGGTGGCCACCCATTTCGGATCCTATGATTCCGTCAATCCGGTGGTGCAGAAGATAATGAGCGTCCATATGCCGCGGGAGATCATGGGTCCTCATCAGCTCGACCTGGTGGCCCGGGACATCAAGGAGACCTACACCGGCGAACTGCGCCTGGCCCACGACCTCATGCGGATTGATCTATAGGGTGCTTTGAGCGGTTTCCGGAAACCGCTCTAGGTAAACGTTACCCGGACCTCGCCGAACGGGTCGAACCTCGCCACGACGTCGGTGGGTCCGTCGAAGTGGTACTGCTTGGTGAAGGAACCGGACATCACCTGCATTCCTTCCTCCAGGGCCAGCCCGAAGCGAGAGAGGTCGTTGGCCAGCCAGGCAATCGAAGCAAGGGGACTCGATTCCATTACCTCGCGGCCATAGGCGACTTCCCGGGACTCGCCGTCGACAATTACCTCGACCGATGCGGCGCCAAGATCGTGCGCATCGGGGTCGAACCGGGTCGCATCACCGACGACGAATGCCCGCTGCTGTCCATTGTCGGCGGCGCCCAGGGGAAACAATCCGGGACCCGGCTTGAAGCGCCGCTCGATGATTTCGAATGCCGGCTGCACCGAGGCGACCGCCGCCGCCGCATCGTCGATCGTTGCGTCCGGGCCGGAAAGCGTCGCGCCCATCGTCAGACACAGCTCGTTTTCCCAGCCGGGGGTGATGAGATCCGCGGCGGGATGAGAGTGGCCGCTGGCCCATCGTCCCCGCTCATAGAGGACCGCCCAGGAAGGATGATGCACGCCGGCCTGGGCCTGAATAGCCTTGGCCGTCAATCCGACCTTCCAGCCCACCTGAGGATTGCCGTTGGCGGCATGGCGTTCCCGGAGCGCCAGGCAGACGCGAAAGCCGTCGTCGAATTCCAGATTTCCGGCAAGGTGTGCGGGAAACGGCCCGCCATGCCGGAAATTCCAAAAGTCCTCAACCGCCTGATCCAGATCCATATTTGCCCCCTGAGATTTACGTTTCCCGGGAGATGCTACCATGGCTTGCGGCTATGCGGCTTCCTTTATCTCCAGCAGCCGCGAGACGTCGTACCAGCTGTCCGCGCCGAAGGTCCTGAGGTCATTGGTCAGGTCTTCGGGGACCCAGTCGAGCAATTCGGCCTTGAAGCTCGGCCGCGATTTTATGCGTTCCCACCAATCCGTGACTTTGGGCAGCCGGCCGTTCTCCCACATTCCGGACATGGACATCATGTCCAGCCGGTTGACGTACGGGGTGAGTGCAATGTCGGCGAAGGTAAAATTGCCGCCGGCGAGCCAGTCGCGGTCCTGGAGCGCGTCTTCCATCTTGAACAGATACCTGTCGTAAAGCCGGATCTTGTCCGGCGCGCCCGGCGCATAGAACCCGTCTTTGACGATCCTCTTCTTCTCTTCGTGCCAATTGGCCGTGACCGAGAACGCAGGCGTCGAGTTCAGGAATTCGGCAAGTTTTTCCGGTCCCAGGCGGCGGATGGTGTGCCGGTGCGAGCAGACGAATGTGACAACCCCGCAGGCCGGGTGGAGTTCCTCGTCGACGGCCTTGGTCCAGTACATGACCTGGGCCCGTTCCAGGGGATCCTCGGGCCGGAGCCGCGGCTCGGGGAACACGTCCTCGATGTACTCGCAGATGACGGTCGACTCGGTGATGATTTTGCCGTCGTGAATCAGGGCCGGCACCACCGCCTTGGGATTGACCTTCAAGAATTCTTCGGTGAATTGCTCGCCCTTCAGGATGTCAATGTAGTGGCCTGTCCATTCCTGGCCCTTCTCGTGCAGGTACATGCGCACCTTGGCCGCGCATACCGACGATCCGTGATGATAAAGCTCCAGCATGATGCTTTCCCCTTCGGCTCCTTGGCTGACGCCAATATAGGCCGGACCCGCCGGCTCACCAATTTTGCCGCGGTCTTCGTCCGTTTCGTGGACAGGCGGTCAAGGCCGGCGGACCCTGGGCCGGCGCCGTGACACGGCTGTGACGCCGGCGTGATAATGTGGTGATATCCCGAGCGGACGGCATCGTCCGGGACAACGGAGCAGGTGAGGAGCGAACATGGCGACATTCGTACTGGTGCCCGGCGCGTGGCACGGAGGCTGGTGCTACCGCGATGTGTCACGGGGGCTGCGGGCTGGCGGGCACGATGTCTACCCGCTTACGCTGACGGGACTTGGCGACCGGGTTCACCTGGCGACGCGGGAGGTCAACCTGGACACGCATATACAGGATGTAGCGGCGGCGGTGATCTCCGAAGAGATCGAAGACGCCGTCTTGGTGGGACATTCCTACGGGGGGATGGTGATTACCGGCGTCGCCGAGCAATTGGCCGATCGCTTCCGCACGATCGTCTATCTGGATGCGTTCGTACCCGAAAGCGGCCACTCGTTGGCGAGTTCGGCGCCGCCCGAGCGTCACGAACAACGGGTGCGGACCGCGCGCGAGCAGGGCGACGGCTGGCGAATTCCGTGTCCCGAACCGGGCTTCTGGGGGATTGACGATCCCGACGTTGCGGCCTGGTTGAAAAGACGGCTCTGCGATCATCCCCTGGCGACGTTCGAACAGGTTCTCGTCCATACCAACCCGTGGGAGCGGATCGACAAACGCATCTTCATCGTCGCGACCGAGAACGAGGGCGCCCCGTTCATCGGAATTGCCGAGAGACTGCGAAACGAGCCGTCGTGGGAGGTTCATGAGTTCGCGTGCGGCCACGAAATCATGATCGACATGCCGGGCGAACTCGTTGACCTGCTCGTTGCGCTCGCCGGCTAGGGTCCGGACTCAATTGATTGCGTCATGGCCGGACCCTAGACAGCCTCCACATCCTTGGGGTAGAGGCTTGCGACCCGGGCGCCGCCGAAGGTCTGCCAGGAGACCAGGTCGTTGGGGTCGTGAAGGTGGACCTCGAAGATCACGTCCTTGTCGCCTTGGCGTTTCATCTCTCTGAGCCGGGTCCAATAGGGAAAATCGCTGGGATGAAATTCCTCCCGGAGCCATTCGTTCCAGGTGAGATCGTCTATTTTGCAGGTCCGGCTGAGCTGCTCCCGCGTCGGCAGACACGTCGAATCGATAATGAACATGTTGTCGTTGGGGAGTCGATGGGCGTCCCCCATGGCCCAGGAGATAACCCGCTCCGGATCGTCATCGTCGCCTGAGTTCCAGACCTCGGTTACGGTCATGTTCTCCTCGTCCACGTCATACTCGACGGCGCGGGCGAAGCACTCGTGGGGCGCGGCCTGCGGCTTGTACGGCTGAGCCCGGCAGATGCCGTTGTCATACATCAGGATCGTCCCGTCCACGGTCACCCGCGGGTTGTGACCGTGGTAGTGCCAGCGGAAATCGTGGGTCGGATTTAGAAGCTTTTCCTTCTGCGGGCTCTTCCAGTTCTCGTGATCGCCGAGAATCCATTTGATCTCGCCGGAGGCCCTGTCGATCTTGATGATCGCGTCCTGGTGGCGGAGCGAGACGATCACGCTGTCGTCCCGCTCGTCATAGGTGATGCCGTTGCCGTGGGTCCAGTCCAGGTGATTGGGAAAGCCCCGGTTATGCCAATAGACCTCCATCAGGTGGTAAGACCAGCGGTAGACGTCCAAATGATCGAAGGTATTCCAGTTCCAGACGATGTCTCCGTCGGGCGTGAACTCGACGAAATTGTCGCCCACCACCGGCTGGGTGGCGCGGGGCGCATCCGGGTCGGTCTCGCTGGTGTAGTAGTTCTCGATTTCCCGCGCATTCGCCGTCATGGCGAGGAAGTTTCCGTTGGGCATCTGGTGGGGCTGATGATGCAGGCTCGCCGCCTCGATGGGAATGGCGCCGTCCACGGGGCCTTGCGGCCGGCCGGTGGCATAAAACATGCGGACGACATTGCCGCACATGTCCATTTCCACCGTCCGGAAATCCACGTGATGAAAAAACAGATTGCCGTTGGCCAGTTGATGCACGCCGGCGATCCGGGCATCGGACGAGTAGTACCAGACGCACTCGCCCTCCTCATCGAGCACCATGAGCATGCCCCAGCGCACCGTGAACTGTATTTGGGCGGGCGTCATGTACTGCTGACGCAGATTTACCCGCCGCCGAACGCTCAAAAGGGTATAGCCGGGCTGCATCCGGGACGTGTCGGCCGATTTGACGTCGATGGCGGGCCACTCGGCGCTGTCACCGGGCAGAGGCGGGGTCCGGTACTCTAGTTCGACCGCCGCGGCATCACCGGCGCGGACGGTGATGCGGTGGGACGTATCGGCCCGCATGCCGATGATCGGAAGGCCTTCCCCCGGCGCATGGTCCGCGCCGTACGCGGCGGTCCGCGTTCGCCGGCCGTCGCTGATCTCCAGGGTCGTTTCGCAAGGCCCATCCGTCTTGAAATAGACAAGCGCCACGAGTGGGACGTTTGGATTGGGGTTCTTCTCGACCCGGGGATTTTCAACAAACGCTGTCACGATCCGGCCTCCCTGTTCCGCGCCTTTGCCCAATCAAATCTCAACATGACGGTACCCAAAAGAGTTGGCGGCCCCGGCGTCCGCTTCCCGGACGACCGGACCTGCTCTTCACCATTCCTTAACCGCGTCTGAGGCGGACTCCGCTCACGGCGGCCAAAAGACCGACCGAACCAAATCCGGCTTACCGCCAACATGCGCAAATAATCCAGCGGGCCGCAAGTGGCGCCGGCGGTAGTGGAAGTCATTGGCTGCGTCTATCGACTCAAGGGTAGAATGCCCAAAGCAGAGGATGTCCGCGTAGGAACGGACGGAACTGCCGGCCCGGAGCTGAGGCCGGCCGAATAGGCAAGCCTTTGTGACTATTGCGGCGATGGATCGAATCGCGCAAACAGGGGGAGTCGTGACCACAAACCCCATCCAGTCTACCGAGCGTCACCGGTCTCCGGCGAATGGTGAGAAGGCCCGCTGGCCACTTGCCGCGGGGGTCTTGCCTGCGTCGGCGGCCGTGATTTTCGTCGGCGTATTGTTGCTTGTCGACGGGGGGCCGGCAAATGACGGACAGCGGCTGCTCGCTGCGGTTTTGCTGGTTGCGGGAGCCATCGGGCTTGCGTTCGGCGGCTACCTCCTGGGCGGGTTCGTGGCCCGTCAACGGGCGTTGGCAAGAATTCGGGGAACGCTGGCGGCCGACGACCTGATTGCATTTGTGTCCGCAGGCGACGGGCGCCTCCGGTTTCTCAACAGCCGGATGCACGGACTGCTCGGCGAATTGGGCGGGGCGTCCTTTGCTTCGGAACCGGAAACGATCAATGAGTTGGTCGAACGGTTTGGTCCCGCGGCCGGTTCGCTGGAATTGTCCCGGCTGATCAAGGGGGCCGAGAGCGGACTACGGGACCGGGCCGAAATTGACCTCTCCGAGACTCTGGGCCGGCGCAAATGGTTCCGCATCTCGGCGGAACCGGTGCCTGGTCTCCACGACCTTACCCTTTGGTCGATGAGTGATATTACCGCGACCAAGGCAGCCGAGACGGCCACGCGGCGGGAGGAAAAGATCCTCTACGACCTGATTGACAAGTTGCCCGTTGGTTTCTTTTCGGTGGACGGTTCGGGAAATCTTACCTACGCCAATCAAGCGCTCCGGCAATGGCTTGCGCCGCTCGAAGACGGATGGGAGGCCGAGGATCGTCAGTTTGCCGATTTCGTCGTCGCCGGAGGCGAGCCCGACGGGATCGCCGAAGACGCATCCGGCATGCACGGTTCTATCGTCCTCAAGGCCTCGGATGGAACGGAGTTCGGCGCCTATCTCATTCAGTCGCAGCAGGTGAACGCCGATGGTGAGTTCGATTACTCCCGTTCGATCGTTCTCAGGGAGCCGTTCCTGCCGCTGCCCGATGACGGGTCGGGGGGCGCGTTGGTCAAACGCATTCCCTGGCTGTTTTCCGAAGCTCCGGTCGGCATTGTCCTGCTCGATCCTTACGGCAACGTCATTGACTGCAATCGGGCATTTCTGAAGATGCTCGGTTTGCACCGGGACGCGGTCATCGGCCGGCCGCTGTCCGAACGGATTAGCAAGGAAGACCGGGACGATATTGCGGCGCAGTTGTCCAAGGTCGTGATGGGGACACTGCCGGCGACGATGATCGAGGTTCGTATGCCGGCGGTTGGAGCGCGCGACCGCGCCGTTTCGCTTTACGCCGGCCGGGTCCAGGACGCCGAAGGGGAGGTTTCCGGCCTTGTGCTGCATGTCATCGACACGACCGAACAAAAAAATCTGGAAGTACAATTCAACCAGTCGCAAAAAATGCAGGCAGTTGGTCAACTCGCCGGTGGCGTCGCCCATGACTTCAACAACCTGCTGACCGCGATGATCGGCTTCTGCGATCTCCTGCTGGCCCGCCACGCCGTGGAGGACCAGAGCTTCGCCGACATCATGCAGATCAAGCACAATGCCATTCGAGCGGCCGGTCTCATCCATCAGCTGTTGGCATTCTCCCGCCGACAAACCTTGCAGCCGAAGATCTTCGATGTGCGGGAGGCGCTTGGCCACCTCTCGAACCTGCTCCGGCGCCTGATCGGTGAAAATATCGCGCTCGACATCAGGCATGACCAGGGGGTTGACCTGATCCGGACCGATCCGGGGCAGTTCGATCAAGTGGTTATCAACCTTGCCGTCAACGCAAGAGACGCCATGCAGGGCGGCGGACAACTTACGATTGAAACGTCACGGGTTTCGATTGAAGGCACCCTTCAACCCGGACATGAGGTAATGCCCGCCGGCGAATATGTATTGATCAAGGTCACCGACACGGGCTCCGGCATCGCCGAGGAAGACGTCGAGCACATATTCGAGCCCTTCTTTTCCACCAAAGGGGTCGGCGAGGGGACCGGCCTTGGTCTGTCCACCGTTTATGGCATCGTCCGGCAATCGGAAGGCTATGTATTTGTCGATTCCGCGCCCGGTGAGGGCACGACGTTCAGCATCTACTTTCCGGCTTACACGGCGGCGGATGCCGCCGCCGCCGGGGAACCCATTCTGTCGGGTCCGCATGCCTCCGAGCCTATATTGGCCGAGGATCTGACCGGCGGCGGGAACATTCTGCTGGTCGAGGATGAGGACGCGGTACGGCTTTTCGGCAGCCGGGCACTTCGCAACAAGGGCTACCGGGTTATCGAAGCCTCGGACGGCGAAGAGGCGCTGCATGCGCTGAGTGATTTCGACGAGACCGTCGACCTGATTATTACCGACGTGGTAATGCCCGGCATGGACGGTCATACGCTCGTACGGCTGATCAAGGAGAAAATGCCGGAAATCAAAGTGATCCTGATCTCCGGCTATTCCGAGGAGGCCATACCCGGTGACATCGGCGCCGACATCCACTTTCTCTCCAAACCATTCAGCCTTCAGGATTTGGCGGGCAAGGTGAAGGATGTTATCGCCGGGTAATCCACGCCTTCCGGAATGGCTCAAGTGAGGCATTGCCTGGATTCGGTCGTCTTTCCGGCCTCGCCGCCGGGGCCGAACCGAATGCTCCGTATCCGTGAACAAACATGGAATACGTTCCATATTATACAATAAAAACAACGAGTTAAATTTTTTCTTTGCGGATGAGAACAAAACATGTACAAGGGAGCTTCATTGCATCACCCTGGACCCTGTGAAATAAGGAGGGGAAACATGACCGAAGCGGCATTACGTCTCGTGGAATCAAACGATCCTGAAAAAAATAAAGCCCTGGAAGCGGCGCTCGGCCAGATTGAGCGAGCCTTCGGCAAGGGGTCCATTATGAAGCTCGGCCAGCGGGAAAATGCGGTCGAGATCGAAGCTATCTCCTCCGGGTCGCTGGGACTGGATATCGGCCTTGGCATCGGTGGATTGCCGCGCGGAAGAATTGTCGAGATTTACGGTCCCGAAAGCTCGGGCAAAACCACCTTGGCGCTTCATACGGTCGCCGAAGCTCAGAAGGCAGGCGGCACCTGTGCGTTCATCGATGCGGAGCACGCGCTGGATCCGGGCTACGCCCAGAAGCTCGGAGTCGATGTCGAGAATTTGCTGATTTCGCAGCCCGACGCGGGTGAGCAGGCGCTCGAAATCGCCGATACGTTGGTCCGTTCGGGCGCCATCGACATGCTGGTGATCGATTCCGTCGCGGCGTTGGTGCCGCGGGCGGAACTGGAAGGCGAAATGGGTGATACCCATGTGGGCCTCCAGGCGCGCCTCATGAGCCAGGCGCTGCGCAAGCTGACGGCGTCGGTCGCCCGTTCCAATTGTATGATCGTCTTCATCAACCAGATCCGAATGAAGATCGGCGTCATGTTCGGCAACCCCGAGACCACCACCGGCGGCAACGCCCTCAAATTCTACTCTTCGGTGCGCATGGAAATTCGGCGCATCGGTGCGATCAAGGACAAGGACGAGGTGGTCGGCAACCACACGCGGGTCAAAGTGGTGAAGAACAAGATGGCGCCGCCGTTCAAGACCATCGAATTCGACATCATGTACGGCGAGGGCATCTCCAAGGCCGGTGAGCTCATCGACCTCGGTGTTCAGGCGGGCATCGTGGAGAAATCGGGCTCCTGGTTCTCCTACGACAGCCAGCGGATAGGTCAGGGCCGGGAAAACGCCCGCCAATTCCTGAAGGACAACGCCGACGTCGCCAACGCCATTGAGATGAAGATCCGGGAGAATGCCGGCATTCTGTCGGGCTCGATGATGTCGCCGCCCGAGGATGCTTCGGCCGGTGACGACGAGGACGACGGAGAATTCGGCGCCAATCCTGCCGAATAACCGGCGCGGACATTCAATGAGCGGGGCGTGATCCGGAATCACGCCCCGTTTTCTTTGTCGCATAAAAGCCTTCCCAACCGGGAATCGCGACCCTAAGTTTCGCTCCATGCAAACGACAAACGATATCCGGGCGGCGTTCCTCGACTATTTCGGCCGCCACGATCATGAGATCGTGGCGTCATCGCCGCTTGTGCCCCATAACGATCCGACCCTGCTATTCACCAATGCGGGCATGGTCCAGTTCAAGAACGTGTTCACCGGGCTCGAACAGCGGACCTATTCGCGCGCCACCACCTCGCAGAAATGCGTCCGCGCGGGCGGCAAGCACAATGATCTCGAGAATGTCGGCTATACGGCCCGGCACAATACGTTTTTCGAGATGCTGGGCAATTTCTCCTTCGGTGACTACTTCAAGGACCTCGCCATCGAACTCGCCTGGAACCTGGTGACCAGGGAATACGGCCTGCCCCGGGAAAAATTGCTGGTCACCGTATTCGCCGAGGATGATCAGGCGTTCGACCTGTGGAAGAAAATCGCCGGTCTCCCGGACGAGAAGATCATCCGAATCCCGACCAGCGACAATTTCTGGTCCATGGGCGACACCGGACCGTGCGGGCCGTGTTCGGAAATTTTCTACGATCACGGCGACCAAATTCCCGGCGGCCCGCCCGGCAGTCCGGATGAAGACGGCGACCGGTTCGTGGAAATCTGGAACTTGGTGTTCATGCAGTTCGAGCAGGTCACGCCCGATGACCGCCGGGACCTGCCTCGTCCATCCATTGATACCGGCATGGGGCTCGAGCGCATCTCGGCGGTGATGCAAGGCACCCATGACAGTTATGAAATTGACTTGTTCCAGGCGCTAATCCAGGCATCCGCCGATGCGGCGGACGTACCGGCCGACGGTGATCATGCCGTTTCTCACCGGGTGATCGCCGACCATCTCCGGGCGTCGAGTTTTCTCATCGCCGACGGCGTTTTGCCGTCGAATGAGGGCCGCGGCTATGTGCTCCGGCGGATCATGCGGCGCGCCATGCGCCACGCGCACATGATGGGCTGCGGGGAACCGCTGCTCCATAAGCTGGTGCCGGCGCTGGTCGGACAGATGGGGCAGGCGTTTACGGAACTGGGCCGCGCCCAGGCGTTGATCACCGAAACCCTGGAATTGGAGGAAACCCGCTTCAAGCGGACGCTGGATCGGGGGCTCAAACTCCTCGATGACGAAACCGGCGGCATGAGCGAAGGCGATTCCCTCTCCGGCGAGGTCGCCTTCAAACTCTATGACACTTATGGATTCCCCATCGACCTGACCCAGGATGCGCTGCGGGCCCGCGGTCTGTCCGTCGACACCGCCGGTTTCGAAGCCGCCATGGAACGGCAGCGGGAAGAAGCCCGCAAGGCCTGGGCCGGGTCCGGCGAGGCGGCCACCGACGAGGTTTGGTTCGAAATCCGCGAGGAAGCGGGAGCAACCGAGTTTCTCGGTTACGAAACCGAAGCCGCGGAGGGCGTCGTCCATGCGCTGGTCGTGGACGGCCGACGGGTGGACAGCGCCTCCGCCGGCCAGGACGTCGCCATCGTGGTCAACCAAACGCCGTTTTACGGCGAGGCCGGCGGGCAGCAGGGGGACCAGGGCGCTATTTCGTCGGATGGCGCTTCCATACTCGTCGATGATACGCAGAAGAAGTTGGGGGACCTCACCGTTCACATGGGCGCCGTCGAGGGCGGTGAACTCAAGGTCGGTGACGAGGTGCGGCTGAACGTCGATGGAAATCGCAGGACCTCCCTGAGGGCCCACCACTCGGCTACGCATCTGCTGCACGAAGCGCTGCGCCGCCGGCTCGGCGATCATGTGGCTCAAAAAGGCTCGCTGGTCGCCGCCGACCGGCTGCGGTTCGATATCTCCCACCCCAGCGCCGTCCCGGCGGGGGATTTGGCCGAGGTGGAGAACCAGGTCAATGATCAGGTCAGGGCGAATTCCGAGGTGGTCACCCGCCTGATGACGCCGGAGGAAGCCATTGAGGCCGGCGCCCTCGCCTTGTTCGGAGAAAAATACGGCGACGAGGTTCGCGTCGTCTCCATGGGTTCGGGCGAGAACCAGGCATTTTCGACGGAGTTGTGCGGCGGCACGCATGTGGCGCGAACCGGCGATATCGGTTTGTTCAAAATCGTCGGCGAAAGCGCGGTCGCCGCCGGTGTTCGCCGCGTCGAGGCGGTGACCGGTCCGGCGGCAGAAGCCTATGTGGCCGACCTGTCGCGCTCGCTCGCCGCAACCGCCGATCTGTTGAAAAGCTCGCCGGACCAGGTCCTGGATCGAGTCAACAAACTGATCGAAGAACGCCGGGATCTCGAGAAGCAACTCGCCGATGCGCGCCGCGCGCTGGCAACCGGCGGCGGCGGAAACTCGACGGACATCAAGGAAATTTCGGGAATCAAGTTCGCCGGGAAATCGCTGGAGAATGTGCCGGCCAAGGACCTCAAGAGCCTTGCCGACGATCTCAAGAAACAAGTGGGGTCCGGGGTCGTGGCGCTGATCAGCGTCAACGAAGGGAAGGCATCCCTGGTCGTCGGCGTTACGGATGACCTCACCGGCAGTCTCGATGCGGTAAAACTGGTAAAGGCCGGTTCCGAAGCGGTCGGCGGCGGCGGCGGCGGCGGCCGGCCCGATATGGCGCAGGCAGGCGGCCCCGACGGCAGCAAGGCGGCTGACGCGCTGGCCGCGATTGAAAGTATGATCGCCGGGTCATGAGGCGCTTTCGATCGGCGAAAATTCTGTCCACCCTTGGTCCGGCCAGTGACACGGCCGAGACCATCGAGGCGCTGTTTTTGGCCGGCGCCGATGTTTTTCGCCTGAATTTCAGCCACGGCTCTCACGAAGATCATGCCGCCAAGCTGGAGATCATCCGGGCCATGGCGCGCCGTCATCAGCGGCCGGTGGGTGTCGTGGCGGATATGCAAGGACCCAAGATTCGCGTTGGGGCATTCGCCGACGGCGAAATCGAGTTGGTCATCGGTCATTCGTTTACGCTCGATCTGGATGAGTCACCCGGCACATCCAAAAGGGTCGGCGTATCGAACCCGGAAGTCATCGAAGCAGTGGATAGCGGTGACGAGCTTCTCTTGAACGACGGCAAAATCCGGCTCCGGATCACCAAGCGCCTCAAGGGCCGGCTCGAGACCGAGGTCGAGGTCGGGGGCGTGCTCTCGGACCACAAGGGTCTCAACGTTCCGGGAGTCTCCCTGCCCATATCGGCCTTGACCGACAAGGATCGGGCCGATCTCCGGGCGGCCCTGGACATGGGTGTCGATTGGATTGCCTTGTCGTTTGTTCAACAGCCCGAAGATGTCGCCGAAGCGCGCAAACTGATCAGCGGGCGTGCCGGTGTAATGGTCAAACTGGAAAAGCCGCTGGCGATGCTTCGGCTTCAGGAGATCGTCGAGTTGTCGGATGCGGTGATGGTGGCCCGCGGCGACCTCGGGGTGGAGGCGCCGCCCGAAGACGTTCCGGGCCTGCAGAAGAGGATCATCGATTGCGCCCGGCAAACCGGGAAACCCGTCGTTGTTGCCACACAGATGCTGGAATCCATGATCCATGTGCCGCGTCCCACCCGGGCCGAGGCGTCCGACGTGGCAACCGCCATCTTCGATGGCGCGGATGCGGTCATGCTGTCGGCGGAGACGGCGGTCGGCGACTATCCCGTCGAGGCGGTCGAGATTATGGATCGCATTATCGCCAAGGCCGAGGAGGATCCGCACTACCGCAATCTTATCGAAGTGACCCGTGCGGTTCCCGAGGCCACCGACGCCGATGCCATTACCGCCGCGGCGCGCCAGGTCGCGGAAACCATATCCGCGGCCGCGATCGCCACGTTTACCAGCACCGGTTCGACGACGTTTCGAGCCTCGCGGGAACGGCCGGGCGTGCCCATTCTCGGTCTGACGCCCAACGTCGATACGGCGCGGCGGCTTCAAATCGCCTGGGGCGTACACCCGGTCCTGACCCGCGACGTGACGGATTTCGGCGAAATGCTCACCCGTGCAAGCCAGACGGCGTCGGAAGAGGAGTTTGCCAAGGCCGGTGATCGGCTGGTGGTGACCGCGGGCGTGCCGTTCGGTACGCCAGGGGCCACCAACATCCTTAGAATTGTCTGGGTCGAGTAGACTCTGGCCGTCGCGTACCGGTGAGCGAACTGTTTCCCATCATCGCGCCCGTGCTGCTGGGTGTCATTCTCGGATTTCTCTGGGGTAAGCGTGGGCTGCCCTATGATTCCGCCTTCATCTCGAACCTGGTGTTCAACCTCGGCGTTCCGTGCCTCGTGTTTGCGACGCTCACCCGCATCGATATCGAAATCGGCGCGTTCGGAATCATGGCCGGCGCCGCATTGGTCGCGTTGGCCGGATTTCTTGTTGCCACTTTCCTTCTTTTGAAGATTTTCGGGCTCAAGCAGAAGACCTATCTGGCGACGGTGATGACGCCGAATACGGGCAATGTCGGTCTGCCGCTTTGTCTGTTGGCATTCGGCGGAGAAGGGCTGGCGTTCGGCATCATCGTGTACTCCCTGGTTGCCACCACCCAATTTACGTTCGGTCTGGGGATGGCGGCCGGCACCGCATCGCCCCGCGAGTTCGCGCGCATTCCGCTGATTTACGCACTTGCCGCAGCCTTGATTTTCGTCCTGACCGGCACCAAGCCTCCCTTGTGGATTGCCAACAGCACCAAACTCATTGGCGAAATGGCTATTCCCCTCATGGTCATCACCCTCGGAGTCTCATTGGCCAAGCTCAAGTTCGTCAATGCGTGGACCGGCTTGGGACTTTCCGTATTCCGCCTGGCCATGGGGTTCGGCGTTGGATTTGCGGTCGCCGAGCTGTTTGGCCTTGAGGGTGTCGCCCGGGGCGTTCTGATTTTGCAAAGCGCCATGCCGGCCGCCATTTTCAACTATATGCTGGCCATGCAGTTCGACAACGAGCCCGGGAACGTGGCCGGGGTTGTCTTCATCTCGACGGTGATTTCCTTCCTGACCATGCCGTTCCTGTTGTCGTTCGTGTTGTAATCGCAGGCGCAGTCGGGCTATATCCGCGATCGGCATTACCTGGGGTTCCCATGTCAATCCTCGTCACCGGTGCCGCCGGATTTATCGGCTTTCACGTCTGCCAGGCATTGTTGGATGCTGGCGAGGCGGTCGTCGGGATTGACAACCTCAACGACTATTACGACCCGTCCCTGAAGGAGGCGCGGCTCGAACTGCTGACGGCCCGGGACGGTTTCGATTTTCATCGATTGGATATCGCGGAGCGGGACGACATGATGGCGCTGGCGGCGCGCCATGAATCGATAGACCGCATCGTGCATTTGGCCGCTCAGGCGGGTGTCCGATATTCGCTGGAAAACCCGCACGCCTATCTCCGGTCGAATATCGATGGCCAACTCAACGTGCTGGAGATGTGCCGGCGGCTTCCCGATTTGAAACACTTCGTGTTTGCCAGTTCCTCGTCGGTATATGGCGCCAACAAAGACCTCCCGTTCGCCGTTAAAGACCGGGTTGACGATCCGATTTCCCTTTATGCCGCCACCAAGCGAAGCGGCGAACTTATCGGCAATTCCTATGGACGGCTGTACGGCATCCCGATGACCGGATTACGGTTTTTTACCGTTTACGGGCCCTGGGGACGGCCCGATATGGCTGCTTTTATCTTTACCAGGAAGATTCTGGCCGGCGAACCCATCCAGGTCTTCAATCACGGGGACATGCGGCGTGATTTCACCTACATCGACGATATTGTCGCCGGCGTCCTCGCCTGTCTGGAGAAAGCGCCCCGGGCCGGCGATGGAGCCCCGCCGGTCAGACTCTACAATCTGGGAAATCACCGATCCGAGCCGCTGACCGATCTGATCGCCCTGATCGAGCAGGAGCTTGGCATGGCGGCGGAGGTCGAGTTGCTGCCCATGCAGCCTGGCGACGTTCAGGAGACCTACGCCGATATCGAGACCGCCCGAACGGACTTGGGCTTTTCGCCGTCGACGAATATTGCCGAAGGTATTCCCCGTTTCATCAAGTGGTACCGCGAGTATTACGGCGTTTAGCGGTAGAGCGCCTCAAGCGCGGATCCGTATTTTTCAATGACCTTGAAGCGCCGGACCTTGAGGCTCGGGGTCATCATCTCGTTCTCGATGGTAAACGCCTCGGTTGCGACGATGAACCGCCGGATCCGTTCAATGGTCGAGAGCCCGCTGTTCACCCGGTCGACGGCTTCCGCCAGCGCGTCGACAAATTCCTTGTTTTCGGCCAGGTCTTCAAACTTATCCGTCACGCCGTTTGTTTCCGACCACTGTTTGGCGAACTCCTCGTCCGGCACCAGTATGGCGACCAGATGGGGACGCTTGTCGCCGTACACCATGGCTTGGGCAATTTCCGGTTCCAGCGCCAGAATACCCTCGACTCTCTGGGGCGATATGTTGTCGCCGCCCGAATTGACGATGATGTCCTTCTTCCGGTCCGTAATTTGAATGAAGCCGTCTTCGTCGATGCTGCCGACGTCGCCCGTATGCAGCCATCCGTCCCGGATGACCTCGGAGGTTGCCTCGGCGTTTTGCCAATAGCCCTGCATCACCAGATCACCCCGCACCAGAATTTCGCCGTCTTCGGCGATCCTGACCTCGGTGTTGATCACGGGCGGGCCGACCGTATGCATCTTGACCTTGTTGGGCAGGTTGACGCTGACAAGCGGGGCCGATTCCGTAAGACCGTAGCCCTGCAGTAATTTCAGGCCGAGCCCGGTGAAAAACATGCCGATATCCTGGTTGAGGGGTGCGCCGCCCGAGACCAATACCCGGAGGCGTCCGCCAAAACTTGCTCGCACCTTGTCCCGGACCAGCTTGTCGACCACCCGGTCGACGACCCGTTCGCCGACGGTCAGCGAATCGGGATCGTGAAATTTCTTTATGCCCAGCTCGACGGCCTTGTTGAAAAGCTTCTGCTTCATGCCGCCCGCGTCCGCCACGCCCTTGGTTATCCGGCCGTACAAGAGCTCATACAGCCGGGGGACCGCGGTCATGACGGTGGGCCGTGCCTCCGGCATGTTGCGGCTCAGATGTTCGGCGCCCTCGGCGTAATAGATTTGGGCGCCGATGGCGATCGGGAAGAATTGACCGGCCATGTGTTCATAGGAATGTGACAGAGGCAGGAAGGACAGAAACACTTCCTCACCGAGCCCCATCTGTTCGAGCGCATGCGTCGCGCCGGCGCAGTTGTGCAGGATCGCCCGGTGAGACAGCATGACGCCCTTGGGCGCCCCTCCCGTTCCCGACGTGTAGATGATGACGGCGGTCCGATCCGTGCCGATGTCACGGGCGGTCTCGCGAACGGATTCCGAATTTTCCCGGCCCCGCTCGAGTATGGCCGGCCATTCGAGCAGTTCGGCGTTCACCGGCTGATCGGCCTCGAGTTGCTCCATGCCGATGACAAATCGCGCGCCGTCGGATTGATGTGCGGCGGGAAGCAGGTTTTCCGCCAGTTTCCTGGTCGAGACCAGGGCGCCGACCGCGCCTGAATTAGACAGGATGTGGATATGATCGGAGACGAGATTGGTGGTGTAGGCGGGGACGGGAATCGCGCCCGCCGACATGATCGCGAGCTCGGCAATCAGCCACTCGGGGCGGTTCTCCGACACCAGCACCACCCGGTCTCCTTCATCAACGCCAAGCGATTTGAGACCTCCGGCGAGTGCCGATACGCTGCCGGCGGCTTCGGTCCAACTCTGAGACTGATAAGCGCCGTTTTCTTTCGCCCACAGGAAGGGTTTGTCCCCATGCTTCTCGGCCTGGTCGAAGAACATGGTCACAAGATTTGGCCAGGCGTACTCGGGCATCGGTTCCTCCTTGTTTTTTGCGCTCCCGGTTGGCTGCTATTTTATTGGTTGAGTCGTGACGACCCCAAGAGCGTCATGATCCGGCCATTGCCGCACCCCGTATCCAGCCTTATATCGGTCGGGAAATCAACTGTTCACCGGACGGGCCGGCGACGGCCCGAATATGAGGAACGACATTCATGACATCCATTGCCGCCCATGAAGTCCCCGAATGGGACCTGACCGACCTTTACGCGGGTATGGACGACCCCGAACTCCGTTCCGACTTGGAGCGTGCGGCGGCGGACGCGGCGGCATTCGCCGACGCATACGATGGGCGGCTTCGGGGGATCGATGGTCCTGGTCTGGCCGAGGCGATCACCGACTACGAGGCTCTCGGCGAGACGCTGTCCCGCGCGATGAGCTTCGCCCAGCTTATGTTTGCCGCCGACTCCTCCGATCCGGCGACGGCCCGGTTTTACCAGTCGGTCAAAGAGCGCGTAACCGCGGTCTCCTCGCAGACGATCTTTTTTGAGCTGCAGTTGAACGACATTGACGATGCGGCCATGGCGGCTCTCATGGAGACGCCGGAGGTCAATCGATATAAATCGTGGATTCGGACGGTCCGTGAGTTGCGCCCACACCAGTTGTCCGATGAACTGGAACGGTTATGGCACGAAAAATCCGTGACCGGCCGCGGTGCATGGAACCGGCTGTTCGACGAAACCATGTCGGCCATGCGTTTCGAGGTGGATAAGCAACGGCTCACGTCCGGTGAAGTACTCAACATGATGTCGGATCCCGACGGCGCGCGCCGCGAGACCGCGGCCCGGGCATTTGCGGACGGGCTCGACCGCAATATTCGCCTGTTGGCGCTCATCACCAATATTCTGGCCAAAGACAAGGAAATCGAGGATCGGTGGCGCAAATTTCCGCGGCCGGTGTCCCGGCGCAATCTTTCCAATCAGGTGGAGGATGAGGTCGTCGACTCTTTGGTCCGGTCCGTCAGCGGCCGATATGATGATATTGCGCACCGCTATTACCTCCTGAAGGCGCGGTGGATGGGGCTCGAAAAGCTTCAATACTGGGATCGCAACGCGCCGCTGCCGGAAGCCCTGAACCGGGTCACCCCCTGGAATGAAGCCCGGGAGACCGTGCTCGGCGCCTACGGCGCCTTTTCCCCGGAAATGGCGGAGCGCGCGGAGGTCTTTTTCGACAGATCGTGGATCGATGCAAGGCCCCGGGAGGGCAAGGACTCGGGCGCCTTTTCACATCCAACGGTGCCGTCCGTTCACCCCTATATCCTGATGAACTACCGCGGCAAGACCCGCGACATCATGACCCTGGCTCATGAACTTGGTCACGGCGTCCACCAGACCTTGGCCGCGCCGCGGGGTCAGCTGTTGGCTGCTACGCCGCTGACCCTCGCCGAGACCGCATCGGTTTTCGGCGAGATGCTGACCTTCCGCGCCCTTCTCGACCAAGAGGACGATGCCGCGGCCAAACGGGTAATGCTGGCATCGAAGATCGAAGACATGATCAATACGGTGATCCGCCAAACGGCATTCTATGAATTCGAGCAGCAGGTCCATGACGAGCGACCCGAAGGCGAACTCAGCCCCGAGCGGCTGGGCGAGATTTGGATGTCCGTACAAGGCAGGAGCCTCGGTCCCGCCTTCGAGTTCGATCCATCCTATGCCTGTTATTGGGCGTATATTCCCCACTTCGTTCACTCGCCGTTTTACGTCTATGCGTACGCCTTCGGGGATTGTCTGGTAAATTCACTCTATGAGTTGTTCAAGGACGGGCACCCCGATTTCCAGGCCAAGTACCTGGAAATGTTGAAAGCCGGGGGTACGCTCCGCCACAAGGAGTTGTTGGCGCCGTTCGGTCTCGATGCCGGCGACCCCGGCTTCTGGAATCGCGGACTGAACGTGGTTTCCGGCTTCGTCGACGAACTCGAATCGACAATCTGAGCAGGCGAATGGCGGACGACGACAGCATCAGTGGGCGGGCAATGCGTTACGCAAGGGTCGGGCGGGCCGTCGGCGGCCTGGCGGCGCGGTTCGCGGGAGAGCGTTATCTCGGCCTCAAACTGGATCGCTTGGAGCACGCGGCGGACCTGAAGGAGGCTCTCGGCGGCCTCAAGGGGCCGCTTATGAAGGTCGCGCAAATCCTGTCGACCATTCCCAACGCCCTCCCCGGCGAATATGCAAGTCAGCTGGCCGAGCTTCAGTCCAACGCCCCCTCTATGGGATGGAACTTCGTCAAACGGCGGATGGCGGCGGAACTGGGGCCGGATTGGCAGGACAGGTTCGGCAGTTTCGAGCATAGCGCCGCGGCCGCGGCCTCCCTTGGCCAGGTGCATCGGGCCATTGGGCATGACGGGAAGACGCTCGCCTGCAAGCTGCAATACCCGGATATGAACTCGGTGGTCGAGGCCGACTTGAAGCAGTTGAAGTTGGTGTTTTCCATCTACCGCCGCTACGAAAAGGCGATCGATCCCAGCGAGGTTCACCAGGAACTGTCCGACCGGCTGCGCGAAGAACTCGACTACGCCCGCGAGGCGAAGCACATGCAGCTCTATCGTCACATGCTGGCGGATGAGCCGGGTGTTCACATACCCGAGGTCGAACCCGATCTCTCCGCGGCCCGGTTGCTGACCATGGCCTGGCTGGAGGGCAAACCGCTTCTGGAGTTCGTGGATACCGATGTCGAGGCGCGAAACCGGGTCGCCTACAACATGTTCCGGGCCTGGTATGTGCCGTTTTACTATTTCGGAATCATTCACGGCGATCCTCACCTCGGCAACTATACCGTCCGTGACGACCACACGATCAATCTGTTGGATTTCGGATGTATCCGGGTGTTCCAGCCCCACTTCGTGACCGGGGTCATCGATCTCTATACGGCGCTGCGCGACGGCAACCGCGACCTTGCGGTTCATGCCTATGAGACCTGGGGCTTCACCGGCCTCGATGACGAGCTGATCGACATCCTCAACCTGTGGGCCGAGTTCGTCTATGCGCCGTTGCTCGAGGATGGCGCCCGGCCGATTCAGAGAGAGAAGGGGCAGTACGGGGCCGAAGTGGCGATGAAGGTTCGCCAGGAACTGGATCGGGTTGGCGGCGTACAGCCGCCGAGGGAGTTCGTGCTCATGGATCGGGCCGCCATCGGTCTGGGTTCGGTGTTCACCCATCTCCGCGCCGAGATCAACTGGCACCGGCTGTTCCACGAGCTCATCGACGACTTTGATGCCGAGAAACTTGGGCGGCGTCAGGCCGATGCGCTGGCGATGGTTGGCCTGGACGCCGGGGAATAGGGTTCGCCGTAACTCCGATCCGCCAAAACCCGGATTCCTGCTTGGCAAACGGGCACTGAATCGGCATTTTGTCGCCGGTTTTCACGCGTTTTCCCAACAAGGGGTTCTTGATGAAAATTGCGGTTCCCAAGGAACGCCGCGACCACGAGTTGCGAGTGGCTGCGTCTCCCGACTCTGTAAGGAAATTTATTGGTCTCGGCTTCGACGTAGTGGTCGAGAGCGGTGCCGGCGAAGGCGCGAATTTCAGCGACGAGAGCTTCAGGGAAGCCGGTGCGACCATTGCCGGCAGTGCCGCCGAAGCGCTTGGCGATGCCGACATCGTTCTGAAAATCCGCGCGCCCCGGACCGACGGCGACAACGAGATCGCAGACATGAAGAAAGGCGCCATGTTGATGGCGCACCTTTCGGCCCTGTCGGAGCCGGAAGCGATCAAGGTGTTCGCGGATGCCGGCGTCACCGGATTCGCCATGGAGCTTCTGCCGCGAATCACCCGGGCGCAGTCCATGGACATCCTGTCGTCGCAAAGCAACCTCGCCGGCTACAAGGCCGTGCTCGATGCGGCCGGGGAGCTTGGCCGGGCATTCCCCATGATGATGACGGCAGCGGGAACGATTGCGCCCGCCAAGGTGTTCATCATGGGGGTCGGCGTTGCCGGCCTGCAAGCCATTGCCACCGCGAAGCGGATGGGGGCCGTCGTGACGGCGACCGACGTGCGTCCCGCGACCAGGGAGCAGGTGGAGAGCCTCGGCGGCAAGTTCCTCGAGGTCGATCCGGAAATGGAGAAAGACGCCCAGACCGAGGGCGGGTACGCCAAGGAAATGCCGCCCGAGTACTTCGAGAAGCAGAAACAGGTGGTTGCCGAGCACATCAAGAAGCAGGATGTGGTTATCACCACGGCACTGATTCCCGGCCGTCCCGCACCGACGCTCGTCACCGAGGCGATGGTCAAGTCCATGCCGGAAGGCGCCGTCATCGTCGATCTCGCCGTTGAGGCCGGCGGCAACGTCGAGGGCGCCGAGCCGGGCCGGACCGTCAAGAAAGATGGC
Organism: Rhodospirillales bacterium; assembly: GCA_022823235.1. Lineage (GTDB taxonomy): Bacteria > Pseudomonadota > Alphaproteobacteria > Rhodospirillales > UBA2165 > JAJDXO01. The sequence goes on from JAJDXO010000009.1 coordinate 39,287, forward strand.
GTAACCATCATCGGTCACGCCAATGTGCCGGCGCGGCTGGCCGAGGATGCCAGCACATTGTTCGCCAAGAACCTGGTCAACTTCATCACACCCCTGGTCGACCCGGAGACGAAGGAGCTCTCCATCGATTGGGAAGACGAAATCATTGCCGGCACGCTGGTCTGCAAGGACGGACAAGTTGTCCATCCGGCCCTGGCGCCGAAGGAGGGTTAGACATGGATGCGGCACAGAAGGCCATGGAGGGCGCCGGAGCCGGCGATCCGTTCATTTTCCTGTTTACGGTTTTCGTTCTCGCGGTGTTCGTCGGATTCTACGTGGTTTGGAGCGTGACGCCCGCTCTGCACTCGCCGCTGATGAGCGTCACCAACGCGATTTCGTCGGTGATCATTGTCGGCGCGCTGATTGCCGCGGGACCCGCCGATCTGTCCTTTTCCAAGATCATGGGCTTCGTCGCGGTAACCCTGGCGTCGGTAAACATCTTCGGCGGCTTCATCGTCACCCAGCGGATGCTGTCCATGTACAAGAAAAAAGCGAAGAAATAGGGGACGCCGGATGAGTGAAACAGCAACAGGCTTCGCCTACCTTTTCGCCGCCGTATGCTTCATCCTGGCGCTTCGGGGGCTGAGTTCCCCGGAATCGGCGCGTCAGGGCAACATGTTCGGGATCGTCGGCATGATCGTGGCGGTTGCCACGACGCTCGCCGATCCCACCATCATCAGCTTCGAACTGATTCTCCTCGGCGTCGTCATCGGCGGCGCGATCGGCACCGTCGTGGCGCTCAAGATTCAAATGACGGCCTTGCCCCAGTTGGTGGCGGCGTTTCACTCGCTGGTCGGGCTTGCCGCCGTCGCCGTTGCCGCCGCGGCATTCTTCGCGCCGGAGGCCTACGGTATCGGTGCGCGGGGCGATATCGCCACGGCCAGCCTGATTGAAATGGCTCTCGGCACCGCGATCGGCGCGGTCACCTTTTCCGGTTCGGTCATCGCGTTCGCGAAACTGCAGGGCGTCATGTCCGGATCGCCCATCACATTCCCGGGGCAGCATCCGCTCAATGCGCTGATCGGTATCGCCATAGTCGCCGCAATCGTATGGCTGGTCGTCTCCAACGGCGACAACGCGTTCTGGACCATCGTCGTCCTGTCATTCCTTATCGGCTTCCTGATTATTATCCCCATCGGGGGCGCGGACATGCCCGTGGTCGTCAGCATGCTCAACTCTTATTCGGGTTGGGCCGCGTGCGGCATTGGGTTCACGCTGTCCAATACGGCATTGATTATTACCGGCGCGTTGGTGGGGTCGTCGGGCGCCATCCTGTCCTACATCATGTGCAAGGGCATGAACCGCTCGATCTTCAATGTGCTGCTCGGCGGGTTCGGCGGCGATTCGGATGCGGCCGCGGCGGGGCCTGCCGGCGACCGCGCGGTCAAATCCGGCAGCGCCGAGGACGCCGGCTTCATCCTCAAGAACGCGTCCAAGGTCATCATCGTTCCGGGCTATGGCATGGCCGTCGCCCAGGCGCAGCATGCGCTCCGCGAAATGAGTGATCTGTTGAAGGAAGAGGGTGTCGAAGTGGCCTACGCCGTTCACCCCGTCGCCGGGCGGATGCCCGGCCACATGAACGTGCTTCTGGCGGAGGCTAACGTACCTTACGACGAGGTCTTCGAACTGGAGGAAATCAACCACGAATTCTCGACCGCCGACGTGGCGTTCGTCATCGGCGCCAACGATGTGACCAACCCGGCGGCGAAGACGGACACCGCGAGCCCGATTTACGGCATGCCGATTTTGGATGTCGAGAATTCGGGAACGGTGCTGTTCCTGAAACGCTCCATGGCGTCCGGCTACGCCGGCGTCGACAACGAGCTGTTCTTCCGGGACAACACCATGATGGTGTTCGGAGACGCCAAAAGGACCACCGAGGAAATCGTTCAGGCGGTCGGCTGACCGGGGCGGACCTCTATCGTCCGGACGTGCGAAAGCCGCGTCCTATCCGGACGCGGCTTGATCACCGGTCGTGAAACGGGGGCTTCCTAGAAGCCTTCGCGCTCCAGGCGCTTGCGCTCCAGTTTCCGTGCCCGGCGAACGGCTTCGGCCTTTTCGCGGGCCCGGCGCTCGGAGGGCTTTTCATAGGAACGGCGCAGTTTCATTTCACGGAAGACGCCTTCGCGCTGCATCTTCTTTTTGAGGGCCTTCAGGGCCTGATCGACATTGTTGTCGCGGACGGTTACGTGCACGTGGACTCAACCTTTTTCAGTCATGATTAATGACGAAGGCGGGCCTTCTAACATACTGAAATCCAATTGTGAAGGGCGATCGGGCGAATATTCGCCGCAATTGACCTCGCGTTCAAATCGTCCATATTGATCGGCATGGCCATTCTCAAGATCGCCCGCATGGGACACCCGGTTCTACACCGCAAGGCGGAGCCTGTGGAAGATCCGACCGCGCCCGAAATCGCCAATCTTATCAACGATATGATCGATACCCTGGAGGATGCGGGTGGTATCGGCTTGGCCGCGCCCCAGGTTCACGTCCCTCGGCGCGTGGTGATCTTCTACATTCCGGAACATCGTGCCGGTGAGGAGGAAGAGGAGGAGCCCCAGCCGCTGACCTTGATGGTCAATCCGGTGATCGAGCCGCTGACCGATGAAAAAAGCGTGGATTGGGAAGCCTGCCTGTCGGTGCCGGATATGATGGGGGCGGTGCCCAGATTTGACCGAATCAAGTACAGCTGGACCACACCCGAAGGCGAGACCGAAGAGCGGATCGCCACCGGTTTCCATGCCCGCGCGGTCCAGCACGAATGCGACCATCTGGACGGCATACTCTATCCGATGCGGATGGAAGACTTGACGCTGTTGGGGTTCGCCGAGGAAGTGCGGCGCAACCAGGACCTGGTCACGTCGGTGCGAGGAGAGTGACGCAATGTCCAGCCTGGACGACCTAAGGTCCAACATTGTCCGAGCCATGCTGCCGCATGTCACCTTCGACGGCTGGAGCAAGGCGGCCCTCCGCGCCGGCGCCCTCGATTGCGGCGAAAATGAAGACATTGTCGAACGCCTGTTTCCGCGGGGCCTCAATCAGGCGGCCGAGGTCTACAGCGTCCTTGCGGACGAAGAAATGGTCGACGCAATGGAAGCGGCCGGTGTCGGAGACATGAAGGTACGTGACCGGATCACCGCCGCCGTTCAGTTGCGGCTGGAAGCGGCGGAAAATGATCGCGAGGCGATCCGGCGGCTCATGTCATATCTCGCTGTCCCGGGCCGAAAGCCATTGGCGGCGCGGCTGCTGATGAAGACCGTGGATACCATGTGGTATGCGGCCGGCGACAACGCGACCGATTTCAATTACTACACCAAGCGCGGGTTGCTGGCGGGCGTGTACGGCTCCACGGTCCTTTATTGGCTCAACGACGAATCGGAGGGCTGCGAGGCCACCTGGGAATTTCTCGACCGCCGTATCGGCGATGTGATGAAAATTCCGAAGCTTCAGGCCCGGGTGAGGAAGGCGGCGGGGCTGTTGCCGTCGCCCTTCAAAGTACTTCGTGTGCTCGCCTCGCGGCGCCGGGCGGTCTGAACACCGCAACTGCGGATGCGGATTGGCGGTCACCCGTTTGATTCGCTCGGTCAGGCGATAATATCCGGGAGGCCCATGGCGTGGAGGCGAGTGATTTCGTCCTTGAGCGCCAGCTTCCTTTTTTTCAGGCGTTGAATCTTGATTTGGTCGAATGGCGGCGATTCGGTCAACGCCTTGATCTGGGCGTCGAGCTCACGGTGCTCCGCTATGAGCCCGTCAATCCGTGCCTGAAGACCCTCGGTCTCTACCATTGGTTCGCATTGGTTACAGGATGACGCCTATAATAGCAGAGTGTCGTTAAAAGGGCAGCCGGGACTGTCTCGATTGGCAAGGGCAGCCGAAAGACTTGGGTAAGCGAGAATGAAGCAAGATTTTAGAATCGGGATACTCACGAGTGGCGGCGATTGTGCCGGTCTCAACGCGGCGATCCGGGCCGCCGTGCAGCGTGCCGACGACGGGTATGGCTGGCAAGTCATCGGTATTCACGACGGGTCGAGGGGTCTGCTGGAGCGTCCGATGCGCTACGAGGAACTGAGTCCCGGGCTGTTTACCGGCGATATCCTGCGCATGGGGGGCACCATACTCGGAACCACCACTCACGGAGATCCGTTCGCCTATCCTATGCCCGACGGGACGACACGAGATATTTCCCCGCAATTCGTTTCCGGCTTTCAGGAGCTGGAGTTGAGCGGGCTGATCGTCATCGGCGGAGACGGAAGTCTCAAGATTCTCCATCGGCTGGCTGAACTCGGCGGCATTCCGATGATTGCCATTCCCAAGACGATTGACAATGATGTGCCGCTCACCGAATACGCCATCGGGTTCACCACGGCCCTCAGCACGGCTGTTGAGGCACTCGACCGGCTGCTGCCGACCGCCGAGAGCCACGAGCGGGTCATGATCCTGGAGGTGATGGGGCGGGACGCCGGACACATCGCGCTCAGCGCCGGGATCGCCGGTGGCGCCGATGTCATATTGATCCCCGAAATTCCTTTCGATATCGAGAAGGTGGCCGCAAAGATCAACCGCGTCCGGGAACGCGGCCGCAATCACTCCCTCGTTGTCGTCGCGGAAGCCGCCCATCCGCTTGGTGAAGGAGCCCGGTCGTACATCACCACCCAGGGATACCAGCGCTATGGCGGGGTGGGGCAGCTCCTCAGCGAGCAGATCTCGGAACACACCGGATCCGATACCCGGGTAACGGTTCTGGGCCATGTTCAGCGCGGCGGCGTTCCAAGCAGCCACGACCGAATTGTCGCTTCGGCCTTTGGCGTGAAAGCGGTCGATCTTCTGGCCGAAGGGAAGACCGGCCGCATGGTCTCCTGGCAGCATCGCCAGGTGGTGGACGTGCCGCTCGAGGAGGTCAATCAACGCACCCGTGCCGTTTCTCTCGACGACACGCTGGTGGGCACGGCCCGTGGTCTCGGCATATCGCTCGGGGACTAGGAATGCCCTCCGCCGGGACAAATCACTTCTGGCAATTCTCGTTGGATTTCTATGAGCGGGACGGCGTCGCGGCGGCGTGCTTGACGCTGCAGGATCACCTCGGCCTTGACGTCAACATCCTGCTGTACGCCGCGTGGCTGGCGAGCCAAGGCCGGACCGCCTCGGTCGCCGATTTCGAACAGGTGGATCTCCTCATTGCGCCTTGGCGGGAAGAGGTGATTCGGCCGCTTCGGCGAATCAGGCGTTGGCTCAAGGAACCCGGGCCGGATGCGTCCGTCGGCAGCATCCGGGAGTATCGTGCGGGTATCAAGTCCGCGGAACTCGAAGCGGAAAAGATTGTTCAAGACATGATTTTTGCCTCCCATTTGCGACTGCAAAAGCCGGACGGAGACGGGCCCGGTGACATCCGCCGGGCACTCTCCAACTATCTGAAAATGAGGGCGGTTTCCCCGGATAACGACGCGGCCCGGGAATTGGATGCCATTTATGCGGCGTTCGACCGGCTTGTCCGAACGGGGGGCCGACAGAGCGGCTCTTGATTTCGCCGCAAAGGGAGCCTTAAGATTGCAAGCAGCGAAAGAAGGCCAAGTTAGGAGGTAAGTTAGATGGCGGATAAGGATCGAATCGACGTGCTGAAAACGAGGCACCAAGAACTCGAATCCGAAATCGAAAGAGAGTTTGAAAGTTCTACCCCCGATGATTTGCTCATCGCGACTCTCAAACGCCAGAAGCTCCGAATAAAAGACGAGCTCGCGGAGCTCAACGCCCTGTAAGAGAATCGGTATCGGGCGGAAATCGCCTGCCACTGACAGTGAATTGATCGGCGCCGTCTGGCGAACGCCGTTCGCGCACCTAAATCATATATAGTTGCGATTCCGACCGGCGCCCGTGCCGTCGGCGGCGTTCCGTGCGGCCGGCGCGGACCGGCCTTGCTATTGGGATTTGGGTTCATGCTTCACGATATTCTCAAGTCAATCGGTCTGCCGTTGTCGGACGTGGATGGCGGCGGCCATCCGGTCGCTTCACCGATTGATGGAACGGTCATCGCGACGGTGGCCGCTGATACAGCCGAGTCCGCCGGAGCCAAATTGTCCGCGGCTGAGCACGCCTTTCAGCACTGGCGAGATGTCCCGCCGCCGCGCCGCGGAGAGCTCATCCGGCTTTTCGGCAACCAGCTTCGCCGGCACAAGGAGCCCCTTGGCCGCTTGGTGACGCTCGAGACCGGAAAGATTCTTCAAGAGGGCCTCGGTGAGGTCCAGGAAATGATCGACATTTGTGACTTCGCGGTCGGCCTTTCCCGCCAACTCTACGGTTTGACCATCGCTTCGGAACGGCCCGGGCATCGGATGATGGAAACCTGGCACCCCCTGGGTCCCGTGGGCGTCATCAGCGCGTTCAATTTTCCCGTCGCCGTCTGGTCATGGAATACGGCGCTGGCGATCGTTTGCGGTGATCCGGTGGTATGGAAACCATCCGAGAAAACACCCGTTACGGCACTGGCGTGCCAGCACCTCTTCGAGCGGGCGGCGGCGGAGTTCGGCGATGCGCCAGTGGGCCTGTCGTCGGTCGTGATCGGGGACCGAACCATCGGTCAACTCGTTGTCGACGATCCGCGGATGCGTCTGATCAGCGCGACCGGCAGCTGCCGCATGGGCCGGGAGGTGGGTCCCCGGGTGGCCCGGCGGTTTGGCCGCTTGATCCTCGAACTCGGCGGCAACAACGCTATGATTGTCGCCCCGTCCGCCGACCTGGACTTGGCTGTCCGGGCGATCCTGTTTGCGGCCGTCGGAACGGCGGGGCAAAGGTGTACGTCCTTACGCCGCCTGATCGCTCACACCGATGTCCGTGAAGAATTGCTCTCGCGGCTGAAAGCGGCCTATGCGGAGGTCCCGGTCGGTGATCCGTTTGCCGGGAAAACGCTGGTCGGCCCGCTGATCGACCGGGCGGCCTTCGACGAAATGCAATCGGCGTTGAAGCAGGCGCGGAAAGAAGGCGGGGTCGTGACCGGCGGAGAGAGGCAACTCGGCGATACCTGCCCGGAGGCGTTCTATGTCCGGCCGGCCATCGCCGAAATGCCCGGGCAATCGGCCATCGTCCGCGAAGAGACGTTCGCCCCCATATTGTACGTCCTCGGATATGACGATTTGGACGACGCGGTCGCGATCCACAACGATGTCGATCAGGGCCTCGCGTCGAGTATCTTCACGACCGATCTGCGGGAGGCCGAACGGTTCCTGTCGGCCTCGGGGAGCGATTGCGGCATAGCCAACGTGAACATCGGTCCGTCGGGCGCCGAAATCGGCGGAGCCTTTGGCGGCGAGAAGGCAACCGGCGGGGGGCGCGAGTCCGGCTCCGATGCCTGGAAGGCCTATATGCGCCGGGCGACGAACACCGTCAACTACTCACGGGAATTGCCCCTCGCACAGGGGATTTCGTTCGGCGACGGATAGCCGGATACTGCTCTAATCGTTGGCGGTCGGTGGTTGCGGGGCGAACGGATCCGGGGTGTCCCCGGAGTCCTCCACCGCCGCCGGAACATCGCCGAATACCTCGGCGGCCGGTGCGACGGCGGCGGCGGGATGGCTCTCGGCCCCGGCCGCCTCGCCGGCCGGCGGAGCGGTTTCCCCGGCCTCGGCCGGCGGTTGTTGAGGCGGCGCGTGCTCCGTGCCGGCGCGCTTCCGGGCGATTGCGACCATTTTCTCCAGATCGGCCGCCGAACAGAGCCCGAGATAGACCGGGCTCTGCGCCTTGATATTGGCGATATTGCGATGGGTCCGGCTGCGCACCGATTCGATGGTCGGCTTGGTGGTGCCGATCAGGCGGCTGATCTGGGCATCGCTGAGTTCGGGATAGCTCTTCAGAAGCCAGGCGATAGCGTCGGGCCGGTCCTGCCGCTTCGAGATCGGCGTGTAGCGGGCGCCCTTCTGGCGGACCTTCGGGAGCGGGACCGACGGTTTCGACATTTCCAGCCGGGCGTCGGAATCCTCTTCACACTTCTCGATTTGCGCTTTGCTGACCTGGCCGTTGGCGACCGGGTCGAGGCCCTGCATGCCCGGCGCGACCTCGCCGTCGGCGATCGCCTGAACCTCGAGGATATGAAGGCCGCAGTAGTCCGCGATCTGATCGAATGTCAGCGCCGTATTGTCGACCAGCCAAACAGCGGTCGCCTTTGGCATGAGAGGCTGTGCCATCACACGTCTTCCTCGTTTAAGGTGATACAGGCGGACCATGGTCTACGCCTGGAATGTCGCGCGCAATATAGCCGCCGCCCCAGGCCCGGTCAAACCTGCGGAAAAACTGCCGTTAGCCGATTGTCAGGACTATTTTTCCGATATGGCGCCCTTCTTCCATGACGCGATGCGCCTCGGCGGCATCGTTCAGCGCCAAGGTTTCGTATATCACCGGTTTCAGCTTCCCGTCTTCGAACAGCGGCCAGACCCGTGATTTCAGGTTCTCCGCGATTTGGCTCTTGAAAGCCGTGTCCCGCGCCCTCAGGGTTGATCCGGTAATGGTCATCCGTTTGACGAAGACCTGTCTGAAATCCACCTCCGCCTTCGATCCGCCGAGAGCCGCGATTATGCAGAGCCTGCCGCTCACGGCCATGCAGGCGATGTTTCTCGGGATATAGTCCCCGGCGACCATGTCCAGCACGACGTCGGCTCCATTGCCGCCGGTGTGGTTCGTCACCTCCTCGACAAAATCCTGTTCCTTGTAGTTGATGGCCAGTTCCGCACCCAAATCGAGACACGCCCGGCACTTTTCGGCCGAACCCGCGGTGGCGATGACATGGCTCCCCAACTGCGAGGCGAGCATGATCGCGGTAGTGCCGATACCGCTTGATCCACCGTGGACCAGGAGGGTTTCCCCGGGCTGCAGGGCGCACCGGTCAAAGACGTTGCTCCAGACCGTAAAGAAGGTCTCGGGAATGGCCGCCGCTTCCACCATGTTGAGGCCGTCCGGAACGGGCAGGGCTTGGGCTGCCGGAACCGCGCAGTACTCGGCGTAGCCGCCGCCGGCGACCAGCGCGATTACGTTGTCGCCCACATTCCATCCGCTGACGCCGCCGCCGAGCGCGGCGATGGTGCCTGCGATCTCCAGGCCGGGGATATCGGTCACGCCGGGCGGCGGCGGATAGCGGCCTTCCCGTTGGACCATATCGGGGCGATTGACCCCGGCGGCTTCGACCCGGACCAGAATTTCGCCGTCGGCGGCATCGGGAACCGGGCGCCGGCCGGGTTTCAGGGCCTCGGGCCCCCCCGGTTCCGGAATTTCGATGCATTGCATGTCATTGGGGAGTTGATCGGTCATGGTCGCTCCGGTTGTCGCTCGTGGCTTTGGTCTAGTATGCTTGCCGGCAACGGCCAAGCAAGACCCGGCGGGTCTTCAGCGGAAGGAGCGTGCGATGGATACCGATGATCTCGAACCCGTTGAGAAAAAGCCGGATCAAAAGGACCTGGAGATCATGTCCATCGAGGCGCTGCACGAGTACATCGCTGAAATGGAGGGGGAAATCGAGCGCGCCCGCGCGGCCATTGCCTTGAAGGAGAATGCTCGTTCGGGTGCGGAATCTTTTTTCCGCAAGTGACCGGCGCGTCACGCCGCCATGGCTCCATTAAGAGTCTCTTAAGACTGGCCTGATACATTGATGGCGATCGATGAGATCGTCTGGCGGATTTACTCCGCCATTCGAACCTCTTTGACGCCTCCCTGTTAAACTCGAGCCGCCTCGTTTGGAGGCGGCTTTTTTTTGTGTAAAGGCCGTCGCATCGACCCTTGACCCCTTGATGGAGTCTTATGTAAAGTCCGTGACGAAGCGTACTATACGGGCGAGTTTAACAGGGACTAGCTTGCTTTCGGGGCGGCCTTCGGGCGGCCCCATTTTTTTGTCCAAACTGGGCCGCCCGGTCATTGTCCATGCCCATTATCCATACGATGGCCGGGCGTGCTTTTCCCGGTATTCGCGTCTTGGTTACGCGGCCTTTTTGCCGTGTTCAATGGCCTTGGGCGCGGGGCCGCCGAGAATCTTGATCCGGCGCGGCTTCAGTTCCTCGGGAACCTTCCGGGCGAGATCGATCTCCAACAAGCCGTCGGCCAGGTGGGCATCGACCACCTTCACGTGGTCGGCGAGCTGGAAGCGGCGCTCGAACGAGCGAGTGGCGATTCCGCGGTGGAGATAGGCGTTCTCCCGATCGGCATCGAGTTTGCCGCTGACGACCACGACGTCTTCCTTCACGGTGACGTCGAGATCCTTCTCGCCAAAGCCCGCCACGGCGATGGAAATGCGATAGGCGTCATCGCTCAGTTTCTCGATATTGTACGGCGGGTAGGCGTCGTTGGCCTGGGCATATTGCAGCGCTGAATCGAGGCGGCGCTGCAGGTTGTCGAAGCCGACGGAGGTACGGAACAGGGGTGAAAAATCAAACGTGCGCATGACCATATTCTCCTTATGAAGCAACACGGTTTCCAAATGGCCCGCCAACTGGCCGGACCGGTTTCCCGGACGGCACCCTCTTCGTGAGGCATGCCGTCCTGACCCTCATATAGCCGGCCGCCAACCGGCTTCAAGTCCCGAATTGTCGAAAATTTTCGGGGGGTTTAACGCCCGCGGCGCAACCGCTTCATTTCGCGGGCGCCACGGTCGCGCGGTTTTTTTTTGAAACCTACTTGAGGCCCAGGTTCTGAAAGCGCTTGTTGAACTTCGCCACCTGACCGCCGCTGTCGACCAGACGATGTTCACCGGTCCATGCGGGGTGGGATTTGGAATCGATGTCCAATTTGAGCGTGTCGCCGGCCTCACCCCACGTCGAGCGCGTGGTGAACGTCGATCCATCGGTCATCGTGACCGTGATCTCGTGGTAGTCCGGATGAATTTCCTTCTTCATGTCTCTGCTCCGTCGGCGAGGGCGCTTATATACATAAGGCCGGCCACCCTGGCAAGCCGGGGATCAGTCCGGTTTCCCGTTCAGGCCACGGCCTCCAAAGGCAACAATCAACGCCATTCCGACGATGACGGCGCCCATGTAGAACGGCCAATCCCGGCCCAGCCAGGCAAACAAAATGCCGGCGGCTGCCGGGCCCAGAATCCGCGCCACGGTGGCTGCCGACCGTCCAACACCCATGACGCCGCCCTGTTGGTCCTCGGGCGCGCTCAGGGACACCAGTGTGTTGAGACCCGGCGTTGCCACTCCAAATCCAACGGCCATGATGGTGACGGCGAGGATCATCCATGTTTCGCTGGGGCTGAGCGGCGTGGCTATCAATCCCACAACCAGGGCGGTGAGGCCCAGCCGCACCATGCCCCACTCACCGATCCGGCGTGAAATGGGGCCGGAGAGTCCGCCTTGGATCGCCGCCATGATCAGGCCCATATAGGCGAACAGAAACCCGTTTTGGGACACGCTCCAGCCATACTCCCGCTCGGACCAGATGGGAAACATGGCCTCGATCCCGGCGATCCCCGCCACGGTAAGAAAATTCAGGCCAATGGCCACCATTGTCGGCCGCCGCCGGAGGGTCTCCATGAAACCGGTATGCTGGCGGCCGGGAACATCTTGCCGCGCCTTATCCCGGATTTCCCGCGGCGATGACTCCGGAAGCAGTGCCGCCGCCGCGGCGAACGCGATAAACGAGAAGCCGGCCGCGGCGTAGGCTGGGAGTTGAAAGTTGATGTTGGCCGGATCGGCTCCGCCGAGAATGCCGCCAATCGCGGGTCCGGCGGTAAATCCCAGCCCAAAAGCGGCGCCGACCAAACCCATGCCGCGCGCCCGGTTTTCGGGGGTTGTGATGTCCGCCATATAGGCGAATGCGGTTGCAATACTCCCCGCCATCGCGCCCGCGAACGCCCGGGCGAGGAACAGTCCGGTCAAGCTGTCGACAAGCGCCATCCAGATGTAGGCGCCAACCGTTCCGGCGAGGCACATGACCAGGACGGGTCGCCGGCCTATCCGGTCGCTCAGCCGGCCACAAACGGGCGCGGAGATGAGTTGGCACAGCGAATATACCGAGATCAGGTAGGCGACCTGGTCCGGGGATGCCCCGAAATGCTCGCCGTAGAACGGGAGCAGCGGAATGATGATGCCGAACCCAATCAGGTCGATGACGACGACGGCGAAAACGATCATCATTGCCGTGCGAGGCTGGGCGACGCCGGCTCGGTCACCCGCGTTGGTGACCCGTTCCTTCTCCGCGGTCATCGCTGGGTTAACTTGAACTCGATCCGGCGGTTGCGCCGGTAGGCGATTTCGTCATCGCGGGCATCGATGGGCTGAAATTCCCCGAAGCCGGTGGCGGCGAGGCGGTTGGCGGGGATGCCGGCATCGATCAGGAATTTCACTACCGATATGGCGCGGGCGGTCGACAACTCCCAATTGCTTGGGAACTGGGGGGTACGGATCGGGACCCGGTCGGTATGGCCATCGATCCGCAGAACCCAATCGATGTTCTGCGGAATTCGCCTGGAGATTTCCTTCAGCGTCGTTGCGAGTTGACTGATCTGATCCTGTCCGGCGCCGCCCAACTCGGCGGACCCTGTCGTGAACAGGACTTCGCTCTGAAACACAAATCGGTCACCAACGATCCGGATTCCCCGCTGGCCCCCCAGCACTTCCCGCAGCCGTCCGAAAAACTCGGAGCGGTACCGGGAAAGCTGTTGGACCTTGCTGGCCAGGGCCGCATTCAGTCGTTTGCCCAAATTGGCGATTTGGACCTTTTGCTCTTCCGCGGTCTTTTCGGAAATATCCAGGGCCTGGGTCAAACGGCCGATCTGCAGCCGCAACTCCTTGATCTGCTGATTCAACAGGGCGACCTGAGCCCGTGCGCTTTCGGAGAGCTCCTTCTCTTCGATCAACCGGCCTTCCGAGCTTTCGAGTTTTCCGGCCAGATCCTTGATCTGTTGCTCCAACTCCGCCCGGAGCGCCGTCAGCGCCTCGATGTCCCTGGTAAGCGCCGCCACTTCACGCAGTTGAAGCTCGATTTTCTGACGGTCGGCGAGGATGGACTTGAAAGCGTCCTCCAGATCCGCCTTGACCTTCTCTGTTTCCTCCTCGGCGGACTCGGCCCGCATAGTGAGCGCTTGAATTTGCGCCGATAGATCATCCCGGGCCGCTACCGACGCCTGCAATTCGCTCGACAGTTGCTCTAGGTTGGTTCGGAGATCGGCATTGGCGCGTCGTTCGAGCGCCAGTGTTTCGGCCAGTTCCGCAACCTGCCGGTTGAGCCGGTCGAGGGCTTCGTCCCTCCCGGTCAATGCTTCCGACAGAAAGAACTGCGCCAGCACGAAGACCATCAGCAGGAAGATGATGACCATCAGCAGCGTCGCCAGCGCATCGACGAAACCTGGCCAAATATTGGTGCTGCGTTCGGCCCGGCGGGAGATGGCGGCCATTGCGGACGCTCCCTAGGTTCCCTTGTCGGGAGACGAGGCGGCGATGGTGCGGGCGAGCAACTTAATCTCGCTTCGGAGCTGCTGCACCATGTCTTCGCGTCCCGCCGTCGTTTCTTCCAGCAGCCTCGCCATATGCAGATCCACATTGCGAATGTGCGATTTGGTTCCTTCGTCCATGGCGCCGACGCCGCCCTTCGTCAGGAGTTCGAGAATGTTCTTCAGCTCCATCTGGTTCTCACCCAAACTCAGGAGCAGGCTTTGTTCGGCCCGCATTTGGTCGCCAAGCGCGCCAAGCTTCTCGCCAAGATCAATCAGGCTGTTGTTGCTGGCAATGTTGCTCTCCTCGCCGCGCGCCAACGTTCGTTGGAGATTTTCGAGACTCTCGGCGGTTTGCTCCAGCAGCGCCTGTACATAAGCGGGCACGGAACCATCGCCGTCTCCGGGCAAGGCGCCCGACGACAGGCGGGTGAGGCTGGAGAGCCACTCCTCGAGTTCGTTGTAGAACCGGTTTTGCGCCTGACCCGCTTGCAAATCCAGAAACCCGAGGACCAGGGAACCGGCAAGGCCAAACAAGGAGGACGAAAAAGCGGTTCCCATGCCGGACAGTGGCGCTTCCAGCCCGCCCTTCAAATTGGCGAACATAGCGGCGATATCACCCCCTTCGACGGATAAGTCGCTGATCACATCGCCGACGCTGCTGACCGTCTCCAGCAGACCCCAAAAGGTCCCGAGAAGGCCAAGGAATATAAGCAGGCCTATGGTGTAGCGGGACAAGTCCCGGGATTCGTCGAGGCGCGACGCGATGCCGTCCAACAGGGATCGCATGGCGAGCGTCGAAAGCGACAGGCTGTCTCTCCGTTCGCCCAACATTGTGGCCATCGGGGCGAGCAATCGCGGTGGCCGGGATTCCGAAAGGGTGGGGCTGCTCCGGCGGAAGCGCTCGATCCAATGGACCTCCGGAGAGAGCATCAAGACCTGTCGGAAATTGTAAATGATGCCGAGGAGCAGCACGCCGAGGATCAGGCCGTTCAGGGGTACGTTGGCGAAGAACGCCCGTTGCAGCGGACCATACAGAATGGCGCAGAGAGCGATGACCACGCCGACGAAAATGGCCATGCGGATGACGTAGGTTTGCGGAGACGCCATCAGCCTATGTTCCTAACTGCATTCCGGTGCTGTCGGGCCAAGAGCCAACCGCCGCTATCGGGTAACGGTCTTGAGATCAACGCGATTGGGCGTACCCGACGGAACCTTATTTCCGAGCGCGCGCACATCGATCCGCGTGCTGCGGATTCCCTTGCTGATCAAGTAGGAGCGGACCGCCAGCGCGCGGGACAGCGAAAGCCGGCGGGCCTGGCTGGCTGAAAGATTGGGCTCCCCGGCATATGCCAAAAGCTGCATCCGCAGGTTCGGATCTTCCGTGAGCGACGCGGTAAACGAGTCGAGAACCTTGTGGCTGTCTCCGGACAGGTCCGCGTTGCCGGGAGCAAACGCGACGCTTCGAAGCGGGGCCGCGCCCGGACCTGAGATGCCGGCCGCCTGCGGTTTCGGAGCCGCGGCTGGGGCAGGGGGGGTCAGCGCGGGTGCCGGCTTGGCCATCTTCGGCGCCGGTGGGCGCGCGGGTGCCGGCTTGGCCATCTTCGGCGCCGGCGGGGGTGCGGATGCCGGCTTGGCCATCTTCGGCGCCGGCGGGGATGCGGGTGCCGGCTTGGCCATCTTCAGCGCCGGCGGGGGTGCGGGTGCCGGTTCCGGCTTGGTGAGGGGGGTCGGCGGCGGTTTCGCGACCCCGGGTGTTGCCGGCTGCGCCGCACGCGGGCGGGCTGCCGGTGCATTCGGCCGGGGCGCGGGCTGGGCGGCGGGCCGGGCCGGTGGAGTTTGGCGAACCTGACGTCGCGACGGCGGCGTAGCTTGCGGAGGCGGTTGTTCGACAACCGGCGCGCCGGCCGGCGGTCGCCGTGTCAGCAGTCTGGACCGCGGCCTGGTCCGGGGCGGCGGCAAAAGTTCGCCGGAGGTGCCGCCAGGGGCCGCGCCGCCGGTTCCATTTTTGTCAATCAGGACTTTGCTGTCGCCGTCCCGAGGCGTGAGTTGCGCCGAGGCCTCACCAGGAATCACGGCCGAGCCCAAACCAACGGCACCAACAATAGCGAGCGCAACGATCCGGTCGATGGACCGGCGAAACGGGCATGTGACGTCAATCATCCCTGAGATCCTCTGCATCAATTCGTCTTTGCCCCTCAACCCACGGGCCGGAATGCGATCGGATAGCCAACATCCCAAGATACCCAACAGGGCGAATCCATACAACACTCGGGCCATCGGAGGGCGCCGCGCCAATCCTGGTAAACTGAATATGTGTCGAAATTATGGCTCGCCGCGGCGAACCAGATTCCCCAACGCGCCGTGCAGGGCGGGCGTTGCCGCCAGGATGCTTCCGGACGACAGCATCCCGGAACCGCCATTCACCTCGGACACTAGGCCTCCGGCCTCCCTGACCAGAACAATGCCGGCCGCGATATCCCAGGCTTGCAGGCCGCTCTCCCAATATCCTTCGTATCGGCCCGCGGCGACATAGGCAAGGTCGAGCGCCGCGGAGCCGAAACGCCGGATGCCGGCTGAATGGTTCATGACCGCTTCCATCTCCGAAAGGAAATTGTCCTGCCCCTTGCGCCCTTTGAAGGGAATGCCGGTGGCGAACAGGGACTCGGCGAGGCCCTGGCGGGCGGAGACGCGGATACGCCGGTCATTGAGCATGGCGCCGGCGCCCTTCTCCGCTGAAAACATCAGCTCGTTGATGGGGTCGAAGACGACGCCGGCCGTCAGTTCGCCGTCTTCTTCGAGGGCAATGGAAATGGCGAAATGCGCGATCCCGTGCACGAAGTTGGTCGTCCCGTCCACCGGGTCGACAATCCACCGCCTGGCGGCGTCGGAACCCGCTTCCGCGCCGCTCTCTTCCATCAGGAATCCGAAGTCGGGCCGCGCCCGGCCCAGTTCCTCGCGCAGGATCTTTTCGGTGCGAATGTCGGCGGCGGTGACGAAGTCGGCGGGGCCCTTTCGGGAGACCTGAAGCTGATCAACCTCGCCGTAGTCGCGCTTGAGCCGGACGGCGGCCTTGCGCGCCGCACCCATCATCACGTTCATGTTTGCCGAGTAGCTGGCCATCGCCGCCCCCTCCAGCGGTGCGGCTAGTCCTTCGCCCGCTCCACATAGCTCAGATCGGCCGTATTGATAACGATCCGGGTGCCCATTTCGATGTGAGGCGGAACCATGACCCGGACGCCGTTTTCCAGCATCGCGGGCTTGTAGGAGGCGGCGGCGGTTTGGCCCTTGATGACGGCGTCGGCCTCGGTGACCTCGAGGGTCACGGTCTCGGGCAGCTGGACGCTGATCGGCTCGTTCTCGAAGCTCTCGACGTGGACATTCATTCCGTCCTGGAGAAATGCCAGCTGGTCCTCGCCGATGAGGTCCTTGTTGAGCGAAACCTGATCATAGGTCTCGGTATCCATGAAGGTGAACATATCCCCATCGCCGTAGAGGAACTGAAACTCTTTCTGATCCAGCCGAACCCGCTCGACATTTTCCGATGACCGGAACCGTTCATTGAGCTTGGTGCCGTCGCGGATGTCCTTCAGCTCCACCTGCAGATAGGCGCCCCCCTTACCCGGCTGGGTGTGCTGGATTTTTACCGCGCGCCATAGGCGGCCCTGGTGTTCGATGACCATCCCCGGGCGGACGGCGTTACCGTTGATTCTCATGGCTTTGGCTCTGATCTCGCGTCTTTGAATTATCGCCGCCGGGCCGCCCCCGGCGAGTGGCGCGGAACCTATCACCGGGGGGCCGGGCAGGCAACGCCGGACGCATTTCAGGCGTTGGCGGATTCGGCGATCACGCGGTTGAACGCTTCGACCCCCGCGCCGGGGCCGTCCGGGTGAGTCCAGACCGCCGAAACGACAGCGAGAAAATCGGCGCCGGCGCGGATCAGCGGCGGGCTGTTCTCCGGAGTAATGCCGCCAATGGCGACACAGGGCACGGTCGTGGTTTCGGACCACTCGGCAAGCAGTTCCGGCTCCGCCGCGGTTTTGGCATCCTTGGTGGCGGTCGGAAAGAACGCGCCAAATGCGACATAGTCGGCCCCCGCATCGGCGGCGGTCATCGCCAGATGTTTCGAGTTGTGACAGGTTACGCCGACGATGGCGTCTATCCCCAGCAGACCGCGCGCCTCCTCATAGCTTGCATCGTCCTGGCCGACATGGACCCCGTCGCATCCCGTTTCGGCGGCAAGGTCCGGCCGATCATTCATGATGAACGCCACATCCCGCGATTGAGCGATCGGCGCCAGTGCTGCCGCGGCTTGGCGCACGTCGTCGTCGCCCGCGTCCTTCAGGCGGAGCTGAACGCACGCCACATCGCCGGCGTCGAGGGCCGCCTCGAGGTCATCGGCGAAGCGGGAAAGCTCGACTTTCGGCGGCGTTATCAGATAGAGCCGGCAGGTATCCGATATGGTCTCTTGGTTCATAGGGGGACAGATACCCCCCGGATGGCGGCCGCGCAATCGCTGGATTGCTTGCACTTGCCGCTCAGCGCGCTACATGTGGAACCAGTGGAGGAGAGTCTGATGATCGACATAGAGCAGGTAGACCATATCGGAATTCGGGTGAAGGATCTCGACCGGGCACTGGACTTTTACAGGATTTTCGGTTTCGAGGAGACCGCGCGGGCGGGCAATGACCCGGTGGTCGTGGTCAAGAACGCGCGGCAGGTGGAACTCAACCTCGTCTACAATTCCACCACCGAGAATGACGGCGACAATATTCTGATGGATGTGGACGAAAAGTATTCGGGCTTTACCCATGTGGCGCTGAGAATTTCATCGGTGCTCGACACCCTGAAGAGCCTGGAAGAGAACCGAATTCGGATTACCCAGGGGCCGGTGTCGTTTGGCCGCGACGGCCACGTTTCCATTTTCGTCCGCGATCCCGACCGCAACGTGCTGGAACTCCGGGGCCGGGCCGAGAACTATGACGAAATCCCCGGCCTGACCATCTACGAGAACGAGAACTAGCAGGCTGCTAGCCCCCCTTCAGCCAATCGCGGAGCGCCGCGTCGGTTGACGTGGAGAATTCCAGTGCCGCGTCGTTGCTCTCGTCCAGGCGGGCACCCGATTTCGCCGCCATGTCCCGGACCCGGTCGAGAACGTCGCCCGGCGCATCCAGCCGGAGCCGGGCGATCCCCTCGGCCAGCGCGGCCATGGCATGGCCCGCCGCGCCGCCGCAATCTAAGATCCCTTCAAAGTCCGCCGCGGGCCGGGCTTCGGCAGCCGCTGCCCAGAGTTCCCGGAAGTAGGCCGCCCCGTGGGTCGCCGCGGCCTCGGGCGGGCTCATGAGGATGACCGGGACACCAAGCTCGGCGGCGGCGGCCAAAACGGCCTCGGCCTCGGCCAGGTCGCGGGCGACGACACGCGGCGTTCGGTTCACCGGCTCAACGCCGTGCGAAGGCGCAATTGGGTCTCGCCGGGAAGCTTGCGGCTTGCTTCCTTGAAAGACAGGGCGGAGAGGCCCGGGCCCAGTTCGAGAATCAGTTTTTCCGCCTGCGCCGGGTCCCGGTCGGCGATTTCCCGGATCACCCAGCCGACCGCCTTGCGGATGAAGAATTCCGTCTCGTCTAGGAGCGCCCGGCAGCTATCGGCCAACTGGGCCTCGCGCAAACGCGCCGCGCGGATGGAGGGGATGTGCGCCAAAAGCGATGCGCGCCGCCGCCACATCCACGGATCATGGGTCCAGGCGGCGATCGCCGGCCAGCTTTCAGCGTCGTCGAGCGCCACCCGGCCGATGACGAAGATGGAGAGCGCGTCCACCGTGTCCCAGTTGGAGAGCTCGCCCAGCCAGTCGTGAAACACGTCCGCCAAATGGGTATGGCGGAAACGGCCGGCAAACTGCTGGGCGATGAAGATGGCAAGCAGCCGGTCATCGTGACATGGCGACGACCGAAGCGCCGCCAGACCGTCAATGAGCAACGCGGCGTCCGCTTCGGGAACCCGGCGCTTGACCGATTTTGCGGCGCGGCGCACATCCGGCACGCCGCAGCCCAGGACTTCGAGCCGCGATTTCAGGTACCGCTTTCGCCCCTCGGCCTTGACGGGATCGCCCCGCCGCCGCAGGTCCGCCTGCGCGGCCTCGATCGCCGGGAGGAGCGGGCCGTCCATCGCCTCAGATCTTGCGGCCGATCTCCGTCGCCGTATCGACCATGCGGTTGGAGAAGCCCCATTCGTTGTCGTACCAGGAGAGCACCCGGACGAACTCGCCCTCGATGACCTGGGTTTCCGGGAGGTCGAATACCGAACTCGCCGGGTTGTGGTTGAAGTCGGCGGAGACCAGCGGCGCCTCGTTGGTGGTGAGGATGCCCTCCAGCGGTCCGGACGAGGCGGCCGCTCGGATGGCGTCGTTGACCTCGTCCACCGAGGTGGACCTGACGGGCGTGAACTTGAAATCGATCACCGACACATTGGGGGTCGGCACCCGGATCGAGGTGCCGTCGAGCTTGCCGTTCAACTCCGGCAGCACCAGGCCCACGGCGCGGGCCGCCCCGGTCGACGTCGGGATCAGCGAGGACGCCGCGGCGCGGGCCCGCCGGAGATCCTTGTGCAGCGTATCGACGGTCCGCTGATCGCCGGTATAGGAATGGATGGTGGTCATGAAGCCGCGCTCGATGCCGATGGCGTCGTTCAGCACCTTGGCGACCGGAGCCAGGCAGTTGGTGGTGCAGGACGCGTTGGAGACCACCTGATGGTCGGGGGTGAGCTGCTCGTGGTTGACGCCGAAGACGACGGTGAGGTCGGCGCCGGATGCCGGGGCCGAGACCAGCACCCGCTTGGCGCCGGCGTCCAGATGCTGGGCGGCGGCGTCGCGGTCGGCGAAAATGCCGGTGCATTCAAGGGCGATGTCGACGCCCATGCCGCCCCAGGGCAGCGCCTTGGGATCCCGCTCCGCGGTCACTTTGATCGGGCCGGTACCGGCATCGATGGTGTCCCCGTCGACCGAGACGTCGCCGGGCAGGGTGCCGTGGACCGTATCGTATTTGAGCAGGTGGGCATTGGACCCCGGATCGCCCAAATCGTTGATGCAGACCACTTCCACGTCGTTGCGCTGGGATTCGATCAAGGAGCGGAAGACCAGCCGGCCGATGCGGCCGAACCCGTTAATCGCAACACGTAATGCCATCGATACCTCCGTTCGGCGGGATGAATTTGGGGCGGCTTGCGGGCGCAAGATCGTTGGTTCGGGAGCCTCCGTCAACCGGCAATTTGAGGGTCTTGTGTGGATAACTTCGCAAATTGATTCGGTTGACGGCGAAGCGGCCCTGCGCGTAACCTCCAGCCGGTTTTTCAACCCCGCACGGAAGGTCACCCCCGTCCTTGGCCGACGACGATCCCCAATCCTCCACCCGCGCCGAAGCCGCCCGGAACCGTATCGAGCGGGCGCTCGTCCGGCTGGAAGCGGCCATCGACGAGAGGCTCGCGGAAGGCGCGAAGCCGGCCGGGGCCGATCCCGAAATTGCCGGGAAGCTGGATGCCGCACACCGGGAGATCGCCGGGCTCAAGGACCGCAACCGTCAGGTCTCGGACAAGCTCGACAAGGCCATCGGCCGCATGAAATCCGTGTTGGGCGAATAGGAGCCGGCGTTCGTCATGGCCCAGGTCACCGTCACCATCAACAACCGCCGCTACGAGATCGCCTGCGACGATGGCCAGGAAGCGCACCTGACGCGCCTCGCCCAGGATCTCGGCAAGCGGGTGGACGAACTGACCGCGGCGGTCGGCCAGATCGGCGATTCGCGCCTGCTGGTTATGGCGAACCTGCTGGTCGCCGATGAGCTCTCCGAGGCCCATGCGGAGCTCGATGCGTTCCGCGACGACGGCAAGGAGCCCGCGGCCGCCGCGGCCATCCCCGAGCTTGAGCGCCTCGCCGACCGGATCGAGGCGCTCGCCGAGAAACTGGAACAAAGCTGACTTTCGGCCTATTTTAGGCCCGGACGTGGCGCTGCGGGACGCGTTAGCAGACACGGATCCCCGGGGCCAATATACGACTATCGGGAGCTGTCCCTGGCGGACTCTTGGGTCCGGCACACGGCGCCCACCTGGACCTTTGGGCCTAGGTGGATTCATTTCTCGACGGTCTCCGCGGCGTCCCGTCCAACCGAACAAGCCGGGTCTGATATGACAGCGACCCCGTCCGAAAAAATGCGCCTCCGCGAGCAGTACCGCGCCGCTCGCCACGCCATTTCCGCCGACGACGCGGCGAACGCGGCGTTGGCCATCCGCGATCACTTCCTGGGCGGCATCGAGATGACGGCCAAGTGCGCCGTCGCCGGCACCCTGCCGCTGCCCGGTGAGGTCGATCCCACCCCGTTGATGCGGGCCCTCCACGAAAACGGCCACCCGCTGTGCCTCCCCGCCATGCCGAAACAGACGGGAGGGCCGGGCAAGCCATTGGCCTTCCGCGCCTATGCGCCGGGCGACCCCCTCGCCGTCGCCGCCTTCGGCGTCCGGGAACCGGGGCCCGAGACGGAAATCCTCACCCCGGCGGTCGTGCTCACTCCGCTGATCGCCGTCGATCGTGCCGGCAACCGGCTGGGGCAGGGGGGCGGCTTTTACGACCGCACCATGAGCGTTTTCCGCGCCGCCCTGCATCCGCCCCGTTTCATCGGCCTCGCCTATGCCGCCCAGGTTATTGACAGCCTGCCCCACGACCGATTTGATCAGCCCCTCGACGGGGTGGTGACCGAGGAAGGCGTCACCCTTTTTTCGTAGACCCGAATTGAACCGGTTCCCTTGGACCGGACAGGAGGCCGGTGATGCGAATCCTCTATTGCGGCGACGTGGTCGGCCGCGCGGGCCGCGACGCGTTGGCCCGGGAGCTTCCCGGCCTGATCGAGGACCGCCGGGTCGACCTCGTGATCGTCAACGGCGAGAACGCCGCCCATGGCTTCGGCCTCACCGGGAAGATCTGCCGCGACTTCTACGACCTCGGCACCGACGTCGTCACCACCGGCAACCACGCCTGGGACCAACGGGAGATGCTGACCTATATCGACGGCGATCCCAAGGTCCTCCGCCCGCTGAACTACCCGCCCGGCACGCCCGGGCGCGGCGCCGGCATTTTCGAAGCCCGGAGCGGCGCGAGCGTGCTGGTCGCCCAGGTGATGGGCCGGCTGTTCATGGACCCCCTCGACGATCCGTTCCAGGCCATCGACGCGGCCTTGGCGGACTGCGTGCTTGGCGAGACCGTGGATGCCGTCGTCGTCGACGTCCATGCCGAGGCGACCTCCGAGAAGGCGGCCATGGGCGTCCATCTCGACGGCCGGGTGAGCCTGGTCGCCGGCACCCATTCCCACGTGCCGACGGCGGATGCCCGGCTGCTGCCCGGCGGCACCGCCTTCCAGACCGATCTCGGCATGTGCGGCGACTACGATTCGGTCATCGGCATGAAGAAGGAGGCCGCCACGGCCCGCTTCGTCACCAAGCTCCCCGCCGAGCGCCTGGAGCCCGCGGAAGGGGAGGGGACGGTCTGCGGCGTCCTGCTCGAGACCGGCCCGGACGGTCTGGCCGTTTCCCTCGATCCGGTGCGCCTCGGCCCGCATATTCCCAACACCTGAGCCGCATTTCCCGCCGGGGTCATGGTCTGCGCGGCGTGGTAAAGGCCGGGCGTAAAAAAAAGACCGGGCGTAAAAAAGCCGCCGGAAACGGCGGCTGCGATTCAGATGAATGGACCGGCGCGCACGGCTCCCGATCCTAGAAAAAAACCATACCATATCCGTCGCATATGTCGCAAGCTTTTTTTGAATTATTTTCGTGAATCCGGAAAATTATCGCCGAACCGTGGATAACCGTGCGGGAAACAACCTCGAAATATGGCTGAAAATGGACAAAAATATGAACTTCTCTCCTTGTGACAAAAATGCATCATACTTTGAAAATATTTATAATATCGGAGCAAACGAGCCTGCCCGCGACGGCGCGGAGTTTCGAGTTCAGGCCGCCCTTGGTGCGGCCGATGGGGTGCGGCCGTCTCAGTCGATGTATCGGAAGACCGCGTCGCCCAGCACCCGGCGGTGCTTCTCGACCAGCGGGGCGACGGCGTCCGCGAACCGCTGGCGCTCATCCTCGGTGAGTTCGTGGACGTCGTTCTCGTCCGGGCTCAGATTTGCCAGCACCTCGTCGTCCTCGGCCCGGGCGAATTCCCGCTGGGCCTCGGTGGCTTTCCGGACCGCGGCGTCCAGGGCCTCGCGGACATTCGCGTTCAGCGCCTCGTATTGTTCGTTGTTGATCAGCACAAGGCAGACGCCGAAGAAGTGGCCGGTCAGCGTGATGTATCTGTGGTGGCGATAGGTGCCGAAGCGGTAGGTGTTGGTCAGCGGGTTTTCCTGCACGTCGATGCGGCCCGACCTGGCGGCCTCCACCAGATCGGCGACGTCGACGAAGGCCGGCTCCATGCCGAGGAGCCGGAAGGTCTCCTGGTGAAGCTCGGAGTTCATCGTCCGCACCTTGAGGCCGGCGCAATCGGCGGGCGAGGTCAATTGCCGCACGCCGTTGGAGAAGTGGCGGAAGCCGTTGTCCCAGAAGGCCAGCACCCGGAAGCCGGTGGCCTCGAGGAACTTCCGCCTGATGGTCCCGCCCAAGCCCCCGTCCAGCAGGCCGTAGGCCTTCTCCCGGCTCTCGATGACGAACGGCAGATCGAAGATGCCCACCTCGGCCACCCGGCCGGCCAGGTAGCTGCCGGCGAAATAGCACATGGTGAGTTCGCCTCCCTCCACCATGTCCAGGAGGTCGATCGCCTTGATGCCGTGGCTTTCGGGCATGTTTCCCTGATGGACGAATTCGATCCCGTCGCCGAGTTGCCGGGCAAGCTCTTCGCCCAGGATGGCGGCGGCGCGATTGTGGACGCTGGCCGGCGGCTGATAGCCGCCCATGGTAATGCGGGTGCTCATGAAATCACTCCCCGGGCTCCGGTCTCATGTAAAAGCTGAAAGGTCGGCCATGATACAGGACCCAGATATATGGCCGCGGGGGTTGATTCGTAAAGCCCGAAAGGGCTATTCACGGCCTGTCGTTTCCGGGGTCGCCGGGCGGTCCGCCGGAGCGCCGCAATCGGCCCCATTCTTGCCACATTGTGCTGTTAACCGGAACAAGGCTCGCGTGCGCTTATCCACAAAATGTGGTATGCAATCAGTGCCTACCTTACTATGAGTAGCTTGTTTACAGGCAGGACCCGCCTTTTGACATCCACCCGCAGATAGACCGCGAGCCCGACGAATCGAGACCAGGGGACCATGGCCGGCCATTCACAGTTCAAGAACATCATGCACCGCAAGGGCGCGCAGGACGCCAAGCGGGCGAAAATCTTCGCCAAACTCATCCGCGAGGTGGCCGTCGCGGCCAAGCTCGGCGGGCCCGACCCGGACGCCAATCCGCGCCTGCGTTCGGCCGTCGCAGCCTGCCGGCAGGCCAACATGCCGAAGGACAATATCGACCGGGCCGTGAAGAAGGCGTCGGGCGGCGATGACGGCGAGAACTACGAGGAAGTCCGCTACGAGGGCTATGGGCCCGGCGGCGTCGCGGTGATTGTCGAGGCGTTGACCGACAACCGCAACCGGACGGCCTCCGACGTGCGGGCCGCGTTCTCCAAGCACGGCGGGACGCTGGCCGAAACCGGCGCGGTGAGTTTCATGTTCGACCGGGTCGGTATGATCCACTATCCGGCGGGCGCGGGAGATTCCGACGCGGTGTTCGAGGCGGCCCTCGAAGCCGGCGCCGAGGACGTCACGTCCGGGGACGAAGGTCACGACATCTATTGTCAGCCGGACGACTTCAACACCGTCCGCGAGGCGCTGGAAGGGGGGCTCGGCGAAGCGGAGACCGCGCGCCTCGACTGGCGGCCGCAAAATACCGTGGATGTCGACGAAGGGCAGGCGCAGACCCTGCTGAAGCTGCTGGATGTCCTGGAAGATTCCGACGATGTCCAGCGGGTCGCCGCCAACTTCGAGATTTCCGACGACGTCATGGAACGCTTGAGCGCGTAGCCGGAGGGGGATGAATTTGGCGGCAACCGGACACACGCGGATATTGGGGATCGACCCCGGCCTCGCCGTGACCGGCTGGGGCCTGATCGAAGTCCGGGACAACCACTTGAGCTTCGTGGCCGACGGGACGCTCAAATCCGATAGCCGCGCGGCGCTCGCCGATCGTCTCGCCGCCCTGTTCGACGGCATTTCCAAATTGATCGAGGCGCATGCGCCGGACGAGGTGGCGGTGGAGGAGACGTTCGTCAACGCCAACCCGAAATCCACATTGAGACTTGGCCAGGCGCGGGGCGTCGCGCTGTTGGCCCCGGCCAAGGCCGGCCTGCCCGTGGCCGAGTATCCGCCCAACCTGGTGAAGAAGAGCGTCGTCGGCGCCGGTCACGCGGCCAAGGAGCAGGTCCAGATGATGGTCCGCACGCTGTTGCCCGGCTGCGCCGTCGAGACGGCGGACGCGGCGGACGCGCTGGCGGTCGCCATCTGCCATGCCCACCACCGCCAAACCCGATCCCTGGCGGAGGCCGCTCAATGATCGCCCGGCTCACAGGCGTGTTGGATTCGTCGGGGCCGGACTGGCTGATCATCGACGTCAACGGGGTCGGCTACATGGTGTTCGCCTCGTCGCACACCATCGCCCGGGCCATCGCCTCCGGCGGCACCATCAGCCTGATGATCGAGACCCATGTGCGGGAGGACCACATTCATCTCTATGGGTTTGCCGATGAAGCCGAGCGTGACTGGTTCCGGCTGCTGACCACGGTTCAGGGTGTCGGCGCCAAGGTGGGCCTTGCCCTGCAATCGGCGTTGCCGCCGGACGAGATGACGGCGGCCATCGCCGCCGGTGATGAAGCGCCGTTCACCCAGGCAAGCGGCGTCGGCAAGAAGCTCGCCACCCGGATCGTCACCGAACTCAAGGACAAGATCGGCGATATCGCCATCGCCTTCCAGCCGGCGGCGGCATCGTCCGGAACGCCGGCCGGGACCGGCGCGCCCCGGGACAATACGGGGGCCGAAGCGGTCTCGGCGCTGGTAAATTTGGGTTACGGCCGCACCGAGGCATTCACCGCCGTGTCACAGGCGGCCCGCAGGTTAGGTGAAGGGGCGTCGCTTGAGGATCTGATCCGCGACGGCCTCGCCGAACTCGCGGGCGCCGAAGCGGGCTGAGGGGAACACGGGGATGAACGACCGCGTAATCGCTGCCGACGCCGCCGCCGAAGATGCGGGAGACGCTTCGACCCGGCCGCGGAGCCTCGCGGAATTCGTTGGCCAGCCCCAGGTCTGCGACAATCTGAAGGTGTTCGTCGATGCGGCCAAGGGCCGCGGCGAGGCCATGGACCATGTGCTGCTCTATGGGCCCCCGGGTCTCGGCAAGACCACGCTGGCGCAGATCGTTTCCCTGGAACTCGGCGTCGGATTTCGCGCCACGTCGGGACCGGTCATCGTCCGGGCGGGGGACCTGGCCGCCATCCTCACCAATCTCCAGCCCCGGGACGTGCTGTTCATCGATGAGATTCACCGGCTCAACCCGGCGGTGGAGGAGGTGCTCTATCCGGCGGTGGAGGATTTTCAGCTCGACCTGATCATCGGCGAGGGCCCGGCGGCGCGCAGTGTCCGTATCGACCTCAACCCGTTCACCCTGGTCGGCGCGACCACCCGCTCGGGCCTCATCTCGACGCCGCTACGTGAGCGTTTCGGCATCCCGCTCCGGGTCCAGTATTACGGTGCGGCGGACCTGCAGAAGATCATTTCGCGGGCCGCCAGGATCCTCGGCACCGGTATTTCGGACGAGGGCGCGGCGGAGATCGCCAAGCGCTCCCGGGGCACGCCCCGGGTCGCCGGCCGTCTGCTCCGCCGGGTACGGGACTTCGCCGAGGTGTCGGGCGCGACCGAGATCGATGGGGCGTCCGCCGATGCGGCCCTCAACCGCCTTGAAGTGGACGGCAGGGGTCTCGACTCCCTTGACCGAAAATATCTGATGTGCATCGCCGAGAATTACGGCGGCGGTCCGGTGGGCGCCGAGACGCTGTCGGCGGCCTTGTCGGAGGAGCGGGACACCATCGAAGAAGTGGTGGAGCCTTTTCTCATTCAGCAGGGACTGCTGATGAGGACCCCCCGGGGGCGGGTGCTGGCCGAGGGCGCCTATCGTCACCTCGGGATAACCGTACCCTCGAACATCAAGCAGCTCGAACTGCTGGCCACCGGAGAGGATGACGCCGATGAATGAGGCCTCGCCGGGACAGCCGGCCGCGCTCACCCATGTCTTCCCGATCCGCGTCTATTACGAGGATACGGATGCGGCGGGCGTCGTCTATTACGCCAACTACCTGCGGTTCGCCGAGCGGGCACGGACCGAATTCCTGCGCGAAATCGGCTTCGGACAGGCCCAAATTCTTGAAGAATTCGGGGTGGTGCTTGCCGTCCGCCGATGCACCGCCGACTACGCCAAGCCGGCGTTTCACGACCAGGCGTTGGAGGTGCACACCCGCATCGTCGAGATAGCGGGCGCGTCGTTCGGGATGGAGCAGAACGTCTTCCGGGACGGAGAGCTGCTGGTAAGCATGGATTTACGTTTGGTCTGTATGACCGGGGCCGGCAAGGCGGCGCGGATACCGGAACCGGTCCGCGCCAAAATGGCCGGCTATCTGGTCGAAACTTCGTGAGGTAGGTCAATGGAAGGAAACGCGGTCGAAGCCGCTCGGATAGCGGGCGTCATCGCCGCCACCGATTTTTCGCTGGTGGCGCTGTTCCTGAAAGCCGACATCGTGGTCAAGGCGGTGATGATCATTCTCGTCATCGCCTCGGTCTGGTGCTGGGCAATCATCATCGAGAAGGTCATGCGGCTTCGGCGCCTGAACCGGGCCGCGGACGAATTCGAAGACACGTTCTGGTCCGGCGGTTCCCTTGACGAGCTTTATGAAAAAGCGGGCGTCAACCCCCGCGAGCCGATGGCGGCGGTGTTCGGCGCGGCGATGCGCGAATGGCGGCGCTCGGCCGAAACTTCGCGCGATACCGGCAAGAGCATGATCGACCGGGTGGACCGGGTGATGGACGTTACGGTGACCCGCGAGGTCGAACGGATCGAACGGCAACTGACCATCCTCGCCACCACCGGATCCACCGCGCCGTTCATCGGCCTGTTCGGCACCGTCTGGGGGATCATGAACAGCTTCCAGGCCATCGCCATTTCCAAGAACACCAGCCTTGCGGTGGTGGCGCCGGGCATCGCGGAAGCCTTGTTTGCCACGGCGCTCGGTTTGCTTGCCGCGATCCCCGCGGTCATCGCCTACAACAAAATCTCCAAGGATATGGACCGCTACGGCGACCGCCTGGATACCTTTTCCGGCGAATTCTCCGCCATCATCTCGCGCCAGTCGGAGAGCTAGGCCCGATGGCGATTGCAGCCCAACAGCAGCGGGGAGGACGCAGGCGGCGCAGACGCCACGCGGCGATGAGCGAGATCAACGTGACGCCGTTCGTTGACGTCATGCTGGTGCTGCTGATCATCTTCATGGTGACCGCGCCGCTCCTGACCGTCGGGGTCCAAGTCGACCTGCCCAAGACCCAGGCGGCTTTGCTCCAGGACCCGGATGAGCCGCTGGCGGTCTCGGTGGACGCCGAAGGCAAAATTTTCATTCAGGACACCGAGATCGAGGATGGGGCGCTCGCTCCCCGGCTGATCGCCATCACCGGGGCTAATCCGGAAATCCGGATTTTCGTCCGGGGCGACAGGGCGATCGACTATGGCCGGGTCATGCAGGTGATGGGGCTGATCAACGCCGCCGGCTTCGACCGGGTGGCGCTGATCGCCGAATTGCCGCTGTCGGGAGGGACGCGTTAGGTCATGCGCTATCCGGTGCTGGCATCCATCCTGTTTCACGCGGCGATCGTGGCGGTCGGCTTCGTCGGTCTGCCGGCGTTGCGCAGCCCGCCGCCGACACCGGAAATTCCCATCGTCGTCGAACTGGTGGATTTGGGGCCGATCACCAACCTGCCGACCGCGCGGGAGTTGAAGAAGGAAGAGCCGAAGCCGGCACCGCCCAAAGTCGCGGAGACGCCCGAACCGCCGCCGCCCCCGCCGCCGAAAGCGAAGGCGCCGCCCCCGCCCCCGCCGCCGCCGGTCCCGGCGCGGGAGGAGGTGGCCGCCGTGCCGCCGCCGCCGAAACCGAAACCGGCGCCGAAGAAGGAACCCAAACCGGAGCCGAAGCCCGAGCCCAAGAAAGAGGTAAAGAAGCCCGAACCCAAAACACCGGTGCGCCTCGCCAAGGCCAAGCCGCGGCGCAAGCCGCCGCCGCCCGATCCCTTCGCCGGTGTCCTGAAGACGGTGGAGCGGCTCAAAAAACAGCCGCCGCCGGAAAAGAAAGAAGAGAAGAAGAAAGCCAAGACGCCCGAGAAAAAGAAGGACGATTTTCAGCAACAAATCGCCAAGGCGCTTTCCCGGCGGCCGACCGCCCATAATCCCAACCGCCGAATCTCCATCAGCGAGCGGGATGCCCTGATCAGCGCCATCCGCGATCAGGTCACCAAATGCTGGTCGCTGCCCGCCGGCGCCAAGGGCGCCGAGGACATGATCATCGAGATCAAGGTGGCGGTAAACCAGGATGGGCGGGTAAGGACTGCGAACATCGCGAATTCCGGCCGCATGTATTCCGACCCGTTTTATCGAGCCATGGCGGAGAGCGCGCTTAGAGCGGTATTAAATCCGCGCTGTTCTCCGTTCAAAGTACCGATAGACAGATACGAGGTTTGGAAAGACCTCACGCTAGTGTTTAATCCCAAGGAAATGTTCGGGGGATAGATAAGCTACCCAGAATTGAATCTGGGATCGCCAGAGGGAACGTCAATGAATCCAATCAAGCCTATCCTCATAGTCTTTCTCTTGACCGTTGTTGCGCTGCCGGCGCGGGCCGAGCTTCGGATCGATATCACCCGGGGTACCGTGGAGCCGGTCCCCATCGCGGTGACCGATTTCCTCAGCGGCGAGCAGGTTGAGAAACAAGGCGCCGGGAACAGCGAAACCATTCAAAAGGAACTCGAACTCGGCCGGCAAATCGCGGCTGTGATCAAAGCCAATCTGGAGCGATCCGGCCTGTTCAAGCCGACCGACCCCAAAGCCTTCATCGAGGTCGAGAAGTCCATTGGCGCGCTTCCCAAGTTCGCCAACTGGCGGGTGATCGGATCCCAGGCCCTCACCCAGGGACAGATCAGGATCGACGGCGGCAACCGGCTGAGGGTCGAGTTCCGGCTCTGGGACGTGGTCGCCGAGGAGCACATGGTGGGGCAGGTCTACTCGACCGTCGTCTCCAACTGGCGCCGCATCGCCCACATCGTCGCCGACGCCATATATATGAGATTCACCGGCGAGACCGGTTACTTCGACACCCGCATCGTCTACATCGCCGAGACGGGACGCCAGGACCGCCGCGTCAAGCGTCTGGCGATCATGGACCAGGACGGCGAGAACCATCACTTCCTGACTAACGGCGAAGATTTGGTTCTGACGCCGCGCTTCTCGCCGAGCCAGCAGGAAATCACCTACATGTCCTATTTCGGGGGCGTGCCCAGGGTCTATTTGTTCAATATCGATACCGGCCGGCAGGAAGTGCTGGGCGACTTTCCCGGCATGACGTTCGCGCCACGGTTCTCGCCGGATGGCAACAAGGTGATCATGAGCATGGCCCGGGACGGCAATACCGAGCTCTTTACGATGGATCTCCGGACCCGGGAGGTGAGGCGCCTGACCAACCATTCGGCGATCGATACCGGCCCCTATTATTCTCCGGACGGCAAGCGCATCGTTTTCGAATCCGACCGCAGCGGCACCCAACAGCTCTACGTGATGAACGCCGACGGGCGCGGTGTGAAGCGAATCAGCTTCGGTCGCGGGCGCTATGCGACGCCGGTCTGGTCGCCCCGCGGCGATCTCATCGCCTTCACGAAAATTCAGGGCGGCAAGTTCTTTATCGGCGTCATGAAGAACGACGGCACCGGAGAGCGTCTGCTCACCGACGGGTTCCTGGTCGAATCGCCGACCTGGGCGCCCAACGGCCGGGTGATCATGTTCTTCCGCGAAACCCCCGGCACCAAGGACGGGCGCAAACAGTCGAGGCTCTACTCCATTGATTTAACAGGGTTTAATGAGCGCGAGGTGGTCACGCCGATGGATGCGTCCGACCCCGCGTGGTCGCCCTTGATTCCGTGAGAAGCGTTCCGTATATTCCTGAAAGTGTCGGTGATATAAGGATTATTCCACCTCATCGTTTCCCACGCGCCCCCGTTGCCGAGGAAATGAGGTTTCGTACGACTCCGTGGGACGCCCATCCGGCGTTCCTCCCACTCTCCCGATCAAGGGGACAAAATCAATGCGTTTCAAGTCTTTAGCTTATGTTTTCGGGGCGCTCTTCATCCTGGCGGCATGCGAGTCGCCGACGATGGAAGCCGGTGATGCCGACTCTCAGGGTGCGTCCAAGCCCATGCAACCCAAGCCCGTCGCGAAAAAGAGCCCTCCGCGGCCTCCGACCGGTGCCTCCATCACCCCCGGTTCCGTCCAGGATCTGGTGGTCAATGTCGGTGACCGGGTCTTCTTTGACTTCGATAAGTCCGATCTGAAGCCGGATGCGCGGGCGACGCTCGAGAAGCAAGCCGCCTGGCTCAAGAAATTCCCGGCCATTCGCGTGACCCTCGAAGGTCATGCGGATGAGCGCGGCACCCGCGAGTACAACCTCGCCCTGGGCGAGCGCCGGGCCAATTCGGCCAAGGATTTCCTGGTCGCGCTGGGAATCAACCCGAACCGGCTCCAGACCATCTCCTTCGGCAAGGAGCGCCCGGTTGCGCTCGGCAGCAACGAAGCTTCCTGGGCCCAGAACCGCCGTGCGGTGACGGTGGTGCTCTCCGGCGCCGGCAGCTAACCGGCAGCGAGTTTCAAGACGCGCCCGCGGTTCCTTGGTTGGGGCCGCGGGCGCCTTGTTTTTGCCATCTTTGGTTTGCAGACTGGCCGCCTGAACCGGCGTGAGGTAATTGGGCCGGAGGGATGGGGCGCAAGTGGGATGGGGCGTGATATGAGCAAGTTCTCGTACCGATTGATGTCGGTTTCGGCGGCGCTGGCGGTGGGGCTGCCGATTGTCCTGAGCAGCGCGGCGGTTGCGCAGGACCCGGCGGTGGATGACATGCGCAAACAGATCGAACGGATGGCGCGCGACATTCGCGCTCTCAGCCGCCAGGTCTATGGCGGGGAGAGTCCCCCGCCTTCGGCCGCCGCCGCGCCAGGCAGTCGCACGCCGTCTGCCGGCGCCGGCGCCTCGACCGCCCATGCCGCCGCCCGGGTGCAGGCCAGGATCACCCAATTCGAAGCCGAACTCCGCGGCCTCACCGGCCAGGTGGAGGGATTTGGCAACACGCTCCGCCGGATCAACGAGCGTCTCGACAAGCTGATCGGCGACGTGGACTTCCGCTTGTCCAGCCTCGAGGCCGCCCGTACCCCCGCACCGGCCGGTGCTGCGCCGGGTCAGGCGGCCCCGCAACCGGCGCCGGGGACGCCGCCGCAACTCGGCCGGGTTCCCCAGAGTGTCCCTGTCAGCGCGGGCGCCGCCCAAGGCGGCCCGATCACCGGGAGCGGCGGGCCGCAAACCCTCGGCACCATCACCGGGGCGGACTTGGCGCGCGTTCCGCGGACCCCGGGTTCTCCGGCATCGGCGCCGGCGGGCACGCCCGTACCCGGGGCGCCGCCCGAACAACCTGCCGCCGCGGCGCCGGCGGCTGAGCCCGCCGCCCAGCAGGCAGCGGCGCCGGCGGCGATCCTTCCCCCCGGGACACCGCGCGACCGGTACCGGTTCGCGTTTTCGCTTCTCAGGCGGGCGGATTACGACAAAGCGGCGATGGCCTTCGAGGAATTCCTGGGCGCCCATCCGAACGACGGTTTGGCGGCCAACGCCCGCTATTGGCTGGGCGAGACCCACTATGTTCGAGGTGACTACCGCACGGCGGCCAACGAGTTCCTGACCGGGTTCCAGAAGAATCCGAAAGGGTCGAAGGCGGCCGATTCGCTCCTCAAGCTCGGCATGTCGCTGATCGGCCTCGAGCAGAACAAGGACGCCTGCGCCACCTTCGACAAGCTGAGCGCCGATTTTCCGGAACTGCCCGGAAACATCCAAAAGGTTCTGACCCGTGAGCGCGCCCGCGCCGAGTGCGGATAGTCCCGCGCCTCCCCGCCACCCTTCGCCGTCCGATCCCGCCGGCCCGCTGACGGAGACCGAGTTCGACGCGGCCATGGCGAGGCTCGGCCCTTGGGAAGACCGGCCGCGGTTAGCGGTCGCCGTCTCCGGCGGGCCGGACAGCCTGTGCCTGACGCTGCTGGCGCACGAATGGGCCCGGGCCCGGGGAGGCGAGGTCATCGGGCTGACGGTGGATCACGGGCTTCGGCCCGAATCGGCGGCCGAGGCAAGCCGGGTGGGCGAATGGCTGGGGGCGCGCGGGATTCGGCATCAAATTCTGAATTGGGACGGCGGCAAGCCGGGGACCGGCATCCAGGAGGCCGCCCGTCACGCCCGTTACCGGTTGTTGACCCGATGGGTGCGGGAACATGGCTGCCTCCATCTGTTGTCGGCGCACACCCGCGACGATCAGGCGGAAACCTTCGTTATGCGTTTGGAGCGGGGAAGCGGCCTAAGGGGACTGGCGGCCATGCCGGCGGTCTCCTACGGCGCCGATGCGCGTCTGCTCCGCCCGTTGCTGAATATTAGCAAATCCCGGCTCGTGGCGACGCTGCGAGACAGGGACCAGCACTGGATCGACGATCCGTCCAACGGTGATACTCGGTTTGAACGGGTGAGAACCCGCGGCTTTCTGGCTCGCCTCGAAAACAGCGGATTTCCCGCCCATCGGCTGAGCGATGCCGCGACGGCGGCGGGCGGGATCCGGGTTTGCCTGGATCGTCATTGCGCGCGCGCCCTGGCGCATACCGTGGCGATGAGGGGCCGGGAACATGCCCTCATCGACCGGGAGTGCTATGCGCGCCTGCCGGAGGAAATTCAACGGCAAGTGATCGGGCGGCTTCTGACCGCTGTCGGCGGTGCGCCGTATGAGCCCCGCGGCGAGAAGCTGAAGCGGTTGTCGGCCGATCTTCGACGGCCGGATTGGCGGGGCGCGACACTTGGCGGCTGCCGATTGTCCCCTGACGGGACCGGTATCCGCGTCACCCCCGAAGGTCCGCGGAAATCGGCGGGCCGGGAGAAAAATTCCCCTATTTCCGGCGTCCGCGATCCGGGGTATAACCCCGGACGACCTGGGGAAATCCGACGCAACAGGGCGGCCGCGAATACGACCGGCCCGGGGCCACTGGCGACACCCTTGTGTGAGACCAGGCTTTACCTTGCCAGCCGCGATTCCTAGACTACTTATAGGGCGATGGAATTTGCGGGCTGTATTGAAGGCCCGGGCGGCGGACAGAGAAGGAATGAAACGTTGAACTTCAGGAAAAACATGGCGCTGTGGGTCATCATCGCGCTGCTCGTCTTCGTCCTGTTCAATCTGTTCCAAAGCGCGCCGACATCCGGACCGCAGCAGCAGATGCCGTATTCGGATTTCGTGGCCGCGGTCGAGCAGGGCCAGGTTTCCGAGGTTACCATCCAGGGCAACAACATTTCCGGCCGGTTCGAGAACAATCAGGCCTTCCGGACCTACGCGCCGGACGACCCCAACCTGATCAGCAACCTGTCGGCCAAGGGCGTTCGCATCGAGGCGCGGGCGCCGGAAAACGAAGGCCATTCGCTGATCAACATCCTGATTTCCTGGTTCCCGATGCTGCTGTTGATCGGCGTCTGGATCTTCTTCATGCGCCAGATGCAGTCCGGTGGCGGCAAGGCCATGGGCTTCGGCAAATCCCGGGCCCGGATGCTCACCGAAAAGACCGGCCGGGTGACATTCGCCGACGTGGCCGGTATCGACGAGGCCAAGACCGAGCTCGAGGAAATTGTCGAGTTCCTGAAGGATCCGGCCAAGTTCCAGCGTCTCGGCGGCAAGATTCCGAAGGGCTGCCTGCTGGTCGGCCCCCCCGGCACCGGCAAGACCCTGCTGGCGCGCGCCATCGCTGGCGAGGCCAACGTGCCGTTCTTCACCATTTCCGGTTCCGACTTCGTCGAGATGTTCGTCGGCGTCGGCGCGAGCCGGGTCCGCGACATGTTCGAGCAAGGCAAGAAGAACGCGCCGTGCATCATCTTCATCGACGAATTGGACGCGGTCGGCCGCCATCGCGGCGCCGGTCTCGGCGGTGGCAACGACGAGCGGGAGCAGACCCTCAACCAGCTGCTGGTCGAGATGGACGGCTTCGAGAGCAATGAAGGCGTGATCCTGATCGCTGCGACCAACCGTCCCGACGTCCTTGACCCGGCGCTGCTGCGCCCCGGCCGGTTCGACCGTCAGGTGGTGGTGCCCAACCCGGACATCCTGGGCCGGGAAAAGATTCTCAAGGTGCATATGCGCAAGGTGCCCGTGGCGCCCGATGTGGATGCAAAGGTCATTGCGCGGGGCACGCCGGGCTTCTCCGGCGCCGATCTCGCCAACCTGGTCAACGAAGCCGCTTTGCTGGCGGCGCGGTCGGGCAACCGCATGGTGACCATGTCCGAGTTCGAGGCCGCCAAGGACAAGGTGTTGATGGGCACCGAGCGCCGGTCCATGGTGATGACCGAGGACGAGAAGAAGCTCACCGCCTACCACGAGGCGGGCCATGCCATCGTGACGCTGAACGTTCCCAAGGCGGATCCGCTGCACAAGGTGACCATTATTCCCCGCGGCCGAGCCCTGGGCGTCACCATGTCGCTGCCGGAACGGGACCGCTATGCCTATTCAAAGGTCGAGTTGGAATCCCTGCTGGCCATCATGTTCGGCGGCCGGATCGCGGAGGAACTGATCTTCGGCGAGGAAAACGTCACCACCGGCGCCGGCAACGATATCCAGCAGGCGACCGAACGGGCGCGCCGGATGGTCACCGAATGGGGTTTCTCCGATAAGCTCGGTCCGCTGCGCTACACCGACAACGAGGAAGAAGTGTTCCTCGGCCATTCGGTGGCGCGCCAGCAGAACATCTCCGACGAAACCGCCGCGATGATCGATTCCGAAGTGCGGCGCCTCATCGACGAGGCCGAAAGCGTGGCCCGCAAGGTCCTCACCGAAAAGGGCGATGACCTGGAGGTGCTCGCGCAGGCTCTGCTCGAATATGAGACGCTGTCCGGCGAGGAGGTCGACGCGCTGCTCCGCGGCGAGCCCGTCTACCGGCCCGATGCGTCGGACGACGAGCCGACCGGCTCCGAAGGGGCCCGGAGCTCCGTCCCGTCCAGCGGCGCGGCGCCAAAGAAGGACAAGGGCAGCCCCGGCGACTTCAATCCGGAGCCGCAGCCCGGCACTTGACCGGCCCTCGAACACTGCCGAGAGAATTCGCGGGCGCGGCCATGGCCGCGCCCGTTCTCATGGGGATCGTCAACGTCACCCCGGACAGCTTCTCCGACGGCGGCGAAACCGCGGGCGCCGAGGCGGCCATTGCCCGCGGGCTGGAACTCGCGGAGCAGGGGGCGGCGATCGTCGATGTCGGCGGCGAGTCGACCCGCCCGGGCGCCGAGCCCGTAACCGTCGAGGAAGAGCTCCGGCGGGTCACGCCGGTGATCGGCGCGCTGGCGGCGGAGGGCGTTTGCGTTTCCGTCGATACCCGGCATGCCCGGGTGATGGAGGCGGCATTGACCGCCGGCGCCCGGGTCATAAACGACGTGACCGCGCTCGATGGCGACGACCGCGCCATGTCGGTGGCGGCGGAATCGGAGGCCGGCATCGTCTTGATGCACATGAAAGGCGAACCCGGCACCATGAATGTCCGGCCGGTCTACGGGGACGTGGTCGCCGAAGTCCGGGATTATCTGAGCGGACGGGTCGAGGCGTGTCTGGCGGCCGGCATTTCGGACAGGCGTTTGGCCATCGATCCGGGCATCGGTTTCGGCAAGCACATGCCCGACAATTTCCGGCTGATCGAGAAGCTCGAAGCATTGTGCGGGCTCGGCCTTCCGGTGCTGGTCGGCGTCTCGCGGAAGATCGGCAAGGCGTCGGATCCAAGGGACCGGCTTGCCGAATCGCTGCATTGGGGCCGGAAAGCGGTGGATAACGGCGCCGCCATCCTCCGGGTGCATGATGTGGCGGAAACCGCCGAAGCCGTTGGCGGCCGGTAATGCTCTGAAAGATTTTGTTATCTGACCCGGCCCCCGCGATGTAATAGAACCAATACGGTGAATTCGGCCCAGCGAGGGGGGACGGACCGTTCATGAACAGACGCCTATTCGGCACCGACGGCATCCGGGGGACCGCCAACAGCGAGCCCATGACCGCCGAAACCGCATTGAAGGTCGGCATGGCGGCGGGGCTGCATTTCAGCCGCGGCGCGCACCGGCACCGGGTAGTAATCGGCAAGGATACGCGGCTGTCGGGCTACATGATCGAGCCGGCGCTGACCGCCGGCTTTGTCGCCGCGGGGATGGATCCGATCCTGGTCGGGCCGATGCCGACGCCCGCCGTGGCCATGCTGACCCGGTCCCTGCGCGCCGATCTGGGCGTCATGATTTCGGCGTCGCACAATCCCTACCACGACAACGGCATCAAGCTGTTCGGCCCGGACGGCTTCAAGCTCAATGACGGGGCCGAGGCCGAAATCGAAGCCCGGATCGATAATGGGATGTCCGGCGACTTGGCGAACCCGGAAAATCTCGGCCGCGCGCTGCGGCTCGACGACGCCCTCGGGCGCTATACGGAATTCGTCAAGCAGACCCTGCCCCGGGGTCAGACGCTGACCGGTCTCAAGGTGGTGGTCGACTGCGCCAACGGCGCCGCCTACAAGGTCGCCCCGACGGTGCTGTGGGAGCTGGGGGCCGAGGTGGTGCCTGTCGCCGTACAGCCCGATGGCTGCAACATCAACCGAAATTGCGGCTCGACCCACCCGAGCCTGGTGTCGGAACAGGTGATCGCCCACGGCGCCGACATCGGCCTGGCTCTGGACGGCGACGCCGACCGGGTCCTGATCGCCGACGAAAACGGCGAACTCGTGGACGGCGACCAGCTGATGGGCCTGATCGCCCGGTCGTGGCGGCAGGCAGGCCGGCTGGCGGGCGGCGGCATCGTCGCCACGGTGATGTCGAATCTGGGGCTGGAACGCTACTTGACGAATCTCGGCATCGGCTTTGCCCGGACCCAGGTGGGCGACCGCTACGTGGTGGAGGAAATGCGGGCCATGGGCCGCAACCTCGGCGGCGAGCAGTCGGGCCATATCATCATGACCGACTACACCACCACCGGCGACGGTATCGTCGCGGCGCTCCAGGTCCTGAGCGTGCTGGTTCAAAGCGATGCACCCGCCAGCGAGGTTTGCCGGGTCTTCGATCCGCTGCCGCAGGTCCTCAGGAGCGTGCCCATCAACGGTGCGGATCCCATGGGCGCCGCCGGCGTGAAGGCGGCCATCGCCGAGGCCGAAGCCGCGCTTGCAAATACCGGGCGCCTGCTGATCCGGGAGTCCGGCACCGAACCGCTGATTCGGGTGATGGCCGAGGGCGAAGATGCGGGCATGGTCGGCAGGATCGTTGACGATCTTGCGCGCCAAATTTCCGAGGCCGGCTGAGCGGCGCACCATGCAGGGCAGGGTTCTGATTGTAGCCGGGTCGGACTCCGGCGGCGGCGCGGGCATCCAGGCCGACATCAAGGCGGTCACCGCGCTCGGCGGCTATGCGGCGACGGCGGTCACCGCGCTCACCGCCCAGAACACCCAAGGCGTCTTTGGTATCCACGACGTGCCCGTCGAGTTCATCTCCCAACAGATGGAACTGGTGCTTGATGATATCGGCGCCGACTGCATCAAGTTCGGCATGCTCGGCCAGCCGGAGGTCATCGAGGCGGTCGCGGGCGTCCTGGATGCAAAGGCCGCCGGCATCCCCGTGGTCCTCGATCCGGTGATGATCGCCAAGGGCGGCGCGCAGCTCCTGGTGCCGGAGGCGGTCGAGACTTTGAAATCCGTCCTGGTGCCGCTGGCGACGGTGATCACGCCGAACCTGCCGGAAGCGGAGAGCCTCGCCGGACACGCCGAAGGCGGTTTGGACGGCGCCGAGGCGCTGGCGCGGGATTTGCTGGCCCTGGGTCCGAAGGCGGTGCTGTTGAAAGGCGGCCACCGGGACGGCGGCGAGGTCGTCGATCTGTTGGTCTCGGGCGACGGCGTGGCCCGTTTCGCCGGGCCGCGGATCGACACGCCCAACACCCACGGCACCGGCTGCACCCTTGCCTCGGCCATCGCCGCGGGCATCGCCCAAGGGCTGGAACTGGAAGCGGCCGTTGCGCGCGCCCGCGACTATGTGATCGAGGCGATCCGGACTGCACCCGGTTTCGGTTC
This sequence comes from Rhodospirillales bacterium, assembly GCA_022823235.1. Classification (GTDB taxonomy): domain Bacteria; phylum Pseudomonadota; class Alphaproteobacteria; order Rhodospirillales; family UBA2165; genus JAJDXO01. The sequence goes on from JAJDXO010000009.1 coordinate 79,162, forward strand.
CGGTCACGGCCCCCTCAATCACGGCCATACGGTTTCCGCCTGAACCGCCGAAATTGTGACCAGGACAATAATCCCGTTGACCGGCCGGGCCTGCTCTCCGAAGCTGCGGCCATGACGAAAGCTACCCTGAAAGAGCTGGAGGCGGCGCAGGAGATCGTCTACCGGCACATGAAGCCGACGCCGGAGCTGTACTGGCCGCTGCTGTCCGAACGCGCCGGCTGCGAGGTGTGGGTCAAGCATGAGAACCACACGCCCATCGGTGCCTTCAAGGTGCGGGGCGGGCTGGTGTATCTCGAAGATTTCGCGAAACGCCGGAACGGCGCGCCGGGCATCGTCTCGGCGACCCGCGGCAATCACGGCCAGAGCCTGGCCTACGCCTGCGGACGCGCCGGCGTGCCGCTGACCATCCTCATTCCCCACGGCAACAACCCGGAAAAGAACGCTTCCATGCGGGCGCTGGGCGCCGATCTGGTCGAGTTTGGCAGCGACTTTCAGGAAGCGCGGGAACACGCCGGCGAACTCGCCGAAGACCAAGGCCTCCACATGATCGGCCCGTTTCATCCGCTGCTGATGCGGGGCGTCGGCACCTACTCGCTGGAGTTTCTTCGCGCCTGCGGCGATCTGGATACGGTCTATGTGCCCATCGGCATGGGTTCCGGAATCTGCGGCATGATATCCGCCCGGGACGCGCTGGGTCTCAAAACCAGGATCGTCGGCGTGGTGGCGGAGAACGCGCCGTCCTATGCGCTCTCTTTCGATCAGGAGAAGCCGGTCTCCACCAATTCGGCGGATACCATTGCCGACGGACTCGCCTGCCGGGTGCCCGATCCGGCCGCGCTTGAAATCATCCTCGCGGGTGCGGACCGCGTCGTTCAGGTCTCGGAATCGGAAATCCGGGACGCCATCCGGGCCTACTTCGTCGATACCCACAACGTGGCGGAAGGCGCATCCGCCGCCGCGCTGGCCGGCCTGCTCAAGGAAAAGGCGGCGCTCCGGGGCTGGAAAGCGGGTCTGGTGCACTCCGGCGGCAATGTTGACGCGGAACTGCTAAAGTCCGTGCTGGCGTGAGGAAACCGACATGACCGAAGAACTCTTCCGAAGCGATTCCTACCTCAAATCCTGCGAGGCCACGGTGACGGGCGTGTCCGGACAGGGCGTGGTGCTCGACCGCACGGTTTTCTATCCCGTGGGCGGCGGGCAACCCGGCGACCGGGGGACCCTCACGCCGGCCGACGGGTCGATGCTGGAGGTGGTGGATACCTACAAGGACCGGGAGACGGGGGACCACGTTCATGTCCTGGCCGAAGGCGTTTCGGCCCCGGAAGTCGGCGATGCCGTGACCGCCGAAATCGACTGGGAGCGGCGGTTCCGGCTCATGCGCATGCACACCACGCTCCACCTGCTCTGCGCCGTGGTCGACGGCGGCGTCACCGGCGGCCAGGTCGGCGAAGAGAAGAGCCGGCTCGATTTCGATCTGCCCGACACCTCGCTCGACAAGGAGCGCATCGAGGCCGAACTCAACCGTCTGATCGGCGAGAATCACCCGGTCGGCTTCTCGTCCATCACCGAAGACGAACTCGATGCTCAACCCGAACTGGTCCGTACCATGTCGGTCAAGCCGCCGGGCGGCCAAGGGAGCGTCCGGGTGATCGACGTCGACGGGGTTGACCTGCAGCCCTGCGGCGGTACCCATGTACGGGAGACGGGCGAAATCGGCCGGGTGCGGGTCGGCAAGATCGAAAACAAGGGCAGGCACAACCGGCGGATCAACGTCCACCTGGAGGAATAGAGATGGCGGTATCCCTCCGTCCGGCTTTCGGAGCGGACGATATGGCGGCGACCCGGGAATTGTTCCTCGAGTACCAGAACTGGCTGCAGGTCGATTTGTGATTTCAGGGTTTCGATGAAGAGCTGGCAAGTTTGCCCGGCAAGTACACCGAACCCGAAGGACGCATTCTTCTGGCTGAAGAGGATGACGAAACGGCCGGAGTCTGCGCGCTGCGTCCCCTGGACGATGAGGGCATCTGCGAGTTGAAACGGCTCTATGTGCGGGAGCCGTGGCGCGGACGGGGGCTCGGCCGGCGCCTCAGCGTTGCGCTCATCGACTATGCCAGGGCGCGGGGCTACGCCGCCGTGCGTCTTGATACGGAAAAGCGGCTCGAGGCGGCGATCGCGCTTTACCGCGATCTCGGATTTGCCGAAATCGGTGCCTATTACGACAACCCGCTGGCGGATATTCTATACTTCGAACTCGAGCTGAATTGAGCGGGCCTGAAATTTGCCGACGTACAAGATCGCCGTGATCCCGGGCGACGGGATCGGCACCGAGGTGATGCCGGAGGGAATCCGGGTGCTGGAGGCCGCGGGACGCGCCCACGGCGTCGAGTTTACCTGGGACGAGCTGGACTGGAGCTGCGAACGCTACCACAGGACCGGCGCCATGATGCCCGAGGGCGGGCTCGCCTCGATCCGCGGACACGACGCGGTCTATTTGGGCGCCGTCGGGTTTCCGGGCGTGCCCGATCATGTTTCCCTTTGGGGCCTGCTGATCCCCATCCGCCGCGACTTCCGGCAGTACGTCAACTTGCGTCCGGTGCGGCTGTTCGAAGGGGTGCCGTCGCCCCTTGCGGGCCGCTCGGCGGGCGATATCGACATGATGGTGGTGCGCGAGAACAACGAGGGGGAATATTCGGAGATCGGCGGCAGGCTCTATGCCGGCACCGACGACGAGACGGTGACCCAGCTGACCGTGTTCACCCGTCGCGGCGTCGACCGGATTCTCGAATTCGCCTTCGAGCTGGCCGCCCGCCGGCCCGCCAGGCACCTGACGTCGGCCACCAAGTCCAACGGCATCATCCACACCATGCCCTATTGGGACGAGCGGGTGGAGGCCATGGCCGGCAATTATCCGGATATCGACGTGGACAAGTTCCATATCGATATCCTGACCGCCCATTTCGTCCGCAATCCCCATTGGTTCGATGTGGTGGTGGGCTCCAACCTGTTCGGTGATATCCTCTCCGATCTCGGTCCGGCGACGACGGGCACCATCGGCATCGCGCCGTCGGCCAACCTGAACCCGGAGAAGGAGTTCCCTTCCATGTTCGAGCCCGTCCACGGATCGGCCCCCGACATCGCCGGGCGGAACATCGCCAATCCCATCGGCATGATCTGGTCCGGCGCCATGATGCTCGATCACCTGGGCCATGAGGACGCCGGCCGGGCGGTGGTCGGGGCGATCGAGAAGGTGCTGGCGGACGGCGCCTGCCTGACCCCGGATATGGGCGGCCGGGCGAGCACCCGGGAATTGGGCCGCGCGGTGGAGGAGGCGCTCTAGCCATGGAAGCGGGCGCCGCGGTCTCCGGCACCCTCTCCATGTGGGTGACCTTCGCCCTCATCGCGGCGGCGCTCACCCTCTACGCCATCGAGAAGATCGCCATCGAGGTGACATCCATCGGGCTGCTGGCGGTGATCGCGATTTATTTCCAGTTCTTCCCCGTCGTCGGGGCCGACGGCGCCAACGTGCTCGACGCCGAACGGGTGATCCGGGGTTTCTCCAACTCGGCCCTGATCACCGTTCTGGCGCTGCTGGTGGTGGGGCAGGGGATGGTGCGGGCCGGGGTCCTCGACCGGGGCGCGCAACTGGTGATGTCCCTTGGCGGCGGCCTCAAATGGCCGACCATCGTCGTCACGCTGCTGGTGGTGCTGCTGGTCTCCGGTTTCCTGAACAACATCCCCGTGGTGGTGATCTGCATCCCGATCATGGAAGCGGTGGCCGGCCGGTTCGCGGTATCGCCCTCCAAGGTGATGATGCCCCTGTCGTTCGCCGCGGTGCTCGGCGGCATGACCACGCTGATCGGGTCGGGGACCAACCTTCTGGTCTCGGGCGCCATGGACGAGCTCGGCGAAACCCCGTTCTCGTTCTTCCAATTCACCGTGCCGGGCCTCGTGCTGGCCGCCGTCGGTCTGGTTTTCGTGGTGCTCGCGGTGCCGCGGCTGCTCCCGGACCGGGCGTCCTACGCCAGCCAGCTGGTCGAGGGCGAGGGGCGCCAGTTCCTGGCCGAGCTGACCATTGCCGAGGGTTCCGAACTCGTCGGCCTCAAATCGCGGGGCGGCATCTTCGGGGCGTACGGGGACATGACGCTCAGGATGATCCAGCGGAACGAAGAGGCGATCATGCCGCCCTTCGAAGACGTCACCCTGCGGGTGGGCGATGTGCTGGTGGTGGCGGCGACCCGCAAGGCGCTCGAGGACGCCGTCGCCCATGATCCGCATCTGCTGATTCCCGACTTGAAGGACGGACGGGAGACCGAGGGCGCGCCCTGGACCATGGGCGACCGGGTGCTTGCCGAGGTGATGGTGGCGCCCGCCTCGCGGATGAACGGCTATACCCTGCGCCAGATCGGCTTCCGGCACAAATACCGGACGGTGGTCCTGGCCATCCAGCGCCAGGCCCGGATGCTGCGCACGCCGGTGACCGAAATCCGCCTCGAAGAGGGCGATGTCCTGCTGGTGCAGGGGCAGCCCGACGATATCGCGCGGCTCCGGGCCAACCGGGACGTGGTGCTGCTCGAATGGTCGCAGGCCGAACTGCCGGCGCTGGATCACGCCCGCCGGGCCACCCTGATCTTCGCCGGGGTGGTGTTTTGCGCGGCGACGGGCCTGCTGCCGGTGGTCATCGCGGCGCTGGGGGGCGCCGTCGCCATGGTGGCGCTGGGCGTCCTCCCGATTCAGCACGCGGTGCGGTCCCTGGATACCAAGATCTTCACCATGATCCCGGCGGCGCTGGCCATGGGGCTCGCCATGCAGGAGACGGGCGGCGCGGCCTACCTCGCGCAAACCATGATCGATGCGCTGTTCGGGGCGCCGCCGTGGGTGGTGCTGTCGGCCTTTTTCCTCCTCGTGGCGGCGCTGTCCAACGTCATTTCCGCCAAGGCGGCGGCGGTGCTGTTCACGCCCATCGCCGTCGGGGTCGCGCGGGAGCTGGGCGTACCCGTCGAGGCCTTCGCCGTCGCCGTGGTGTTCGCCGCCAACTGCGCCGTGGCGACGCCCATCGGCTATCAGACCAGCCTGCTGGTGATGGGGCCCGGGCACTATACCTTCGCCGATTTCGCCCGCGCCGGGGTGCCGCTGGTCATCGTTTTGTGGCTTGCATTCACCCTGTTCGCGCCGTGGTATTACGGCCTCTGACCATCGCGCGGGAAGGAAACGGTCGTGGAACATGCGCTCGACAGTCTGGACGGTCTGACCGCCCATCAGGTGACCATGGAAATCGGCGAGCATCGGGGCGCGTCGGCGCTCAGGGTGCGGAAGCTCAAGGAGGTCACGGCGGCCGACGAGCCGACCTTCGTCGTGCTGGACGGGCTTGAATTCCGGGACGGCGCCATCGAGGTGGAGGTGGCGGGCGATGTGCTGCCCGATGCCGTGGGCGGCGCCCGCGGGTTCATCGGCGTCGCGTTCCGGATCGCGCCGGACTGCTCCCGGTTCGAGAGCATGTATATCCGCCCGACCAACGGCCGCGCCGAGGTGCAGCTCCGGCGCAACCGGGCCGCCCAGTACTTTTCCTACCCCGACTACAAATTCGACCGGCTGCGCGCCGAGGCCGCGGGGGAGTACGAGGCCTATGTGGATCTGGTGCCGGCCGAATGGACGTCGCTGAGGGTGACGGTGTCGGGCGAGACCGCCAAGCTGTACGTCCACGGCGCCCCTCAGCCGACCTTGTGGATCAACGATCTGAAGCTGGGCGGCGAGGCGTCGGGCGCGGTGGGGCTCTACGTCGACAACGGCACCGACGGGTTCTTCCGCAACCTCAGGGTCACGCAAGCCTAGTCCCCGACAGAACATAGCGGCGGCCCGGGCGGCCGTGCTTCATCGCCGGTCCGTGATCCTCGAACCCGAGATACTCGGCGACGGCGACGGCGCGGGTGTTCTCCGGCCGGAGGAACGCCACCAGTTTGGGAATCCCGGCTTCCTTCATGGCATGGTCGACGAGCGCCTCGCTGGCCTCCCTGGCATAGCCCTTGCCCTGCCGGTCGACGATGACGTCGTAGAAGATCTCGCGGGCCGCCGGTTCCTCGGAGATCGGGTTCAGGCCGCACGCGCCGACGAAGGCGTCGGTTTCCTTATCGGCGATGGTGAGGGAAAAGACCGGCTCGGCGGCCTCGTAGAGGTTCAGCGCCCGGCCGAACCGGGCCCGCGCCCCCGCCTCGCTGCGCTCGCCCGCGGTCAGCAGCAGAAAGCGGGTCGCTTCCTCGTCGGTCATGAAGGCGACGAAGGCGTCCTCGTCCTTCCGCCGGTGGCGTCTGAGGCGCAGCCGCGCCGTCTCGATGGCGTCGGGCACCCGCATGGGGCATGTCCCTCCGTGTTATTTTGCATCCTTGCACCAACCGGGAATCGGGACAAGAGGGCGGCGGCCCGCAATCGCGGCCGCGCGCCATGCACCGGGCGCATGGCTGCCGTTTCGGGGGAATGGACATTCATGGACATTTATGGACATTCATTGACACCCGTTTGGGAGGTACCCCCCAATTGGTTCGTACAAATCTGCATAGCTGGCCTCCAAATAAGAAACGCCGCCCCGATGAGGGAGCGGCAGACACCTATACATTTAGCCCGCGCGGATGCCGGTGCAAGGGGGGAATATTTTCTTTTAACCCTCTCCCCTGGAGGGAGAGGGATGCGAAGGCTTGGCGGGCGGGAGCCCGACTTAGCCGAAGCTGGGTGAGGGGGGTTGTCGAGATTCACTCCCACCCTCATCTTCACCCCCACCCCAACCCACCCCCCTCAAGGGGGAGGGGGCCCTTGTTCCCTACCCCGCTCCCGGAGAATGGCTCTACGACATGGGCTTGGCGCAGTCCGCGAACGTGTGGCCGGCGTAATACCACGCCACCACCCC
>JAJDXO010000043.1 GCA_022823235.1 Rhodospirillales bacterium
TTTCGGTGTCGATGACCCCGGGGCTGACGGCGTTGACCCGGATTCCCTCCCCGGCGACTTCCTGCGCGACCCCCCAGGTGAAACTGTCGATGGCGCCCTTGGTCGCGGCATAGGGCACGTTGTTGCCGGCGCCGCCGAGCCGGGAGGACGCCGAGGACAAATTGACGATGCTGCCGCCGTTTCCGCCGTGCCTGGTCGACATGCGCTTGATGGCCTCGCGGGTGCACAGCAGCGTGCCGTTGATGTTGAGGTCCATCAGCGGCGGGATGTCCTCGAACGCCACCTCGTCGATCCGGCCGTATGGCGTCGCGATACCGGCGCTGTTGACCAGGCCGTAGGGTACGCCCAATTCCGCGTCACAGGTCTCGAACAGGCGCAGCACGTCTTGTTCCCTGGAAATGTCCGCCTTTACCGCGATCGCCCGCTGCCCGGCTGCCTGAATCGCGGCGACGGTTTGGCCGGCCCGCTCTTCGTTGCCCACGTAGTTGACGCAGACGTCCCAGCCCTGCCGGGCCGCCCCCACCGACGTTTCGTGGCCGATCCCCCGGCTGCCGCCGGTCACCATGAGCACTCGGGTCATTGCAGAAATTCCTCGGTTCGGCCTATGCGCGGGCGGCGGCGAGGTCCGCCTCCGTCACGTCGCCCAGATAGGTGTAGCCGGTCGCCTCCACGGAGGCGGCGTTGACGTAGATGCCGACTACTTCGATGGGGTCGGTCCCGGACAGATTGTGAAGCCAATGCTCCACGCCGGCGGGGATGTAGTGGAAATCGCCGGCGCGCACCTCGACCCGGTCGTCGCCGGCCCCCGCAAGCCCGCGGCCGGAGATGACGAAATAGATCTCCTCACAGTGCCGGTGGGCGTGTTTCTTGTGGACCGCCCCCGGCATGAACCTGGCCCGGAACAGGGTGGACCCGTAGCCGATACGCCCGCTGATGGGCAGCCGGAAATCGCTGATCATCCAGCCGTCCCCCTCGTCCATGTTCTCCGGCTCGACGTCGTCCAGATGAACCATCAGCCCGTCCGAGAACCCGTCGGCGTCGGCGGCCCGCTCGTCCCGCGGCGGCCGCCCACGCATCTCGAAACCGGTATCCTCCAGGGTCGGGCAACCGACGAAGAACCCGACGACCAGCGCGTCCTCGGATTCGGAGGTGTTGACGAAGGAGCGCTCGACACCGGCCGGCACCACCCGGCAGGTGCCGGACCGCACCTCCACCCGTTCGCCGTTCTGGCCGGCCACGCCGGTCCCGGCCAGATGGACGGCGATTTCGTCGCAGTTCCGGTGGAGATGCCCGCCGAGGCCGGCGCCCGGCGGGAACAGAGTGTGATAGGCGGCCGTCGAACTGCCGTGCCGCCTGGTGATCGGCAGCTTGAAATCGAATTCCGTGCTGACGCCCAGAGGTTCCACATCGGCGGCATTGATCAGGGGATATCGGGTCATCGGTTTCCTCCCGCTGGCCGGGATGGTAGGCGCTTGCGCCCCGCCCGTAAATCGAAACGCTGGTTTTTCCGGCCGATTTGATGAAATGATAGCGCCGGCATGCGATGACGGGAGAGGCAGATGACCGACCAAATGGACCATACCTTCAAGGCCATCCACGATGATGAAATTCCCTGGCAGGACGATGTCGAGGCCAACTTCCTGACACTGCCCGAGGGGGTTCAGGTGAAGGTCTTCGCCATCGACGAGGCGATGAAGCGGATCGACATGAAGGTCAGGTTCCCGCCCGGCTACGTCGAGCCCGCGCACGCCCACAAGAGCTGGCACTCCATCTGCGTCCTCAAGGGACGCATGTGCGTCGCCGGCAAGGACTTGCGGCCCGGCGACTACATCTTCGGCTGGGACGAGGTGCACGGTCCCTACGAATACCCGGACGGCGCCGAGGCCTTCGTGGTGTTCATGGGGGACGGCACCGAACACGAATGGGACGAAGACGCCCACGCGGCCCACGAGAAGGTCTGGGAACCGGAGACCGACGCGGGCAGGAAAGCGAAATAGGAGCCGGACCGATGATCGGAGAATTCGTCAGATACCCGGCCCCCGAGGGCGCGGACCGGGCGGACATCGTCGTGGATGCCAGGAGCGTCGTCCCCAAATGGCGGGCCGAGCCGGATCTGATCCGCAAGCACTTCATGTGGAGCGACGACGGCAAATGGCTGTCGGGGTTCTATCTGTGGAAGAGCCGCGCGGCGGCCGAAGCCGCCCACGACGCCGAATGGCGGGAGGCGGTCCGCGCGCGCACCGGCGCGCCGCCCGAGATCACCTACTTCGACGCCTTCATGATCCTCGACAACGAAGCGGGGAACGTGTCGGAGTATTAGCGGCTCACGCCCCCAGCAGGCCCGGCGGGCGGTCATTTGCCGGGCGGATTGTTGGCCGCCGCCGCCGCCGCGATGATGTCGCCGCCGATGTCCTTCTCGAACTTCGACCACACCGGCTTGATCGCCGCGACCCACTGCCGGCGCTGGGCCGGGGTGAGCCGGCGCACTTTGGTACCGGCGGCGATGATCTTGCCCTTGGCGGCCTGGTTGATCTTCGACGAAATCGCGTTCCGTTCCGCGGTCACCTCGGTCAGGATGCGCTCGAGGCCGCCCCGGATCCCGGGCGGCAGGCCGTCCCAGAACCCGGCTGGCGTCACCACGAGATAGTCGACGATGCCGTGGTTGGTTTCGGTGATGCCGTCCTGCACCTCATGAAACTTCTCGGTGAAGATATTGGACCAGGTGTTCTCCTGGCCGTCGACCGCGCCCGTCCGCAGGGCGCCGTAGACCTCCTTGAACGCCATCTTCCGGGTTGACGCGCCGAGGGCCTCGAACTGGGCTCGGAGCACGTCGGAGGCCTGGATGCGGAACTTCAGCCCCCTGGCGTCGGCGGGCGCCATCAGGGGCTTGCGGGCCGACAGCTGCTTCATGCCGTTGTGCCAGAAGGCGAGACCCTTCAGGCCCTGCCCGCTCATGGCGTTCTTGAGCTTTTCGCCCGTGGGCGAGTTCTGGAAGCGGTCCACCGCCTCGATGTCCTTGAACATGAACGGCAGGTCGAACACCCGGTATTTGAGGGTGAACCGCTCGAACTTGGAGAGCGACGGCGCGGCCAGCTGCACGTCGCCGCGCAGCATGGCCTCCAGCACCTTGTCGTCGTCGTGGAGCCGGGCGTTGGGGTAAACGTCGATCCGGACCCTGCCCTTCATCCGCTCGTTGACGCGCTTGGCGAACAGCGCCGCGGCCTCGCCCTTCGGGTGGCCGGCCTGCGCCGAAACGTGGCTGAACTTGATGACGATTTCCCCGGCGTCCGCGACGGGAACGCCGGCGAACGATCCGAGTACCAGGCCCCATGCGGCGGCGAGCGCGGTGAATACGAATTTCTTCATGATAATTTCCTGTCGAACATTGGACGTCTTGGCCGCGAGCCATGCACCGGGCGCATATCGGCAATCCGTTGAAATAACGTCATTTATAATTCAATCCCAATTCGCGCGTTTTCGGGGACATGGACATTCATGGACATTCATGGACATTTGATGACACCCGTTTGGGAGGTACCGCCCAAATTGACCGTACAAACTTGCATGGCTGGCCTCCGAACCAAAAGGCCGCCCCGGTAAGGGAGCGGCAGCCGCCTATACATTTAGCCCGGGCGGACGCCGGCGCAAGGGGGGAATTGGGGGAAACACAAGCCGTCATTACCACGTCAAGGCCGTCATCACCGGGCCCGGACCCGGCCATGACGCAATCATTTTATGCTATCGCCAATCCCCTACCCCTCCGCATCCAGGCGGCGGCGCGGCCTTTACCCCTCCCGTTGAGGAAAATCCAAAAGGCTAGTACGTTATATTTTTGGTTACGAAATAGAACTTCGACAAGAAGGGGACGGCAGATCTCTTGAATCGAAACACCGATGAACCGAATGCCGTAACGGCATGGGCGCGGAATCGCCCGCAAAGGAGAGGAACAACGTCATGAAATTTCTTAGATCGACGACCGCCGCCGCCGCATTGATGGCCGGCGCTGTTTCGATGTCATCCAACTCGGCGGAATCCGCTCAGATTATGACCGCCGACACCGGAGCAACCGGCAACATCGTTCACGCAATGATGCTGGTGTACGGAAAGCTCTTTTCCAGCCACCTGGGTATCAGCGTCCAGATCAATGACAGCCAAACCCTGACCCGATCGGCGATTAAACTTGGCCGCAATCAGATCGATATGATGCCGCTGCCGCCGGCGATTTACGGCATGATGCGCGGCGGCCGCGGGCCGTATAAGTCGGCTCAAATGAAGGCTGCCGCGCGAAAGGGGTCCGAAAATATCCGTTCGGTAATGGGCTACAATGCGAACCTCTTCCACGCGGTCACCTTCGATGGTTCCGGCATCACCAACTGGAAGGACATCAAGGGTAAGCGCGTATTCACGGGCCCGCCTTCGGGCGCCGCGGCAATCCTGGCCGAACTGATGATCAACATCATCACCGGCTACAAGGCCAACGAAGATTACAACGCCATTCGTCTCCCTTGGGGCGGCGGACTTCAGGCCATGATGGACGGCAAGCTCGACGTCTACGTACGTCCGGCCGCTGTCGGTTCGGCCAGCATCGTACAGCTCGGTTCGCGTAAGAAATTCCGGCTTCTCGGCGCGGACAAAGACCTCGTCGAATCATAAGCGTGGGAGCGCTACACCAAGCGACCGGGACGAACGACCGGGGTGATTCCGGCGAACACCTATCCGGGACAACTGAGTGGCGATGTCATCACCGGCGGCGCGACCTTCATGTTTGTCGTTCGCAAAAGCCTGTCCGACGATCTCGTCCACAAGATGACCAAGCTGATTTGGGATAACCTCGACGAGATACACAAATCCGCGGCGGTTCTTAAGCAAATCAAGAAGGAAACCCCGTTCATCGGCGTCAACACGCCGCTGCACAAGGGCGCCCTCCGCTACTACCGGGAGGCGGGCTTCAAGATTCCGGACCGGTTGATCCCGCCCGAGGCCAAATAAGAGGCCAAATAAGAGGATCGATTGTGCGGTGGGCGGGGCCCTCGCGGGTCCGGCCCCCGCCGCCGGGACTCGCCCGTGTCGAGATGCCCGCCCTTGAGGCCGGGCGGCCGCAACAACGCCTTCAATCAGCCCAGGATGGCAAAATCGTGAAGATTTTTGCGCGGCCGGTCACCTGCGGTATATTTGATCCGGGCGTTCGGCGTCCGGCATAATCCAACGGGACGCCGATAGTTTCGGCCGGCGGTCAGCCAGCCAAATCCGAGGAAGCCGGAGCAGGAGAGAGCGAACATGTCTGAATTGGCGATGGAGCCTTTGGTCCGGAACGCCTGGTATCTCGCGGCCTGGGCCCACGAACTGGATGACGGGCCGATCGCCCGCAAAATCATGGGCGAAGACCTGGTGCTGTTCCGCGGCGGCGACGGGAAGGCGGCGGCGCTCGAAGACCGGTGCTGCCACCGGGGCGTGAAGCTGTCGCTTGGGAGTATTGTCGAGACCGGTCTCCAATGCGGTTATCACGGCATGGTCTTTGACGGCAGCGGCGCCTGCGTCGGAAATCCGGGCGAGCGGCTCAATCCCTCCCATCGCGTAAACGCCTTTCCGGCGGCCGAACGTCAAAAAATGATCTGGGTCTGGGCCGGCGATCCCGAAACGGCGGACGAGAGCCTGATCCCCGATTTTCCGTATCCCGACCTGGAAGACGAGTGGAATTTTCTTTATGGGCGCTACGAGATCGCCGCCAATTACATGTTCATGATCGACAACCTCATGGACCTGACCCACCTGGGTTACGTGCACCTCTCGACCATCGGCGGTCATCCCGACGAGCAGAATATCGCCGAACTGGATACCGTCCGCACCGAGCGGGGCGCCAAGTACGTCCGCTGGATGATGAATTCGACCCCGCCGCCCGCGTTCGTCAAGGCCGGCGGCTTCGACGGACCGGTGGACCGATGGGGAGAATTCGAGTACGTGGCGCCGGGGACGGTGCTGCAATGGGCGGGCGCGCACGACGCGGGCACCGGCGGCCGGGAAGACCGCAACAAGCCCGGCGGACTGGTATTCCGGCTGCTTCATCAGGCGACGCCGGCCGATGAAGACAGCTATCACTACTTCTTTGCGTCCGCGGTGCGCGGCGAACCGGTCGACGGAGCCCCGAATATCGCGTTTCACGAAGCAAACCGCGAAGCGTTTCTCGAGGACAAGCTGTTCATCGAGGCTCAGCAGGAAGCCGTCGGCAAGGCGCCGGAGCGCCGGCTGATCCTGCGGGAACACGACAAGGCCGTGGCCTACAGCCGCCAGGCGATACATCGGTTGCAGAGTACGGATGTGACGCAGGCCGCGGAGTGATTCGGCGAAATGTCCGCTTGGGTCGGCCCTGCCAGGACGGCACCTGATGAAAGCGATGAGGGCGAACCGGAACACCACGCTCACCGGCCATTGCCACTGAAGCGCCCACCCCGCTTCAACGAAGTTGGGTCAACGAGATCAATGGCCGGACTAAAGAGAATTGGTGAAATTCTCCATTAATTTCTTCAAATAGGGTAATTAAGAAGTAATTTTGTCAATATTTACCCAAAATATGATGTCATAATTCTCCAATATTTCACTATGCCTCCATTTCTTAGGGTCATAATTTGTTGACCACTGATAGAGGCAATTAAATGAACGGAATTTCCTAGTTTAAGGTCTTGAAATTCCGCTTGATTGGAGACAACGAATGACAAAAGAGCACCTGCTTGCTTTTGCCGTGACCATCGGTCCATTCGCCCTTCTGTTGGGCTATATGCTCCATTTGCATTGGCTGGAAAATCGCCGGGGCGGCGCCTCGGAATATCACAAGAGAGAAATTCGTGAATTGTCCGTAATGCTGGGGCAAGAACCGCCAGCGAACCTGGATGATATGTCGTGGATTCAGGCCCTAAAAGAGGCAATTTGGTTGGAACGCCGCCTGCGACTACAGCAACAATCCAATGAAATAAGGCGTCAAATGGGAGACAAGAATTATGCCTGAATACGACCCCGTTGAACGGTTCTTCCGGGAAATTGATGAGGAAATTGAACAGGAGAAGTTGAAGAGAAAACACACCTATGTTTACGACCTCATCAAGATTCTTTGGGATTGCAAAGATGGCCTAAGCAGACCGGCCGCGCTTCGTTATCTAAAACAAGACCGGAGAGAACGTGGTCTCGTAATTCCGCCTAACTTCGACGCTTCAGTTCAAAGCGCATATAACCAGAACTGTGTCGGGTATAGTGCCTTCCGAAAACGCGGCTTGGCGGATACTGAAGCGCCATTCCACACCCCGGGAGGCAAGGGGTCTGGAAAGTGGGGTGTCGACCAGGCGCGAGCTAGGACGTGGCACGAAAAACGAAAGCAACGACAAAATATAGAGACTTCGAACTAGGAAATTCCGAAATGAATATCAACCCACAGACCCTTCAGGCTATTCGACACCAGCGGGGCCTCTCGCAACAAATGCTTGCGGACATGTCCCACGTTACAAAAAAGACAATCAGTCGAATCGAAACGGGTGCTGGTGACCCGAACCGAGTTAGAAACAACACAATCCAACGACTTGCCTCGGCTTTAGGCGTCAAGTCTGGGGATCTGGGCAAAGCACCGTCGGACCATTCGGATAGAGAGAGGTTTCTCGCCGATGCCGGCTATCAACAGGTGAAATCCCACATCAGCGGTGACGCAGCCCTTGCCTACCAACAGGTCAATGACCGATACGGAATCAGTCGTAATGCTCTCGCAGAAATGGCCCCTCTTTTCTTTGTACTGCTCGCTGAATCAAGCCTCGTTTGGCGTCGAGAGGCCCTTAAGGAAATTGACGAAGCCACCGAAGCGCTCAGGAAGTTAGATTGCGAAACTACCGGTCATCATCTCTCCTTTGTCAACGCCGTCTATCGAATTGAGGAAGGCTCTGGGGGCGAAGAAAACTCGATCGAAGAGCGGGATATCTTCGGGGAAAACCTGTCGGGCTATGCATTCGACCTCGGCTACAATCCTACCGTTTCGAACCCGTTTGCCGAATTCCTGCGTCACCTTTGCAAAAAGATCGACGACCGAGAGGTCGTGGAGCTGGACCTTCATGGGGATGAATACCTCGAGAACATGAACGGTAGGGTGCCCTCGTATCGAATTTTTGGTCCCCAGTTCGATCAAATCACTGGCGAAGATTTCTGGGCGCAGCTAGCGGTGAAAAGAGGGTACAC
The DNA here is from genome assembly GCA_022823235.1 of Rhodospirillales bacterium. Taxonomy (GTDB): domain Bacteria; phylum Pseudomonadota; class Alphaproteobacteria; order Rhodospirillales; family UBA2165; genus JAJDXO01. The sequence goes on from JAJDXO010000043.1 coordinate 8,209, forward strand.
GACCATCAGTGAAATCCCTGGTGATCTCCTGGACGACGACAAGAAAGATGAGCGCATCGAATGGCTCTGCTCACAAATCCCAGAGAGCGAAAAAGACCGGCTAGAGAAACTCTGGGATATAGAATTGGAAGAGCATTTCTCGTTGCCAGCCGCACCCCAGGGAGGGGGTGATGACCCATCATAGGCTTACCGACCACGCACAGAAGCGGATGAATCAACGTGGATTACGCGACGCGGACCTGCGGCTGCTACTGGCAAGCGCTACCCAGGTGTCTTCCGACTCCTATCTACTGACTCGCGAAGATGTGGCCCGAGAAATTGCCGAGCGAAAACGCGATATTCAGCGACTAGAACGAATGAGCGGATACAAGGTGGTGGTAGACGGCGAAACGATTATTACTTGCTACCGTTCGAGCGCTCGAAACCAGCGACGGACCATGAGGCGTCACAATTAGATCGCATCAATCGTCCCGCGCCTCGCACCTCCAAATAGAACCAAGGCACGAACAAGCAGCATTCAATATGCCAATGTGTGGGAATACTCTCGGGATGAAATCTAGACGTCCAAATCATCCCTACTATGTCTCACCGCTGTTAAATCTTCGAAAAGGTCGAGCCACATCCTCTAACCCGCCAGCCATCAAGATTTCGTTGGCTGAAGGGGAGCTGCTTGAACCCGCATTGCTTGGACACAAAACCGCAATCGAAAAGCTCTCGGAAATACTGTTGCCCGCACACTGGCGATGGAGTCCCCTTCGGTTCCTTCCATTCCGGTCTTGCTTTTAGTCCATATATAAACTAAATCTATATTTCACAACATATATGGAGTTCCTCATGGCCGAACAAGCGCGTCCGGCGACGGAGTTTGACCGGAAGGGCCTGTCCGGCCCGGCGTTGCGTACCTTTTTTCGCATCGCGGATCTCTGGAACCTCTCGGCCGGGGAACAGATGACCTTGCTTGGGCTGACGGCCCGATCGACCTTCTTCAAATGGAAGAAGAATCCGAACACCGTTCTGCCGAAGGATACGCTGGAACGCATTTCCTACATCCTGGGTGTCTACAAGGCGCTTCAGATTCTCCTTCCCAACGAACAGGCGGCCGATGAATGGGTGAGGCGTCCGAACACGGCGCCGCCGTTCGCAGGCCGGTCGGCTCTTGACCGGATGCTGTCCGGCCAGGTGGCGGACCTCTTCGTCGTACGGCAATACCTCGACGCGCAGCGGGGCGGCTGGGCGTGACATTGCCGGTCGCCCGGATCGAGTGGAAGCCGTGCTGGCGAATCATCCCCAGCCGGTATCCGCCAATTCAGCTCTTCGGGCGGGTGACCGATCCGGACGATCTCGAAGCGGTCTTCGAGTTGGACGCGCTCACGAATCCCAGGCTTCGTGCCGAGGCCGGCGATATCGAGTCCGTGCCGCCGGAAGACCGAATCAGTGGACCCGGGACAACCATCATCATGGCGGCCTTCACCCATCTGAACCCGAACGGCAGCCGGTTCTCCGATGGCACTTACGGTGTCTTCTATGCCGCGAACGACATCAATACGGCCATTGCCGAGACCAAATACCATCGCGAGCGGTTCCTGAGCGCCACGGCCCAAGCGCGTATGGAACTGGACATGCGGGTCTACGTGGCTGACCTCGACGGGGATCTGCATGACCTGCGCGGCCGGAAGGCCGACCAGCCGCTTGTCTACCACAACGACAACTATGCCGCGGGCCAGCATCTGGCGAGAACGCTGCGCGAGGCCGGGTCGAACGGGATTGCCTATGACAGCGTCCGCCGGACAGGGGGCGAATGCGCCGCCGTGTTCCGGCCGCCCCTTCTCTCCAACGCCCGCCAGGAGCGGCATCTCTGCTACGTATGGAACGGGCAAGAAATTGAAACCGTCTACGAGAAACGCGAAATCGGCGATGACGGCCGGTTCTGACCTCGCCGCAGGGCGATTGCCCATAAGCAAGGGCTGGAAATGGTGGAGCCGAGGGGAGTCGAACCCCTGACCTCTACAATGCCATTGTAGCGCTCTCCCAACTGAGCTACGGCCCCATCGCTTGGGACGGGCGGGCGGGCCACACATGCTTCGGCGGCCCCCGCCCGGAAGGCGCGCAAATTAGGTAAATCGCCGCTGTGTGGCAAGGAGTTTTTGGGGAATTTTTGGGGGAGTTCTTGGGAAGTCCGGCGGTTGCGGGCGGCGCCCGCGGGACCGGCCTGCCGTCAAGGCCTAGGACTTGTCCTCGTCGTCCCCGTCGACCGTATCGACCACTCCGGCAACGTCGTCCTCCCCGTCGAGGTCGGCCGCGTCATCGCCGAGAATCGCATCGTCCTCGTCGCCGTCGATTTCGATGTCGTCATCGGCCTCGATGTCGTCTTCTTCGACGTCTTCGCTTTCCGTCGCCTCGGGCGCCGGGGTCTCCGCCTTGGTTTCCTGGGGCGCCGATGCGCGCTTGAGTCTGGGTTTTTCCGGCGTCTGCTCGGTCCCGCACTTGGGGCAAACCGCCGGCGTCTTCTTGAGATCGTAGAACTTCGCGCCGCAGTTCTGGCACGTGTGCTTGGTTCCCCATTCGGCTTTGACCACGCGCTACTCCTTTCGGGCTTCGGCCAATTCAACGGCACGCAATTGCCATGTTCGCCCGCCTCTGTCAAAAGCAAAAATCGCCCCTCCCGCCCCATCCGGTCCGCGCGCCGCCGACACCCCCCTTCCGCGACCGGGTCCAAACATGCTATGGACCGCCTCACGCGTTCACGCACCCCTGTTTACCGGCCGGAAGAGACGGCCCGAACCGACGAGCTGAGATCGACATGACTGCGGTGACATCCGGCGCCGCCGGTGCGCTACGCGGAACCCTGCGTGTCCCGGGTGACAAATCCATTTCCCATCGCGCCCTGATGCTTGCCGCCTCGACGGCGGGCGAGACGGTGGTTCACGGCCTGCTGGAAGGGGACGACGTGCTCGCCACCGCCGCGGCGATGGAAGCCCTCGGCGCAGCGATCGAACGGGGCGGAGACGGCGGGCCGTGGCGCGTCCGCGGCCGGGGCGTCGGCGGTCTGGCCGAGCCCGGCAACGTCCTCGATTTGGGCAACGCCGGCACCGCGGCGAGATTGCTGGCGGGCCTGCTGGCGGGCCAGCCGTTCAACTCGACGCTCACCGGAGACGCCTCGCTGGTCAACCGGCCCATGGCGCGGGTGACCGGCCCGCTCGAGCGGATGGGCGCCCGCTTCACCTGCCGGTCGGGCGGGCGGCTGCCGATGACCGTTCACGGCACCGACCAACTGCGTCCGGTCGTCGAAACCCCGGACGTCGCCTCGGCCCAGGTAAAATCAGCCATTCTTCTCGCCGGGCTCACCGCGCCGGGGCGGACCACCGTAATCGAGCGGCGTCAAACCCGGGATCATACGGAACGAATGCTTCGATCCTTCGGCGCCGAGGTGGCCATCGAGGAAACGCCGGACGGGACCGCCGCCACGGTCACCGGCCAGCCGGAATTGGCGCCGGCGGAGATCCGGGTTCCGGGAGATATTTCCTCGGCCGCCTTTCCGCTGGTCGCCGCGGGCATCGTCGAGGGTTCCGACATTTCCGTCCCGGCCGTCGGCACCAACCCGCTCCGCGCCGGTCTCCTGACGTGCCTGGAGGAAATGGGCGCCAAGCTCACCCAAAGGCCCCTGGACAGTGGGGTCGAAGGCGGCGAGCCGATTGCCGATATCCGCATGGAATCGGCGCCGCTTTCCGGCATCGACGTTCCGCCGGAACGGGCGCCGTCGATGATCGACGAGTATCCGATCCTGGCGATGGCCGCGGCATGCGCGGCCGGGTCCACCACCTTCCACGGCATCGGCGAACTGCGGGTGAAGGAAAGCGACCGTTTGTCGGCCCTTGCCCGGGGCCTGGCCGCGTGCGGCGTCGACGTCGAGGAAACCGAAGATTCCCTGACAATCCACGGCCGGGGCGAACCGCCGGCCGGCGGCGCCGTCATCGCCGCCGGTCTCGATCACCGGATCGCCATGGCGTTTCTGGTTTTGGGACAGGCAACCAGAGAGCCCGTCACGATCGACGATGGCTCGACGATCGCCACGAGCTTTCCCGGATTTACCCGGATGATGGGAGATTTGGGGGCGGTGCTTTCCGCCGAAGGACCGGGGCCGTGATTATCGCGGTGGACGGCCCGGCCGCGTCGGGGAAAGGCACCCTGACCCGGCGTTTGGCGGAACATTTCGGGTTCGCCTGCCTGGATACGGGACTTCTCTATCGCGCGGTCGGGTTCAAAATCATCGAACGGGGCGACGACCCCGGGGAAACGGCGAGCGCTGCGGCGGCGGCGGCAAGACTTCAGGCCTCGGACCTGGACGATCCGGCGCTCCGCGGCGAAGCGGCCGCCTCGGCGGCCTCGGTCGTCGCCGCCATTCCCGAGGTGCGCGAAATCCTTCGCGCGTTCCAGCAGAACTTCGCCGCAAGCCCGCCGGGGGGCGCGCCGGGGGCCGTCCTCGACGGGCGCGACATCGGCACCGTCATCTGCCCCGGCGCGGACATCAAGCTGTTTCTCACCGCAAGCCCGGAAGTCCGCGCCGAACGGCGCGTTAAGGAGTTGCAAGCCAAAGGCCTTGAAGCTATATACACGCGCATTCTGCGGGACTTACAGGACCGCGACGCCAGGGATGCATCGCGGGCCGTATCGCCGCTGGAGCCGGCCAAGGACGCACTGGTCATCGACACCAGTGAAAAAGACGCCGACACAGTGTTCGAAACGGCACTCGCTCATATCACGTCGCAGAATAACTGAAGACCGGGTCCGAGCCGCCCGACCGCGGCAAGCGCCCGAATTGCCCGTCTTCGAACGGGCGCCCACAACGCGTTGAAAGACCGCCGGAGTCAACCGGCCGGCCAGTGAAACATTTAATCGAAGGAAGACCTGAACATGGCAAACGTGGATACCCACGCCGACAATCTCCCGCCCGACGTCGCCGAGCAAATGGCCGGCGAAAATTTTTCCGACCTCCTCGACCAGGCTTTTGAACAGGAAGAGCGCCTTCAGGGCAAAGTGGTGAACGGCCTCGTGCTGGCGGTCGAGAACGATTTCGTCCTCATCGACGTGGGACTGAAATCCGAAGGATCGATCCCGATCAAGGAATTTTCCGAAGCCGGCGCCGCGCCGACCATCATGGCGGGCGACCGCGTCGACGTATTCGTGGAGCGGTTCGAGGGTCGGGACGGCGTCGTTGTCCTGAGCCGCGAGAAGGCCCGCCGCGAGGAAGCGTGGAACGTCCTCGAGAAGGCCTTTGAAGACGACGCAAGGGTAGAAGGCGTCATCTTCGGCCGGGTCAAGGGCGGGTTTACCGTCGACCTTTCCGGCGCCGTCGCGTTCCTGCCCGGCAGCCAGGTGGATATCCGCCCGATCCGGGACGTGGGGCCGCTGATGGGCAGCCCGCAACCGTTCCAGATTCTCAAGATGGACCGTTCCCGCGGGAACATCGTCGTCTCCCGCCGCGCGGTGCTGGAGGAAACCCGCGCCGAGGAACGCTCGGAGCTGATTTCCAACCTTACCGAGGGACAGGTTCTCGAGGGCGTGGTCAAGAACATCACCGACTACGGCGCCTTCGTGGATCTCGGCGGCGTCGACGGCCTGCTCCATGTGACCGACATCGCCTGGCGGCGGATCAATCATCCGTCCGAAGCCCTGCAGGTCGGCCAAACGGTCAATGTCCAGGTGATTCGGTTCAACCCGTCGACCCAGCGTATTTCACTGGGCATGAAGCAGCTCGAAGCCGACCCGTGGGAGGGCGTCGATGCCAAGTATCCGCTCGAGGTCAAGCTGACCGGCCGGGTAACCAACATCACCGACTACGGCGCTTTCGTGGAATTGGAGCCCGGCGTCGAAGGCTTGGTCCACGTCTCCGAGATGAGCTGGACCAAGAAGAACGTCCACCCGGGCAAGATCGTCTCCACAAGCCAGGAAGTGGAGGTCATGGTCCTCGATGTCGACCGCAACAAGCGGCGCATCAGTCTGGGCCTGAAGCAATGTGTGGCCAATCCGTGGACCGACTTTTTGGAGAAATTCCCGGTCGGGTCCGAGATCGAGGGCGAAATCAAGAACATCACCGAGTTCGGGCTGTTCGTCGGCCTCAACGAGGAGATCGACGGCATGGTCCATCTGTCGGACCTGGATTGGGTGAAGTCCGGCGAGGAAGCGATCGCCGGCTACAGCAAGGGCGGCATGCTGAAGGTCAAGGTCCTGGACGTCGATGTCGAGAAGGAGCGGATTTCTCTCGGGGTGAAGCAGCTCACCGAAGACCCGGTCGCCGACGGTCTCGAGAAGCTCAAGAAGGGCGACATCGTCACCTGCACGGTCTCCGGCACCGGCGACAAGGGAATCGAGGTCTCCGTGGGCGGAGACGTTCCGGGTTTCATCCGCCGGTCCGACCTCGGCCGAGACCGCTCCGAACAGCGTCCCGACCGCTTCGCCCCCGGTGAGCTGGTCGACGCGATGGTCGTCTCGGTCGACAAGGCCAGCCGCAAGATCAACCTCTCCATCAAGGCCCGCGAGGTCGAAGAGGAGAAGATCGCCATGGCGGCCTACGGCTCCTCGGACTCGGGCGCATCCCTGGGCGATATCCTGGGCGCGGCCCTGAAGGAGAAAAGCGAGGCCGACAGCGCCGAGGCAGAGGAAGCAGAAGCGGAAGACGCCGACGCCGAAGATACGGCCGACGCCGAACCGGAGGAAGCCGCCGCCGAAGCCGAGACGCCGTCCGAAGATGCGGGGGACTCGGAGAAAGAGCCCGAAGACGCGCCTGAAGGAGCCGCCGCCGAAGACGCGGGCGATGGGGAGAAAGAGCCCGAAGACGCGCCTGAGGACGAGTCTGAAGACGAGGCCAAGAGCTAACGGCATCCGGGAGATGGGGCGGGCCCATGGCGCTGGACACTGACAGGATCGTCGACCGCCGCCGCCTCAAGCGCCGCCTCGGCTTCTGGCGGATCGTCGCCGTCGTGGCGCTCGTCGCCCTGGCGGCGGTGGGCGCCGGCCGCTTCGGCGGGATCGGCGGCGGGCCCCATGTGGCCGCCATCGACATCTCCAATGTCATATTCGGAGAACCGGCCCGGGATGCCGCGCTTCGCCGGGTAGCCGCGGACCGCGGGGCCCGGGCGCTCATCGTCCGGATCAATTCTCCCGGCGGCACCGTAGCCGGGGGAGAGGCGCTTTTCCGTTCACTGCGGCTGGTCGCCGGCAGAAAACCCGTGGTCGCCGTCATCGGCGAGCTCGGGACCTCGGCCGGGTACATGTCGGCGCTCGGCGCCGATTACATTATCGCCCGCGAAGGCTCGATCACCGGGTCCATCGGAGTCATCTTGCAGAGCACCGATATCACCGGCCTGCTGGACAAGCTGGGCGTGAAGCCGGAATCGGTCAAGAGTTCGCCCCTGAAGGCGCAGCCCAATCCGCTGGAGCCGTTCTCCGAAGAAGCCCGCGCCGCCACCGAGGCGGTGGTCGCCGACATTTACGACCTATTTGTCGGCATGGTTGCCGAACGGCGCCGGATGAGCCGGGAGCGGGTGGCCCCGCTGGCGGACGGGCGGATATTCACCGGACGCCAGGCTCTTCGCCAAGGGCTCATCGACGGCGTCGGTGGCGAGGCGGAGGCCCGCGACTGGCTGGCCTCGGCCCACGGCATTGCCGCATCACTGCCGGTGCGGCCCGTGAAGGCACGCCGCGATGACGGAATTCTGAGCGGCATGCTTGACGATCTATTCGGAAAAACATTGTTTTCTGAACGACTTAGACTTGACGGGTTGATTTCCCTTTGGCACCCTGAGTTCAAATAAACCTTGTTCGGCGTCTGGCAGCGTCGGCCGATATCCTCGTTATCGGGGAATTGGCAGCGACGGGGAGGAACGCACCGAGATGACCAAATCCGAACTCATCGCATACTTGGCCGAGCAGAATCCCCATCTCTATCAGCGCGACGTAGAACGAATCGTAACGACAATTTTCGACGAAATCGCCGCGGCCCTCGCAAGAGGAGACCGGGTCGAATTGCGCGGCTTTGGGGCATTTTCGGTCAAGCACCGGGATTCGCGCACGGGGCGAAATCCCCGGACCGGCGAGGCGGTGCAGGTCGCGGCAAAGCGCGTTCCCTATTTCAAGACCGGAAAGCAGCTCCGGGAAATGATCAACTCCTGAGCCGCCGCCGGCCCATGAGGGTCCGGGTGCGGCGGCTTGCCGCAAGGAGACCAGTTCTTTGATCCGTGTCATCTCCTGGATCGCCATGGTGGCCGTTGGCCTGGCAATTATCGTATTCGCCGTCGCCAACCGGTCGCCGCTGGAGATCGACCTCTGGCCGCTCCCGTTCGCACCGGTCGTGCCGAGTTTCGCCGTCGTCCTGGGCGCGGCATTCGTCGGGTTCGTCGCGGGGGGCGTCATAACCTGGCTGTCCGCCGGCGGAACGCGCCGCCGAGCCCGCCAGGAGCACCGGCGCGCCGATACCCTCGAAAAGGACCTGGAAACCCTCAAATCCAAGATCGACGAGCTCGACAAGAGCGGCAACAACACCGCGGCCTGACGATCCGTCTAGCGCCGCAACCCCGGGGGCTGTATAAGACGGCGACCCCGCCAAGCCTGGAGCATTGCGTATGACCCTGCCGCCCCACGAACGCGTCTTTGTCCCTCTCGATACGCCGGATCTCGACCGCGCCAAGGCGGTTGCTTCCGATGTCGCGGGTCATGTCGGCGGCGTGAAGGTCGGCAAGGAGTTGTTCACGGCGCTTGGGCCCGGCGCCGTTCTGGAGATCACCGGGGGAAAAATACCGCTGTTTCTCGATCTCAAATTTCACGACATCCCGAACACGGTCGCCGGCGCCGTCGGAAGCGCCGTCAACATGAAACCGTACATGCTCAACGTTCACGCCGCGGGCGGGCGCGCCATGATGCGGGCGGCAGCCGAGGCGGCCGGGGAGGCGGCAGCGAAGACCGGGCTTCAAAAACCCTTGGTGCTCGGCGTCACCGTGCTCACGTCGCTTGACGACAGCGACCTCAGGGACACCGGCGTCCCTGATCCGACGCCGGATCAGGTAAGGCGGTTGGCGGCCCTCACCCAGGAGAGCGGATTGGACGGCGTGGTCTGTTCGGGGCGCGAAATCGAAACCCTGCGGGCGCAATGCGGTCCGGATTTCAAACTCGTGGTACCCGGAATCCGGCCTCGCTGGGCGTCCGCGGACGACCAGAAGCGGGTTCTCACACCCGCGGATGCCGTCAGCCGCGGGGCGGATTACCTGGTGATCGGACGGCCGATCACCGGCGCCGCAGATCCCGCGGAGGCCGCCGGCAGGATCCGAGATGAACTCGCCGAGGCCGCTTGAGGTAAAGATCTGCGGCCTTGACCGCCCGGAAACCGTCGCCGCCGCGGCGGCGGCGGGCGCGGACTATGCCGGATTCGCCTTCTATGCGCGGTCACCGAGAAATCTGAGCCCTGCCCGTGCGGCCGAGCTCATCGGGCTGGTTCCAAAGCGCGTGGTCCGGGTCGGATTTTTCGTCGACCCCAGCGACGAACACATCGACAGCGTCCTTGAAGCGGCGTCCCTGGACCTCCTTCAGCTCCATGGCGATGAGACGCCGGACCGGGTCGGAGAGATCAAGGAACGCACGCGCCTCCCGGTCATGAAGGTAATTTCCGTGGCCGGCGCGGCCGACCTCGACCGCGCCGATGATTTCCGGGGCATTGCGGACCGCTTTCTCTTCGACGCCAAACCGCCCGCGGACATGACGGATGCCCTTCCCGGCGGCAACGCGCTGACGTTCGATTGGCGGTTGCTGTCGGAACGCCGGATCGACACCCCCTGGATGATTGCCGGCGGCCTGACCGACCGGAACGTGGCCCGGGCCGTCCAAATCTCGGGCGCCGGGGCCGTTGACGTGTCGTCCGGGGTCGAGGACCGGCCGGGCGTGAAAAACGTCGATAAGATTCAACGGTTTATCGGCGCAGCCCGATCCGTGCCGGTCAACGCACGGACCATGAAATAACCCTCGTTGCACCGGCGACGGTGTGGTTTATTAGCGGCCGATCCGGAAACCAGGGCCACGATTACGGCATGACCAAGCCCAACACCTACCAGCGAGGTCCCGACAGCGACGGGCATTTCGGAATCTATGGCGGCCGATACGTCGCCGAAACCCTGATGCCCCTCATTCTCGATGTCGAGCGGGCCTATGACGAGGCCCGCAACGACCCGGCGTTCCGGGCGGAACTGAGCTCTTACTTGACGAGTTACGTGGGCCGGCCGACGCCGCTCTACCTCGCCGAACGCCTGACCGAACAGTTGGGGGGCGCGCGAATCTACTTCAAGCGCGAGGACCTCAATCATACCGGCGCCCATAAGATCAACAATTGCATGGGACAGATTCTGCTCGCCAAACGGATGGGCAAGCGCCGCATCATCGCCGAAACCGGCGCCGGTCAGCACGGCGTCGCCACCGCAACCGTGTGCGCCTTGTTCGGTCTGGAGTGCGTTGTCTATATGGGCGAGGTCGACATCGAACGGCAAGCACCCAACGTATTTCGGATGAAGATGCTCGGCGCCGAGGTTCGGCCGGTAACGTCGGGCTCCGGGACCCTGAAAGACGCCATGAACGACGCGCTCCGCGACTGGGTGGCGACGGTCGACGATACCTACTACCTGATCGGAACCGTGGCCGGACCGCACCCCTATCCGACCATGGTCCGGGACTACCAGTCGGTGATCGGCGAAGAGACGAAGACGCAGATAAACGAAATCGAGGGACGAAACCCCGATACGCTTCTCGCCTGCATCGGCGGCGGATCGAACGCGATCGGCATGTTTCATCCGTTCCTCGATGACGACGGGGTCCGGATTATCGCCGTGGAAGCCTCGGGCGAAGGGATCGAGACAGGCAGGCACGCCGCCAGCCTGACCGCGGGAGAGCCCGGCGTCCTGCACGGCAACCGGACCTATCTGCTGCAGGACGGCGACGGCCAGATCACCGAAGCCCACAGCATCTCGGCCGGTCTGGACTATCCGGGCATCGGGCCCGAACACGCCTGGCTCCACGACATCGGCCGCGTCGAGTACGTGTCGATCCGGGACGATGAGGCCGTGGACGCCTTTCAACTCTGCACCGAGGCCGAGGGAATCATTCCGGCCCTCGAATCCGCCCACGCGGTGGCCCATGCGGCAAAGATCGCCCCCGATCTCCCCCCGGACCACCTGATGGTCATAAATATGAGCGGACGGGGCGACAAGGACCTCGAATCCGTCGGCGCCTACCTGAAAGCGCGCGGGTCATGAGCGGCACGCGGATATCCGCCCGGTTCGACCGGCTGAAATCGGAGAACCGTTCTGGGCTGGTCACGTTCATTACCGCGGGCGATCCGGACCGCGGGACCTCGCAATCCATATTGGATGCGCTGCCCGAGGCCGGCGCCGATCTCATCGAATTGGGAATGCCGTTTTCCGATCCCATGGCCGACGGGCCGGCCATTCAGGCGTCGAGCCTGCGGGCGCTCAAGAACGGCGCCAACATGAAGCAGACCCTGGAAATGGTGGCGTCGTTCCGAAAGAACGACGGACAGACGCCCGTCATCCTGATGGGGTACTACAATCCCATCCATGCCTACGGACCCGAAAAGTTCATGGCCGATGCCAAGCGCGCCGGCGTCGACGGCTTGATCGTCGTCGACCTGCCGCCCGAGGAGACCGAGCTTCGGCAGCCTGTCGAAGCCGCCGGGCTGGACTTCATCTACCTGACCGCGCCGACCACCGGTGACGACCGCCTGCCCCACGTGGTCGAACACGCCGGGGGGTTCGTCTACTACGTCTCGATAACGGGAATTACCGGCACGAAATCAGCCAAAGCCGGCGCGGTTGAAACAGCCGTCGAGCGAATTCGCCGCCACACCGGCCTGCCCATCGCCGTCGGATTTGGCATCAGGACTCCGGCGCAGGCGGCTGAAATCGGCAAGTTTGCCGATGCCGTCGTGGTCGGTTCCGCCCTGGTCTCCCGAATCGAGGAAAATCTGAACGGCGACGGGCCGGCGGCGGCGTGCCGGGATGCCGTCCTCGGACTGGTCAGGGATCTGGCGGGCGGATTGAAGAGCTAGCCGAAATTCCGAGCGCATCGCGGTGACCGCAACCTCTCTTATCGACCGGCTCAATCAACGTCACCCCAAGGTGATCGACCTCTCCCTGGACCGGATTCGGCTCCTGCTCGACAGGCTGGATCACCCCGAACGCAGGCTGCCGCCGGTGGTCCATGTGGCCGGCACCAACGGGAAGGGCTCGGTGATTGCCTTCCTGCGCGCGTTCGCCGAAGCCGCCGGTCTCAAGGTTCACGTTTACACCTCGCCGCACCTGATACGCTTCAACGAACGAATTCGCATTGCCGGAAATTTGATTGCCGACGACCGGCTGCTGGAACTGCTGGAGGAGTGCGAGGCGGCGGCGGGCGGCGACCCCGTCACTTTTTTCGAGATAACCACCGCCGTCGCCTACCTCGCATTTTCAAGGACACCCGCGGACCTGGCGCTCATCGAAACCGGTCTCGGCGGCCGTCTGGATGCGACGAATGTTCTCGACGCGCCCGCCGTGACGGCGTTGACCCCGATCTCCCTGGATCATCAGGGGTATCTGGGAAATGAGCTGAGCGGGATCGCCGGTGAGAAAGCCGCCATCATGAAACCCGGCGTGCCGTGCATCGTCGCCCGGCAGCCGGACGAAGCGATGACGGTCATAAGGGAAAAGGCGGCCGAAATCGGCGCCAACCTGCTGGTTTCAGGCCAGGATTGGTCCGTCGAGCGGGAACGGGACCGGATGGCCGTCGAAACGCCGGGCAAACGCCGGGACCTGCCCGTCCCCATACTCGCCGGCGACCACCAGATCGGGAATGCCGCCCAGGCAATTGCGTGCCTCGATTCGCTCGGCGGAGTCCCGATTCCCGACGCAGCCATCGCCAAGGGCCTCAACGGCGCCGACTGGCCCGCCCGCCTCCAACGGCTGACCAAAGGGCCGCTGCTGGACGAACTCCCGCCGGGGTGGGAAGTCTGGTTGGATGGGGGACACAACGGCGGCGCCGGAATCGCCTTGGCCCGGCAGGCGGCGCGCTGGAAAGACCGTCCGCTGGCGCTGATGGTCGGCATGCTGAAGTCCAAGGATACGCGGGCATTTCTCGAACCCCTCGCGCCCCATGCCCGACTCGCCGTGGCGGTGAAAATTCCCGGCGAAGACGGCGCATGGTCCGCCGAGGACCTGGCCGGGCAGGCAACGGCGGCCGGCATGACCGCCCTCGAAGCCGGCGGACCGCATCCGGCCGCGCAGGAAATTCTGTCCCGCCTGGACCGCCCGGGCAGAATCCTGATTTGCGGATCACTCTATCTGGCGGGTGAAATCCTCAAGACCCACGCCTGAACCGGCGGGTCCCAGGTGTACCTCCTCTCCTCTCGACCTCTGTGTCTCTGTGGTGAATATCCTGGATGCCCCGAACAAGTCGGGGCATGACGTCTTGGTTTGTGCCGTATATCCACTCGTCATACCCCGCTTTATGCGGGGTATCCACATTTCCAAACGGGTTTGACCCGGTGACGACGACTTACGGGCGAGGGGGAAGCGGCGGTGTTGCCCCCAACTGAGTGGAGACCCCAGGACGGGGTCTCGATGAACGGCAGGCGCAATCGGCGTCAGATGACCGATTCAACCCATTCCATGAGCTTGCTCTTGGGCAGCGCGCCGACTTTCATGGAAGCGACCTCGCCGTCCTTGAAAAGCATCAACGTCGGAATTCCGCGTACGCCGTATTTGGAGGGCGTCTCCGGATTGTCGTCGATATTCACCTTGGCGATCGTGAGTTTGTCGCCGAGTTCGGTGCCGATTTCGTCGAGGGACGGGGCGATCTGTTTACAGGGACCGCACCACTCGGCCCAGAAATCCACCAGCACGGGGCCGGATGCCTGAAGCACATCCGAGTCGAACGACGAATCGCTTACTTCCTTGGCCATAACCTGTTTCCTTTCAAACGCCGCACAGCGATGCCGCTCGCGAGGGATGCCATGAATGATGACGTCAATCTATGTGCGGCCCCAATGCCCGTCAAGAGACGTACCGGTCCGTAAGTTCCACGGGGATTTCCATAGTGATCGGGCCGTCGGTCCAAAGCAGGACGCAGGCGATTTCGCGATCCGGATAGATATCGGCGACCACCGAACGGTAGATCGCCAACTGCCGCAAATAGGCCGGGGGCACATCCTCCGGCGACCGGGGCGGCGGCCGGTTGGTCTTGTAATCGACGATGGTGACCTTTTTCTCGCCGACCAGGATTCGGTCGATCTGGCCGGAGACGGCCCGGTCGCCCACGAGGCCGACAATCGGCACCTCGGCCCGCGATCCTTTCCCGAACAGCGGGGCCGCGGCCGGATCTTCCATGACCGCCAGGGTCTCGCGGGCAATCCGTTCCCGGTCCGCCGGCCCGAGGTCCCGCGCGGCGCCGGACAAATACGCCGCCGCGGCGCCGGGCCGTGATTCCCCGGGAAGGTCCGGCAGCGTCTGAAGAAGGTTGTGGATCAACAGCCCCCGGCGAAACCGCTCCGAACCGTCCTGGCCGAGCGGCGACCGGACCGGCGGGTCGTCATCCGCCGGCCGCGACGGGCTGAGCGGCCGCGGCAGTGGGGCTTCCGGCGCCGCCGGCTCGTCCGCCCAGCTCGGCAGCGGTATTGGATCGGGCTCCTGCGGCTCCGGGGTCTTCTTGATTTCCTTCGTTTGAGGCGCCGCAAGACGAAGAATCTCCCCGGCCGGCTCACTGTCCCATTCGGCGAGTATGGGATCATCGACAGCCTCGGCAAGGGGCTCGAGCGCTTGAGCGATCAACTCGTACCAATTGCCCTCGGGCGCCTTATTCTTCGTTTCCCAGCCGCAGATGTAGAGCCGGTCTTCCGCCCGGGTCATGGCGACGTAGAGCAGCCGCCGATATTCCCGCTGCTGGGCAAGGCGGGCTTCTTCCGCCAGCCGGTCGCCGACGGTCTCGCGAAATGCCCGGCGCGGCGGCCATAACAGGAACTCCGCGCCGTCCCCGTCCCGGCCGCCCCATAGCAGGCCGCCCGCCTCGCGCGGCACCTGCATGGTATCCGGCAGGAATACGATCGGCGCCTGCAGGCCCTTGGCGCCGTGAATCGTCATGACCCGAACCGCGCCGCCGCGGCCCTGGTCCAAATCCCGCTTTACCTCGACCGCGCCGGCCTCCATCCATTGCAGGAACCCCTGAAGCGACGGGGTGTGGCTTCGTTCGAAAGCCAGCGCCAGGTTCAGGAATTCAGCAAGGGGATCGATCGCCTCGGGCCCGAGCCGGGCGAGCAAACGGCGGCGTCCGCCCCGTGCGCCGAGGATGCCGGCAAACAGCTCATAGGGGGGCAGGTAATCGGCGGCCGCAAGCACGTCCCGCAGAAATTCGTGGGCGGTGGCAAATCTCGGACTGGACTCCCGGCGGGACTGGAGTTCCGACCACAGGCTTCCTTCCCGGTTGTAGGCGAGTTCGAACAGTTCCTCTTCGGTCAGGCCGACTATCGGGCTCTTGAATACCGCCGCCAGGGTGAGGTCGTCCTCGGGAAAAAGCAGAAACCGGCCCAGCGCCAACAGATCCATGACCGCGATGTGCTCGGTGAGCACCAACCGGTCGACCCCCGCGACGTCGATGCCCAATGCCTTGAGCGCGCGCACCAGATCGTCCACGAAAGCGCCGCGGCGCCTGACCAGAACCATGATGTCGCCGGCGGCGATCGGACGGCCCCTGGATTCGAGCATCTCGCCATCGCCGATCATCCGGGAGATGCGGGTGGCGATGATGGCCGCGAGCCGAGCCTGCGGCGTTCCGCCCCTGATCCCCTCGACCGGCGGTTTCCAGCTCTCGGCCTCATCCGAGTCCAGCGGCGGAACGGGCGGCCACAGTTCCACGAGGCCGCCGGCTCCCTCGCGGGCCGCCTGGTGCACGATCGGGCGGTCATCCAGCGCCACGCCGTCCCGGGCCGGGACCTGATCGAATACGGCGTCCACGGCGCGAAGGACCGGTTCGACGGACCGGAAGGAAATATTCAGATCCACGTCCGACCATCGGCCGCCGGAGCCGGGGATCTTTCCGGCCAGCCGATCCCGTACCGCGGTGAAATTTTCCGGTGCGGCGCCCTGGAAACTGAAAATCGACTGCTTGACGTCACCAACCGCGAACATGGTGCGATTCGGCTCGCGGGCCCCCTCGCCGGCAAAGAAGTCGTCGATAATCGAATCGACGACGGACCACTGATCCGGGCTGGTGTCCTGAGCCTCGTCGATCAGGACATGATCGAGACCGCCGTCGAGCTTGTAGAGGACCCAGGACGCGATACCGGGACGCGCGAAAAGCCGCCCGGCATCGAGAATCAAATCCTCGTAGTCGAGGAGCGCCCGGGACCGCTTCTCCCGCTGATACGTATCGATGAGAATCCGTGAAATCACCGTCAGCGCCCGGGTCGCGCTGGCCGCCGCCGCCGCCCGGCGCTTGAGGACAAACCGCGCCAGCCGTTCGGCCTCCGCCTCGAGGATTTCCTCGGCGCCGGGCGCGGCCTCCGCGGTCGGTTTATTGATCAGCCGCTTACGGGGGCGCACCTCATTTTCCCTATGATCCCGGGTCAAGAAATAGTCGAGGTACGGCGTCAGCCCGTCGATCCGTCCCGCCCGGTCCGCATTCAGCCAGCCGGAAAGCATCTCACCGTTCCCGGCTTCGGACTTGGTACCCTGTTGGAGCGCCTCCGCCGCCATTCTCAGGCCGAGCTGATCGAAAGCCGCGTCACCGACCGCTTGTTCGGTCAGGCTCGATACGGTGTCGCCGGGCGCCAGACCGAGCGCATTGCGGACCCTATCGCTCAAGGGCACGGGCCCTCCCGCCCGGTCCAGCATGCGCCGCAGCCGGCCCCGCTGTCCGGCCAGCGTCGAAATCAGATCCGGAAATTCGAACTCGTAGACATGTTTGGTTATTTCGGCGAGGGCATCGGTCAGTTCGGGGTCCCGGGCTTGTTGCGCTTCGCGCAGAATATGCGCTTCGGCAAGAGCGAGGGTTTCCTCCGCGTCGCGTTCGTCCATCAGCGAAAAGTGGGGCGCGATTTGCGCCTCGATCGGAAATCGGCGCAGCAGCGATTGGCAGAAGGCGTGTATGGTTTCGATGCGCATCCCACCGGGCGTATCCAGGACCGCCGCGAACAGACGCCGGGCCCGGCGGCAGGTATCCTCGTCGGGTTGCCCGCCGGTCAGCGACGTCAGCGCGTCTCCGAGTTTTTCGTCCGGCAGCATCGTCCATTGACCAAGCTGTTCGGCGATCCGGCCGGCCATTTCAGCCGCCGCCGCCCGGGTGAACGTCAAGCACAACAGGCGCTCCGGCGGCGTCCCTTCGAGCAGCAGGCTCAGCACCCGGTCGGTCAGCACCTTGGTCTTGCCCGTGCCGGCCGACGCCGATACCCAGACGGAGCAGTCCGGCCGGGCGGCTTCTCTTTGCCTGATGGCGGCGAGATCGGCCGCCGGCCCTTTGCCGGCGCCGGTCACGACTCGCCCCCATCCGCCGCCGACGCCCACTCCTTGACCCGGGCGAGGTGCTCATAGTCCGAGTATTTCGGAGCATTTTCGGGCCGGGGCCGGGCTTCGTAGACCGTCTCCTCCCGGTCGAAAACGGAGATCAGGCCGGAAAGACCTTCGCGCGCCTCTTCGGCCAACCGGCCGGTATCCTTGGCGGCGGTTCGTATCTCGCCCGCGGGCGCGGTCCCCCGAAGGCGCCAATAGTCGAGCGCCGAGACCGTTCCAGCTTCGATGCCCTCGAAACCGCCGCTTTCCGCGATCACCGCTTCCAGCGGCAATTGCGGCGCAAACCCGGCGGCGACTTCCTTGCCGGACGGCAAGGCGCCCGTCTTGTAGTCCACGATACAGAGGGACCCGTCATCCAGGATATCGATGCGGTCGGCCTTGGCCGTCAGCAAGAAGGGGCCGGCCGGACCTTCCAATTCGGTCCGGCCCTCGACCTCGCTGTGTGAGCCGATAATCGCCTTGCGGCGCCGTTCCTCCCCGGCGACGAACCACTCCGCGATGCGTTCGAACCTCGGCCACCAGAACGCCCACACGCCCGGCATCCGCAGGCGATCGGCGAATTCGTCGCGGCCTATCGCCAGCAATTCCGCCTTGGGATCGCGGGGCAGGTCGCCGGGGTACTTTTTGACGAAAGCGCTCAACGCCTCATGGATGATGGTCCCGTATTCCGCGGCGCTGGGCGGCATCTCGATCGGGTCCAGAGCCGACAGGCCCAGGACATGGCGCGCATAAACGGCATACGGATCACGCATCCAGGTCTCCACCTGGGTTACCGAAAGCCGGCGCGGCCGGGCCGACACCGGGGGCCTGGGCGCCGGGCGCACGATCGGGTCCGGTGCGGCCGGGTGGTCGAGCATCGACTGCCAATGGTTCCAATCGTGCACGACGAGCCGGTTTTCGGACCCGCCATGCCGCGCCAGCATGGTGTCCAGCCGGAGCAGCCAGCGGGATGGAACGGCCGGCGTGCCGTCGATCCTCGCCGCCCGCGTCAGCACGACCTCGGGCGCGCCGCAGGCCTGGACGAAATCGTGGGCCGTCAGACCAACCCGTCTCTCGGGCAAGGGCAGCCCGAACGCCGCCCGCATCGGCCGGCTCATCCACGGGTCGGCGTCCGCTTCCGGGGGCCAGGTGCCCTCGTTGAGCCCGCCCAATATCATCAGATCCGCATGCTGCAGCCGCGCCTCCAGCAATCCCCAGATGAACAGACGCGGGTGGGTGCCCCATTGGGACCGGACGACGACCCCCTCCATCAAGGTGGCGAAGAGAGACGGGTAATCACCGGGCGCGATGTCCTCCAGCGTCCCGATCGCGGCCGACAATTCCGAGATGAAACCGGCGGCGGCGTCACCCTCCTCGCCGGCCCAAAGACGCTCTGCGCCGGACAGTTCATCGGTCGCGGCCAGCGCCTCCGCCGCCGAAACGTGCGCCTCGACGAGCCGCGAGGGCGGAACGGCGGGAAGTTGATGGAGCGCAGCCAACCCGGCGACCGACGCATGAAATTCGCCGATCCATTCGGCGGTCTCCGGGTGCTTGCCGCCCAGCCCCTCGGCCAGCGGCTCCAACCCCGGCGCCGGCCGTGCGCCCCGGAGACAGTGCCGTTCCAACAATCGGGCCTGACGGCGAAAGGCCGCGGGATCGGCGCCGTTTGCCGCAAGCGGATGCTTCAACAATGCCAGCAGAGGCACCGGCGCGAACCCCTCGGCGACCGCCTGGACAATCAGGCTCAGGAACGCGCCGACGGCGGTCCGGTTCAGGGGAAGCCCCGCCGAGTCGTCGATTTCGATGTTCCACCGGCGCAGTTCTCCGGCGACTCGGCGGGCGAGCTGCCGGTCGGGGGTCACCAAGGCGGCGGTCTTGCCCTTGACCTCGATCGCGCCCCGCATCATCAGGGCAATCGCCCGGGCCTCCTCCTCGGGGTCGCCGAACTCGGCCCGGGACATGCCGCCGAGGGCCTCGGCCGGCGCCT
Organism: Rhodospirillales bacterium; assembly: GCA_022823235.1. Classification (GTDB taxonomy): domain Bacteria; phylum Pseudomonadota; class Alphaproteobacteria; order Rhodospirillales; family UBA2165; genus JAJDXO01. The sequence continues at coordinate 27,763 of JAJDXO010000043.1, forward strand.
CCTCCTCGGCATGCCACCGGTCCGTCAGGGGCGCCGGCAACAAAGCCCGGGACACGAGCCGGGCCCGCGAGCGGCGGCGCTCTCCGGCTTTCCGCTCCGCGCCGTCCGCATCCCAGGGCCAGCCTCTTACGTCGGATATTTCAACCTCAAGGCGGTCCAGAAGCCGAACCATTCCCGACTGCGGATGCACATCGTCGAGAACCCGGATCGCATCCTCGTCCAGAGACGCGTCCAGTCCGGGCAGGACAACCCGGCCGTTCGGCAGATCCGCGATCACCGCCAAAAGGTCGGCGGTCGCCGGCACCGAACCCGTCGAACCCGCTGCAATAACCGGCTGATCGGTCGGACGTTGCCTCCACCAATCGGCCTGGGCTTCAAGCAGCCTGTTGCGGCGCTCGGCCGGATCGATGGCGTTTTCCCCGGCGAGAATTTCGGGCCATTGATCGGTGACGATTTGCAGGAATTTCAGCGTCTCCTGCCAATGCGCCGCGAACTCTTCAGGCACCAGATCGGCAAGACCGTCATACGAAAGCCGTTCGGTCTGAATTTGATCGATCAGCCGCGCCAGCTCCCGGGCCAGACACGCGGCCTGGTCCGGCGTGATCTGTCCCCCTTCGAACCGCTGGACGAGGCGGGTAAGGATCAGAAGACGGCGGATCCCCGGGATCGCGGGCGGAATTGCCGCGGCGCCGGTGCCCGGGATTTCTTCCCAGCCCGCGATCGCCAGTGCATCTTCGTCGAGATCGCCAAGCGGCAGCATCCGGGGAAGGAGCAGCGCCGACCCGCCGGACTGGCGCAGGAACGCGTCGCGCAAGCTGCGGACGGCGCGCCGTGTCGGCAGGAATACCTGATATCCGGCCAGCACCCCGGCATCGCCGCCGGTTTCCTTCAGAATGCCGGCGGCGAGCGCGTCGACGAACGGCACCCCCGGCGGGATGGAATAAACCGAAGAGGTCCGCGGGCTCTCCGTCATCGGTGCCGGATGCCGGGGAAACGCTCGGACATATAGTCTTCAACCTGATCCAGGCCGTCGGCCGTCCCGACGTGGAACCATTCCCCGTCATGGACGATGCCGTACAGCCGTCCGGCCTCGATCGCCCGGTCATAGAGAAGGTTGAACGAAAACGCGCCGTCGGGGGCGCCGGCAAGCAGCCGCGGATGCACGATCATCACGCCCGTGTAGGCATAGGGGACCTGCTCCCGTTCCGGCCGGCGGCCGAGGAGCCCGTCCGGATCGATAACGAAATCACCGGCCCCTTCATAGCCGTAGGCTTCGACGGTCGAGTGCATGAGCAACAGGGCATCCATCATCGATTCGTCGAAATTCAGCGCCAACCGTTCAATCGCCGGGGAGGGACCATCAAGCCAGAGCGAATCTGTGTTCACAACCAGAAAAGGTTCGTCTCCGAAGTGCGGCAGGGCATTGGCGACCCCGCCGCCGGTGTCCAAAAGCTCCGGCTCATGGGATATGACGATTTCCATATCCGGCCGGCGCCTCAAATGGGCTTCGACCTGATCGGCCAGATAGTGGGTATTCACCACCGCCTTCCCGATTCCCGATGCGGCCACGCGGTCCAGGCACATATCGATCAGCGTGCGTCCCGCCACCCGGACGAGCGGCTTCGGCGTCTTCTCGGTGATCGGACGCAGGCGCAGACCCAGCCCCGCGGCGAGCAGCATCGCGGCGCGAAGCGAATGCCGGCCGGCTTCAGCCATATTCAGGCCCGCCTTTGCTGCGCGGGAACCGTCCGTGACGAGGGCGGAACCGCCGCATCCAGCCAGTCGCGGAGCGGGCCCAGAACGGGATGGCGGCAGGCGCCCGTCAGGAGCCGCCAAACCCGCGGGATGTGCCGAAGGTAGGCGAATTTTCCGTCCCGATAGGCGAGCCGGGTGAAAATGCCGATGACCTTGCAGTGCCTTTGAGCGGCGAGAATCGCGTAGGCCGCCTCGAATGTCCGCCGGTCCTGACCGGGGAACGCGCCGAGGTAGCGCTCGAGCATGAGTCCGGCCAGGCCCGGCTGCAGGTCGCGGCGGGCATCCTCGAGCAAGGACATGAGATCGTAGGGCGTGCGGCCGGCCACCGCATCCTGATAGTCCAACAGCCCGACGGCGGCGACCCCGTCGCGCCCGGGAAGCCAGATGAGGTTGTCGGCGTGGTAGTCCCTGAGCGTAAGGGTCTCCGGCACCTCTTCGAGCATCGGCAGGCACCGCCGCCAAATATCCAGAAAAGCCGTTCGGGTCCGGGGCGGGGTCGGCGCGCGGAGCGTATTGGGCATATACCAGTCGGTGAACAGCGCCGCTTCGTCGAGAAGCATTTCCTCGCCGTATCCGGCCAGCCCGTCGGGTACGGAAACCTCGGGGGGCCGGCCGTGCAGATCTATCAGCAGATCGACGGCCCGCTCATAGAGCTCCCGCTCGCCGGCCCCCTTGGCAATGGCCGCCGTGTAGAGATCGTCGCCAAGGTCCTCGAGGAGAAGCAACCCCGTTTCCCGGTCCTCGGCGTATATCCTCGGCGCGCTGTAACCCAGGTTGAGCAGATGGCCGGTCATACGGACGAACGGCCGCACATCTTCCTCAGGCGGCGGCGCATCCATGATCACGGCCGTTTCGCCGCCCAGGGTAATCCGTTCATAGCGCCGGAAGGACGCATCACCGGCAAGCGGCCGGCGCCGGGCGCCCCCCCAGCCGGCCGCTTCGATGAACGAATCCATATGGTCCGACCGGTCAGCCAAGGCCTTCAAGTTCCTTCAACCGGTCCGCCCATTCGTCGGTGCCTTCGATTTCGACCCGTCGCACATCCTCCCGCTCGCCGATCGCGAAACGCAGGTCGAGCCGCTCCCAGGGGAGGTAGGCGCCCAACCTCTCCGGCCATTCGATGAGCGAAATGCCTTCGGTGAACGCATCTTCGATATCCAGCTCCAGCGCGTCGTCGGGATTTTCCAGGCGGTAGAGGTCGAAGTGCCAGATGGTTCCCGCCTCGAGTTCGTAGGTCTGAACCAACGTAAAGGTGGGGCTGGGAATTTCCTCCCGGACGCCCCACTCCCTCAGGAACGCCCGGGCAAACGTGGTCTTGCCGGTTCCGAGCTCGCCGGAAAGCGCGATGACGTCTCCGTCTTCGGCGAGCGAAGCGATTTCAGCGGCCAATTCGGCTGTCGCTTGCTCTCCATCCAGGGTCAGCCGGCGCGGCTTGGGCATGCTCATGGCACTGTTTTAAAGGGGCGGCGATTGAAGCGAAAGCGGATTGCTCTACTAAGCCGGACTTTGCGGGATACGGCAGGTGACGGTGGTGCCCCGGTTGAGGCGCGAGACCAGATCAACGGCGCCGCCGTGAAGCTCGATGAAGCTTTTGACCAGGGTCAGGCCGAGGCCGGCGCCTTCATGGCCGGCATCCTCTCCCCGGACGAAGCCCCTGAAAACAACGTCGATTTCGGACTTTGGGATACCGACCCCCGTGTCCTTGACGAATATCTCGATCTCGTCCCGGCCACGCGCCGCACCGAGCGTTACCGTTCCGCCGGGCTCGGTAAATGCCAGCGCGTTGCTCAACAAATGGAGCAATGCCTGGCGCAAGATGCGGCCGTCGGCAGTGATCCATCCGATCTCGGGCGGACAATCGAACGCCAGCCGAATCCCGTCCGACCGGGCGCGTTCCCGGACCAGGCCCAAGAGATCGGTCAACAGGACGTGGAGATCGAGGCTTTCGAGATCGAGACCGAGCAGTCCCGCCTCGAGATTCGCGAGATCCATCACCTGGTCGATGGTCGACGCCATGGCCGCGGCCGTCGAGGCGATCCCCTCCGCATACTCCTGTTGTCGGCGGTTCAGTTCTCCGACGTAGCCGCCGCCAAGAAGCTCGGCGAATCCCTTGACCGTGTTGAGGGGCGTCCTGAGTTCGAAAGACAGATTGGCGAGAAACTCGGTCTTGAGCCGGTCGAGGGCCGCCATCGACTCGGCCTTGGTCTGAAGGGCCTCGCCTTCCCGGACGGTCCGGGTGACATCGGTATATCGAAACAGCATCGACCCGTCGGGGAGCGGGCGGCGGACGAATTCGAAAACCCGCCCGTCCTCATGGCGAAGCTCCGAGGTCTCCGGGCTGCGGGCAAAGTATTGAGCCGCCAACCGCGCGGCCTCGGCCTCCCAATCCTCCCACGGCCCGTGCAGGCAGCGGGTCTGACGAACGAAGTCGCTCAAATGCAGCTTCGGGAGTTCGTCGGGAACCTCCCACATCTCGGCAAATGCCGGGTTGGCCAATCGAAGCCTTCCGTCGCCGCCGAAAACACCGATGGCCTCGGATAGATTGTCGAGCGTGGACTGCTGTACCGCCTGCGCCTCACGCGCCTGCCGCTCGGCCGACATGCGCCTGCTGAGATCCTCGAAGGCCAGCATCGCCGCTCCCTTTCCGAGAGGCGCCGCGATTCGCCGGAGCGTCGCACCATCCGGCAGATGGAACACTTCTTCGTGGACCTCCCGCAGTCCGGCCAGGAGCCGTGATTGGGCCTCCCGATAGGCTTGGAAATCGGCCTGTTCGGGCAATTTGCGGCCGGCCCGCATGCGATCCAGCAGATCGCCGAACGTGGGCCGGCGGTCCAGCCACTCGGTGTCGAGATCGAACAGGGCGGCGAATACGGGATTGAACGCCTGCACCCGGCCATCGCGCGCGATCAGGCAAACGGCGAGCGGCAACGCCTCGAGGAGGGCGGTATCGATCCCAGGATGCCGGTCGGACGCGTGAAGTGTGGGCACCGGCGAATCTTAGGCCGGGGCCCATCGGCCAGCAATAGGCTGGATGCTAGTAGCGGTAATAGTCGGGCTTGTAGGGCCCGGCCTGCCGGACGCCGATATACTCGGCCTGCGCCGGCGTGAGCGCCGTGAGTTTTGCCCCCAGCTTGCCGAGATGCAGGCGCGCCACCTTCTCGTCCAGATCCTTGGGCAGGACATAGACCTTGTTCTCGTAACTGCCGGCGTTGCTCCAGAGCTCGATCTGGGCCAGCACCTGGTTGGTGAAGCTGGCGCTCATGACGAAGCTCGGATGACCGGTGGCGCAGCCCAAATTCACCAGCCGGCCCTCGGCCAGCACGATGATCCGCTTGCCGTCCGGGAACTCCACCTCGTCCACCTGGGGCTTCACATTGTGCCATTTGTAGTTCCGCAGGGATTCGATCTGAATTTCGGAATCGAAGTGACCGATGTTGGAAACGATGGCCCGGTCCTTCATCTCCCGCATGTGGTCGATGGTGATGACGTCGATGTTGCCCGTGGTGGTCACGAAAACGTCGCCGATGGGCGCCGCCTCGTCCATCGTGACCACTTCATAGCCTTCCATCGACGCCTGAAGAGCGCAGATGGGGTCGATTTCGGTCACCAGAACCCGGGCGCCCTGGCCCCGGAGACTGGCGGCCGAGCCCTTGCCCACGTCGCCATATCCGGCGACCACGGCGACCTTGCCGGCCAGCATCACATCGGTTGCCCGCTTGATGCCGTCGACCAAACTCTCCCGGCAGCCATAGAGATTGTCGAATTTCGACTTGGTCACCGAATCGTTGACGTTGAAGGCCGGCACCATCAACGAGCCTTCCTTCTCCATCTCGTAGAGGCGGTGAACGCCGGTGGTGGTTTCCTCGGACAGTCCCTTGACGCCGGCCATCTTGTCCTTGTGCGTCTCGTGCATGACCGCCGTGAGGTCGCCGCCGTCATCCAGTATCATGTTGGGCGCCCAGCCATCGGGTCCCTCGATGGTTTGATCGATACACCACCAGAACTCTTCCTCGGTCTCCCCCTTCCAGGCGAAGACCGGAATATTCTCGGCGGCGATGGCCGCGGCGGCCTGATCCTGGGTGGAGAAGATGTTGCACGAACTCCAGCGGATCTCCGCGCCGAGGTCGATGAGCGTTTCAATCAGCACGGCCGTCTGAATGGTCATGTGGAGGCAACCGGCGATGCGGGCGCCCGCCAACGGCCTTTTGCCGGCGTATTCCTCGCGGACCGCCATCAGACCGGGCATCTCCGTCTCGGCGATGGCGATTTCCTTGCGGCCCCATTCGGCCAGGTCCATGTCGGCAACTTTGTAATCGTTCGCGGCGCCCATCCATCCTCTCCGGGGTGTCCGTAAATCAAGGGCGGCAGGGATAGCAGCAGCCATTTGGCCGGGCAAGGAATAACCCCGCTTCCGTCCCACTCGTCCCACTCCGCCCGGCGCAAGGGCCGGCGCGGCGGTTTCAACGGCCCTGGATCAGCCGGGGATCAGCCGTCCTCTTCCTCGAACCCGGCTTCGACCAGTTCGGTGATGGCGGCCATGGCCCGGTCTCCCTCCGGGCCCGAGGCTGTCACCTCGATCCGCATGCCGGGCGCTGCCGCCAGCATCATCAGGCCCATGATCGACGTGCCGAGAACCGTCGTTCCGTCCTTGGACACGGTGACCTCGGCATCGAACTCCGAGACCAGCTTGACGAACTTTGCCGCGGCCCGGGCGTGCAGACCGCGCGAGTTGCAAATGGTGAGGATCGATCGGGGCATGGCGGCTGGAGCCCTACCGGATTGGGCTAGTCGGTCTCCTTGGCCAGCAATTGGGAAGCGACATTGATGTACTTCCGGCCTGCCTCCTGGGCCTTGGCCACCGCCTCGCCGAGTTCAAGCTCGTCCCGGACGCTGGCGAGCTTGACCAGCATCGGCAGATTGACCCCGGCAATCACCTCGATGTTCGCGCGTTCCATTATGGAAATAGCCAAATTCGACGGCGTGCCGCCAAACATGTCGGTGAGAACGACGACGCCGTCCCCGCTGTCCGTCTCCTGAACGCTGTTCACGATATCGGCGCGGCGGCGCTCCATGTCGTCGTCCGGGCCTATGCAGACCGAAGCGACTTGCAGCTGAGGTCCAACGACGTGCTCCAGCGCACCGATGAGCTCGTCGGCCAAATGGCCGTGGGTAACCAAAACCAATCCGATCATCGGGATTCCTCTTTTGCCGGGACCGGTGGATCAGCCGGCCCCAGATCACGATGGCGAACCTGAACCTTCTCGCCCAGGCTGTCAAACCACCCGCCCAGCCGTTCCGCCACGTAGACGGAGCGGTGCCGGCCGCCCGTGCAGCCTATCCCGATGGTCAAATAGTTTTTTCCCTCCGCCTTATAGGACGGCAGGAGCGGCCGGAGCAGATTGGTCAGTCCGTCCCAAAAACTCCCGAATGCCGAATCCTCGGCAATGTACGTCCCGACGGCCTCGTCCCGCCCGCTTTGCGGCCGCAGTTCGGGATCGTAATGGGGGTTTGCGAGAAACCGCACGTCGAAGACGAGATCCGCATCCCGGGGCAAACCCCGCCGATAGGAAAACGACGTCACGAAAATATTGAGGCCGCTGCCGCCGCCCGGCAAAAAATGAGCCTCGAGCAATTGCTTGAGCTCGCCGGGCGCCATGCCGGTGGTATCGATAACGTGATGAGCCCGGTCGCGAAGCCGTGAGACGACCCGTCTTTCATGTGCGATGCCATCGGCAATCGGCCGGTCCATGGCCAGCGGATGACGGTGCCGGGTGACCTCATAGCGGCGCCTGAGTTCCTCGTCGTCGCAATCAACGAATAGGATTTCCACGTCGACGGACTCCGTGCCGGCCAGTTCGTCGAATTGGGTCAGGAAGGCATCCACGCCGAACCCGCGGGTCCGGATATCGACGCCGACCGCGATAGGCCGGTCGAAACCGGAGCCCGCTAGTCCCGGCTGCGCCGACAGAACCAAGCTCCCTAGCAGCGGCAGCGGAACGTTGTCGACGGCTTCGTAGTCGAGATCTTCGAAGGCTTTCAGGACGGAGGTCTTCCCGGCGCCCGATATTCCGGTCACCAGGACCAGCCGGGCGGCCGCCGCGGGTTTCGCCGGTGCCCCGGTCACGGCCGCGCCTTCAAGGGAGCAAGCAATGCCCGCTCGTCGAGACGGCCGGCGGCGCCCGAGGCTATCCCGACCGCCAACTCGACCTTCTCCGCCGCGGCGGCATCGAATGCGTGCAGGCGGACGCGCGCGATTCGGTGTCCCAGGATCTCCGTTGCCGGGTCTTCGGGCAGCCGCTCGACGGCATCGCGGCCGGCCAGTTCGACCACCAGGTTCAATGGCGCCCAGGCCTGATGGTCCAGTTTGACGATTCCAATACCGTGGACTTCCAACAGGCCGGCGAGATTGGCCGGCGCACTCAAGCTCACTCGGCCGGCATTCACGCGGGTCACGACCCGATCGTCGGCGACCAGCCTGGCGCCGCGGTCGATCAGGCGCAGGGCGAGGTCCGACTTTCCGGCGCCCGACGGTCCGGTTATCAGAACGCCGTAACCGTCGATGGAAACCGCAGTGGCGTGGATATGATCCATGGCGGGACTAAATGCTCAGGGGTTGGGCGTGTCAATGGGGCCGAGAGGCAGCTCGACGACGAACCGCGCCCCGGTGCATCCGGTGGAAAGGTCCTCATGGTTTTCGGCGCGAATCGAGCCGCCGTGCGCCTCGACGATTTGCTTGGAAATGCTGAGCCCCAGACCGGAATGAGTCCCGAACTTCTCGGTTACCGGCCGTTCCTGATAAAAGCGCTCGAAGATCTGCTCCTCCGCCCCCTCGGGAATTCCGGGCCCATGGTCCTCGACCAGCACCTGGACATCGTCGTCGCGCCGCCTGATGCGTAGGGTTATCCGGCCGCCCTCCGGACTGAAGCTCAGGGCATTGCCGATCAGGTTGCGAAACACCTGAACGAGACGATCCTCCAACCCGGATACCAAACAGGGCAGATCATCCCCGGCGTCCAGGACGAGACCGATCTTCCGCTCCTCGGCGGTCGCGCCATAGGCATCCTTCAGGGTCGCCACGAGGCCGGCGATATCGACGGTCGCCATTTCGGCCCGGGACAACTCCGCATCCAGGCGGGATGCGTCGGAGATGTCGGTGATCAACCGATCCAACCTGGACACGTCGTCCTGGATGATCGCCATCAACTTCCGCTGCTGTTCCGGGTCGGAGACGCGGGCCGCCGTTTCGACCGCGCTCCTGAGCGAAGTAAGCGGGTTCTTTATTTCGTGGGCCACGTCGGCGGCAAAACCCTCGATGGCATCCATCCGGTTCCACAGCGCTTCGGTCATTTCCCGGAGGGCCCAGCCGAGATCGCCGATCTCGTCCTGGCGGTGGGAAAGATCGGGCAGGCGGTACTGCCGGGAGAGACCATGCCGGACCCGGTCGGCGGCCAGCGACAGCCGCCGCAACGGCCGTGCGATGGTGCCGGCCAGGTAGACCGACAACAGGACCGTAATCAACAGGGCGACGCCAAACACCTTCAGTATATCCAGCCTGACCTGAAACACCGCCTCGTCGATTTCCCGGGAATCCCGAAACAGCAGGAGTGCGCCCAACACCCGCTTGTATCGCTGAACCGGCGCCGCGACGCTGATGATCATTTCGCCATCGGGGCCGATTTGGACGCCGCTGCCGTGTTCGCCGGCGAGCGCCAGGCGCGTTTCGGGAAGCCGGGAACCGGTGCCCGCGTCGTCGAGACCGGGTCCCCGCGCGGATGCGCCGCGGAACCATCTCGCCGCGCGCTCATAGGCGCCCAGCACAAGGCCTCCCAACCCTCCCCCGTCACTCGGCGGCGGTAACTCATCGATCCGCACGGTGCCGCCGGGTCCGACAAGAAACCGGCTGTCGCCGATCACCCGTCCCTGGGTATCGATCAGTTGCGCCCGTGTCCGGGACGTGGCGGCGAGACGGCGGATGATTTGTCTCGCCACATCCTCGACCAGAGCCTGGTTTTCCGAGTCATCGTCGCTCACCGCCGCCTCGCCGAGCGCGGCGGCAATCAGATCGGCCTGGGTCGTCAACGCGGCGATTTCGGTTCGGATCAGTCCTTCGCGATATTGGCCCACGTACAGCAATCCGCTCACCAGCACGGCAAGCGCAAAGACATTGACCGCGAGGATTCGCCGGGTGATGGGCGAAAACCGGCCCTTGGGCCGCGCGCGGCCCCGCCGACGATTGTTTTGGTGCGCCCCCCGATCCACTCGTCCGATCCAGTTGGTGGTGTTGGCCTACTCCTTTGCGGCCCGGCCGTCGTTGTAACGATACCCCACACCATACAGCGTTTCGATGGCCGAGAAGTCCTCATCGATCTTCCGGAACTTCTTCCGCAGCCGTTTGACATGGCTGTCGATCGTCCGGTCGTCGACGTAAATATGATCGCCATATGCCGCGTCGATCAGCTGCTCCCGGTTCTTGACGTGTCCCGGCCGGGCGGCCAGCGATTGAAGCAACAGAAACTCGGTGACCGTAAGGTCGACCGGTGTTCCGCGCCAGGTGCACCGGTGACGCATGCCGTCGAGGATAAGATCCCCGCGCGTGATGGTTTCGTCCTGGGGTCTGGACGAGTTCCCGTCATCCGGCCCTTCTTGCCGGCGCAGCAGCGCGCGGATGCGTTCAATAAGGAGGCGTTGGGAGAACGGCTTCTTGATATAGTCGTCGGCCCCCATGCGGAGACCCAGCACCTCGTCGATCTCATCTTCCTTGGAGGTGAGGAAAATGACCGGCACGCTGGAGCGTTCGCGAAGCTTGGACAGCAGCTCCATGCCGTCCAGCCGCGGCATTTTGATGTCGAGCACCACCAGATCGGGCGGCGCCGTTCTCAGCCCGTGAAGCGCCTGCACCGAATCGGAGTAGGATTTGACCTCGAACCCCTCGGTCTCGAGCGCCATCGCCACTGAGGTCAAAATGTTGCGGTCGTCGTCGACCAGAACAATCGATTGAGTCATGCCGGCCCTCTTACCCGCCCGTTACCCTTGATCGGACGCACGCGGGTCCGGGACGCGGCCGGGCCCACCGTGCAACGGCGTCCAATTGACGGCGGAATTGTGGCAAAAATATAGTCCAATTATGGCACGGCGGGAGGTTTATCATCATTTCTTCCGTGATTTCAGAGGGATAAGGCACGGCAATTATGGCAATTCGGACCAAAGCGGGCCCCGGACTCCTCCGGGAGATCCGGGGCATGATGCGGCGCTGCCGCAAGGCCGTCCTCGGCACCAACGCGCGGGAGCCCGAAGGCTGGCCGATGACGTCGCTGGTCGGCATTGCGCCGGCCGGCGACGGCGCGCCGGTTCTCCTGCTGTCCGAACTGTCGGCCCACACCCGGAATCTCCGGGCCGATAAGCGGGCCTCGATTTTTCTCGACGGAACCGCCGGCGCCCGCAATCCCCTAACCGGCGCCCGGGTTACCTTGTTCGGCCGGCTACGGAAGGAAGATGATCCGCGCAAGGCCGCGCGCTATCTGCGGTACAATCCGGATGCGTCGTCGTATGCGGATTTCGCCGACTTCGGCTTCTTTCAGCTGGACATCGAGCGCGCCCATTTCGTCGGCGGGTTCGCACGCGCCTATTGGGTCGATGGACGGAAGCTGACGGCAAACGAAAAAGCGGCGCGCGACATCGCCACGGCCGAGGCCGGTATTCTCGAACACATGAACGCCGATCACCCGGAAGCGCTCCGGCTTTACGGCACGGTGCTCCTGGGCCGGCGGGGAAAGCACTGGTCGATGATCGGGATCGACCCGGACGGGCTGGACCTCAGGTGCGGACACACCATCCACCGCCTTGATTTCGACGCTCCCGCGGATAGCGCCGAGACATGCCGGGCGGTCCTTGTGGCGCTTGCAAAAGAGGCGCGGAAAAAATCCGGCTGAGGGCGGCGGCATCGGCCATGAACCGGTTGCTTGTGTCCAGGCGCGGGGTTACAGTTTTTTGCGAACGACCGGCATTGGATCAACAGGCAACCCACCTTCAGGACGCTATCGACCGCCCAAAGGCGGCTGCCCCGAAAGGGCATGACGGGAGAAAAATATGACCGCTACCGGCACCGACCGGACCACCAACGCAAAACTCATGGCTTGGGTCGAGGAGATGGCCGGGCTTTGCCGGCCCGACCGGGTTCAGTGGTGTGACGGCTCCGAGGAGGAGTACCGGCAGCTCATCGGTCAGATGCTGGCCGCCGGTACGCTGATGAAACTCAACGAAGAGAAGCGGCCCAATTCCTATCTGGCGCGGTCCGACCCGGACGATGTCGCGCGGGTCGAGCACCGGACGTTCGTCTGCTCCAGGAAGCAGAAAGATGCGGGCCCGACCAACAATTGGGTCGATCCGGCGGAGATGAAGGAGACCATGAATGGTCTCTTCGACGGCGCCATGCGCGGCCGGACCATGTATGTCATCCCCTTCTCCATGGGTCCCATCGGCTCCCACATCTCGCATATCGGGGTGCAGCTCACCGATTCGCCCTACGTCGCGGCGAGCATGAAGGTCATGACCCGGATGGGTCAGAAGGCGCTGGACGTTCTCGGCGACGGCGAGTTCGTGCCGTGCATGCATACCGTCGGCGCCCCCCTCGACGACGGGCGGGAAGACGTGCCCTGGCCGTGCAACGAGACCAAATACATCGTCCAGTTTCCCGAAGAGCGGGCCATCTGGTCCTACGGATCCGGCTATGGCGGCAATGCCCTCCTCGGAAAGAAGTGCTTCTCGCTCCGCATCGCCTCGGTCATGGCGCGGGACGAAGGCTGGCTCGCCGAACACATGCTGATTTTGGGCCTCGAGAGTCCCGACGGCGAAAAGACCTATGTCGCCGCCGCCTTTCCGAGCGCCTGCGGCAAGACGAATCTGGCAATGATTATTCCGCCGGAAGGTTTCGACGGCTGGAAGGTTTCGACCGTCGGCGACGATATCGCGTGGATCAAGCCCGGCGAAGACGGCCGCCTCTACGCCATCAATCCGGAAGCCGGATATTTCGGCGTCGTCCCCGGCACGTCTTCGAAGACCAATCGGAATGCCGTCCAGATGATGGAGCGGGACACCATTTTCACCAATGTCGCGCTGACCGATGACGGCGATGTGTGGTGGGAGGGTCATGACGATCCGCCGCCGGATCATCTGATCGACTGGCGGGGCAATGACTGGACGCCATCGTCCGGGGACAAGGCGGCTCACCCCAATGCCCGCTTCACGTGCCCGACCACCCAATGTCCGACCTATTCGGACGATTGGGAGAACCCCGACGGCGTGCCGATCAGCGCTTTCATTTTCGGCGGACGCCTCAGCCACACCTTCCCGCTGGTCTATCAGTCGACCGACTGGCGGCACGGCGTGTATATGGCGGCGACCATGGGGTCGGAAGCGACCGCCGCCGCCGTCGGTCAGGCGGCGATCCGCCGGGACCCGATGGCGATGCTGCCGTTCTGCGGCTACAACATGGCCGACTACTGGCGGCACTGGCTGGATTTCGGCGGCAAACTGACCAATCCGCCGCCCATCTTCCGGGTCAACTGGTTCCGCAAGGATGAGAACGGCGGCTTTGTCTGGCCGGGCTTCGGCGAAAACATGCGGGTCATGCAGTGGATCGTCGGACGGGTGAACGGCACGGCGGACGCGGTGGAGAGCCCGTTCGGCTTCATGCCGCGGCACCAGGATCTGAACTGGACGGGCCTGGATTTCGGCGCCGATACTTTCGCCAGCATCATGGATATCGATACCGCGGCGGGCCGCGCCGAGGCGGAAGCGCAGAAAGAGCTCTTCGACAGCTTCGACGGCGCCCTCCCGGACGAGATGGAGACTCAGCGCCGGGCCTTGATACAGCGGCTCGACGCGGCGCCCGGGGTCTGGCGGGTCGCGGGCTGATTTGGGGAGGCCGGATCATGGCAAATGTCAGTATGAAAACGTCGCTGCCGGTGGATGCCAAACAGGTTTGGGAGGCAATCGGTAATTTCAATGCCTTGCCCTCCTGGCATCCCGCCATGGAATCCAGCGAACTGGAGGACGGCGGCACCGTCCGGCGGCTGACGGTGATGGGCGGCGGTGAAATCGTCGAGAAACTGGTCGCCCGCGACGACGAGGAGCTGACCTACACCTATTCGATCGTTTCCTCGCCGCTGCCGGTGATCAATTACTCGGCGACCCTGAAGGTCACGCCGAATGAAAGCGGCGGCGCCGACGTGGAATGGTCCGGTGAGTTCGAACCGGCCCAGAGCGGTGCCGATGCGACGAAGGCGGTTCAGGACGTCTATCAGGCGGGGATCGACAATCTGAAAAAGATGTTCGGGGGCTAGGGACCTTGTGCCGCGGCTGCGTCAGGCCGCCGCGGTTTCCGCATCCCGGCGCTTGCGTTTTCCGTCCCGCCGCAGCTTGACCACATAGCGGTAGGCCAGGAGAACGAAAATAATGCTGCCGTAGATGACGGGCCTGGAAAAGTCCGCGCGGATCATCATGTAGAAATGCACGACGCCCAAAACGGCGATGGGATAGATCAGCCAGTGAAGACGGGTCCACGCCCTGCCGCCCATGCGCTTGATCATGCCCTTGGTGGAGGTCGCGGCCAGCGCCGCCATGGCGGTGAACGCGATGATGCCGACGGTGATGAACGGGCGTTTCACCACGTCCTTCACGAACTCGGCGAATTCGAGCTGCAGGTTGAGCCCCACATAGCTGGAGACGTGCAGCACGCCGTAGAAGAAGGCGAACAGTCCGAGCATGCGCCGGTAGGCGATCAGTTCCCGCTTTTTCAGGATGTCGGCCAGGGGCCGCACGGTAAGGGTGATGATGATGAAGATCAGCGTCCAGTCGCCCAGTTCCCGGTCGAACTTCTGGACCGGATCGTCGGTCAGCAGCTTCGTGCCGAGCGCCGTGTCCGAGTAGAGCGCATACAGCAGGTAGGCGAACGGCAGCAGGCTGGCGATGAACACCAGCGGCTTGAATATGCGCCGCGACGTCTTGGTATTCATGAGGCGGCGCCTAGTGGTTCCTGATCAGGTCCATCCCGGTGTAGAGACTTGCGACGTCGTCATAACCGTTGAACATCTTGGTCTCGATCTTGGGGGCAATCAGCGCCTTGAAGCCGCCCTCGCCGGTAATCCGCCGCTCGCGCGCCTGGCTCCAGCGGGGATGATCCCGGTTTGGATTGACGTTGGAATAGAAGCCGTATTCTCCCGGCGCCTGGATGTTCCAGGTGGTCGGCGGCTGTTTCTCGACGAAGTTGATCCTGACGACGGATTTGATGCTCTTGTAGCCGTATTTCCACGGCACCACGAGGCGGATGGGCGCGCCGTTCTGATTGGGCATGTCGTCGCCGTAGATGCCCACCGCCAAGATGGCCAGCGGGTGCATCGCCTCGTCCATGCGCAGTCCCTCCACGTAGGGCCAATCCAGGATCGGGAGTTTCTGCTTCGGCATCTGCTCCGTATCGACCAGCGTCTCGAAGGCGACATATTTCGCTTTCGAGGTGGGCTCGAACCGCTTGATCAGGTCCCCCAAGGGGAAGCCGACCCACGGGATCACCATGGACCACGCCTCGACGCAGCGCAGCCGGTAGATGCGCTCCTCCAACTGGTGAGGCTTCAGGATGTCGTCCAGATCGAAGACGCCGGTCTTGGCCGCATGGCCGGAGATTTCCACCGACCAGGGCCGGGGCTTCAGCGTATGGGCGTTTTTCTTGGGATCGGTCTTGCCGGTGCCGAACTCGTAGAAATTGTTGTGCGAGGTAATCCCGTCCAGGGTCGTCGGCTTTTCCAGCGTCTGGAATTTCGGGTCCTTCTTCAGGTTCGTGAACACCGCCCGGGCGTCATTGGGAAATGCGGGCAGAAGCGCGGTTCCCCCGGCCGCCGCGGCGGCCGCCATGAACGAACGCCGGTTGAGGAACAGTTCCTTCGGCGTCACTTCCGATTCATGGGCGTCGGATGCTTTCCTGAATTTGATCAGCATGTCCCGGTCTCCTGCTGGGCGGATGTGGATTACGCCCCATAAATAGTCCTGGGTTTGAATTATTCCAGGTCAAACCCGGCAATTCGACAAAATTTGCCGTGAGTTACGAAAATGTAATCCGCCGGAAAGGCGGCGGCATAAAATGATTTCGTCATGGCCGGGCCCGGACCCGGCCATCCACGTGGATCACCGGGTCAAGCCCGGTGATGACGACGTGCGGATGAGGGGAGGGGGAGAGGGAACGCACCGAAACCCCCTCTCCCTTCGAAGGAGGAGGGCGCATTTTCAGTGCGCTTCGTCCCAGTTCCCGCCGGAGCCGGTGTCCACCGTCAGGGGAACGTCGAGGGCCGCCACCCCTTCCATGACCGATTTGGCGAGGTCGGCGGTGGCGTCGAGTTCCTGTTCGGGCACGTCGAAGATAAGCTCGTCGTGCACCTGGAGCAGCATTTTGGCGCCCAGCCCCGCCTTTTCCAGGGCCGCCGGCATCCGGATCATCGCCCGCTTGATGATGTCCGCGGCGCCGCCCTGGAGGGGCGCGTTGATGGCGGCCCGCTCGGCGAAGCTCCGGTGGGACGGATTACCGTCCTTGATGCCGGGGGTGTAGCATTTCCGGCCGAACAGCGTGGTCACATAGCCCAGCTCCCGGGCCATTTCCTTGGTGCGGTCCATGTAATCCCGGATGCCGGGATAGCGCTCGAAGTAGGCGTCGATATAGGCCTTGGCGTCGCCCCGGGGGATGGCAAGCTGGCGGGCGAGGCCGAACGCCGAGATTCCGTAGATGATCCCGAAATTGATCGCCTTGGCCTGACGCCGGATCATCGGGTCCATCCCCTCGACGGGCACGCCGAATACCTGGCTGGCGGTCAGGGCGTGGATGTCCATGCCGTCCCTGAAGGCGTCCTTCAGCACGTCGATCCCGGCCACATGGGCCAGGAGCCTGAGCTCGATCTGCGAATAGTCGGCGCTCAACAGCACGCAGCCGTCCGACGGGACGAACGCCCGGCGAATCTTGCGCCCCTCCTCGGTCCGCACGGGAATGTTCTGGAGGTTCGGGTCGTTCGAGCTGAGCCGTCCGGTCGACGCGACGGCCTGTCCGTAGGTGGTGTGCACCCGGCCGGTCTCCGGGTTGATCTGCCCGATCAGGGTGTCCGTATAGGTGCTCTTGAGCTTGGCGAGCTGCCGCCAGTCGAGCACCCGGGCGGGCAGTTCGTGGCCCTCGGCGGCGAGACCCTCCAGCACGTCGGCGCCGGTGCCGTAGGCCCCGGTCTTGGTTTTTTTGCCGCCCTCGAGACCCATTTCGTCGAACAGGATCTCGCCCAGCTGCTTGGGCGAGCCGATATTGAATTCGTGGCCCGCCAGCTTGTGGATGCCGGTCTCCAGGTCGCCGAGACGCTTCTCGAAATCCCCGGACAGATTCTTCAGCACCCCGGCGTCGGCGCGGATGCCGGCGCGCTCCATATCGGTCAGCACGCCGATCAGGGGCCGTTCCAGGGTCTCGTAGACGCTCACCATGCGGTCTGAGACGAGCCTCGGGCGGAGCAGGCCGTGGAGCCGGCCGGTGATGTCCGCGTCCTCCGCCGCATAGTCCAGCGCCTTGTCGAGGGGCACCTTGTCGAACGTCACCTGGGATTTGCCCGACCCGGCCACGTCCTTGAACTTGATGGTCTGGTGGGAGAAATGCAGCTCCGCCAGTTCGTCCATGCCGTGGCCGTGAAGGCCGCCCTCGAGCACGTAGGACAATATCATCGTGTCGTCGAACGGCCCGACCCGGACGCCGTAGCGGGCGAAAATTTCATTGTCGTATTTGATGTTGTGCCCGACCTTGAGGACCGCCGGGTCCTCGAGCAGGGGCTTCAGCAGTTCGACCGCCCTGTCCCGCGAAATCTGCGGCACGTTCTCGGTGGATTGGGTTTCGCCGCCGTCCAGGTCGAGGGCGGCCTGCTCCTCGCCCGCCACATGGGCGACCGGGATGTAGCACGCTTTGTTCGGGCCGAGGGAGAGAGAGATGCCCACCAGGTCCGCCTGCATGGAATTGAGCGAGGTGGTCTCCGTGTCGACGGCGACGCTCCCCTGCCGGGCCGCCTCCCCGATCCAGACCCGGAGCCGGTCCTCGGTTTGAACCAGTTCGTATCCGTCGGCGATTTCCGACGGCCTGGACGGCTTTTTCCGTGACGTCGGCGTTTGTTCCGCCGGCGCCTCGGGTTTTGCCTGGGGCTTCTTGTCCGGGATGGCGTCCGGGTCTCCGCCGTACTGCTTGACCAGGGACTTGAATTCCTGCGCCGCCAGGAAATCCAGGAACTTGCCGGGGTCGGGCTCCCGCAGGGCGAGGTCCGAGAGCGGCACCTCGACCGGAACGTCGGTCTTCAGGGTGACCAGGTCCCGCGACATGCGGGCGTCGTTTGCGCCGTCGATGAGGGATTGGCGCCGCTTGGGCTGTTTGATCTCCCCGGCGCGGGCGAGGATGTCGTCCAGCCCGCCATATTCCCCGACCAGCTGCGCCGCCGTCTTGACGCCGATCCCCGGCACGCCGGGCACGTTGTCCGTCGAATCGCCGGCCAGCGCCTGCACGTCGATGACCCGCTCGGGGCCGACGCCGAACTTCTCGATCACCTGTTCGCGGCCGATGCGGACGTTCTTCATGGCGTCGAACATGGTGATCCGGTCGTCGACAAGCTGCATGAGGTCCTTGTCGGACGAAACGATGGTGACCTCGGCGCCCGCGTCGGCCGCCTGGCGGGCATAGGTCGCGATCAAATCGTCCGCCTCGTAGCCCGGCAGTTCGACGGCCGGCACGTTGAGCGCTTCGGTGGCCTCCCGGACCAGGGCGAATTGCGGGATCAGATCGTCCGGCGGCGGCGGCCGGTGGGCCTTGTAGTCGGCGTAGATCTCGTTGCGGAAGCTCTTGCGGGAGGTGTCGAAGATGACGGCGATATGGTCGGCTTCGGTATCGTCGATCAGCTTGCGCAGCATCCGCGTGTAGATGTAGACCGCGTTGGTCGGCGTGCCGTCCGAGCGGGTCATGGCGCTGCTGGAGACGCCCCTGGCGAAGAAGGCGCGGAAGATGAACCCCGATCCGTCGACCAGGAAGAGATGCCTGACGGAAGCTGCCACGGAATCTGCCTGGGCCTCGGCCACTAATGCCCCGCCGGGTTGCCGGCGCCCTCGGCGAGAACGAAGGTCCGGCTGCAATAGGGACAGACGACCCGGCCCCCCTCATCCATGGTCAGGAAGACGCGGGGGTGGCCCAGCGGCCCGCCGCCGCCGTCGCAGGCGATGGTGGCGGACGTCACCATGATGGGTTTTTCAATTTCGTCGGTATCCACGGCCGCCTCCCGGGAGCCGGCGGTCCGCGCCGGCCCGCCAAATGCGAAACGCCAAACGAAGTGCGTGCACTCCCCTAATCGGCGTGCGAATGATACCCCATGATTGCCGAGTTTCAACCGCGTCCCCGCCTGTCCTTGCGCGTGGGCGCGCGGGCCGCCGCATGCGCCGCGGCCGCAGTTCTGCTGCTCGGCGCCTGCGCCCCCCGGTTCGAATTGCCGGGCCCGCCCCGGGAGGAACCCCGGCTGACCGAAAGCCATGCGGTGATGGCGGACGGCGCGGCGCTGCCCCTCCGGTCCTGGCCGGTGACGGGGGAGAAGCGCGCGGTCATGCTGGCGCTCCACGGGTTCAACGATTACGGCAATTTCATCGATGCGGCCGCCCGGTATTTCGGCAAGGCGGGCATCAAGGTCTACGCCTATGACCAGCGCGGTTTCGGAAACGCGCCCGTGCGCGGCCGGTGGGCGGGGACCGCCGCCATGACCGGCGACCTCCGGACCGTCGCCGGACTGCTGCGCCGGCGTCATGCCGGGTCGCCGCTCTATCTCCTCGGCGCGAGCATGGGGGGCGCCGTCATCATGGCGGCCCAGGCCGAAAGACCGATCCCCGGGGTCAAGGGAACCATCCTCGCCGCCCCCGCCGTCTGGGGGCGCGCCGCCATGCCGTTTTATCAGCGCTGGGCCCTCGGGCTCGGCGCCCGCTCGGTCCCGTGGCTCACGCTCACCGGGCGCGGGCTGAGGCTCACGCCGTCCGACAACAGGGAGATGCTCCGGGCCCTGGGGCGCGACCCGCTGGTCATCAAGGAAACCCGGGTCGATACCATCTACGGGCTGGTGAACCTGATGGACCGCGCGTTCGCCTCGGCGCCGGATTACCGGGCGCCGGCGCTGCTGCTCTACGGCGACAGGGACGACATCATTCCCAACGGAACCATGGAGCGCGTCTTCGCCCGGCTGCCGGCAGCCGCCCCGGCGGTGCGGCGGATCGTGCGCTACCCGGACGGCTATCATATGCTGCTGCGCGATTTGCAGGCGGAAACCGTGTGGCGGGACATCGCGGCGTGGATCGCCGATCCGGCCGCCGGCCCGCCCTCGGGCCTGGACGCGCCGCCCCGGCCGGGCGCGCCCTCCCGGCGCTTTACGGTCCCGGGCGCTTCGGGTAATGTGCGCGCCCTCCGCGACATTGGGCGCCCGTAGCTCAGCTGGATAGAGTGTCGGCCTCCGAAGCCGAAGGTCACAGGTTCGAATCCTGTCGGGCGCGCCATTTCCTTTCGATGGGTTTAGAGTTGGCCGGGGTAATCTTAGATAGCTCCCGATCACACGCCGACCGCAAAGACGCACACGGGCCGTTAGCGTTTGGCGACGGCAATAAACGACGCCCAAGCATCGTTTTCATCCCCCTTGACCCTTGAGGGAAATGGTTCCCAATTGACGCTATCGCTAGTCTGTTCCTCAAATGCGGTAGAGAGATTTTCCAAAGTTGTGCTTACCCTGTCACGGGCAGGGGAGTTAGGAGTGGTGCGTAGATGCAGGTACAGGCCGATGGCCCCAAACTTCAAGCTTGAAGTTCGTTTAAGCATGGTTTCGATTCGCTCTACGTCCTTCTTTAGGCGGTTAAAACGAGAGTTCCGATTTTTTATTTCGATTACCCCTCTTGGTGCGCGCCTCCCGTTCCTAATGAGGAGGTCTACTCGCCCACCAGGTCTCATCTTCCTCGGAAGTTTGCCTCGTCCACGCGCACCTGCTCTGGCAATTGTTGAGCTGGCGGAGTACTCGAGTGACACGTAGTGGCTACCATCCAGTTTGCCGATGCTCTCCGCGACATAGGTGGTTAGGAGGTATTCAGGGGCGGTGTTGAGCCATTTACCACCTGTCCAATCCTTATAAAGCCTGTGTGCACGACGCGTTCCTCTATGAAAAGCTCCGACTATTTCATCAATGGTTGGTCTGGTTGCGGCCACTTAATCCTCCTCGTATCCGACACGCTGCCAAAATTTACTCGGTTCCAGAACTGTTCCACGAGCTTGATAGGTCAGCCGGACAACCTCAAACCGCGTCAAACTCTCTCATAAGACGTAGGCCACAAACTGGGGGCAAGCCATCAGAATTGACGTGGTGCTCAGATCTCGTGTCAATTACCACACAACTTAAACTATAATTGTTTTTCTTTGATTCGAAAAGATCTGGAGGCGCTTCATGAAGCTCATGTTGGGAGGCATCAACGGAAATTACCTCAGGGAGATAACCGAAAACGGAGTTCAAGACACCGAGTATGTGAAGGCAGCAGTCGCTTATGCAACCAAAGAGGACCTACTCTTCGATTGGTGCTACGACCATAGTATCCCACTCAATTTCTGGGGCCGATTCGATGAAGGCGTGCCCATTACTCCGAGAATTTTGAAAAAATTCTTGGACCGAGGAACACCCAATTTCACTTGCAGGCTAGTCAGAAATTTTCACCCAAAAGTTATTTGGTGGCAGGGTATGGGCGCCTATATCGGCTCTGCCAATCTCACTGATGCAGCGTGGAACAATAACGTGGAAGCCGGGTGTTATTTTACCGAAGCCGAACTTGCCGCGTCCGGGTTTGACCTACAGTTACAGGATTTCTTTCAAACAATTGACAAGAACGCCTCGCCACTAACTAGGGAATTATATGATCTCATCGAAGCGCGCCAGAGGGTAGTCAATCAACACCGCCAACAAGATGAGAAAAGTGCGCGAAAGTTTCAAGGCACGGATCTTGTAACCAAATGGGAGGGCGTCGTTCGGGTCAGCTCACGCAACCGATCAGAACAACGGCGGGATGCATTTCTTAAGGAGTGGTATGAAACGCTTGAGACGCTCAGGAACATCGGAGTACGCGTATCCGATGACAAATTTCGTCCATCCTGGGTGGGGAGCCATGTGCCCCCGGGAGCTCAAGCCGACCAATTTTTGCACGCTCACTATTATCAACGCACGTTCGAGGGACGACACGCCCGGTATGAAGGCTTCTACGATCAAAATCGAGGCAATCCGGAAGCGGCACTAACGGAAGCAATGGCTTGGTGGCATGAGCTTGATGCGCCTCCTGCCAGCGAAGACGTAATGCTCAATGAGTGGGCACCAGAGCTAAGCGATTGGTTAGCTCGAAATGCACTGTTGGATACCAGCGAAGATGGGTTCGTGAACATCTGCCTCAGGATCCATGCAATCCGCGACCACGCTCGCCGCGTTGCTAATCTGACGGTGGGACTACCGGATACCGGCGAGCAATACTCGATAGACGAAAAAACTACGGCTTTCGGAAAGTATCTATATGGATTGCGTTCCGCCCAGGGGAAATCTGTTCTTGAGACGATTGATCATGTTCTCTACGGCGGGCCGACTGAAAAAGTGCCGGATCGAATGTGGGAGGCACTCGAAAGTCCAGAATGGCGAATAGAGCACTTCGGAGTTAGCGCCTTGGGCGAGCTAGTTGGTTGGGCCCTTCCCAATGATTTTCCACCGCGCAATGGACGCACCAGTAAATCACTTAGATCGCTCGGGTTTCCTGTTCAAGTCCATTCAGTTTAAAGGAATATGGCCTACGCTATTGTCGGGCTTCGGCCGACAACCTCAAACCGCGTCAAACTCTCTCATAAGACGCGGACCGCTTAATGGGAGCGGGCCGCCCCCCATAAATCCGAAAAAAATAAACCGACCAAACAGCGAAACCAGCCTCACCCCAGTTTCCGCTCCATGGCCTCGCAGAGCCGCGTCAGCACTTCGAGGCGCCCGTGCCGCTTGTCGTTGAACGGCACCAATTGCCAGGGCGCCGCCGCCGTGCTGGTCCGGGTGACCATCTCGTTCACCGCCGCCTCGTACTCGCGCCAGCGGTCGCGGTTGCGCCAGTCCTCGTCGGTCAGCTTCCAGTTCTTGTACGGCGTCTCGGCCCGGCTTTGGAACCGCCGGGCCTGTTCGTCGGGATCGATGTGAAGCCAGAACTTCATCAGCAGGGTCCCGTGCCCGACGATCTGATCCTCGAATTCCCGGATTTCCCGGAACGCCCTGCCCCACTCCGCCTCGGACGCGAAGCCCTCGACCCGCTCCACCATGACCCGCCCGTACCAGCTCCGGTCGAAAATGGCGAACTTGCCGTCGCGGGGAATCCGCTGCCAGAACCGCCACAGATAATGATGCGAGTTCTCCAGGTCGTTGGGGGCCGCGACGGGATAAATGCGGTAATCGCGGGCGTCCAGCGCCGCCGTGATCCGCCGGATGGTCCCGCCCTTGCCGGCGGCGTCCCAGCCCTCGAAGACCAGCACCGACGCCATGTCCCGGTCCTTCGCGCGCCGGTAGAGCCCGTTCAGGCGGCGGCGGAGGTTGGGCAGCGCCTCGTTGTATGCCGGCTTGTCCACCGAGGCGCCGAGGTCCAGCCGCGCCAGGGGCGGCCGCGACGTCGGGCCGCTGTAGGTGCCCGCCGCGCCGCCTTCGTTTTCGGCGCCGTTTTCGGCGGCCGGAGGTTGAACCGCCGGAGGCTGGGCGGCCGGTTGCGGCCGGGCGCGGGCGGCCAGGTGATCGCCGATGGCCTCGCGGACCGTCCGGAGAACCACCAGGGATCTGTATCTGGCGTCGCCGCCGTCGACCAGCCGCCACGGCGCGTAGGGCGCGTCGGTCCGCTCGATGATCCGTTCGGCGACCTCGATGAAGCGGTCGTAGTTCTCCCAGTTCCGCCAGTCCTGTTCGTCCACCTTCCAGTGGTGGTCGGGCTGCTTCTCCAGTTTCCTGAGCCGGCGCTTCTGCTGGCCCTTGTCCAGGTGCATCCAGAATTTGAGGATCAGGGCTCCGTCGTCGGCGAGGCAGCGCTCGAATTCCTTGATGCGGGAGAGGCCGAGCTCGAATCTGCGTTTCTTGAGGCGGCCGTAGACCCGGTCTACGAGGGGCTGGGAATACCACGCGCTGAGGTAGACGCCGATCTGCCCCCTGGGCGGGATATCGACCCAGTAGCGCCAGAATTCGGGACGGGTTTTCTCCCGCCGGGTCCGGGGCCCGTAGGCCCGGGTGACGATCCAGCGCGGGTCCATCCATTCGTTGAGCAGGCCGGCGAGTTCGCTCTTGCCGGCGCCGTCGACGCCGCCGAATATGATCAGGACGGGGCAGTCGGCCTTCCTGAGTTCCTGCTGGGTCAGAATCAGCGAGGTGCGGAGTTCCGACGCCACCGCGTTGAACTCCCGCTTGCCGACCGCACTGCCACGCTCAATCTGATCGAACACGCCGCCGCTCCCCCCGTGCGTCTGGGCATGTTACACGCCGGTGCGGGAGAATCTCAACAGCCGGGCGGCCCTCACTCTGTCCCTCTCCCCTGGAGGGAGAGGGATGCGGAGGCTTGGCGAGCGAAGCGAGCCTAGCCGTAGCTGGGTGAGGGGGAGTGTCGATTCACCCCCACCTTCATCTTCACCCCCACCCCAACCCTCCCCCGTCAAGGGGGAGGGAGACAGGGTAAAGGGAGAGCCGGACCCTAATACGACCGGGGCAGGCCGAGGACGTGCTCGGCCAGGTAGGACAGGACGAGGTTCGTCGAAACCGGCGCGACCTGGTAGAGGCGGGTCTCCCGGAACTTCCGCTCGACATCGTACTCCTCGGCGAATCCATAGCCGCCGAAGGTCTGCATGCACATGTCCGCCGCCTGCCACGACGCCTCCGAGGCGAGCAGCTTGGCCATGTTGGCCTCGGGACCGCAGGGCTCCCCGCCGTCGAACAGCGCCGCCGCCTTCCGCACCATCAGATCGGCCGCCTCCGTTGCGGCATGGGCGCGGGCGATGGGAAACTGGACCCCCTGGTTCCGGCCGATGGGACGGCCGAACACCTCCCGTTCGTTCGCATACGCCGACGCCTTTTCGATGAACCAGCGCGCATCGCCGATGCACTCGGCGCCGATGAGTATCCGTTCCGCGTTCATGCCGTCGAGAATGCAGCGAAAACCGCCGCCTTCCCCGCCGACCAGGCTGTCCGCCGGAATTCTCAGGCCGTCGAAGAACACTTCCGTGGTCGCGTGATTGAGCATGGTGCGGATGGGCTTGATGGTCAGGCCGCGGCCCCGCGCCTCGCGGATATCGACCAGGAAGACGGACAATCCCTCGTGGCGGCCTTGATCGCTTTCGCGGGGGCCCGTCCGGGCAAGCAGCAGCATGAGATCGGAATGCTCGGCCCGCGAGGTCCAGACTTTCTGGCCGTCGACGATGTAGTCACCGCCGTCCCGGCGCGCCCGGGTCCGGATGCGGGTGGCATCGCTGCCGCTGGCCGGTTCCGTGACCCCGAACGCCTGCAGCCTGACCTCGCCGCGGGCGATGGCCGGCAGGTACGTCTTCTTCTGTGCGGCCGTACCGTGGCGGAGGACGGTGCCCATGATGTACATCTGCGCATGGCACGCCGCGGCGTTGCCGCCCGACAGATGCACCTCCTCGAGAATGGCGGCGGCGGCCCGGAGCCCCAGGCCGCTGCCCTCGAATTCCTCGGGTATCAGCGCAGCCAGGAAGCCGGCCCGGGTCATGGCGCCGACGAACTCTTCCGGGTAGGCCCGGTCCCGGTCGACCCGCCGCCAGTAGCCGCCGTCGAATTCCCGGCACAGCGCCCGCACCGAATGCCGGATATCGCTGAAGTCCTGTGACAAGTTGATGCCTCCCGTCCCCGGGGATCAGCTTAGTGCACCCGGTTCGCGGAGGCCATCGCGCTCCACCGGCGGCCGGCGCGGCATTCGGCGCACGAAGCGCCGATTCGTGCAACGATATTCCATATTCCGGCAATACCAGCGTCATTTCGCACGAAAATATCGCCTCCAATACATTATATTTGGGACAGGATTGGTTCTCATATAGGGAGGTGTCCCATGTCCGCCGAAGCCGGAACCGGAACCGCGATTAATCCCCCGATAAACCCCCCAATAAATCCCATGGGGACCGACGGTTTCGAGTTCATCGAATATACCGCCCCGGATACCGCCGCGCTCTGCGCCCTCTTCGAATCCATCGGGTTCGAGGCCGTGGCCCGGCACCGCTCGAAGGAGGTGACCCTCTACCGCCAGGGCGGCATCAACTTCATCGTAAACGCGGAACCGGACAGCTTCGCCCAGTCCTTCGGCCGGGTTCACGGTCCGTCGGCCTGCGCCATGGCCTTCCGGGTTGCGGACGCGGCCTTCGCCCACAACCGGGCGGTCGAGCTGGGCGCCAAGCCGGACCACGTGGCGGTCGGCCCCATGGAGCTCAATATTCCGGCGATCAAGGGGATCGGCGGCAGTCAGCTGTATCTGGTCGACCGTTTCGGCGACCGGTCCATCTACGACGTGGATTTCGTGCCGGTCGAGGGCGCCGATCAGAACCCGCGGGGCATCGGCCTCGACGCCATCGACCATGTGACCCACAACGTCTATACGGGCCGTCTCGATACCTGGGCCGGGTTCTATGAAAAGCTGTTCAACTTCAGGGAGATCCGGTTCTTCGATATCGAGGGGAAGCTGACCGGATTGCGCTCGCGGGCGATGACCAGCCCGTGCGGAAAAATCAGGATTCCGATCAACGAATCGTCCGACGACAAATCCCAGATCGCCGAGTATCTCGAGGCCTACAACGGCGAGGGCATCCAGCACATCGCTTTGTCGACCAGCGATATCCACCGGACCGTCGAGGGCCTGAAGGCGCGCGGCGTCCGCTTCATGGAGCCGCCGCCGGACGTCTACTACGACATGCTGGAAGACCGGCTGCCCGGCCACGGCGAGGACGTGGCCCGGCTGAAGGAAAACGGCATCCTGATCGACGGCGCGCCGGCCGACGGCGGCGGAATCCTGCTGCAGATATTCACCGAAACCGTCATCGGGCCGATCTTCTTCGAGATCATCCAGCGCAAGGGCGACGAGGGATTCGGCGAAGGCAATTTCCAGGCGCTGTTCGAATCCATGGAGCAGGACCAGATCAACCGAGGAACCCTGTCGGCGGACGACTGAAGCCACAACCGCAGCGGCAGCGGCGTAAAATAATTGCGTCATGGTCCGCCCCCCTCACCCTGATCCTCATCTTCACCCCCACCCCAACCCTCCCCCTTCGAGGGGGAGGGAGAAGTAATTCCCTCTCCCCCGGAGGGAGAGGGATGCGAAGGCTTGGCGAGCTTGCGAGCCATAGCCGTAGCTGGGTGAGGGGGATGTCCTCCAGACGGCCACTTCTCATGGTTTCCGGGCCGGCGGCGAGGCGGGGGTTTCCCATGGCGGGAATTGCTTGCAGTATAGGCGGGCGATTTTCAGGCCGGACAGGGGGCGGCGCATGCAGTTTGTCAGTTTCAAACATGGCGGGAGGGCGCGCTACGGCGTGGTGAAGGACGGCGGCGTCATCGACGCCACCGACCGGCTGGCCGACCGTTTCACCAGTCTCAGGGACGTGATCGAGGGCGAGGCGCTTTCCGAACTCGCCCCCATGGCGGACCACGGCGCGCCCGATGTCGGTCTCGACGAGATCGAATATCTGTTCCCCGTTACCGCGCCCCGCAAGATCTTCTGTATCGGGCGCAACTACCGGGCCTACCACGAGGTCCTGGAGGATGGCGGCGAACCGGAATATCCGAGCGTCTTTCCGCGCTACCTCAACGGCTTCGTGCCCAATGGCGGCGTCATCCTGAAGCCCCGGGCGTCGGACCAGTTGGACTACGAGAACGAAATCGGCGTGGTCATCGGCAAACGGGCCCGTCACGTCAGCGAAGACGACGCGCTTTCGTGCGTCGCCGGGTTCACCATCGTCAACGAGGGAAGCGTCCGCGACTGGCAGACCAAGGGCACGCAGAACTGCCCGGGCAAGAATTTCTACCGTTCGGGCAGCATCGGCCCCTGGATGGCGACCCCCGACCATCTGCCCGACCTCGACAATGTCCGCATCGTCACCCGGCGGAACGGCGAGGTGGTCCAGGACGGAACCTCCGACATGATGATCTGCAAGATTCCGTTCCTGATCTCGCACATTTCCAAATTCACCGAGCTGGAGCCGGGCGACCTGATCGCCACCGGCAGTCCCGGCGGCTCGATCATCGAAGGCGAGGAGCCGAAAAACTGGCTCAAGGCGGGCGATGAGCTTGAGTTCGAGATCGAGGGTATCGGCGTTCTCCAGAACACCGTCGCCGACGAATAACCGCCCCGGCCGGTTGCCGATGGCGCGGCTGTTTCCCAAGGCCCGGGGGACGGCTCGAAGTCTCCCGCCTCGTCCGTCCGCGAGCCATGCACCGGGCGCATATCGGCGTTTTCGGGGACATGGACATTCATGGACATTCATGGACATTTATTGACACCCATTTGGGAGGTACCCCCCAAATTGACCGTACAAAACTGCATAGCTGGCCCTCCAAATAGAAAACGCCGCCCCGGCGAGGGAGCGGCAGTCATCTATACACTTAGCTCGAACGGACGCCGGCGCAAGGGAGAGGGAAAGAAGCGGGAAGACGCACGGCAAGCTCCCTCCCCCTCGACGGGGGAGGGTTGGGGTGGGGGTGCAAAAAAAGCCGTCATCACCGGCTCGGTCAATTCGAAGCGAATTGACCTTACATGACGTAATTCAATCGGGTCCGGACCTAGACCCAGTTCGCGTCGCGCAGGGCCCCGGCGTAGCGGCGGCTGACCGGCACTTCCGCGCCGTTCTCCAGGAAGGCGGCGGTCCGGCCGGCCCGGCGCACGATCTTCCTTACCGCGGCCCGCGCAATCCAGTGCGAGCGATGGACCTGCATCCCTTCCGTGCCGCCCAGTTCCTTCAGCGCATCGCCGAAGCGCATCAGCACCAGTTCCGATCCCCGGTCGGTATGGATCTCGACATAGTGGTCGCGCATTTGGAGATGCAGCAGGCGGCCGCGCCGGGCAGCCGGCAGTCTGTCGAGGATCGGCGGAGCGCCGGCGGCGGCCTCGGGGCGGTTGGGCGTTCCCGCCCCCGGCAGCTCCGCGAAGGGCGCGCCGCCGCCGCGGCGCATCGGCAGCTCGACGGTTCCCCAGACGATCAGGCCGATCACCAAGTGAACGAGGGCGACGGCAAGGAACAATTCGCCCGTGCCCAGGGTTTCCGGCAGCACGCCGGAAAACAGGAATTCGAGGACCGAAATTAGGAGCGTTCCCGGAACGGCGGCGGCAAGACTGCCGCCCAGCACGCAAGCGATAGCCGGGACTCGTCCGGACAGCCACACCACCGCGGGCAGGATGCAGGCCAGGGCGAGCGACCAGTTACCGGCTACCGCCAAAGCCCAGTAGGCCATCCGCTCGCCGAAGGGCATGCGGAGGTAGGTGCCGAACGGGCCGAGATAGCCGAGAAACAGGATCGCGACGGCGAGCAAGGCCAAATGCCAGCGCAGCCGCCGCCAAACGAACCATTCGCGAAGCGCGAACGGCGCTTCCCCTACCGTTCGCGAACTATCCGGGCCGTTTGCGTAGCCGCCGTTGGGCATGGCCGTCCATCGTGCTTACTCCTGGGGCGCAGGATACGCACTCGAACGGGAGGAACCAAGAATGAACCGAAAATCGCGCTTCGCCGCCCTGGCGGCCATCGCCGCTTCCCTTGCGCTCTCCGCGCCGGCAACGGGCGGCACGGCGCAGGCGGCGGAACTGACGGTTGCGGTAAGCGGCGTCAATTCGGGCAGGGGCCGCGTCTATGTCGCCCTTCATCGCGCCGCCGACGGCGTGACGTTCCCCGATGCGAAAGGCCAGGTCGCCGGCGTCTGGCGCATGGCGCGGAAGGGCGGCTTCAGCGTCACCTTCACCGGACTGGAGCCCGGCCGGTACGCGGTCAACGGCTTCCACGACGACAACGGCAACGGCGACCTCGACACCAACCTGCTCGGCATTCCCACCGAAGGCTACGGCTTCGGCAACGGCGCGACCGGCAGCTTCGGGCCGCCGGATTTCACCGCCGCCAGCATTGCCGTGAAAGGCAAGACCAGCGTCAAACTGCCGATCGGCTACTGAGCCTGCCCGGCCATGACACAGGAACCGACTCCAATGACAGACACCAACATTTCCCGGCGCACTTTCCTCGCCGCATCGGCCGCTTCCGGGCTGGCCGGCTTCGCGCCCTTCGCATCGGCGCTTGCCGCGTCAGGCAATGACTGGGGCGACGACTGGGGCGGGGCCTTCGCCGCCGCCCTCGGGCGCAACCGTATGCTGCTCGGCTGGAAAACGCCGCCGGACCGGCTGGATACCGGCTCGCTCGCCGTTACCGGCGCGTGGCCCGCCGGGCTGAAGGGCCGCTTCTTCCGCAACGGGCCGTCGGTCCACGACCGGTTCGGCCGGCGCTGCCGGCACTGGTTCGACGGCGACGGCATGATCCAGGAATTCGTCATCGACGGCGGCCGGATTGCCCATCGCGGGCGCGTCGTCCGCACGCCGAAGCTCGATCGGGAAGACGCCGCCGGCAGACGGCTGTACAGCGGCTACGCCACGCACCTGGAAAGCCAGGCCCCGATCCGCGGGCCGGACAGCATGAACGCGGCGAACATCTCCGTCCTGCATCATGGCGGGGAACTGCTGGCGCTGTGGGAAGGCGGCTCGGCGACGCGGCTCGACGAAGCGACCCTTGCGGCGTCGGGCTTCAAGGCCTGGAGCCCGCAACTCGCCGGCGTTCCCTTCTCCGCGCATCCAAAGGCCGATCCGGATGGGACGCTGTGGAACATCGGCTGCGCCCTGCTGCCCAGGCCCGCTCTCGTGCTCTACCATATCGACCGCGCGGGCCGGCTGGTGAAGGCGGGCCTTGTCGATGCCGGGCCGATGGGGCTGATCCACGATTTCGTCGTCACGCACAAGTCGCTGGTCATTCTGATCCACCCATTCCTGTTCGATCCCGCGCGGGCGGAACAGGCCGGCATCCTCGATGCCCATATCTGGAAACCGAGGGCGGAAACCCGCGTGCTGGTGGTCGACAAGGCCGATTTCGGCAAACGCCGTTGGCACGCCCTGCCGGCCTGTTTCGGCTTCCACTACGGCAACGGCTGGGAAGAGGCGGACGGAACGATCCGGCTCGACCATTGCCTCGCCGGCAATCCCGGCATCGTCACCGAAACGCTGCGTTATGTGATGAAGGGCGAGTTCCGGCCCTCGGCGCCACTGCGCTATTCCCGGATCGTCCTGCCGCCGAAGGGCGACGGCCGGATCGAAAACCGGGCGGACGAAGCGGAATTCGCCAAGGTGGCGCCCGCCGCCGTCGGCCGGCGGCACCGCTTCGTCTACACGCTCGGCGTCCCGGACGATCCGGAGGACTGGCGCTTCCGCACCGTCGTCAAGCGCGACCTCGAACGCGGCACGGCGGAGAGCTTCGACTACGGTCCCGGCAGGATACCGGAAGAGCATCTGTTCGTTCCCGGACCCGGCGGCCGCGGCGAGGACGACGGCTGGCTGATCGGCACGGTGCTGGACTGGAAGAAAGGCGTGACGGGGCTGTCGGCGTTCGACGCCCGCGACGTCGCGGCCGGCCCGGTCGCCCAGGCGTGGCTGCCCTATCCGCTGCCGCTGGGCTTCCACGGCGCTTTTGTCGGGGGTTAGGGCGTTCATGCGCGGGCGGCGCGACGGATCGGGGGGCGGCGCCGGATGCGCCTGACCGCGACGGGCCGGAACACGCTTCGCATTCTCGCGATCGTCGTCGGGTGCTCGACGATCGGCGGCGCCGCGTTCGGGATCGCCATGAACGGCGCAAACGGGCTTCTCGACCCCAGACCGGCGGCAATCGGTGCCTATAACGGGTTTCTGATCAGCCTGCTCATCGCCGGTTTCGAACTGCATTCGCGGCGCAGGGCGGCGCGAAGCTGGCTTGGCCGTTCCCCGTTCCTGGTCAACGTCATTCTGCGGTCGGTCATCTATCTCGCGGTCTTCGCGCTCGTGATCCAATCGAGCCTGCCGGTCGTGGGTGGGGAGATTACGGGGTGGGGCTGGCGGGAGCCGAACTTCCTGATCGCCGTCGGGGTTTCGTTCGCCGCCAGTATCGCGTTCAACGCCATCGTGCGGATCGGCCGCGTGCTGGGGCGCGGCGTGCTCGTCAAATTTCTCACCGGCTACTATTACCGGCCGCGCGAGGAAGAGCGGATTTTCCTGTTCATCGATCTCGTCGGTTCGACCGCAACGGCCGAGCGCATCGGGCATATCGCGTTCCACCGCCTGATGAACGATTTCATTCGCGACGCCACCGAACCGATCCTGGCCGCGCACGGCGAAATCCACGACTATGTCGGCGACGAAATCATCGTGACATGGACGCCCGAGCGCGGCCTGAAGCAGGGAAACTGCGTGCGCTGCGTAAACGATGTCCGCCGTGCCCTGGAAAAGCGAGGCGACGCTTATCGGAAGGCCTACGGCATTACGCCGAAATTCCGCGCCGCCCTTCATATCGGAACGGTGGCGGCGGGGGAAATGGGGCTGGTCAAGCAGGCCATCGTGTATCTCGGCGATATTGTGAATACGACGGCGCGGATCGAGGCCGTCTGCAGGGAGCTCGACGCGGACATTCTTGTCTCGGCGGACGTCGTCGACCGGCTCGCCGGCGTCTCGGGGCTCGAATTCGCCGACCTCGGATCGGTCGAACTGCGCGGCCGGACCGAGCCGGTCAAGCTCTACAGTCCGGCGGCGTAGAGCGGTTTCCGGCCAAATTGGATCAATTTGATGGCGCTCATCGGTTGGCCGGACAGACTTGCCGGTCCCGGCAATCCCGCGTATGAATGGCCGGCGGAGAACATATGATGAACAAATTCTTCGAGGATTTCGAACTCATGACGCCGGGCCCGTTCGAAGCCGGCGACATCACCCGGGGGGTTTGCCGGCATTTCCGGGCCGGCCGGTACAGTCCGCTGACCGAGTTCAAGCTCTCCACCGGCCGGCGCGCGGACGTCGCGGGATTGAACAAGGCCGGCCGGTTCGTCATTGCCGAGGTGAAGTCCTCGGTCCGCGACTTCCAGGCGGACCGGAAATGGCCGGACTACGTCCCCTTCTGCGACCGCTTCTACTTCGCCGTCGCCAACGGCTTTCCGGTCGACCTCATTCCCGGGGACTGCGGCATCCTGATCGCCGATCCGTACGACGCGGCCATTCTGAGGGAAGCGCCGCTGCTGAAGATGAATGGGGCCCGGCGCCGAAGCCAGATTCTCCGGTTCGCCAAGACCGCCGCCGACCGGCTGCATCGAATCAGCGATCCGTCGCTATAGATTCGGTTTCGCCGTCCAGCAATTTCCGTTTCCGGTCCAGCCCCCAGCGATAACCGTGAAGCTTCCCGTCGCTGCCGACCGCCCGATGACAAGGAATTGCCACCGCCACCGGATTGGTCGCGCAGGCCCGGCCGACGGCGCGGGCCGATTTCGGCGAGCCGATGGCGGCGGCGATTTCCGCATATGTCATCGTGGCGCCCCGCGGAATTCGACGAAGGCAATCCCAGACCTTCCACTGAAACGCCGTCGCCCGCAGATCGAAGGGCAATGAAACGGCCGTCCCGGACGCGCCGCTGAGGATGGACAGCACCGCCTCCAGATTGTCCGCCAGTCCCGAAACGTCCGCCCCGATTTTCGCCGCCGGGAATTCCCCGTGCAGGTCTTCGACCAGTTCCCCGTCATCGTCGCCGATGCTGATCCGGCAAATCCCCCGGTCCGTGGACGCCACCAGGAGCCGGCCGAGAAAGCTGTCGGCGATGGCAAAACCGATCCTGGCTCCGGCGCCCCCCTTGCCGTAACTCGCGGGCGTCATCCCCAGCGTCTCGCCGGCCCGCTCGTAGAGCCGGCTGGAAGAGCCGAATCCGGCGCCGTACATGGCCGACGACACGCTCTCCCCGCTCCGGACTTCCGCCTTGAACCGGTCGAGCCGGCGTTGGGCGGCGTACTCGCGGGGCGACAATCCCAGCACCTGTTTGAATTTCCGCTGCAGATGATACGGGCTGACGCCGACGGCTTCGGACAACTCCGTCAGGGTCGGCGCTCCCTCGTCGGCTTCGTCGATCAGCCGGCATGCTTCCATGATCCAGCCGGGCGGTGGGACATCCGAACGGTTCATCGCGGCGGCCCCGGGCGTTGTGTTTCGTTCAAGCATGACCCCAGCATAACCGCCGCCGAGACCCTCCTCTATCCGAAGCTTGCGGTCTCGATTCCGACCCGCATCAATCGTTCGCCGTTCGCGTTCAGCCACTTCCGGCCGGCCTCCGGATCGACGCCGAGACTGTTCACCGTCTCCCAAAACGCGGGTGAATGATCCATGTGACGGAGGTGCGAGACCTCATGGGCGACGACATAGTCCAGAACGTCCACCGGGGCCATGACCAGGCGCCATGAGAACGAGAGATTGCCGTTGGGCGCGCACGATCCCCAGCGGCTTCGCGTGTCGCGGATGGACACGCGATTGAACGCCGCCCCCAGCCGGCCGCACATGGTCTCCGCCCGGGGCACGATTTCGCGCTTCGCCTCCCGCCTCAGCCAGTCCAGCACCCGGCGCGCAATATGCTCTTCCCGGCCCGAGACCCAGATCGCGTTCCCCTCCCGCCGGACGCCGAACCGGCCGGCCGGGTCGTGGCATATCACATGGTCCCGGTCGAGCACCGGCACCCGCCCGCCGGCGACGATGGGCGTCGGCTGGGCCAGTTTTCCGAGGGCACCGGCGATCCACGCGGACTTTTCCTCGGCCAGGGCCAATCCCGCCTTCGCGGGAACCCCCTTGGGCAGCGTGACGGCGATGCCGCCGGTTTTCGGATCGATCCGCAGGATGAGGCGCCGCGCCCTGGCATGATGCCGAACGGTTAAAGGAACCTGCCTGCCGTCGACCACCACATGGTGACGGGAGCCGGCCGGCCTACCCGGCATCGTCCACATCCTCGTTCGGCCATTCCACCACATGATCCTCCAGATCGCCGGCATCCCGCTCGGCAACGCAGCGGCCCCGCACCGACACCCCGGCCCGGTGCACGCTTTCGGGATCGCCGGAAATCAGCGGGTGCCAATCGAAAAGATCCTTTCCCTCCGAAATCAGCCGGTAGGCGCACGTCGGCGGCAGCCATCCGATGGACGTCAGTGTCCCCGGGGTCAGTCGGACGCAATCGGGCACCCGAGCGGTTCTGTTCGCGTAATCCGTACAGCGGCAGGCGCCGATGTCGAGGAGACCGCACGCAACCTCGGTGTATTCCACTTCCCGGGTATCTTCGTACTCGATTTTGTGGAGGCAGCACCTGCCGCACCCGTCGCAGAGCGACTCCCACTCCTCGGGACTCATCCGCCCGAGCGGCTTGGTCTTCCAGAAAGGTTCGTCCTTCCGGTCCTGCCGGGCAGCCGCCACCTGGGACTCCTCCGCCGATGTTCCGATCATACCGATCATTGTCACAAGGCAGCGGCCGGGACAATAGGCGTAGCCAAATACGGCCGATGGATAGGGGCCCCCAAGGGAGAGGGTCGCGGATGACCGGTCCGGCGTCACCGGCCATTGACGGCCAACCGGACGCCGGCCATTGTGGGGCGTGTTGACCAACCCGGCCGCTGCGGCGGCGCCCGCGCTTCTTCGATTTGCCTGAAATGACGGATGATCCGAGCCGTGTTCGAAAAAGATCTATCCGGATCGCCGGCCATGCGACGAGCGTATCCGTGGAACAGGCATTCTGGGACCGGCTGCGGCTCATATCCAGGGCGCGCGGCGTTTCGGTCAATGGCCTGATTGCCGAAATCGACCGCCACCGGACCGGCAATCTCTCCAGCGCCATCCGGCTGTTCGTCCTCGAGGAATCGGATCGTCCCGACCCCGATGGCGGCTAGCGGCCCAGTCCCCGCAGAAATTCCTTCAGGACATCGTCGGCCCGCGGCTGCCGGTTCTGCTGCTGTTGAGGGGGCTGTTGCGGGCCCGGTTCCAGGGGTGTCGGTTCGTTTGGCGGCTGGGGCTCCCGGGTCCGCTGTTTGCCGCCCAATATGCCGGGAAGCAGCTGATCGACCACGGCGCCGACGCCCGGGTTCTTCTTTTTCAGTTTGTCGAGACCGGGAATGGCGATCCCGCCGGTGCCCGTCCCGCCGATTTTCAGCTTTACGTTCGGGGAATCGAGCCGGCCGGTGATCTCGAACGGCACCACCGGCGGCAGCCGGGTTTGCCGGGAAAGCAGGGCACCGAGCAGGTTCCGGTCCAGCCGCACCTCACCGGACGTCCGTACCCGCCAGTTGGGCAGATCGATGCTGCCCCGGGCGCTGCCGGAACCGGCCCCCGACGACAATTTCAGATCATCGAAGGAGGCAACCCCGGCGGCGACTTGAAACGTTGAAGCGACATCGGCAAGGCCGCCGCCCCGGCGCACGCCGAGCGCATTAAGGGGCTGCAGGATGCCGATGACCGGTGCAAGCAGGCTCCCACGGCCTGCCCCCGCCGGATCAATCCCCTTGAGTTCGAAGCGGCCCTCGCCTGCCAATCCGGCAACGATGTCCGCGACCGATCCGCCGGCGGAGGTCAGATCCGCCGCGAAGGTCAGCCGCCCGGCGTTGAGCGACGGCGAACCAAGGGCGCGCATGGCCGCGGGAAGTCCGAGATTTCGCAGATCGAGCCGTGCGGCGTACTTGCCGCTTTCCCCGGCACCGGCAATCCGCCCGCCGGCGGTCAGGGCGCCCCCGAAAATGCGGCCCGTCAGACGATCTGCGTTCAACACGCCGTTCTTGAGGGACGCCGCGAGATCAACGCCGCTCAGCGTATATTTGCCGAACGTCAAAGATTCCGACTTGAGGGTAATGTCGGCATCGGCAAGCCCAAGCGCGGAAAGATCGATGGCATCGGTGGAAAACCGTCCGCCGCCCGTGGCGATCCGGACCAGCAGTTGCCGAGGGTCGAAGTTCTCGGGGATTCGGAACGCCGCGGGCCGGATCGGTTGCACGTCCGTTGGAGAAAGGGATGACCGGCGCTGCGCCGGCAGGAACCGGTCGATGTTTACGGCCCCGGTCCGCAAATCCATGGCGAGGGCCGGCCTCGGCCCGCTCAACTTGCCGGTCACGGCGCCCGATACGGAAATATCCGCCGCCACCCCTTTCAGGCCGCTGATCGAAATGTCCGTCGGATTGCCCGCCACCTTGGCCGAAAGATCGATTTTCCCGAGCCGGCCCGACGGCGCGTACGAAAGCCCCGCGAGGCGCAAGAACCGCCGAAGATCGGAATGAACGACCCTGACCACGGCGTCGACGGCGGGAACATCGCCGAGCGCCGCGACGCGGCCGGAAAGTCTGGCTGCCCCCCGCGCCGCCTTGAGAGTCATATCGACCTCGAGATCGGCCGGCGCGCCATTGAGAGTTCCGGACAGGGATACCGCCCCCAACCGGGACGGCGGTATGGGCAATTGTGTTCCGGTCAGCTTCAATATCCTGGACAAATCCCTCGATCGCACATCGAGCGTCAGGTCTCGGAGCTTCGGATTCGGGTCGGGCCGGCCGGCCTCCAGGCCGGTGACGACGCCCTTTGCATTTGCCGTAACGCCCGCGGCGTCGGCAATTCGAAGGTCGCGTACCGTCAGCGCCCCATCGAAAATCGTTGCATCGAGACGGAGATCGCGAATGGGAATTCGTTGAACCGTGAGCGCGCCGATCCGTGCCTTGATATTGGCGTCGATGCTGCTGAGGGCCGCCAGCGGCGCCAGGGGATTCGCCGGCGGCGGGGCCGCCGCCGCGCCGGCCGCCGCGCTGCCTGCACCCGCTTCCGGCGGCTTGGCGGCGGATCCGGGGCCGCCGAGATAGGGATCGACATTTAGCTTGTCGACCACAAGGTTTGCGCCCACGGCGAGTTTTTTCCGCAGCGCCAGGATCGCCCCGCCCTTTACACGGGTATTGTCGACCTGCAGATCAATTTCGCTGAGCCGGATTTCCTTGGGCGTGGCGCCGACCTTGCCGGCAAAAGCGAGCTTGCGAAGGCGATCCGCAGCCGCAGCCGGGGGCGCAACGCCAAGCCAGGTCAGCAGGGCGCGGAAGTCGTTGGTGGACATGTCGACGTTTCCGTCGAACGCCGGTACGCCGTCCTTGAGCGCGGCAAATCCAAACATGGCGAAATCGGAACCGCCGGGCAGCTGCGCGGACATCTGATTGACGGTGATCTCTCCCGCCGAGAGCGCGGCGTCGAATTTTGCCTCCCGTACCACGCCGTCGCGATAACCGATCGTTCCCACGGTGAGATTGACGGACGCATTGATGTTTTCGGGAATCGCAAGGGGCGCCCGCCTTCTCGGCGGCGCTATTTCCCGTGAGACCCTCGCCTCGCCGCGCGCCTGGGCGGCGGAATTCCCTTCGGCTGCGTCGGGGGCCGCCGGCTTGAGAAGCGACTCCACATCCAACCGGTTCACCGTCAGCTTGGCGTCCGCATCGATCGATTCACCAAACGTGATATCCATCGCGCCGCTGCCTCGTATCCGGTCGAGAGTTAGGTCAAGTCCGGAGACCGACACGGCGTCGGCGGCCGCCGCGACGTCCGCTTTGAGCGCAAACCGGCGGGACAGAATTTCCGGCAGGCGCGCACCCCCGCCCAGCGCGGCCGCAAACCCGGTGAGATTTGCCCCGCCGACGGTGATTTTACCTTTGAACCGGGGCTCGGTCGGGAGGCCGGCAAGGGCACCGCTCATTCGGGTCCTCACGTCTCCCGGGATAATCCGGACGTCAGCCGAAATCGGCGCCGTCCGGCCCCGGATGAGCGCCCCCAACGAAATCTTGTAACTCAATGGAATGCCGCGGGCGATCAGACTGCCGGTGGCTTCCAGGGGACCGGTCAGCGAAGCGGCATTCAAGCGCCCGTTGATGTCCTCGATAAGCTCGGTTCGGCCGGAGCCGTCATCCCGGAAGATGACCGTGCCCTTTTCAATGACGAAGTCGTCGACCACCACGGAAGGGCGCGCGGCCGGTCCCGGAGGCGTGTCGGCGGGACGGCCGCCGGTATCTCCCGGCGGCGCGGCTTCAGGCGGTGAAAACACCATATTGGTGCGGCCGTCGGCAAAGACCTGTATGTCGATGGTGGGCTCCTCGAGGCGGACCGATTCGACCTGAACGTTGCCGCCGAGCAGCGGCAGCAGCGCCACCCGGACATCCAGGGATTTGAGGGCAACCATGTCGGCGGACGCGGCCCCCTCCACATTGGCAACCCGGACATCGTCGACCCGGAGCGTCGGCGTGGGCAGCACCGACACGGCTATATCGCCGCGGAGCTCCAGATGCCGGCCCGTATTGTCCTTGACCAGCTTGACGATTTTGTCTTTGGCCAGCTGGACGATTTCGGGCGTGCGTTCGTTCCAATCGATAGCGCCCGGCACAATGAGAACGGCGGCGATTACGGCCAAAACCAAACCGGCAAGGACGGCGGCGGCAATCTTCATTATGGGGTCCCTTCCCAAGACAGCCCGGCCCAGACGGCGCAACCGGCTGTTCGTTCTCATGCGGAGGACGGTTTGAGTGTAGATAAACCGCCGGGTTCAAGCAATTTCAATCGCCGGTAGTCGGCGCCCGGTCATGCCGGTGCGGCGACGGGCGATTGTGTCGGTTTGTTGCGGCGACTATCGTGCCCCCGACATGTGGCGCGCCCTCCACCATCGTGATTTCGCCCTTTACGCGGCCGGCGGATTTGTCTCGAACGTCGGCCTGTGGTTTCAGCGCGTCGGTGTCCAATGGCTGGTCTGGTCGCTAACCGGTTCGCTGAGCCTCGTGGCAACGGTGGCGCTGATCGAAGCGGCTTGTTTTCTGGCCAGCGTTCCGTTTTTCGGCGCTGTCTCCGACCGCTACGACCGGCTGTTGCTGGGCCGAATCGCACAAGTCTTCCTGATGGGCCTCGCCGCGATCCTGGCGGTCCTCACCATTCTCGATTTCATGACCATACTCCTGCTGATGGTCCTGATGGGCTTGGCCGGCTTCTTCGAGGCGCTGTGGTCGCCGGTCCGGCTGGCCATGGCGCCGAGCCTCGTGCCCCGGAACGATCTGCCTTCGGCAATCGGCATCGGATCCATCCTGTTCAACCTGGCCCAGTTCGTCGGCCCCGCATTGGGCGCCGTCATCATTGCCGCATTCACCCTCGATCACGAAGGCATCGGCTGGCTGTTTGCACTCAACGCATTCAGCTTTCTCGGCTACCTCATCGTCCTGCTGTTTATCCGTTTGAGGCACGACGAGGTCGGGTCCCGCCCCAGATCGAATTTCGTTGCCGATCTCAGGGAGGGCATCCTCTACATCCTGACCAAGAAAGAGCTCGGGCTGTTCTTTATCCTCATCGTCGCGACGATGATATTCATGCGTTCGTACCGGGAGAGCCTGACGGCAATCGCGGACGGTATCTACGCCATGGAAGAGCTCGGGTTCGGGATTATGCAATCCGCTTCCGGCGCCGGTGCGATCATCGGTTCGATCATGGTCGCCAAGGTCAACCGGGTAAGCGGCATGGTGCGATTGCTGTTTATCGCGGCGTTGCTGGCCGGCCTCCTCCATCTCGCTCTGTCGGCCACCGGCTCGTTTTGGATCGCGGCGATTATTGTCGGGGGCATCAGCGCATTCGGATCCTACATCGGAATCGGCGGCCAACTGGTCGTGCAAAACTCCATCGACGGGTCGTTGCGCGGGCGGGTCATGTCGCTGTGGAGCATGAACCTGCGGGGAGGGCCCGCGGCGGGCGCGTGGTTATGGGGGCTCGGGGACAAATTCTGGGCGCTTCAGTCGGTCATCGCCGTCAGCACGGTCGTTTATCTGTTGATCCTGGGCGCCCTGCTGCCGCGCCTGCGGGGGATTGCGGCGGTCATGGAGCGTCCATCCGACGAAACGGCTAGCCGATGAACCCATACCCGCCCCCGCCGGGCGTCTCGATGACGAATACGTCACCCGGCCGCATTTCGGTCGAATCGCAGGGTCCAAGCTCGTCGATACGGCCCGATGCCCGTTCGACGTAGTTCCGGCCCGCTTCGCCCGGGCTGCCGCCGGCCAGTCCGAACGGCTGAACCGTCCGGGAGCCGGACAGGATGGCGGCGGTCATCGGTTCCAAGAACCGGATTTTCCGAATGACGCCGTCACCGCCCCAATGCCTGCCCGCGCCGCCCGAACCCGGCCGCAGGGAAAACCTTTCCAGAATCACGGGAAACCGCCACTCCAGCACCTCGGGGTCGGTCAGGCGGGTGTTGGTCATGTGGGTATGGACCGCGCTCGCCCCGTCGAAATCTGGACCGGCGCCGGCGCCGCCGCAGATCGTTTCGTAATACTGGTAGCGCTCGTCGCCGAAGGTGAAATTGTTCATGGTGCTTTGAGCCGACGCCATGGCGCGGGCCGCCCCGAACAGGACATCGGTAATGCGCTGCGAGGTTTCCACGTTTCCCGCCACCACCGCCGCGGGGTAGCGGGGGCTGAGCAGCGACCCTTCGGGAATGATGAGGTCGATGGGTTCCAGACAGCCGTCGTTCAACGGAATGTCATCGTCGACCAGGCATCTGAACACATAGAGGACGGCCGCCCGGCAAACCGCCGAAGGCGCATTGAAGTTGGTCTCCGACTGGGAAGACGTGCCGGTGAAATCGACCGTCGCGCGGCGCCGGGACCTGTCCACTGAAATCGCCACCTTGATGGTCCCGCCATTGTCGAGATTTCGCGCGAAATCTCCGTCGGGCAGCCGGTCGAG
Organism: Rhodospirillales bacterium; assembly: GCA_022823235.1. Classification (GTDB taxonomy): domain Bacteria; phylum Pseudomonadota; class Alphaproteobacteria; order Rhodospirillales; family UBA2165; genus JAJDXO01. Next base: position 69,394 of record JAJDXO010000043.1, read on the forward strand.
CACCCGGCGCACGGCTTCCGCCGCATTGTCCTTGACGTGCCGCATATAGGCCTGAACGACCTTGATGCCGAAATGGCCGATCATTGAGCGTATTTCCGCGGCGCCGCGTTCATTGGCGGCGATTTGGGCGCGAAAATCGGCGATATTCTGGTCGGGGTTGCGGGACGGATAGGCACCGCTCTCCAGGAGTTCGCGCGCTTCCCGTTCCAGAAACCGGCCGCCCGCCACCAATTGAAAGTTGTCGATCAGCACGCCTTCCTCTTCGACGGACCGGCTGTCGGGGGGCATGGAGCCCGGCGTCGTCCCGCCGATATCGGCGTGATGGCCCCGCGACGCGACGTAGAACAGGATTTCCGGGCCGGCTTCATCGAACACCGGGGTAACCACCGTGATGTCGGGAAGATGGGTGCCGCCGTTGTAAGGCGCATTCAGGACATAGACATCGCCCGGCTTCATCGCGCCGTTTCGCGCACGGATGATCGTGGCGACGCTCTCCCCCATGGAGCCGAGGTGAACCGGCAGATGCGGCGCGTTGGCGACCAGACCGCCGGCGGCATCGAAAAGCGCGCACGAAAAATCGAACCGCTCCTTGATGTTCACCGACGTGGCCGTGTTGGCGAGGACGGCGCCCATCTGTTCGGCGATGGACATGAACAGGTTGTTGAACAATTCGAGCATCACCGGATCGGCGTCCGTCCCCACGGCAGCGCCGGCTTCCCGGGGGGACGCGCGAGTCAAGATGAGGTGGCCGAACCGGTTGACGTCCAGGCTCCAGCCGGGCTCGACGACCGTGGTCGCGTTTTCCTCGACGATGATCGCCGGGCCCTCGATTTTTTGGCCGGCCGCAAGCGTCTCCCGCGCAAATAACGGCACGTCCCGGGCTCTCCCGCCGGTGAACACGGCGACGTTCTCGAGGGCGTCCGGCGCGCCCGCGGCGGCACCGGACGCCGCGGCGTGTTCCGCGATCCGTTCCTCGGCGCCGGCAGCCTCGACGCGCACCGCCTCGATGATCAGCGGCCGGCCGCCGTCGACGAAACCGAATTGCCGGCGGTGGAGAGCATCGAACGCGCCGCGCAATTCGGAAAAGCCCGCCAACGGCACCTCGAGCGCGGTGTCGGTGCCGGTATAGCGAAGCGCGGCGGTGATCGATGTTTGAATATTCTCTTCCGCGATGCCCTGACCCGCGAGTTCGGCGACCGCCTCCCGGACCAGGGGACGGACGGCGGCAACAAGCCGGCCGGCGGTTCGTTCGGACAACTCTTCCTCGACGGCCAATGCCCGGAGCGCCCGGACCTCGGCGAGGCCCATACCGTAGGCCGAAAGCACCCCCGCCAACGGATGAATCTGAATGCGCTCGATGCCCAGCGCGTCGGCAACGCCGCACGCATGCTGACCGCCGGCGCCGCCGAAGCAATTGAGCGTATATTCGGTGACGTCGTAGCCCCGCTGCACCGAGATCTTCTTGATCGCGTTCGCCATATTCTCGACGGCGATGGTCAGGAATCCCTCGGCGGTCTCCTCGGGGCCCAGTTGCCGTCCGGTTGCGGTCCCGATCTCGCCCGCCAACGTCTCGAACTTCCTTCGAACAATGTCCAGGTCCAGCGGCCCATCGCCGCCGGGACCGAAAATTTCGGGGAAATGACGGGCCTGCAGCCGGCCGAGGAGCAGGTTGGCGTCGGTCACCGTGAGCGGGCCGCCCTTGCCGTAACAGGCGGGGCCGGGATTTGCGCCCGCCGATTCCGGCCCGACTCGGAATCGGGCCCCGTCGAACCGGAGGATCGACCCGCCGCCCGCCGCCACGGTGTAAATGCTCATCATCGGCACGCGCATCCTTACGCCGGCGACGACGGTTTCGAACGACCGCTCCAACGCGCCGGCGAAATGACTGACATCCGTGGACGTGCCGCCCATGTCGAAGCCGATGATCTTTTCGAAGCCCGCCATGCCGGCGGTCGCGACGGCGCCGACCACGCCGCCCGCCGGTCCGGAGAGGATGCTGTCTTTTCCCTGGAACAGGGATGCGTCCGTCAGGCCGCCGTTCGACTGCATGAACATGGTTCGCACCCCCGGCAGGGCGGTCGAAACCCGGTCGACGTATCGCCGCAGGATCGGCGACAGATAGGCGTCGACGGCGGTGGTGTCGCCCCGGGACACGAACTTCATCAACGGACTGACCTGGTGAGATGCGGAGATCTGGGTGAATCCCGCCTCCCGTGCGAGGCCCGTCACCCGCGCCTCGTGGTCCGGATAGCGGTATCCGTGCATGAAGACGATGGCGACGGAACGAATGCCGTCACCGAAAGCGGCGGCCAGGGCTTCGCGCGCGAGACCCTCATCCAACGGCTCCAGTTCGTTGCCGCGGGCGTCCATGCGGCCGGGAATCTCCGCCACCCGGCAATAGACCTGCTCCGGGAGTTCGATATGAAGGGCGAAGAGGCGGGGGCGGTTCTGATAGCCGATCCGCAGCGCATCGGCGAAACCCCGGTTGGTTACGAGCAAGGTCGGCTCGCCCGTCCGCTCGAGGAGCGCATTGGTGGCCACGGTCGTTCCCATCTTGACCGCCGCGATATCGGAAACCGGAATTTCGTCGCCGGTTCCCACCCGAAGCGCGCGCCGGATACCCTCGATTGCCGCGTCCGGGTACCGGCCGGGGTCCTCGGAGAGCAGCTTCAGCGCCGAAAGTTCACCTTCCGGCGAGCGCGCCACCACGTCGGTGAAGGTGCCGCCCCGGTCGATCCAAAACTGCCATCCGGGTATTCCGGCGTTCCCGCTCACGTCGATCCGTCCCCCAATCCAGGATTCCGCACGATGGTCATAAGTATTTCTGGTGGATTTTCATGGGTTGACCAAGAAGTTTCAAACCGGGCGGGCGATCAGGCATGGATTGCGGGCGGACGGCAGGGAGACTAGGTTCATTGAAATGACGCGATGGAAGTCCATAACCCTCGTCGTTGCAGGATTAATTGTCGCCGGAACGGCAGCAGGCGCGGTGATGTCAGGAAATGCCCCAAGGGATTGGCGGACGGCCAGCCACGAGCCGGTCGGGCTGGCGCCCGATCCGGCGACCACGCCCGAGGCCGTCGTCCAGGTCTATGCGGCGCGCGCCTGGGGCTGGCGCGGCTATTTCGGCGTTCATTCCTGGATCGCGGTCAAACCGGCCAACGCCGCCGAGTTCACCGTCTACGAGGTCATCGGTTGGCGTTTGCGCTGGGGCGATACGGCGGTCGCCGTGCGCAGCCGGGATGCGGATGCCCGCTGGTTCGGCGCCGAGCCGGACCTGTTGGCCGACCTGCGCGGCAGCGGCGTCGACGAGATCATCCGGGATATCGACGCCGCGTCGCGATCCTACCCGTACGCGGCCCGCTACCGGGCGTGGCCGGGTCCCAACTCCAACACGTTCACCGCCCACATCGCGCGGGAAGTTCCCGCGCTCAAGCTGGATCTGCCGCCGACGGCGATCGGCAAGGATTTCCTCGGCGGCCGGATAATTTCCAAAGCGCCGGGCGGCAGCGGCTTCCAGTTCAACCTGTTCGGAGTCTTCGGCGTTCTGGCGGGCATCGAGGAAGGCCTGGAATTCAATTTGCTCGGGCTGACATTCGGGGTGGATGCAACCGATCCGGCGCTGAAACTGCCCTTTGCCGGCCGGATAGGCTCGAATGGACCCGCGCGGCCCCGAATCATCGAAGCCCCCGCCCGACAACCGGAAAGCTCCCTCTAGGGTCCGGACCAATATCCGAATTACGAGACGATCCGTTCCAATATTCCAGGGATCAGGTATTTGACTTGCCGCCGCAGGGCGCGCTGACTAACGTTTTTTGACGACAACCGATGGAGCGGCGCAAAATGAGCAAGACCTTGTATCTGGCCAATCCCTACGGGTTTTCGGAACAGCAGCGCGCGGGGCCGCTGGCCGAGCTTGCGGCGGCCCTGGAGGCGGCCGGCGCGGAGGTGTGGGAGCCTTTCGCCCGCAACAATCAGATCGACCGGGCGAGCCCCGGTTGGGCCTACCGGATCGGACAGGCCGATCTCCGCGACGTGCGCGACGCCGACGGGATATTCGCGGTGGTCAACGGCTGTCCGCCGGACGAAGGGGTGATGGTGGAGCTCGGCATGGCGATCGCCTGGGAAAAGCCCGTGTTTCTGTTCCGGGACGATTTCCGTCGCTGTACCGACTCCGAGGCGTATCCGCTGAACCTGATGGTGTTCGCCGGTTTGCCGGAGGCGGGCTGGGAAGCCTATTGGTACGGTTCGGTGGAGGAGATCGCCGATCCGGGCAAGGCGCTCGCGGGGTGGTTGAATGACGGCGGGCCTGCCGCCGAAACCGGAGGCCGGTCATGAGCATATGGGGGAAAGTCATCGGCGGCGTGGCGGGGTTTGCGCTTGGCGGACCGATCGGCGCGCTCCTGGGCGCGGCCGCCGGCCACGCCATGGACCGGGCCCGGGCCGGTCAACGCCTCTCCGGCCCGGCCTCGCAGCAGGCCAGGCAGTCGGCGGTGGCGGTTGCCGTGATCGTTCTCGGCGCCAAGATGGCCAAGGCCGACGGCCGGGTAACCCGCGACGAAATCGAGGCCTTCAAGACGGTGTTCCAAATTCCCGCCGGCGACATGGGCGACGTCGGCCGCCTGTTCAACGAGGCGCGGCGCGACGCGGAGGGCTTCGAGCCCTATGCCGAGCAGCTGGGCGCCATGTTCGCCCGCGAACCGCAGGTCCTGGAGGGCGTCCTGGGCGGATTGATGCATGTGGCCCTTGCCGACGGCGTCGTCCACCCGAAGGAGATCGAATTTCTCCAAAAGGTGAGCGCGTCGTTCGGCTTCTCGGCTGACGATTTCGAACGCATTCGCGCGACCCACATGGGATCCGACGAAGCCGACCCCTACGAGATTCTGGGTGTCCGGCGGGAGGCGGACGAAGCGGAGATCAAGGCGGCCTACCGCAAGCTGATCAGGGAGTATCATCCCGATACCCTGATCGCCCAGGGCCTGCCGCAGGAATTCATCGATGTGGCGAACGAAAAGATGGCGGCGATCAACGCGGCCTATGAGAAGGTCGAAAAACTACGGTCCCTGCCTTAGCCGAGGAGCCCCCAAGGTGATCAGCTTTCGCGACCGGCCTTCGCCCAATTTCGACAGCCGCCCGGACGGCGCCCCCATCGACATGCTGGTCCTCCACTATACCGGCATGGGAACGGCGAAGGCGGCGCTCGACCGGCTTACCGATCCCGAGGCGAGGGTAAGCGCCCACTATGTGGTCGAGGAAGACGGTACGGTCTGGCGGCTGGTGGACGAAAAAGCGCGGGCCTGGCATGCCGGGATTTCCGCCTGGCGCGGCGAGACCGACATCAACGGCCGGTCGGTGGGGATCGAATTGGTCAATCCCGGTCATGAGTTCGGCTACCGCGCGTTTCCCGGCGCACAGATCGAAGCCCTGATCGGGTTGGCGAATGAAGTATTGGCGCGCCACCCCATCCCGCCCCGCAACGTGGTGGGACACGCGGATATCGCCCCGGCCCGCAAGATGGATCCGGGTGAGCTGTTCGACTGGCCGCGGCTGGCCGCGGCCGGCATCGGCCTCTGGCCGGCGGACGGCCAGATGGCGGGCATCGGGGGCCATGCCGCGGAACTCGGCGGCATCGGTTACGACACCGCCGACCTGCCCGCCGCGGTGACGGCGTTTCAGCGCCGCTTCAGGCCGTCATCGGTTGACGGCGAAATCGACGCCGAGACCGGCCGGCTGATCGGCGCGGTCCACCGCCTGGCGACAGGCGCCCGGCAGCCGGGTTAGGCGTTGAGGATCGCGAGCTTTGATATCCGGCGCCAGCCAAGGCCAGAATCCCGCCAGAGAGAATTTCTTCAGCCAGGCCCGCGCCTGCGAGCGGTTGGGGTCCAAATATTATGGCCGGTTTCTTCACGTCCTTGGCGAAAACATCTCCGATGAATCGTCGATCGGCGCTCGAATATTGAACTGGCCGGGCCATCCGCGCGACGATGCGCTGGCCCTTCGCCTGGCCGGCGGGCTCCATGCGCTGGTCCGTTCCGGCGCCGCGCCGGAACTGGCGGACGTGTTTCCGGGCGGCGAGCACGAAGGAAACGAAATCCGTTACTGGCCGGCCGCCGAAGCGGCATTTGTCAACCACATGTCGCACCTGGACGGCTACCTGGATAGCCCGCCCCAAACCAATGAGGTTGCGCGATCGGTCGTCCTGCTCCCCGGGTTCTTCGAGGTTTTCCGTCGAAGCGGCCTCCCGCTGGCAATCTTCGAGATCGGCGCCAGCGCCGGCTGCAATCTGCTCTGGGAGCGTTACTCCTATGATCTTTCGGGCACGTCCATCGGGCCCGCCGACAGCGGCGTCGTAATTTCCACGGAGTGGTCGGGCGACCTACCCCGGGAGCCGTTCCCGATTGTGGCGGCGCGGCGCGGCTGCGATCAAAATCCGATCAATGCGGACGATCCCGAACAGCGCAACCGTTTGCTCTCTTACCTGTGGCCGGATCAGGCGGCCCGGATCGAACGGTTGGAAGGCGCACTCGGCTTGGTCGCCCAATCTGGGCTGACCGTAGACCGCGCCGATGCCGCGGACTGGGTCGAGGCGCATTTCTCGGCCCGCCCCGGCGTCGCCACCGTGCTCTATCATTCCATATTTTGGCAATATTTGCCGGCCGGCACCCAGGCCAGGACCGAAGGAGCCATTTTATCGGCCGGAGCCGCCGCAACCGCCGATGCGCCGGTGGCTTGGCTTCGGATGGAACCGGACCCGGACGGCGCCAACGCGGCGCTGTATTTCGACTACTGGCCCGGAGACGCCTCGCGGAAACTGGCGGCCGCCGATTACCATGGACGCTGGGTCGACCTCGCCCCCGGCCGCCAAACCCTTTATTCTTAAGGACAATTGTCATAAGTTTAGCCCGCCAGACGGCCGGATGGCCGCTCTTCATGCGAATGGAGGGAGGAAAGTCCGGGCTCCACGGAGACACGGTGCCGGGTAACGCCCGGCGGGGGCGACCCCAGGGAAAGTGCCACAGAAAGCAAACCGCCCCGGTCGATCGGTTCCGCCAATCGGCCCGGGTAAGGGTGAAAGGGTGCGGTAAGAGCGCACCGCGCCTCCGGCAACGGCGGCGGCAGGGCAAACCCCACCGGGAGCAAGACCAAGTAGGGACGGCGCGCGGTTTCGGCCGCAGGCGGGTCTTCGCGCCGCTGTCCGGGTAGGTCGCGCGAGGCGTCCGGCAACGGGCGTCCCAGATGAATGGTCATCGCCCGGAAACGGGAACAGAACCCGGCTTACAGGCCGTCTGGCATTTTTCACCGATCCCCATGGGCCGAGGTCTGAACGAGGGCCACGCCCAAATTCGCCAGGCATTCGGCCGGAATTGAATGCGCTGTCCGCTCGGCGCATCGGGCGGCCACGATTGACTCCCCGCCGCCCTGCCGCCATCCTCACCGCCAAACGGACCACGCTGCCAGGGGAGGATTTCATGGGGCAGGACATTCAGCTGACGGCCGGCGACGGCCACACGTTCGATGGGTACCGGGCGGACCCGGACGGGACGCCGAAGGCGGGATTGGTGCTCATCCAGGAAATCTTCGGCGTGAACAAACATATCCGCGCCGTCACCGACGAATGGGCCGGCGCGGGTTATACGGTGATTGCGCCGGCGCTGTATGACCGGGCGGAGAAGAACGTGCAGCTCGGCTACGACGAGGATGGCCGTCAGACCGGCATGGGTCTCCGCGAGAAGGTCGCCTGGGACGACAGCGTCAAGGACATCGCCGCCGCCGCGGCGGCGCTGAGGGACGCGGGCAAGGTCGGCATTATCGGCTACTGCTATGGCGGAACGGTCTCCTGGCTTGGCGCCTGCTCGGGCGATTTCGATGCCGCGTCGTGCTACTACGGCGGCGGGATCGGCAACTTCCTCGACCGCGACGCCACGTGCCCGGTCATGATGCATTTCGGCGCCGAAGACCAGGGCATCCCCATGGAGACCGTGGACGATATTCGAGCCGCCAAGCCCGATGCCGCCATCCATGTATATGACGGCGCGGGTCATGGATTCATCTGCGACGAAAGACCCTCGTACAACGAGGCCGCCACCGACCTCGCCCGCGCCCGCTCCAGGGAATTTTTCGCCGAGCATCTGGCGTAGCCGCCAGGCGCGTTTCGTCCGCATGGACCCCCGCCGGCGGATCCATTCGGGTATAATGGGCATTCGATTTGGGAGCAGTTCGAATTGACCGAAACCACCGCCACGCTGCCCCTGGACGGGCTTGACGACGACGCCGGCCGTGACGGCAACGTTCACTCGACCGGCATCCTGCCGTCACAGACCCTTCGCCGACTCCTGAAGTCCGGTGAGATATTCGCCGCCGACGACCGTGCGGTGGGCGAGGATCAAATTCAGCCGGCCAGTGTGGATTTGCGGCTTGGCCGGACCGCCTACCGGGTTCGGGGAAGTTTCCTGCCGGGCGCCGACGAGACGGTGGCGGGCCGCCTCAAGGCCTTTACCATGCACGAGATCGACATCACCGGCGGCGCCGTCCTCGAGCGGGGATGCGTCTATGTGGTTCCGCTGCTCGAAGGCCTGAAGCTGCCGGAAATGACGTCGGCCATGGCCAACCCGAAATCGTCCACCGGGCGGCTGGATATCTTCACCCGCGTGATCACCGATTATTCGTCCGAATTCGACCGTATCGAGGAGGGGTATCGAGGCCGGCTCTACGCCGAAATCTCGCCCCTGACCTTCAGCGTCCTGGTCCGGACCGGGACCCGGCTGAGTCAGCTTCGGCTGCGGCGCGGCAAGCCGCCGGCGTCCATGGCGGCCATGCGCCGGCTCCACGAAGCCTCGCCTCTGGTCTCGGCCGACGATGCGGATATCGCCACATCGGGGGTCGTATTCACCGTCGATATCACCGGTGCGGCCGAAGGCGGCGTGATCGGCTACAAGGCCAAGCGCCACACCGGCGTCATCGATCTGGAAAAGGACGGTTACTACGAGGTCCACGACTTTTGGGATCCCATCGTCAGCCGGGGCGCCACCAACATCACCCTTGATCCGGATGAATTCTACATCCTGGCCTCCAAGGAGGCGGTCAGCGTGCCGCCCGACCACGCCGCCGAAATGCGCGCTTTCGACAGCCACGTGGGAGAGTTCCGGGTGCACTATGCGGGCTTTTTCGATCCCGGATTCGGCCATGATGCCGCGGGCGGACAAGGCAGCCGGGCGGTGCTCGAGGTCCGTCCGCGGGATGTCCCCTTCGTCCTGGAAGACGGCCAGACCATGGGCCGCCTTGTGTATGAACGCCTCACGCAAACGACCGATCAGCTTTACGGGTCCGGCATCGGATCCAATTATCAGAGTCAGGGCCTGAAACTGTCCAAGCACTTCAAGCCGCCGTCCTGACCCGGGCCCGCGGCGGAACATTTGCGGACCATGCTGTGCACAGTTGGGACGGCGTTTCCGTGGATAAATTGAAACCGGCCTTTTTTGCCGGTATTCCAGCCGGTTAAAGAAGTTTCTTTTGTGGATATTCATGTGGATAACTTGGGAATAGCGCGCGCCCAATGTGCGAGCCCGGAAGGGCGGCTTGGTGTATAACTAGACATTCGGATATTCATCGAAGAGCAGTCGACATGGCCGACAAGGACGACATCAGGGAAGGCAAGAACTTCCACCCCGAAATTCCCCACGAGAGTGAGAACTTCTTTCTGAAGGGCTCGAATTCCCTGGATTGGGGAATGCAAAACCGTCTGGCGCGGATATTTCGTCCCGACACCGGACGCACGGTCATGCTCGCCTTCGACCACGGCTACTTCCAGGGACCGACCACCGGCCTGGAGCGCATCGATCTCGACATCCGCCCGCTGGCGCCCTTCGCCGATGTGCTGATGTGCACCCGGGGCGCCCTCAGGACATCGATTCCTCCGTCCGTCGCCAAGCCGGTCGTGCTGCGCTGCTCCGCCGGCCAGTCGATCCTCACCGAGCTTTCCAACGAGCTGATAGCTGTCGACATCGAGGACGCGATCCGCCTCGGCGCCTGCGCCATGGCCGCCCAGGTCTATATCGGCGCCGAGTACGAGCACAAATCCATCGCCAACGTCACCAGGCTCATCGACACCGGCACCAGATACGGCATCCCGACCCTGGCGGTCACCGGGGTCGGCGCCGACATGACCCGGGACGAACGCTACTTCGCGCTGGCGACCCGGATTTGCGCCGAGATCGGCGCCCATTACGTCAAGAGCTATTACTTCGAGCCCGGATTCGAGAACGTGGCCGCCGCCTGCCCGGTGCCCATCGTCATCGCCGGCGGCAAGAAGCTGCCGGAGCTTGAAGCCCTCGAAATGGCCTATAAGGCCTGTAATGCCGGCGCGGCCGGCGTCGACATGGGCCGCAACATCTTCCAGTCGGACAGTCCGGCCGCGATGATCCAGGCGGTCGGCGCCGTGGTGCACGACAATGCCAAACCCGGCGCGGCGTTCGAGATGTACGAGGACCTGAAGGCCGATCTCGGCGCGCAGCAGGCGGCGGAGTAGCGTCTCCGCCAACCGGCGAGCCCGGTCCGGTGGACAGGTGCATGGCGCAATCATTGTTATGTTTTCGTCATGCCCGGACTTGATCCGGGCATCCACGTTTCGGGGGGCGGCGCACACGTGGATGGCCGGGTCTGGGCCCGGCCATGACGCAATTATTTTAAGCCTCATCCAGTTCCGGCGGCGGGCCTACCTCAGCGCCGCGGCGATGTTGCCGCCGTCGACGGTGAGAATGGCGCCGGTGGTTTTTTCCGCCGCCGCCAGCGAAACGAACGCCTGGGCGACATCGTCCGCCGTCACCTCCCGGCCGAGCAGGTTGCCGCCCATATAATCGGCCTCGGTGAGGCCGCGGGCGCCGGCGCGGGATTTGATCATCCCGCCGGTCAACAGGCCGGACCGAATCCGGTCGGCATTGACGCCGTTGGACCGGATGCCGTCCCTGCCGTGGTCCACCGCGTACTGGCGGACCAGAAACAGGGTCGCCGCCTTGGGCGCACCATAGGGTCCGAAGCCGGCCCCCGGATTCACCGCCTGCTTGGAGGCGTTGAACAGCAGGCAGCCGCCGTTGCCCTGGGCCCGCATGACCCGGACGGCGTTCCGGGCGACGGTCTGGTGGGCGAAGAAGTTCAATTCGAAGCTCTCGCGGAGAATCTTTTCGTCGACGGTGCCGATCTCTCCCTGCCAGGCGGCGCCGGCGTTGGAGACCACGATATCCACACCGCCGTACGTCTCGCAGGCGGCATCGAACGCGCGGCGCACCGAGGCGGGCCTGGTGACATCGCACGCGATCCCCCGCCCGCCAAGGGACCGGGCGGTCGTTTCGACCTTGGAACGGTCCACGTCGGTCAGCACCACCTCGGCGCCGGCCGAGCGAAACGCCTTTCCGATGGCGGCCCCGATGGTCCCGGCGGCGCCGGTCACGAGAACGATTTTTCCCTGAAATCGCGGCGGGCTTCCGCTGCCCAGCTTGGCCCGTTCCAGCGGCCAGTATTCGACGTCGAAGACGTGCCGCTCGGCCAGCGGCTTGAAGCGTCCGACCCGTTCCGCGGCGGCAATGGTCGCCGCATTGGCCTCCGCGATGTCGGCCGCGACGGCGGCGGCGGCCGCGTCCTCGCCCACGCCGAACAATCCCAGCCCGGGCACGAGGATCACCCGGGGCAGTGAATCGGCGGGCTCCAAACCACCGAGCCGCTTGCGATTCCTGCCGATATAGCCGTCATACATGCGCTGGTAGCCGGCGCATGCCCGTTGGGCGGCGGCGCGAAACCCGTCGATGGCGCCCGCCTCCGGCGGCGGCACGATCAGCGGCCTGGACTTGGTGCGGATGACATGGTCGGGGGTGGCGGTGCCGGCGTTTCCGTAGCGCTTCAGGTCCTTGCCGTCGACGAACCGGCGAACGGCATCGCTTGTCCGGAAGCTCATGACCGGCGAAAGCCGATCATCATAGAGGCCCCTGAGAACCGGCGCCACATCCGAAACGGCCGCGAGGCGGCGGGGCAGGGGGGACCGCGCAAAACCCGGTCTGCGGCCCTTCTCGAGACGTTTCTCGGCCGAATCGACCAGCGAAATCATCCGGCCATAGGCTTCCTCCGCCGTTTCGCCGAAGGTGAAGATGCCGTGATGGGGGACGATGATGCCGACCGCGGCCGGGTTCCTATCGGCCGCCGCGGCAACCCGCTTGGCGAGCGCAAATCCGGACCTGACGTAGCCGACCACCGCCGCCGCGTCGCCGAACGCCTGCCCGCACAAGTCCTTGGCGGCCTGCTGATTGGTCAGGGCCAGGATCGCGTTGGCATGGCTGTGGACGACATACGGAGCCGGCAGAAAGGCGTGCAGAAGCGTTTCAACGGACGGCTCCGGCGCTTTGGCCGACACCTTGGCCGCGCACAGCCGGTCGATCATCCCGTCGTCATCCAGGGACCGCCGGGAACGCAGCTCCCGCAACGGGTCCAGCCTGAGCGCCGTGAAGCCCGCCGCCTCGATGACCGACATATCCCGGCCGCTGCCCTTGACGTAAAGCCGGTTCTCGCCCCGCACCCGCAGTTTCGCCGACGTATTGCCGCCGCCGTGCAGAACGAGCGCGGCATCGCCGCCCAACAGCCGCGACGCATAAACAAGCTCACCGAGACCCCTGGGGGAGGTCCCGCGGCGCCATTCGGCCGCCCGTTTCTTCGACCAGCGGTTTTTCATGGGCCCGGAGTCTGCCCCAAACCCCTGATCCAAAAAAGGAAAAAGCCATCCCGGCCGCATGGCGGTCCGATTGCGTGCTGCGGACCCGCGCGCGCCGGGTCTGGCGCCGGCCGCGTCACCGGCTATATCATGCCGATCAGGGGCAACGGGGCCAGGACGAAGGCGGCAGGCATGCAGCAGGCAGCGACCAACGATTTTCCGCCCGCTGGGGACTGAGCGCATGGGTTTCCGCGTCATGTTCCCGGTCGCCGCCGCGCTGTTCCTGGCCGGCTGCGCAACCGGAACCGCCCAGGAAAGCCGTCACGACCCGGGCAAATATCACCACACCGAAACCGGGTTCCAAAACCCGCCGGGCAGCCTCAAGCGGGAAATCGAGCCGGCCCGGTTTTTCCGTTTCGTCTCCCGGCGCCTGACCGAGGAGTTCGACACCTCGACCATCCCGCCGAACCATGTGGTCCCCTACGAAGACGCAAAGGCCCAGCTGGCCGCGACGCCGAATCCCCGGATGACATGGATCAATCATGCGACATTTCTCATCACCCTCGGCGGCGTCAACGTCCTGACCGATCCGTTTTTCTCGGAACGCGCTTCGCCGGTCGCCTTCGCAGGACCGAAGCGTTACGTCCCGCCGGGACTGAAGATCGGGGACCTGCCGCCGATCGACGTCATCCTGATCTCGCACAATCACTACGATTCCTACGACATCCCGAGCCTGCAAACATTGGCGGCGCGCAAGCGGGACACCCTGGTCCTGGTCCCGCTGGGTCTCGGTGAACTGACCCGGCGGGCGGGCCTCGCCAACGTCAAGGAAGTGGATTGGTATGACGAAACCACGGTCGGCGGCGTAACGCTCACGTCGACCCCGGCCATCCACTGGTCCAGGCGCACTCTCGGCGACACCAATGAATCCCTTTGGAACGGCTTCATGATCGAAGGCGCGGGCAGGAAAATCTGGTTCGTCGGCGACACCGGCTTCGGTCCGGTGTTCGAAAAAGAGGTCGCCCCCAGGGTCGGCCCGGCGGACATCGCCCTCGTCCCCATCGGCGCCTTTCTGCCCCGGGATTTCATGCGGCCGATGCACACCAACCCGGCCGAGGCTCTCAGGCTGGCCAAGATCATCGGCGCCAGGACAGCGGTGCCGATGCATTGGGGAACTCTCCCGCTCGGCGAGGATACGCCGAAAGACGGGCTGGCGGCGTTCGCTGCCGCCAACGAGAAAAGCGTCGCCAAGCGCGTCATGCGCATCGGCGAGACCGTCGATTTGAATAGCCTGTAGGCCGGTCCCCGCTCACCCGCAAGTCGTCATCACCGTGTAAAACCCGTCATGCCCCGACTTGTTCGGGGCATCCAGGATATTCACCACAGAGACACAGAGGTTGAGAGGAGAGGTTTCGATCCCGGTGCTCCTCACTGTCTCACCGTCTCTGTGGTTCAAGAATTGGAAATGTGGATACCCCGGACTTGCGCCGGGGTATGACGGAATAGGGGGTTCCAACAACACGCGTCATGCCCGGACTTGATCCGGGCATCCACGTTTCGGGGGGCGACGCACAGGTGGATGGCCGGGTCTGGGCCCGGCCATGACGCAATCAATTAAGTACAGCCCCTAGTCGACGAGGCCGTCCAGCCTGCCCCGTATTTCCGGACCGTCGGGCGCGTACCGGTAGGCGCGGAAGACGTTGTTGCCTTTGCTTTCGGGCTTCGCGGGCGAGGCCGGCACGAAAAACGGCGAAATGTATTCCCAAACGATATCGCCGGCCGGCGTCACCTCGAAAATTCGTCCCCATTGCCCTTCGCAGATCAGGGTATTGCCGTTCGGAAGGCGCTGGGCGCCGGAAATGAAGACGCTGGAAAACGTATAAGGCGGATCGCCGACATACTCCCACGCGGTTTCGCCGGTCCGGTAATTGAACTCCCAGACCTTCGATTTGGAACCCGGGCCCGGCACCATGGCATTGTTGACAAACAGCATCATGTTGCCGTTCTCGAGAATCTGGGCGTCGTGCTGGTTGCCGAACTCCCGCCTGGCTTCGATCCACTTAAATTCGTTGATCGACTTGTCGATGATGCCGACCATGGAATTGTGGCGCCAACCCACCAGGATGTCGCCCTCCGGCGTCTCGGCGATCGAATTGGGATGGGCGTATTCGATCCGGCGCTGGCCTTCGGGCAACGGATACTTCTCGAAATCCATGTGGTCGTAGCCGTGCCACTCCCAGACCGTGTTGCCGGCGGGGTCCACCTCGCGAATGTAGTCGCCCCAAATTCCCTCGTCCCGCTCGGATCCGGGAATACCGCCCCGGACCCGTTTGCGGGCTTCCTCGGGCAGGATTTCCCAGGCGAGATAGGCCGTGTTGCCGTTGGAGAGCCGTTTGAAATCGTGGTGCTGAGAGGGATCGCGATATTCCCACACCACGTTGCCTTCCCAGTCCAGCTCCTGGATCAGCCCGCCCTTGGCATTGAGGCCCTCGGGTCCGCCCTCGATCCAGGTCGAGACGAGCAGGTTGCCGTTGGGCATCAGATAGGCGTAGTTGCCCGGTTGGGCCGGCAGGTCCCACCGATGAACGATGGCGCCCCGCATATTGATCAGATAGGCGGTTTTCTGGATAAGCGGCGTAAAGAGGGTAAAGCCGGGCATCGCGCGGCCGGGATCGCGGCAAGTCAGTCCGAGTTGGTAATATCGCATGGAATACGAGTGCCTCCGAACGGCGTCATTTCCTAAATGAAGCGCCCCGGGACCGGTTGTCCAGTCCCCGGGCGGCACCCAAGGCCTGATTGTTGTGCGTACTAAATCGCCGGCAGGCGCGGACGTCAAGGAACGCCCATATGCTATTCCGGCAGATCGAACTCCAATATGGACATATTGAATTCGTAGGAAACGTTGCCTTCCTCCTCGTCGTCCTTGTAGATCACCCCGATGAATTCCTCACCCAGGCTCACCTCGACCGAGCCGTCGGCCTGGGCGCGGTCGCGGAGGTTGATGTTGTCGTTGGCGAACAGCTTCCGCAGGTACTGCTGAACCTTTTCGAGTTCCGTATCGATCACGACGGTCTCTCCTTGGATCTGGTGAGCGGACACTACCAACTGCCCGGCCCGTTGACCACCGTCACTCGTGGCCTTCGGCCTTTTTTGCTTCCCCGCTTGCCATCGCGATCCGCGCCTCGTACCGGGCGAGATAACTCGCGGCGATCACGACAACGCCGCCGCCGATCCAGGTCCAGATTTCGGGAATCTGGTTGAAAAAGGCGAAGGCGAACAGGGCGGCGAAAACAAGGCGCATGAACGCCAGCGGCGAGACCGCCGTCGCGTCGCCGACCTGGTAGGCCTTGGTGATGGCGTAGGTGGCGGCGCTGGTCAGTGCGCCGGAAACGATGAACCAGCCCCAATGCGCCAAGGTCGGCGTTTCCCACACCATGATGGTGGGGATCAGCGCCAGGGGCACAACGACGATGACCGGATAAGCCACCACGATGGTCGGCGAATCGACACGGGTGCCGACCTTGCCCGCCATCAGATAGAACGCCCAGCAGGTGGCGGACACGAGGGGGAGCAGGAGTTCGGCCTGAAAGCTCTGGAAGCCCGGCCGGATCAGGATCAAGGTGCCGGCCAGCCCGACAAGCCCGGCGAGCCATCGCTGCATACCGGCCCTCTCCCGCAGGAGAATCACCGCGACCAGGGAGGTTAGGATCGGCTCGACCATGCCGATCGCCGTGGCTGTCGCGATGGGGATGGCGATCAGCGCCGTATACCAGGCGAACAACGCAACCGTCTGCAAAATCCCGCGCGACAGGATCATCATCGGGCGTTTCGGTATGAGCTGCCTGCGCTCCAGCCGCCAGAGCATGGGGATCATCACCAGGAAACCGAACAGGTTGCGGAAGAAGACGATCTCGAAGGCGTGAAGGTCGTCCCCAAGGTGGCGGATGATGGAGAAATTGAGGGCGAAAAGCGCGCCGGAGGCAATCATCCAGATCATGCCCCGGACATTCTCGACGCGGAGAATCGCGTTCACCATGCTTCCTCCCCAGCCTCAAAAAAACGCCGGGCGCACCGGAGTTCGGCGCGCCCAGCGGCCTTCAAAATTATTCGGCGGCTTATTCGGCCGCTTCGGACGCCCCCTCCATGAGGGTCGCCGCATGGGTTTCCCGGCGGACCAGGTTCCCGGCGAACTCGGTTTCGAAGTCTTCCGGCACCGAGTTCCTTATCCGCTCATCGGCCAGCAGCGCGTCGCGCCAGGCGCCGATTTTGGGATAGTCGTCGAGGGCGCCCGTGTTGAGGTACTTCTCGACGAAGGTGAACCGCATGAGGAACGGCGCATAGGCCGCATCGACCAGCGACAGGGCGGAACCGTTGAAAAACGGCCCATCGCCGTCACGCTCCCGGGTGAGCGCCTCTTCGACCCGGCTCAAGGGCTTGGGCAGCGCCTCCATGGCTTCGGCGATATCCTCCGGGGTCTTGGCGTAGCTCACCTTGCCCAGCGCCCTGGAGAAATCGGGCACGAAGTCTGTCCAGGCCCGGTTGCGGGCGCGCTTGACGGGATCTTCGGGGTGCAGCCGCGGCGGCACCATCTCGTCCAGGTACTCGGCGATGGCGTTGGATTCGAACAGAACTTCGTCATCCACCTTCAACACCGGCACCTTGCCGTGGGGCGAAATCTCGAGAAACCAGTCGGGCTTCTCGCGCAAATTGACGTAAGTGACCTCGAAATCGACGTTCTTGGCACGCATAGCAATCACGGCGCGCTGAACCCAGGGTCAGGTCTTCGAACTGATCAAATGATAATGGGGCATAATCCCTCCGGCAGAACTGCGCTCAAAAAGTTTCGGGGCCGATGGTGTCATGATCGGGCCGGTGCTTCAATACACCCGGAGTCACGCCGCCACCGCTTCCTCGAAGACGGTCTTGGCCCACCCCCGGTACCCCCGCTCCGGCCGCGCGCCGGGCCGACGGCCCAGCACCCATTCCCGGACGGGAAGCAGAAATCCGGTTTTCGGCCGGTCCAGGAGTTCCGCCGGCAGGGGCCGTCCCGGCGTCGTCGCGAAATCGCGCTTGGTCGCGCCCAGCCCCGCGACCTTTTGAAAGAACACCGAATCGACCAACGGCGTTCTGATCTCCAGGGAATGAGCCATCCCCGCCCAATCCGCATCCCTCAGGAGCTGATTGCCCATGTACCAGGCGGTCTCGAGGGCGATCACCGATCGCCTGCCGGGCTCGATGCCGTCTACCGTTTCCGAGAGGGCATCGAGGGGCCGAAGGCCCTCCAGTCCCGCTTGAACCAGCTCGCGGTCCAGGAAGGCCGGCAGCTCCCAGGGAAGGAACAATCCCCGGCGCAGCAGATACGCCCCCGCATAATCGGCGCCGTATTCGACAAGGCTGGCCCACTTCGGGGACGTCACCCTGGTCAGGACCGGCGACAGGGCCGTCCGAAGGAGCCGCCCGACCCCGGGCGCGCCCGGGATCAGTCCGATGCGGTTCACCACCTTGGGAATCTGATCGAAGGTGTAGTATCCGCCGAATATCTCGTCTCCGCCGACACCCGACAGCGCCACCTTCAACCCGGCCTCCGATGCCGCCTTGGCGACGAAATAGGTGTTGATGCCGTCGATGCTCGGCTGATCCATGTGTTTCATGATCCGCTCGAACTCGGGTTCAAAGTCGGCGGACCGGATGATGCGGGTGTGCTGCTGGGTTCCGTAGGCATCGGCGACCTTCTCCGCCAACGGCACCTCATCGAATTCGCCGCCGCGGTATTCGTCGAAACCGAGGGTCAGCGTGTCGAGACCGGCGCCCTGGAACTCGGCCGCATGGGCGGTCACGGTCGCCGAATCCAAACCGGCGGACAGGAACACGCCGACCGGCACGTCGGCGACCATGTGATGCCGCACCGTGTCGGCGACGGCCGCCGCCAGCCTGCCGGCGCCGCCCCCTTCCGGTGCCCGCAGGTGCTCCCGGAAGTCGAAATAGCGCCGGCGTTCGATACGGCCGCCCGTCTCGACGGTCATCCAGGTGCCGGATTCCAGCAGTTTGACGCTTTTGAACATGGTGAAGGGCTCGGGAACCGAGCCGAATATGAAGAAACCCACCTGGGCCGCCGGGTCGAGATCCGTGGCGACGGCGCCGCCCGCCCGGAGCGCCTTGACCTGCGACGCCGCGCGAACGGTTTCGCCGTCATCGGCGTAATAGAGCGGCTTGATGCCGAACGGATCACGGGCCAGGAACAGGCTCCGCCGGTTTCGGTCGTAGATCACGATGGCGAACATGCCGCGCAGCCGCTCGACCATGCCCGGGCCGTCCCGGTCATAGAGGTGAAGAATGACCTCCGTGTCGGATTGGGTCCGGAACCGGCGCCCCTCGGACTCCAATTCCGCCCTCAGCTCCCGGTAGTTGTAGATTTCGCCGTTATAGCTGACGATCAGGCCGCCCCTTGCGCCGCCGCCCGCCCCGAGAAACATGGGCTGGGCGCCGGCCGGGGAGGGGTCGATGATCGCCAGCCGCCGATGCGCCAGCCCGACCCGCCGATCGTCCGATACCCACCGCCCCTCGCCATCGGGACCGCGGTGGACCATGTATTGGCTGATTCGGTCGAGTTCCGCCTCGTCGATCGCCGGCGCACCCGGGGCGTAGGAGAAAATAGCGCTAACGCCACACATGACAGCCCTTCTAATGCGCCGGTTCGCAGCCGTCCATGGGTATTTCCATCCGGCGGGGCTTTGCATAAGGCATTGAAAACAGAGTACAACAGCGCCATGAAGCAGGTGATTCAGAGCGCCCGGACGGGCCGGCTCGATGTCAAGGACGTACCGCGGCCGTCCGCGGCGCCGGGTGAACTGCTTGTGGCGACCCGCGCCTCGCTGATATCCGCCGGCACGGAACGCATGGTGGTCGATTTCGCCCGCAAGAGCATCGCGGGAAAAGCCCGGGCGCGCCCCGACCTGGTGAAAAAGGTTCTCGACAAGGCGCGGACCGACGGCCTCGCCGCGACTCTCAAGTCCGTCCGCGCGCGGCTCGATGAGCCGCTGCCGCTCGGCTACTCGGCGGTCGGCGCCGTCACCGAAATCGGCGGCAAGCGGGACAGCCGGGGCTACCGTCCGGGGGACCGGGTGGCCATTGCCGGGGCCGGCATCGCCAACCACGCGGAGTACAGTGCGGTGCCGGAAAATCTGGCCGCCCTGGTGCCCGCCGGCGTGACCGACGAGGAAGCCTGCTTCGGGACCGTCGGGGCAATCGCGCTCCATGCGGTCCGAAATCTGGATGCCCAAATCGGAGAGACGGTCGCCGTGATCGGCGCCGGCCTGGTCGGTCAGCTGGCCCTTGGGATACTGCGCTTGTCCGGGGCGCGGCCGGTGGCGCTGGATTACGATGCCGAACGGCTCGATCTCGCCCGCGAGCTCGGCGCCGAGGCCGTATATGACCTCAACGAATGGTCCGCCGACCGGCTGGCCGCGGATATCGGGCAGCGAACCCGGGGCATCGGCTGTGACGGCATCCTGATCGCCGCCGCGACCGAGTCCGCCGAACCGTTCGAGACCGCTGCGGAAATCGCGCGCGACCGCGCCCGGGTTTGCCTCGTCGGCCTCACGGGCACCCAATTCCCCTACGCCGCCTTCATGAAGAAAGAGCTGAATATCGTGGTTTCCCGGTCCTATGGTCCTGGCCGCTATGACAACGACTATGAGGAGCGCAACGTAAAGTTTCCGGAGGGCTTCGTTCGCTGGACCGAAACGGCGAACCTGGCCGAGGTGCTCCGCCTGATGGCCCTGCCCGAGGGCCGGCGGCTCGACGTCCGCAAACTGATTTCCCATTCGTTCGGGATCGACGAAGCGGTCCGCGCCTTCGAACTGGTCACCGAAAGCAGCGAGCCGAGCCTCGGCGTCGTGATCACCTACCCGGCCGAAACGGCTGCCGGGACCAAGGCGGCGGCATCGCCGCGGACGGCGCCGGTTCCCGCATCCGGCGCCTGTGCCGTCGGGCTGATCGGCGCCGGCGCCTTTGCCAGGGCGGTGTTGCTGCCCGAACTGTCGAAATTGCAGAACGTCCAACTCCGATCCGTCGCCGGCAAGTCCGGGGCGTCGGCGCAACATGCGGCGGAGAAATTCGGGATCGAGGAAACCGCGGAAAGCGCCGAAGCGGTCATCGGCGATCCCGCGGTCAATGCGGTGGTCATCGCCACCCGGCACGACAGCCATGCGGCCCTGACGGCCCAGGCCCTGTTGGCCGGCAAGTCGGTCTGGGTCGAGAAACCGCTCGCCCTGTCCGAGGACGAATTGGCATTGATCGAGGATGCTCTGGAACGAAGCGGCGGGCTTCTCCAAGTGGGCTTCAACCGCCGCTTTGCCCCCGCCAGTGTCGAAATCAAACGCCGGCTGGAAGATATCTCGGGACCACGCAACATCGTTATGCGGGTGAATGCGGGCCGGCTGCCGGCCGGTCACTGGACGCTCGACCCCGATTCCGGCGGCGGGCGGTTGATCGGCGAAGGCTGTCACTTCATCGATATGGCCCGACTTTTCGCCGGCTCGCCGATCGAAGCGGTTCATGCCTCGGGGGTCGCCATGAGCGATCCCGCAATAGACGACGTGACCGTCACGCTGCAGTTTGCCGACGGGGGGCTTGCGACGATCGTCTACACCTCGCTGGGGGATGCCGGCTTTCCCAAAGAGCAGATCGAGATTTTTGCCGGCGGCGCCGTCTTCGTCATCGACAACTTCCGGTCCTGGCAGGCGACCGTCGGCGGCAGCACGCGGCAGCTCAGGTCCGGCGGGCAGGACAAGGGCCACCGGGACGCGCTCAAGGCGTTCGCAGCGGCGGTCGCGGGGGGCGGCGAGCCCCCGGTGCCGGCCGGCGAGCTGCTGGAGGTGTCACGTGCGGCTCTCGCCGCGGACCGCGCCCGAATGAGCGGCCAATGGATCAGACTGTAGCGGATGGCGTCGTGACCCCAGCAGCCGAGTTGCTCGAATCCCTGGAAACGATAGCCGGCGCGCGCGTGCTGTGCGTCGGCGACGTCATGCTGGACCGCTTCGTTTATGGCGGGGCGGAGCGAATTTCACCCGAAGCGCCCATTCCGGTGCTGCGGGTGGAGCGTCAAATGGAAATGCTCGGCGGGGCCGGAAACGTCGCCCGCAACCTCGCGGGCCTGGGGGTCTCGACCACCTTCGTCTCGGTCGTCGGCCGCGATGCCGCCGGCACGCGGATCGCCGCGCTGTTGGGCGAGTTGACCGGCACCGAGGCCGATCTGGTCAACGGCGAAAACCGGACGACCTCCATCAAGACGCGCTACATCGCCGGCTCCCAGCAGATGCTCCGCGCCGATGAGGAATCCCTGGAGCCGCTGGACAGCCGGCTTCGGGAAAGCGTTCTGAAAAAGGTGCTGGCGGCGCTGCCGGACTGCGGCGCCGTGATACTTGCCGATTACGGCAAGGGGATGTTCGGCGGCGGCCTCGCCAAGCAGGTTATCTCCCTCGCCATCGAGGCAAGCGTTCCGGTGGTGGTCGACCCCCAGGGCCGCGACTTCGCGCCGTACTCGGGAGCGGACCTGGTCACGCCGAACCTGAAGGAGCTCGCCGAGGCTTCCGGACAATCGACGGACGGCGATGAAGACATCATCGCCGCGGCCAACCGTCTTATCGATGGTACCGGCGTGAAGGGCGTTCTCGCGACCCGGAGCGCGGACGGCATGAGCCTGATCGTAAAGGGAGAGGCGCCGCGGCATTTCGCCGCCGAAGCGCGCGACGTGTTCGACGTTTCCGGCGCCGGCGACACGGTGGCCGCCACCATGGCCGCGGGTCTGGCGGCAGGGATCCCGGCCGGCCGGACGGTGGAATTGGCCAATACGGCGGCGGGGATCGTCGTCGGCAAGATCGGCACCGCGGTCGCCTACGCCGACGACATCGCGGCGGCGCTCCGGGCCGCCGAACTGGCGGGCAGCGGCATGAAAATCGTCCCGAGGCAGCCGGCATTCGACCGGGTGAAACAATGGCGCGGCCAGGGACTCAAAGTGGGTTTTACGAACGGCTGTTTCGATTTGCTGCATCCCGGCCATCTCTCGGTCATCGCCCAGGCAAAGAAGGCGTGCGACCGGCTGATCGTGGCCCTCAACAGCGATGCCTCGACGACCCGGCTAAAGGGCCCGAAACGGCCGATCCAGGGGGAGGCCGCGCGGGCGGCGGTTCTCGCCTCTCTCGAAACCGTCGATTTGGTGGTCATATTCGAAGACGACACGCCGGCTGATCTCATAGAGCTGTTGAAGCCGGAGGTTTTCGTCAAGGGCGCCGATTATCGTATCGAGGATATCCCCGAAGCGAAGACCGTCCAGGCCTACGGCGGCGAGATCGTCCTGGCCGAACTGGCGGACGGGCATTCGACCACGTCGACGATCGCCCGTATCGCCGAATAGGCAACGGCCGGGTTAGGGTCCGTACTCAATTGGGGGATTCCCGTTTTTGCGCCTCCCTCACCCTGTCCCCCTGACGGGGGCGAGGGCTAAGAGAAAACCCCCTCCCCCTTGACCTACTCCGCCGAAGTAGCCTTCGGCTACGAAGGCTGGAACGGGGGAGGGTTGGGGTGGGGGTGAAGATGAGGGTGGGGTGAAACGACAATCCCCCTCACCCAGCCCACCGGACCGGCTCCGCCGGCCGGAGGACAGGCATGGCTAGGCTCGCTTCGCTCGCCAAGCCTCCGCGTCCCTCTCCCTCCAGGGGAGAGGGGATTTTGTGCCGCGCCGTCCTCGTCGCCGCAACACTCGTAGGGCGGCTCAATCGAGCCCGGACCCTAACCGCCCGCCGAAGAGAGCCTGTCGAACAATCGCCTGAAGAAGCCGGGCCGGTCCTGGGCGGTCTCCGCCGCCGGGAACAGCACCCGGGACGGCATGCCCTCGTGCGCCGCCATCATAACCGCCCGCCAGAGCCTCGCGGCGTCACGGCCCCCGGTGACGCCGCGCATCGGCGCGCCATCGTCATTCCCCAGCCAGACACCGGCGACGAAATCGGCGGTGTAGCCGACGAACCAGGCATCGCGGAAATTCTGGGAAGTCCCGGTTTTGCCCGCGGCGGGGCGGTCCAGTCGCGCCGCCCGGCCAGTGCCTTCGGACACCACGCCGCCCAGCATCTCGCTCAGCGCCCGGGCATGAACCCGCTTGATCACCCTGGGCGGGCCGTCGCCCGCCCGCTCGAAAAGGATGGCCCCGCCGGGGTCGGCGACGCGCTCGACCCCATAGGGCCATACGGCGATCCCGCCGTTCGCGATGGCCGCATAGGCGCCCGTCAGCTCCAGCAGACCGACCTCGGAGGTTCCGAGCGCGATGCTGGGCGTCCGGGTGAGCCGGCTGGTGATGCCAAGGCGTTGGGCCGTGGAAATGACTTCGGCTATTCCGGCCTGCGCGGCGACCTTGGCGGCGACCGTATTGACCGAGCGGGCAAGAGCCTGACGGAGGGTCAGTTCGCCCGCGTAAGCGCCATCTATATTGCGCGGTTTCCAGCCCCCGACCTCGACCGGACCATCGACGACCACCGTGGACGGCCGCAATCCGTGTTCCAGTCCCGCCAGGTAGACGATGGGCTTGAAGGCGGAGCCCGGCTGACGCCGGGCCTGAACCGCCCGGTTGAACTGGCTCCTGCCGTAACTGCGGCCGCCGACCATCGCCCGGACGGCGCCGTCCATGGACAACACCACGACCGCGGCCTGGGAAATGCCCCGGGCCCGGCCCCTGCCGCCGATCAAATCGGCGACCGCCCGCTCGGCCGAGCGCTGCAATCCCGTATCCAGCGTGGTCTCGACCACGAGGCTGCCGGCATCCGGACCCACATAACCGGACAATTGATCCACCACCCAATCCGCGTAGTACAGCGCGGCGTTTTTGCGGCTTGGCGCCCGAGCGGAACCCGAGCCGCCGGATTGCGCGCGCTTATGCTGGGCGGCGGTGATCAATCCCTGTTTGCGCATGGCGGCGAGAACGACCGCTGCGCGCTTCCGCGCCGCCTTGTGGTCGCTGACCGGATTGAGCCGCGACGGCGCCTTGAGCGCGCCGACCAGCATGGCTGCCTCGTGGAGGCTCAAATGCGCCGGAGGTTTATCGAAGAAACGCCGCGACGCGGCCTCCAGACCGTAGGCGCCGGCGCCGAAGTACACCCGGTTCAGGTAAATGGTCAGAATCTGTTCCTTGGTGAAACGCTGCTCCAGCCACAGCGCCAACAGCGTTTCCTGTACCTTGCGCTTGACCGTTCGCTCGGACGTCAGAAACAGGTTTTTCGCCGCCTGCTGGGTGAGGGTGCTGCCGCCCTGACGGATGCGCCCGGCCCTGAGATTGACCGCCATGGCGCGGCCGATCCCGCGCCAGTCGACGCCGCTGTGCTCATAAAATCGGCGATCCTCGATGGCGACCAGGGCCTGGGGAAGATAGGACGGCATCTGGGAGAGCTGGACGGTCCCGCCCCTGAACTCGCCGATCGACGCAAAGCGGGCGCCGTCGGCCGCGACCAGCGTGATGCCGGGTTTTTGATTTTGTGAAAGGGCGCCGTCGACGGACGGCAGATCATAGGCATAGAAGGCAACCGTCCCGGCCACGATCACAACGCCCCAGATTGCGAAAGTGACGGTCCATTTCAGGCTCGACAGAAGCCGGCGGCCGCGTCGGCGAGGGGCACCGCCCTTGATTTTGCCGGGCTTGGACCCCGACTTGCGCCGCCCTTCCTGGTTTTTCCGGTTTTTCGCCATGACGCCGCACTTTCGAAGTCCCGCGTTAGCAATTGGTTAACAAGGAAATGCGGCGGAAATCCGGCCTAAATGCGACCAGATTCGGGCTCGCGGCCGAGGATGTCGCGGCGGGCCGCCGGGCCTCGGCCATAACGCGGTTGTTGTTATGTTATCGTCATGCCCGGACTTGATCCGGGCATCCACGCCTGGCGGTCACCGCTACACGTGGATGGCCGGGTCCGGGCCCGGCCATGACGCAATTCAATCGAGGCCGGACCCTAAACGTCCAGGTTGGCCACTTTCAGGGCGTTTTGCTGGATAAACTCCCGGCGGGGCTCCACCAGGTCGCCCATCAGGGTCGAGAACACGTCCTCGGCGTCGTCCGCGTGGCTCGCTTTCACCTGGAGGAGCGTCCGGACGTTGGGGTCTAGGGTGGTCTCCCAGAGCTGTTCGGGATTCATCTCGCCCAACCCCTTGTAGCGCTGCATGGAAACGCGCTTGCGGCCCAGGTCCAGCACGATATCCACCAACGACACCGGCCCGGTGATGACGAACTCCCTGTCCTTGGACACCAGCCGGCCGTGGCGGGAATACTGCTCCTGCAGGTCCGCGGCGTGGGCGTCGATGGCATGGGCCTCGGCGCTCCGGATCACGGCGCCGTCGATAACGTGCGGCCCTTCGGGCACGCCCCGCAGCGTCCGCGTAAACGCCAGACCGCCGTCCGGCAGCGGCTCGCCCAGCCAGCCTCGGTCGCCCTCCTCTTCCAGCAGATCGACGCGGGTGGCGATATACGCCGCCGCTTCGCCGGCATGTTCGGCGTTCGACAGGATTTCCGGGTTGAGCGCCCCGGCAATCGCCGCCTGCTCGACGATCTTCAGCGGCACCCGGGTAACCAGTCCGGTGAGCTGCGTCTTGATCTGCCGGGCCGCCTCGACCATCCGGCGGAGATCCCGGGCGGCAATCTCGCCGCCCTCGGCGGTCCGCAGCACGCAGCCTTCGAGGCCGGCGTCGATCAGGTGGTCCTCGAGCGCCCGGTCGTCCTTGAGATAGACCTCGGAATTTCCGTTCTTGGCGCGGTAAAGCGGCGGCTGAGCGATATAGAGATACCCCCGCTCGACGATTTCGCGCATGTGCCGGTAAAAGAACGTCAGGAGGAGCGTCCGGATGTGGCTCCCGTCCACGTCGGCGTCGGTCATGACGATGATCTTGTGATAGCGGATTTTCCCGATATCGAAGTCATCGTGGCCGATCCCCGTGCCGAGCGCCGTGATCAGCGTGCCGATCTCGGCGGACGACAGCATTTTATCGAACCGCGCCCGTTCGACATTCAGGATTTTGCCGCGGAGCGGCAGGATGGCCTGCTTGCCCCTGTCGCGGCCCTGCTTGGCCGAGCCGCCCGCCGAATCGCCCTCGACGATGAACAACTCGCTCAGCGCCGGATCCTTTTCCTGGCAATCGGCAAGCTTGCCGGGCAGCGACGAGACATCCAACGCACCCTTGCGGCGGGTCAGCTCCCGCGCCTTGCGGGCCGCCTCCCGCGCGGCGGCGGCCTCGATAATTTTGCCGATAACCTTCTTGGCGTCGTTCGGGTGTTCCTCGAACCACTGGTTCAGCTTGTCGCCCATGATGCTCTCGACCACCGGCCGCACCTCGGACGAGACCAGCTTTTCCTTGGTCTGCGAGGAGAATTTCGGGTCGGGCACCTTGACCGACAACACACAGGTCATTCCCTCGCGCGCGTCGTCCCCGGTGACGCTGACCTTGGCTTTCTTCGAGATGCCTTCCGCGTCGGCGTAGGTATTGATGGTCCGGGTCAGCGCGCCGCGGAATCCGGCCAGATGGGACCCGCCGTCCTTTTGGGGAATGTTGTTGGTAAAGCAGAGGGTCGATTCGTGGTAGCTGTCGTTCCATTGAAGCGCCGCCTCGACGATGATGCCGTCCTTCTCTCCGGTGACGGAGATGGTCGGATTGATCGCCTGCTTCGACCGGTCCAAATACCCGACAAAGGCCTTCAGGCCTCCCTCATAGTGCAATTCGACGGTTTTGGGCTCCACATGCCGGGCATCGGTCAGCGTCAGCGATACGCCCGAATTCAGAAAGGCCAGTTCGCGCAGGCGATGCTCCAGGGTGGAGAGATCGAACTCCGTCAGGCTGAACACATCCTTCGACGGCATGAAGGTTACCTGGCTGCCGGTTTTTTCGCCGGCATCGCCGACCACCTCGAGCGGCTTTTCGACCTCTCCGTCCTTGAACGTGATGACGTGCTCGTCGCCGTCCCGCCAGATGCGGAGCTCGAGGTCGCTCGATAGCGCATTGACCACCGACACGCCGACACCGTGCAGCCCGCCGGAGACCTTGTAGGAATTCTGATCGAACTTACCGCCGGCATGGAGGTGGGTCATGATGACTTCAGCCGCCGGTACGCCTTCTTCTTCGTGGATGTCCACCGGAATTCCCCGGCCATTGTCGGAGATCGTCGCCGACCCGTCGCCGTTGAGAACCACCTCGATGGAGTCGCAAAACCCGGCCAGCGCCTCGTCGATGGCATTGTCCACCACCTCGTAAATCATGTGATGCAGGCCGGATCCGTCATCGGTGTCGCCGATATACATTCCGGGCCGCTTGCGAACCGCTTCGAGACCGCGAAGAACCTTGATTGACTGGGCGTCATAGGCTTCCTGGTCCTGATCCAGTTCGTCCGGATCGCCGTTTTGATCTTGGTTTTGGTCGCTCATGCCGTCTTGGTCCTAAGGTTCCGGGTGATTACCCGCATTCGGTGATCGAACCGGGGGAAACATCGAAAAACCGGGCCGTGCCGCGCCACGCGTCGAACATCCCGGCGTCCGTCCCGGTCATCCAGGCCTGCGCATTCAGGGCGCCCAGGCGGCCGAAGAGGGCGGCCCGCCTGGTTTCGTCCAAATGGGCCGCCACCTCGTCGAGGAGCAGCAGGGGCGCAAAGCCCCGGTCTTCCGACTGCATCCTGGCGGCGCCGAGGACCAGCGTGATCAGCAGCCCCTTTTGTTCGCCCGTGGAGCACTCGGCGGCGGGCCGGCCGTGGCCGGCATGACGAACCACGAGATCGCTCCGGTGCGGCCCCACGCCGGTGCCGGCCTGTTCGCTGTCCCTCGCCCCGTTCTCCCTAAGGCGCTCGCGAAACCGGTCCTCGACCTCGAGCGCCGGCGCTTCGTCCAGCCACGCTTCGAGATCGCCGGCCATGGCGATTTCGGCGTCGGGAAACGGCCCGTCATCGACCCGGCAATGGGCCGACAGCCTGGCCACCGCCTCCCGGCGGCGGGCAGCCACGGCAACGCCGTGACGCACCATCGAATCCTCCACCGAGGCCAGCCAGTCCGTGTCCCGCACCCCCTCGCGAAGAAGCTTGTTCCGGCTTCTCAGCGCGTGGTCGTAAGCGTTCACCGGGCCCGCGTGATCCCCATCCAGGCCGTAGATGATCCGGTCCACGAACCGGCGCCGCCCGCCCGCGCCCTCGTTGAACAGGCGGTCCATTTGCGGCGTCAGCCATTGCACGGCGGTCAGACGGGCGAGATCGCTCTGGGATTTGACGGAGTCGCCGTCGATTCTGACCTCGCGCTTCTCCCGGCCGCCGTCGGCGTCTGGACGGCAGCCGGTCCCCACGTCGTAGGTGCCGCCGTCGATCTCGAGCCTGGCCGCCACGCCCCAGACCCGGTCATCGGCTGCCTCGTCCGGGCGCCGCCGGGTGACTTCGGCCAGTCTGGCGCGCCGCAAGCCCCGGCCCGGCGCCAAAAACGAGAGCGCCTCGAGAATATTCGTTTTCCCCGCGCCGTTGGGACCGGTCAGAACGACCGGACGGGAATCGGTCCGAATGCGCGCCGACGGGTAGGATCTGAAATCGGTCAATGAAAGCCGGGTAACCGCCAGCCTCGGGACGGAAGCCTCGTCGGCCCGCGGTGAGGACATATGCGAACGGCTGCCGATGTGCACCCGCACCCTAGACCCGCATGGGCATCAGCACATAGAGGGCGCTGGTGTCCTCGGGATCCTGCACCAGAGTCGGCGAAGCGGCGTCGGCCATCATGAAGGTCGCCGACTCTCCGTCGATCTGCTGGGCAATGTCCAACAGGTACCGGGAATTGAAGCCGATCTCGATATCGGACGACTCGTACCCGATGGGCAGTTCTTCGGTCGCCGAGTCGTTTTCCGGACTGTTGGCCGACAGGACGAGGTTTCCCTTGGAAACTGCCAGCTTCACCGCGCGGGACTTTTCGGACGAAATCGCGGACACCCGGTCCACCGCGTCGGCGAAGGTCCTGCAATCGACCACCATGGACTTGTCGTTCCCCGCCGGAATGACCCGGTCATAGTCGGGAAAAGTGCCGTCGATGAGTTTGGACGACAGAACCGCGCCATCGAAGGTGAAGCGAATCTTGGTATCGGAGAGCGCCACCTGAACGTCGGTTTCGGTTTCGTCGATCAGCTTGCGAAGCTCGGCAACGGTCTTTCGGGGCACGATCACGCCCGGCATGCCCGAGGCGCCGTCCGGCAACGGCAGTTCCACGCTCGCCAGGCGGTGCCCGTCGGTCGCCACCGCGCGAAGCACGGCGACGCCGTCCCGCTCGGACTCGTGGAGATAAATGCCGTTCAGATAATAACGGGTCTCTTCCGTCGAGATGGCGAACCGGGTCCGATCGACCAGCGTCCTCAAATCCCCGGCGGATACGGAAAAGCTGTGCGGCATATCACCGTCGGCCATCACCGGAAAATCCTCGGTCGGCAGGCAGGTCAGGGAAAACCGCGACCGTCCCGACGTCAGGGTCAACTGGCCGTCATCGCCGGTGCAGTCCAATTCGATTTGCGCGCCCTCGGGAAGCTTGCGCACGATATCGAACATGGTATGCGCCGGCGCCGTGGTCGATCCGGGCGCCGCCACGTCGGCGTCCACCGTTTCGACGATTTCGATGTCCATATCGGTGGCGTTCAGGCTGAGTTGCCCGTCCGGGGCCTCGAATTTCACGTTTGACAGGATGGGGATCGTGTTCCGGCGCTCGACGACACTCTGCACGTGGGTGAGGACTTTCAGCAGCTGTCCGCGCTCGATGGTGATTTTCATGGGCTCGTTTCGACCTGCTTTGCTTCGTCGGCGTTTCCCCGAGGACGATTCCGGTGGCGAGAGTTCCGGCGCGAAAAGACGCCGGAATCGGCCGAAAATCGGTGAAGTCGGGCGCTCGGGAGGCGCCGAATCGGAATCGAATTACTATAACAGAATTTCGCCGGGACCGAAGCTAATTTCGCCGCGCCGCGCCCGGGCTAAGTCTCTGATATACATGCACGAATCAGAAATCCGGCATCGCGCGGCCCCGGCCCGGCCGGAAAACCGCTCTAACCCTCGAGCATTCGCCGAAGCAGCTCCACATCCTCCGCGAACGAGCCGTCTTTTTCGCGGAGTTCGTCGACCTTTCGGACCGCGTGCATGACCGTGGTGTGGTCGCGTCCGCCGAACTTGCGGCCGATTTCCGGCAACGAGCGGGATGTCAGCTGTTTGGCCAGATACATGGCCACCTGCCGCGGACGAGCCACGGAACGGGCGCGCCGGGCCGAGTGCATGTCCGAGACACGGATGTTGAAATGTTCCGCCACCCGCTTTTGAATTTCCTCTATGGTCACGCGCCGGTCATTGGCCCGGAGCAGGTCGTGGAGAACGTCCTGAGTGGTCTCCAGGGTCAAATCCCGGCCCACCAGCTGGGTGTGCGCGGCGACCCGGTTGAGCGCCCCCTCGAGCTCCCGGACGTTCGACGTGATCTTGTGGGCAAGAAACTCCAGCACCTTGGGCGGCGCCGAGATTTTCATCTGCTCGGCCTTGGTTTCCAGGATGGCCAGCCGAAGCTCGTAGGTGGTGGCATGGATATCGGCCACCAGACCGCAATTGAGCCGTGACTTCAGGCGCTCCTCCACGCCTTCGAGGTCGGAGGGCGACTTGTCGGCGGACAGGATGATCTGGCGGCCCTGATCGACAAGCGCGTTGAAGGTATGGAAAAACTCCTCCTGGGTCGCGTCGCGGCCGCCGATGAATTGCACGTCGTCGATCATCAGCACGTCGACGGACCGAAACTGCTCCTTGAAATCGACGGTGTTCTGTTCGCGAAGCGCCCGAACGAACCGGTACATGAACTTTTCGGCCGACAGATACATCACCGTCCGGTTTGGATCCCGCTCGACGATATCCCAGGCGATCGCATGCATCAGATGGGTCTTGCCGAGGCCGACGCCGCCATAGAGGAACAACGGATTGAACGGCACCGACGCCGCTTCGGCGACCCGGCGGGCCGCCGCATAAGCGAATTCATTCGGCTTGCCGACGACGAAATTCGGGAAAGTGAACCGGGGGTCGAGGGGCGCGGAGATTTCTCCCGGCGCCACCATGCCCCGCGCCTGCCTGGCATCCGAGGATGTCCGGGCGGTGGCGGCGACGGCTCTCGGGGAAGCCGGTTCCTCGCCGGAATCCGTATCCGAGCCCGGCTGAATGGAGATATCGACGGACTTGATGCCGGGATTCTCGCCGGCCCACAAATCCCGCAGACGCTCACCGTAATTGGCGACCACCCAGTCGCGCATGAAACGGCTCGGCACGGCGATCCGCACCTCGGAACCGCTGATCTCCCGGACCCGGAGCGGCTTCAGCCAATTTTCATATGCCGTTTCACCGATTTCGGCCTTGAGACGGCTGCTTACGCGATACCACTGATTTTCCAGAAGACGTTCGTCGGAATTGGTGCCCATGTTCTTGCCAGCCCAACAAATCGAATGCGCCAAGAAGGGTCGATACTGACCGCTTCGATTCGTTCGGATCACGCCTTGCGGCGATTTCCTAATTCAACCCAGAGGCAATTCGAAAAGGATATTGCCCCCCAGCGAGTATTCCCCCACCGACACGGTCCCTCACCCCGAGACCTTATCGTCATTTCACTTTGGCCAACCGAAATTTGGCGAGAATTTTTATTGGTTTTTTATTTTCCCCTGGATGTCAAAATTAGACGAATTCTTTTCTTCGCTCAATTTTTCAGAGAAATTGTTTCCCCATTTAAATTGAACACGCCGCCTTTCCTGGATTTCGATTGAAGACCGGCGCAAGGTGTGCGCGCCGAGCCAAGATGGACTGTACTCGCCTCAAAATTTCGATTCAACAGGACTGAATAGAGAACGTCGAAAATAATCTTCTTGACTCAATTCGAGTCGTTCCGATTCGCCCTTCGGAAGAAGTCCGGGCACGAAAAAGGCCGCATTGGAAGAATGCGGCCTAACCGTTTGAATCCGTTACCGGCTACGCCGGCATCGACTTGATGCGGGCCGACAGGCGCGACAATTTTCGCGATGCGGTGTTCTTGTGGATGATGCCCTTCTGCGCGCTCCGCATGAGTTGGGGCTCCACGGCCTTCAGCGCGTCCGTGGCGGCGACGGCATCACCGCTCTCGATGGCTGCCTCGACCTTCTTCACGTATGTCCGCATACGGCTGAGCCGCGACCGGTTCACCTGGGAGCGGCGTCCAATTTGACGAATTCGTTTCTTAGCCGATTGATGGTTGGCCATGAATATTTCTCTTTGCATGCATCTGTTCGTCGAAGGGCGCGGTTATAGTGGCGCGCACCCCCGGCGTCAACACCGCAGGCCGCGGAATTTCGGTTATTCCCGGCGGCTGGGAGAAAGGGTGAACTGGACCACGACCCGCCGGGTTCCGGAGGCCCGGACCGATAGCTGCAGGGCCTCGCCTTCGCGAACGAACCGGCCGGGTCCGGCGGGCCGCCAGCCAAGCGCCGGAAGCGATTCCGCATAAAAGGCGCTCACCCGCGAAGCCGGCGCCGGCGCGGTCGCGGACACGGTTACGATCCGTCCCGCGGGCGTGTCGAAGACGGTCTCCGCCCCGGCGCTTGGCTCCAGACCCGGCATCACGGGGATGTCTTCGGTGCCGGGGAGAAAACCCTGCGCCGTCGCCGCCCCCGTCCAGATCATCTGGAGCAGGACGCAGACCGCGAATTTGCCGCTCAAGGCCATGGTTACGCTTCTACTCACCGTTGGCGCCGGGAGCAATAGAAGGTTGAGCGCCCGGATTGAACCAACCGCCGGATTCCGCCGGTGCGGGCCACGTCGCAATCACAATCGGGACAGGCTTGGCCCTCTCGATCATATACCTTGAAGCCGTGCTGGAAGTAACCGAGGCGGCCGTCCGGCGCGGCGTGATCGCGAAGGGAAGAGCCGCCGGCCGCGATCGCCTCAAGCAACGTCTCCCGGATCGCGGCCGCCAGACGTCCGGCCCGCTTGCCGGGGACGGTCCCCGCCCGGCGCTTGGGCGATATGCCCGACCGGTACAGGCTTTCGCAGACGTAGATGTTGCCGAGCCCGGCGACCACCCGCTGATCGAGCAGGGCCATTTTGATCGGCCCGCGTTTGCCGGCGAGAGCCGCATCCAGCGTCACGGCATCGAAGCGGTTTCCCAACGGATCGGGTCCCAGATGGGAGAACAGTTTGTGATCATCCAGTTTTTCGGTCTCAACCAGGGCCATGAGCCCGAAGCGGCGGGGATCGCAAAACCGGACGGCGCCCGTATCCAGCTCGAAATCCACGTGGTCATGAGGCCCCGGCGGCGGCAGGCCGTCGCCGAAAACGGCCATGCGTCCCGACATGCCCAGGTGGATGACGAGCGTCCACCCGTCATCCAATGCGGCGAGGATGTACTTGGCCCGCCGTCCCAAATGCAAAATCCGGCGGTTTTCAAGGCGCGCCGCCATACGGTCCGGAAAGGGAATTCTGAGGTCCCGGCGCCGGACGACGGCGCGCGAGATCGATGCGCCTTCCATCGCCGGCGCCAACCCCCGGCACACGGTTTCAACTTCGGGCAGTTCGGGCATGGCAACAAAGTAGCGGTTTCCGGCGGCTTCCGCTATGGTCCGCTCATGGCCAAGCAACCACCTGGGACTCAAGGAGAATCCGCCTCCGGGCGGACCGCATCGTTCGGCTTTCGGGATGTCGGCGCCGATGAAAAGCCGGGAATGGTGCGGGCCGTCTTCGACAGCGTTTCCGCCCGATACGATCTGATGAACGATCTGATGAGCGGCGGCATCCACCGGCTGTGGAAGGGCGCGCTGGTCGATCGGGCCAAGCCCCGGCCCGGGGCCCACCTGCTGGATGTGGGCGGGGGAACCGGCGACATCGCCTTCAGGTTTCTCGAGCGGGGCGGCGGCTCGGTGACGGTCTGCGACATCAACCGCAACATGCTGGAGGCGGGAAGGGACCGGGGTCTCGACCATGGGGTCCTCAGCGAGGTCGACTGGATCTGCGGCGATGCCGAACAACTGCCGATCGCCGACGGATCGGTCGAGACGTTCGCCACCGCATTCTGTTTTCGCAATGTCACCGATCTGCCGGCGGCGCTGTCGGAAGCCAGGCGCGTCCTGAGACCCGGCGGACGGTTTCTATGCCTGGAGTTCAGCCATGTGATCCTGCCGGTCCTGTCGGAACTCTATGACGCTTATTCCTTCCGTGTGCTGCCGGCGCTCGGGGAACTGGTCGCCGACGACCGGGAGGCGTATCGGTACCTCGCGGAGAGCATTCGCCGCTTCCCCGGCCAGGCGGAATACGAAACCATGATCCGGGCGGCCGGCCTCGACATGGTAAAACACACGAACCTCTCGGGCGGGATTGCCGCCATCCACGAGGGTTGGCGGATTTAATCGTGGCCGGCCCCATCGCCAATCTTCGGCGGCTTTACGCAATCGCCCGCATTCTGGCCAAACATGACGCTCTGTTTCCGCTCGAACCCCTGCCGGCGGCGGCCCTGCCTCTGGCCGTCCTGAGGCGGCTGATAAAACCCACCGTCGACGGCCCGCCCGGGGAACGGTTGGCCGGCGCCCTCCAAGCCCTCGGGCCGAGCTTCATCAAGCTGGGGCAAACCCTGTCCACGCGGCCCGACCTCCTGGGGGAGGATATCGCGGGCGCACTCGCGGAGCTTCAGGATCATCTGCCGCCGTTCAGCGGCGCCGACGCACGGGCGGCGATCGAGGAGCAACTTGACGCGGGCGTCGAGGACCTGTTCAGCGCGTTCGAAGACGAGCCCGCGGCCGCCGCCTCCATCGCACAAGTCCATTTCGCCACCACCACCGACGGCCGCGAGGTGGCGGTCAAGGTGCTCCGGCCCGGCATCGAGCAGGCCTTTGCCGCGGATATCGATTTGTTCATCTGGCTCGCGCGCATCGTCGAACGGCGCCGGCCGGAGCTTCGCCGGCTGAAGCCGGTGGATGTCATCCAGACATTCGAAGAGTCGGTCCGGCTGGAAATGGACCTGCGCCTCGAGGCGGCCGCGGCCCAGGAACTGGCGGAAAACTTCGCCGACGATCCGGGATACCGCGTGCCCGAGGTCGATTGGCAACGGACCGCCCGCCGGGTCTTGACGGTGGGGCGGATCGCGGGCGTCCCAATCGACGAGCGGGACCGGCTGCTGGCGGCCGGGCACGATCTGGAGGATCTTCTCGCCAGGGCCGGCGCCATTTTCTTCAAGCAGGTCTTCAGGGACGGGTTCTTCCATGCCGACCAGCACCCCGGCAATCTGTTCGTCGACGAGGACGGGAATCTCGTCGCCGTCGATTTCGGCATCATGGGCCGGCTCGACGCGCCCACCCGGCGCTATCTCGGCGAAATGCTGATGAGTTTTCTGGAACGCAACTACCGGCGGGCCGCCGAGGTGCATTTCGAGGCCGGTTACGTCCCGTCCCACCACTCGGTGGAGGTCTTTACCCAGGCCCTCCGGTCCATCGCGGAACCCATCCTCGACCGCCCCCAGAACGAGATCTCCATTGCCAGGCTTCTGGCGCACCTGTTCCAGGTCACCGAGACCTTCGACATGGAGACCCAGCCGCAGCTCCTGCTGTTGCAGAAGACCATGCTGGTGACCGAGGGGGTCGGCCGGACCCTGTGCCCCGATCTGAACGTGTGGTTCCTGGCTCAGGCCCTGGTGGATGACTGGGTCGCCGACCATATGGGCGCCGAGGCGCGCCTCCTCGAAGCCGCGGACGAGATCGCCGGCGGCCTCAGGCGCCTGCCGCGCATGGTCGAAAACATGGAACGGAGCGCCGAGGCGCTTGCCGGCGGCGGTGTGCGCCTCCACCCGGAGTCCCTGGACGCCTTCGGCGCGGCGCCGTCCCGCAAAAAGCCGGCGGCGGTGTATTTCGTCGTCGCCGTTCTCGCGGTGATCCTGGGGGTTGTCGCGCTCTCTTGATGGCCTCGCTGCCGCCGTCGCCGACGTTCCCCCGCCGGATGGCAGGCGGCGGCGCGCTTGCCAAGTCCCGGTCAAATGCCTAGGTTAACTACAAAATTTGATCGTAGTTTATGCGGAATTCCACATGAACCAGGGAAAAAGGGTCCTGCTGATCGTCGCCGGCGGCATCGCGGCCTATAAGTCGTTGGAACTCTTACGTTTGCTGCGCGCCCGCGACATTTCGGTGCGCTGCGTTCTGACCCGTGCCGGGGCGAGGTTCGTGACGCCCCTCTCCCTAAGCAGCCTCTCCGAAGACAAGGTCTATGAGGACTTGTTCGAGCTCACGGGCGAGAACGAAATGGGACATATCGAGTTCAGCCGGGACGCGGACCTGCTGGTCGTGGCGCCCGCCACCGCCGATATTCTCGCCAAGATGCGGGCCGGAATCGCGGACGATCTCGCGACCACGACGCTGCTGGCGACCGACAAGCCCGTCATGGTCGCGCCGGCCATGAACGTCCGCATGTGGGAACACGCCGCAACCCGGGAAAACATGGCGGTCCTCCGGGAACGCGGTATCCTCGAGGTCGGTCCGGACGAAGGCGACATGGCGTGCGGCGAATACGGTTTCGGGAGAATGTCCGAGCCGGCGGCCATCGCCGAGGCGATCGAATTTTTTTTTCAAACCAGTGACCGGTTGAAGGGCCGCCGCGCGATCGTCACCAGCGGCCCCACCGTCGAGGCCATCGATCCCGTTCGCTACATCGCCAACCGGTCGTCGGGCCGCCAGGGTCACGCCATCGCGCGGGCCCTCGCCGCCGAGGGCGCCGAGACCGTCCTGGTGACGGGACCGACGACGCTGCCGGACCCCGCCAACATGACCGTCGTGCACGTGAACTCGGCCGACGAAATGCTGAAGGCGACGCAGGACGCGCTGCCCGCCGATATCGTCGTCTGCGCCGCGGCGGTCGCCGATTGGCGGGTCGACCGGCAGGCGGATCGAAAAATCAAGAAGAACGGCAGCATCCCCGATCTCAAGCTGGTGGAAAACCCGGACATTCTGGCCACCCTGAGCTCGGCATCCCCAGACCGCGCCCAATTGGTCGTGGGATTCGCCGCGGAAACCGGCGACGTGGTCGACCAGGCGGCCGCCAAACGGGCCAAGAAGGGGTGTGACTGGATCGTCGCCAACGACGTCTCCCCGGAGACCGGGACCTTCGGCGGCGGCGACAACACGGTGCACGTCATCGATGACGCGGGCGTCGAGGACTGGCCGACCATGTCCAAGGAACGGGTCGGCGCCCGCCTCGCGGCACGGATCGCCGACCATCTGGCGGGTGGCGGAGCGGCCGAATGACCGAGCCCGTTCCGGTCGCCGTCAAGCAGCTTCCCCACGGCGAGGATTTGCCGCTGCCCGAAGCGGCGACCGCCTTGTCGGCCGGGGTGGACCTGCTGGCGGCGGTCGACGCGCCGGTGACGCTGGCGCCCGGCGAGCGGACCGTCATCCCGACCGGTCTCACCATCGCGCTCCCCGCCGGATATGAAGCCCAGGTCCGCCCGCGATCCGGCCTCGCGGTCAAGAACGGCCTCTCGGTCCTTAATTCCCCCGGCACCATCGATGCCGACTACAGGGGCGAGGTCGGCGTCATATTGATCAACCTCGGCCGGGAACCCTTTGCCGTGGAGCGTGGCATGCGCATCGCCCAGATGGTGGTCGCGCCGGTCACGCAAATTGCCTGGAAGAGCGCCGGCGAACTCCCCGGGACCATCCGCGGCGCGGGCGGCTTCGGCTCCACCGGGACATCGGGCGGCTAGAGCCATGCTCAGGCTTTCGAAAAAGATGCTGTTCGCCATCGAAGCGGTCGCGGACATCGCCTACCACGCCGCCGGTCAGCCGGTGCAGAGCCGGGACATCACGGAACGCCAGGGAATTCCGCGCCGTTATCTCGAGCAGGCCCTGCAGCATCTGGTGCGGGCCGATATCCTGACCGGTATTCGCGGCCCCCGCGGCGGCTACAATCTCGCCCGGGAGCGCCGCCGCATCACGGTCGGCGAGATCGTCCGGGTGGTGCGGAAAATGGAATCGTCGGAGGATCCATTGTCCTCCGAGACCGGCTCCGCCCTCGGCGACCGGGTGATCCGGCCCATGTGGGCGGAATTGCAGGAAGACTTCATGGGCCGTCTGGATGAAATTTCCATCGAGGATCTGTGCCGGCGGGCCAACCGTGCGGGCATCGAAAGCGAGGGCCGGCGCAATATCGATTTCGCCATCTGAAGCGGCGAACAACGAGCATCGAGCAAGGCGGGAACATGAACGGCGGGGCCAACGAAAATGCCAGTGAATTCCGGGGCCGCATTTACGACAACGTCGTGGATACGGTCGGCGCGACGCCGCTCATCCGGCTGGGCCGGGTTGCCGCCGATGCCGGTTGCCGGGCCGACCTGGTCGGCAAGTGCGAATTCTTCAATCCGCTGTCGTCGGTAAAGGACAGGATCGGCCTTGCCATGATCGAGGCCGGCGAACGGGACGGCCAGATCACGCCGGACACGGTGATCATCGAGCCCACGTCGGGCAATACGGGCATCGCGCTGGCCTTCGTCTGCGCCGCGAAGGGCTACCGCCTGATTCTCACCATGCCCGAGAGCATGTCCGTGGAACGGCGCAAAATGCTGGCCCTGCTGGGAGCCGAGATCGAGTTGACGCCGGCGAACCGCGGCATGCCGGGCGCCATTGCCCGGGCCGAGGAATTGCGCGCCGAACATCCGAAATCCTTCACGCCGCAGCAGTTTTCCAACCCGGCCAACCCGGAAATCCACCGCCGCACGACGGCGGAGGAGATCTGGACCGACAGCGGCGGCAATGTCGATGTCGTGGTCAGCGGGGTCGGGACCGGCGGCACGCTGACGGGCGTCGCGGAGATCATCAAGCCGCGAAAACCGGAACTCCGGATGGTCGCCGTCGAGCCCGAGGACAGCCCCGTGCTGTCGGGCGGCATGCCGGGGCCGCACAAGATCCAGGGCATCGGCGCCGGTTTCATTCCCGACAATCTGGCCACCGACCAGATCGACGAAATCGTTCAGATCGGCAATGAAACCGCGTTCGCCATGGCCCGCAAACTGGCCCGCCTCGAAGGCCTCCCGGTCGGCATTTCGTCGGGCGCCGCGGTGGCGGCGGCGCTGGAAATCGGAGAGCGCGGCGACATGCGGGGCAAAATGATCGTCGTGGTTCTGCCGTCCTTCGCCGAGCGCTATTTGTCCACGGCCCTGTTCGACGGGCTTGGTATCGAGTAGGCCCTGCCATGGGGATGAACGACCAACAGGTTGAACGGTACGCCCGGCACATCCTGCTGCCGGAAATCGGCGGCGCCGGTCAGTCGAAGATTCTCGGCGCGCGGGTGCTGGTTGTCGGCGCCGGCGGTTTGGGGGCGCCGGTGATCCAGTATCTGGCGGCCGCCGGCGTCGGCACCATCGGGGTCATCGACGACGACGACGTGGACCTGTCCAACCTTCAGCGTCAGGTGATCCACGCCACGTCCCGGATCGGCATGCCCAAGGTCGAGAGCGCCGCCCGGGCGGTCGCGGCCCTCAACCCCGACATTGAGGTGATCCCCCGCAATGAGCGCCTGACCCCGGACAATGCCGAGGCTCTGATCTCCGGCTATGACGTGGTCGCCGACGGCAGCGACAATTTCGAAACCCGTTTTCTCGTCAATGACGCATGCTATCTGCTCAAGAAAACGCTGATCTCGGCGGCCATCCTGCGCTTCGACGGACAGCTTTCGACCTTCAAGGCCCACCTGGAGGGCGAAGACCATCCCTGTTACCGGTGCGTGTTTCCCGAAGCGCCGCCGCCCGGCATGGTGCCCGCCTGCGCCGAGGCCGGGGTGCTCGGCGCCCTCTGCGGCGCGCTCGGGAGCCTGCAGGCGGCGGAGGCGCTGAAGGAGATTACCGGTGCCGGGGAGTCGATGAGCGGGTCGCTGCTGATCGTCGACGGGCTGTCGGCAACCTTCCGCAAGGTCCGCGTGAGGCGGGACCCGGGATGCGCCCTCTGCGGCGCGGAGCCGGCCTATACGGACCTGTCGCATCACGGGAAGCCCGTGGCCGCGGCGTAGACGGCTCTGGGGTCCGGATCCGATCAGGGGATTCCCGATTTTGCGGAGTTGTGTTTCAAGCTTTCCCCTCACCCCGTTCCTCTCCGCCCGAGACCAAACCAACTCCCTCCCCCTTGACGGGGGAGGGTTGGGGTGGGGGTGGGGGTGAAGATGAGGATGGGGGTGATATGGAAATTCCCCCTCACCCAGCTACGGCTAGGCTCGCATCGCTCGCCAAGTCTCCGCATCCCACACCCTCCAGGGGAGAGGGACCTTGTGCCGCGCCGTACTGATCGTAGCAACACGCGTAGAGCG
>JAJDXO010000035.1 GCA_022823235.1 Rhodospirillales bacterium
GCCGCTCCGCCGATGGGCCGGCATCGCCGTTCGCGGCGCGCCTGGCCACGACGCGAATTAATCCCGGTCAAATGGTTCAATCTGGCCGGATACTGCTCTAGCGCTTCCGAATCTCGGCCCAGACTTTCGAGCCCCAACTCCGGTGAGCCATGCGGAGTGCGGCGATCAACGCCTCACGAACCGTCTTGGCGTCGGATTTCTCCGGCCTGGCCCGTGACGCATAGTCGGGGTCGCTGATCCCGCCGAAGCGGAGTTCTCCCCTTTCCGGACGATAGATGGTGAAGATCGAGAGACCGTTTTCCTCGTCTTCGGGCACGCCGAACAGATCCACGTTGATCTGATACTCGGCCTTGGTGAGATCCCGGTAGGGCACCTCGGTCACAAACATGGTCGCGGCAAACCGAACTTTCTTTCCCTTGGTGCCGCAGTCCAGTTCGACACCGTAGTCGGCGGTCACCTGGATTTCATCCTCGATTTCGGTGCGCCCGTCAAAGCTGAGTTCATAAACGCATTTGGGTTGGCCCCTGGCTTCGAGGAAACCCTTCGCCGGCGCGTCAACCTTGGCATCCAATAGCGGCGCCACCACGGTCTTGTAGACGAAACCCAAATCCTTGCCGTCCCGGCGGACGGCGATCCATTCGGTGCCCTTGGCGCGGCCCTTGGCCTCCACCCGGACGCCTTTTGGGAGCCGGGTCAGCCTCCTGGCCCTGAGTGCCGGCCCCGCCCGCACGTTGGCGTCCTTGACCACAAGATAGGTTTTGGGAGACGGCGTCAGTTCAAAACCGCTGAACGGGCTCCCGGTCTGTGCGCCGGCGGTCCCGGCACCGAACAGCGCCGACGCCACGCCCAGTGTTCCGCCCAGGGCAGCGGTCACGACTGCCCTTATGGACATGTACGCTCCGGATACCGGACCGGTTGGCCCCGGCATGCCGCAGCGGCGAAAAATCAGCCAATTCATAGCCCTGAAGAACTATCCACAGGAAATTGCCACTAAATCTGGGTAAGACCTTGCAGCGAAACCGCAATATATAGTACAAAATTTGACGCTCACCGGGCAAGATAATCATTAAACGGCGAAATTCCGGGGTTTCGCGGCGAGGGATCGGTCCGAGGGGCGGGACAATAACGTTGAACAGAGGATCCGATCCACATGACCACACCCTTTGAATGGACTGACGAACGCGTCGAAGAGCTCAAGAAGATGTGGGATACCGGTTTGTCGGCCAGTGAAATCGGCCGCCGGCTGGGCATCACCAAGAACGCCGTCGTCGGCAAGGTGCGGCGGCTCGATCTCGCCATGCGCCGGGCGCCGGCGCCGGTGAAGATCGAAGTCAACGTGGTCACCCTCGACCGGCTGGGCACCAATATGTGCTCGTGGCCGGTGGGCGATCCGGGATCGGAGGATTTCCGTTTCTGCGGTGAACCGGCCGTTTCGGGCAAGCCATATTGCCAGGCCCACTGCGAGATCGCCTACGTAGCCAACACCAAGCACCGCAGGCGCGAAGAGGCCGCCTGAGCCGATTGGGTGAGCGGCGAAGGCTTAGCTTTTCCGTTTTCCAAAGTTATCCACAGGCCTGATCGAATTCTTAGGCAGCGCGACCCTAGGATTCCGTCGCGCGGCACCCAACGAATGGGAACTTTTCAGGTCCAAATTGACATCGTGTAGAATCACAGGTAGACGGTGGAGAAGTGGACCGGTGGCTGGCGTGCCCATATCCACCCCCAGCGTTTCGGACAGGAGTCAAAAAAGAAAAACAAAAACAACAAAAAAACACGTCTCAAATTGACTTAAGTTCCGATTAGCCACTTTCCGGCTCTCCGCCGGGAAGGTCTCTTAAGAACCCAGACACAGCGTGTGATCAGATGCCGCAACGCGTGCGCGATGTTGCCGCCGCGCGTGTTCGTCGTTCAACGGCGCCTTGGAACCTTCAACCCGGACAAGAAAAGGACCACCCTTTGAGTATTTCCAGACGACAGTTCCTCACCGCCGCTGCCGCGGCGTCCACGCTAACCGCGGCCGGTTGCGCAGGTCCGCACGTGGCTTCCCCAACTCATCGCTCGTCCTATACGAGCCAGATCCTGAAACCGCAGAACCGGAACACGGTCTT
Organism: Rhodospirillales bacterium; assembly: GCA_022823235.1. GTDB lineage: Bacteria > Pseudomonadota > Alphaproteobacteria > Rhodospirillales > UBA2165 > JAJDXO01. The sequence goes on from JAJDXO010000035.1 coordinate 2,109, forward strand.
CCTCTGGGTGGACACGGCTCTGCAGCAGGTCCGGGATCAGAGAGTCCTGACTCCACGCGCCGCGTACAATTACGGGCTGGCCACCGCTGCCGGCTTCCTTGCCGCCAACGGCATCGTCCAGGCTTACGACGAGCCATTCGACATCGGCGCCGGCCCGCGCGGCGCGGATCCGGAAGTCGCCTACGGCGTCGCCTTTGCTGCCGCGGCGGCGGAAGCATTCCAGCAACCCTTCCTGTTCGAACGCCTGGCTTTCCTGAATCGATTTCCCAACGGCGAGGCGAAGTCGCTCGGCGTCGAGTGGGGCCGTACCGCAGGCCGCCGCGTGCTCGACATGCGCACGGATGACGGCTCGGAGCCGAGCGAGGTCAACTACTATCTGGGGCGCTACGACCGGCGGGCGGATTCGCTGCGATGGAGCCCGACAGGCCCGTTCTACGGGGCTTCGCCGGGGCCCGCATTCGCTTCCTTCGACCGTTGTCTCTTTCCGGGCCACGGCAAAATCAAGCCGTGGACGATGAAGAGCGGGTCGCAGTTCCGTGTAGCCGGATTCTACGATTCGCGGAGCCCGGAGTTCGCCGAGGAATTCGACACGATTCGCCGCCTCGGGGGAATGGAAAGCGGCATAAGGACCGCCGACCAGTCGGAAATCGCGCTGTTCTGGGAAGACGGCCCCTGGGGCATCACCCCGCCCGGGCACATGATCTACATCGCCATGCAGCTTCTGCAGGATCGTGACCTCTCCTTCATCGAGCTCGCCCGCGCCTTTGCGCTGATTGGCATGACCCAGTGCGATGCGTCCATCTGCGCCTGGGACAACAAGTACCACTACGACGTCGTCCGCCCTGAAAGCGCGATTCGCGTCCGGGCATCGGCATTCCGGAATCCGGACCGGCGCGTGGTCGTCGAACCCGGCTGGCAGAGCTACATCCCGACGCCCGAATTTCCCGCTTACACGTCCGGCCACTCCACTTTCGGCGCCGCCGCGGCCGAGATGATCGCGCTGCTCCTCGGCCGGGACGACGTGGCCTTTTCCGGGCGCTCTCCGGATGAGGTGCTGTGGCCGCAATTGCAGGGCGTGACCCGAAGTTGGACCAGCCTGAGCCACATGGCGGACGAAAACGGGCTGAGCCGCCTTTATGGCGGCGTCCACTGGGCGACAGACAATGAGCAGGGGTTGAAATCCGGGCGGGCGCTCGCCAGGCACGCCTTCCATTCCACCTTTCCGGCGAAGGCCTAACGGCATGACCGCGAACCGGATTCGGCGGGCCGTGCTTCCCGCCATGATCGTCGCGGCCGGCATGGCCGCGGTGAGCTCCGCAACCGCGCAACCGGTATCCCTGAATTACGAAAGGCTGTCGTCCATGGAGGAGCCGCTCGCCGCCGAAGTCGGCGATGTGACCGTCATCCTGACCGGCCTCGTCGACGCGCGGGTGAGCGTCGATCACGAGGACGGCAACGACACGGATACGGGCGCAATCGCAAACTTCCAAGCCAGCGCCCGGACGCAATTGCCGAACCGCTGGCGGGTCGATCTCTCCTATTTCGGCCAGCATGCCTCGGACCCGACCACCCTGTTCGGGACCGGCGATGGCTATACGGACAATGTGGCGCTGTCCGTCGGCGGCTATTGGGGCAGGGTGTCGGGCGGGAATGCCTCGGGCATTGTGCGCGAATTGACGCGGCGCCTGCGCGGCGCGGGCAATGCCGCGCTGGGCTTCGACAACTTCCTGGGCGAGCTTGAGGACCTGAGCGCCGGCTACACGGGACGCTTCGGCCCCTGGATTGTCGGCGCGGTTGTGGATGAAGATGGAAATCTCGACCTCGGAGCGGCCTTCCAGCGCCCGGCAGGCGCCAGGGACTGGCGATTGGCCTTGCGGGCGGCCGAGGGCACCTTCGGTTCGCGCAGCGGACAGCGGTTTGGCACCAAAGGCCTCGGTCTGGTCGGCGAAGTCATCTACGGCAGCACGACCCTGGACGCAGGCGCGGGCTGGGAGCGTCTGTCATCGAGGGGACCGGATCCGGACCGACGATACGTTTCCATCGGCATGCGCACAAAGGCGGGCGTAATTTCCCTGTCCCTCGAGGGCCATGCCGGCCGCATCGAGGGCAAGGATGAGGCATCCGTGGCGCTCGGCGGCCAATACGATATCGCGCGGGGACTGTCGGCCAATCTGGGCCTCAACCATGCAAAGGCCCGCGTGTCGTTTGACGGTGCCCCGTTGCTGGACATCGAGGAAACGAAATCCATGCTTTCGCTGAGATACAGCTTCTGACCGCGAAGTTCGACGTAGAGCAGTTTCCTTCGGCCCTAAGCGGTGCGGGAGAGGCACGGGTTTGACAAGGGACGCGAAATATTGTCTGAGGCCGGGCCATGAGTTTTCTCGACCATATCGCCGCCTGCAACAACTTCTCAGGCCGCGGCTATCTTCCGTTCGTCGTGGACCGCACGCAGGTCGGACATATCGGCGGCGGCTTCGGCGCCAGGCTGGCCGACTACCCTCACGTGTTCGACATCGGCGGCGGCGGCGTCCGGCTGTCACCCGCACCGTATGAAGAATTGAGCCGTACGGTCGCAGACGTCCTCGCCGACATGCAGGACAAGGGCCTCGGCCTGCCCTGGCGGGACGAGAACTACCCCGTGCTGACGGCGTGGGGCCGCGAACCCTTCTTCGAGATGGAGCGCGCCGCGGTGCCCCGCTTCGGCGTGCGGGCGTTCGGGGTGCATATCAACGGCTATGTCAGGCGCACCGACGGCGGGCTCGACATGTGGATCGGCCGGCGCAGCGACGACCGCGCGGTTTGTCCGGGAATGCTCGACAATATGGTGGCCGGTGGACAACCGGCGGGCCTCGGGTTGATGGAAAACGTGGTCAAGGAGTGCGGCGAGGAGGCCGACGTGCCGCCGGGACTGGCCGCCGCCGCCCGCGCCGTCGGCGCCATCTCCTATGTCATGGAAACGGCCGACGGGGTGAAGCCGGACACCATGTTCTGCTATGACCTGGAACTGCCCGACGACTTCGTTCCCCGGAACACCGACGGTGAAATCGCGTCTTTCGAGCGGCTGCCGATCGAAGAGGTTGCGGAGATCGTCGAAAACCAGTTCGCGTTCAAGTTCAACTGCAACCTGGTGATTATCGACTTCCTCATCCGCCACGGCGTGCTGCCGCCGGAACACCCGGACTATCTCGCCCTGCTGAGAGGCTTGCGCCGGGACGCCTGAGACGGCGGGAAATGCCGCCGGTGGACCGCTCTACTTCCCCTTCGGGGGCATGAGCGGACGCGAAATCGGCAGCGGGTCGGCGAAGGTCCAGAGCTGACGCTCGATCGCGTCCTCCGAACAGGTATCCATCCCCACCGAGCGGGACATGTTGCGGGACGGCATCCGCCGCCCGCCCGGCGTCAGTTCCGAGGACTCCGGCCCGATGGTCATGCAGAGCGCCGGATGACCAGTCAGCGTGAGGCGCGCCTCCTTGTATTCCCAGCCCGCGAGGGGCGTGGTGCCGCATTGGACCAGCACCAGCCTGGCGCCCGCCTTGGGCGCTTCCGCCGCCACGCAGAGATCGTACTGGGGCATGCGCAGCTCGCCGTTGTCGATGGTGTTGCGCACGAACCGCTCGTCCAGGTTCCAGATACCCTCCTTGCAGGTATGAACCGTGAGCGGGCGCGCCACATTGACCCGGCCGCCGTGGCCCGGAATATCCAGGCAGTGATGGCGCGGCTCGTCCAGCGGCAGCGCCGCCTTCAGGTAAACGCCCTTGTCGGCATTATTCTTGGGCGCCGGCGCATTACGCTGAGCCGCCGCATCGGCGGACCAGATCAGTAACCCGGCCAGAATTCCTAAACCAATGAACCGCATGATCCTCTCCTTTACGCAATCTGAAATATGGATATCTCGACGTAATCGAATGTTGTGTAAGGCTCGAAGGGTGCCACGAAGACGACGGTCGCGAAACCATGCCAATCGCCCTCCTCGTTCCGGGTGAACACGTCCTCGAAGGGCAGATGGGCCGTCGCCGCGTCGATCAGGCCGTCGCGGGAATTGTCGAACGGGCCGTCCCGCAGATTGCGCAGCGGCAGATTACGGACCTTGCCGTTGGCGAAGGCCACCTGGACGATCGCCGGGTCGATATCGTAATCGCCGAAGACCAAATTGAAGAACAGCGTCCCGCCGGGCGCGATCCGGTCCTTGTCGACGACGAAATCGAAAACGAACGTCGCGTTATTGGGCCTGACCGGCCCGTCGGCATCCGGCCAATGGCGGCCGGCCTGCGAGGCCGAGATCGCCAGATCGGTCCAGTTGGATCCCCGGGTCCGGATGCCGATCTTCTTGCACCCGGCGCAGGCATTGTTCACATCGCGGATCTCGTTTGCGTCCCGGTTGTCGAAATTGTCGTTGGAGAAAACGGCGACCACCCCATCCCGGTTGAGGTCCGGAAGAAATTCACCGGGGCGGAGGACGCCGTCGCCATTGGTGTCGGCCCGGGGCGCCGGACCAAGCCGGGATGCCCGGGCGAGGGCTTGCGGATTTTCGAAGCCGAAGCCGTCCACATCGCCGATGCGGATGAACTTGAACGGCTCGGCCGCTGCCGGCGCCGCCAGCAACAGGATCAGTCCCAACCCCAAGCATGCGCCTCGGCTCATGCCGTCTCCTCCGCCGCGGCGTGGGCCATGGCCATGTTCCATATGGCCTCCGCCGAGTGATTGTCATCGCGCAAACCGCGGATGGCCTCGGACTTATCACGTTTGGAGAGCTTTCGGCCATCCTCAGCGGTCAATACGGCGTGATGATCGTAGAGCGGCGTATCGAGGCCGAGCAGCGCCTGCAGCAGCCGATGAACATGGGTCGAGGCGAACACGTCCTTGCCGCGGGTCGCCCGGGTGACGCCTTGCAGGTGATCATCGAGCGAGACCGACAGATGGTAGCTGGTCGGCGTATCCTTGCGCGCCAAGACCACGTCGCCGAATATCTCCGGCGTCGCGTCCTGCTCGCCGGCCCGCGCGTCTTCCCAGGTCAGCGGCCCCACCGCCGCGGCCGCCGCGTCGGTTTTCAGCCTGAGCGCATGGGCCTCGCCCGCCGCCACGCGTTCGGCCGCCTCATCCGCCGACAGCGCCCGGCAGATGCCCGGATAGATAAACCCGTCGGGCCCTTGGAACGCCGCCGTCCGACGCCCCGGCTCCTGAAGGGACGCCTCGATCTCGACCGCGATGTCGGCCCGGGTGCAGAAGCAGGGATAGAGCAGGCCCGCCGCCGCCAGCCTGTCCAACGCCGCCTGGTAGTCGGCGAAATGGCCGGATTGACGGCGCACCGGCTCTTCCCAGGTCAGGCCCAGCCACGCCAAGTCTTCGAGGATGGCGTCTTCGAACTCGGGCCGGCAGCGCCCCCGGTCGATATCCTCGATGCGCACCAGAAACCGGCCGCCAGCCGACTTGGCCGCTTCATAGGCATATATCGCCGAATAAGCGGTTCCGAGATGGAGCAATCCCGTCGGCGAGGGGGCAAATCGGGTGACGGTCCGGGTTTCGGGCGGGTTCATGAGTCAGAATTCGGTTTCCCTTGGGGAGCCGGGTCATTGTCGGTAGGATCATGGCCACAATGAGCGACCTTCCGCAACTCACCGGCCCCAGTTCGGGGCCCGCCGGCGGCGGCACGCCGCGGCAATTAATCTTGCTGCTGCACGGTCTCGGCGCCGACGGCAACGATCTGATCGGCCTCGCGCCCTATTTCACGCGGGTGCTGCCGGACGCGAAGTTCGTCTCTCCCAACGCCCCGTTCCCCTGCGACATGGCGCCCATGGGATATCAGTGGTTTTCGCTGCAGGATCGGAGCGAGGAGGCGGTCCTTGAAGGGGCGCGCACGGCTCGGCCGATCCTCGACCGGTTCATCGACGAACAAATGGCGGCCCACGGCTTGGGCCCGGCCGACACGGCGCTGGTCGGGTTCTCCCAAGGCACCATGATGTCCCTGTTCGCGGGCCTGCGCCGGGATCAGCCCGTGGCCGGCATCCTCGGCTACTCGGGCCGCTTGGTCGGCGCCGAAATTCTGGCGGACGAGATCTCCGTCAAACCGCCGGTTACGTTGATCAACGGTGATCAGGACGAGTTGATCCCCGCCTCGGTACAGCCGGCGGCGGTCAACGCCCTGAAAGACCTGGGCATCGAGGTGGAGGGCCATATCCGCCCGGGCCTCGGGCACTCCATCGATCCGGTGGGCATCGAATTGGGCTGCGAGTTTCTGGCCAAGGTGTTCGCCTAGAGCCGTCCCCGGGATGTCGCTTAAGCGGTTGAAATACATACTTCATCGGCTATGCTCGTCGGCGATAGGGGGGAATATATTGTGTCCGGCGCCTTGGAGAACTGCCCAGCCCTTGTATTGAACGCCGATTTCAGGCCGCTCAACTACTTTCCCCTGTCGCTCTGGTCCTGGCAGGACGCGGTCAAGGCGGTGTTCCTCGAACGGGTCAACGTGATCTCCGAATATGACCAAACCATCCACAGCCCGAGTTGGGAAATGCGGCTGCCGAGCGTCATCGCGCTCAAGGAATATATCCACCTCAACCGGCGCCCGGCCTTCACCCGGTTCAACGTGTTTCTCCGCGACCGGTTCGCCTGTCAGTACTGCAACACCGGATTCCCGACCCAGGAGCTGACCTTCGACCATGTGGTGCCGCGGTCCAGGGGCGGCGTGACCCGGTGGACCAACGTGGTCACCGCCTGCGGCGTGTGCAATCTCCGGAAAGGCAACAAGTCGCTGAAAGATGTCGGAATGAGGCTGCACGCCAAGCCGGTACAGCCGACCAACTACCAGCTGCAGGAAATCGGGCGGGGATTCCCGCCCAATTACCTTCACGAGGACTGGCGCGACTTCCTCTACTGGGATACGGAACTCGAGGCGGAGTAAGAATTACCCGTCCCCCGATACCGCCAACCCGAATTGCCGGCCCCGCCTGGACATTCATCTACTCCGCGGCGTGCTTGCCGACCTCCCAGCCCCAGCCCGACAGGTGCTTTTCGCCCAGGTCCTTGGGGCCGTCTTCCAAAGGCGTGGCCAGGGTGTCGTTCCAGCGGTTGAGGAACCCGAACACCGAGATGATGGCGAGAATCTCGACGATCTGCTCGCCGGTCCAGTGCTTCTTCAGTTCCGCGAAGTCCTCGTCAGTGACGGCGTTGGGCGCCAGTGCCGCCCCCTGCGCCACCCGGAGCGCCGCACGCTCGGCATCCGAAAACAAATCGGAAGTTTCGTACTCCCAGATGTGTTCGATCTTCCCGGCCTCGGACCCTCGCTCGATGGCCATGCCCGTGGTGTGGGCCGAGCAATAGACGCAGCCCGCCGAGCGGCTGGTGATATGAGCCACCAGCCCTTTGAGATAGGGCTCCACGGAACCCGGCGCCCAGGCAGCATGGGCCATGTTGGAGAACGCCTCCAGAATTTTCGGCTTGCGGGCAAGGATGCGCAGGCTGTTGGGGATGAAACCCAGGCGCTCTTGCGCCAGTTCCAGGGCGTGGCGCGATTCTTCGGGGCAGTCTTCCAGGTCAAGGGGTTCCAGTCTTGGCATGATTGTGTTCCTACGATTTGCTCGGCGTGTTCCCGTTCGTGCGCCTCAAGTCCAATTCATTCCGGCTCGGATGGCCTCTCCCCTCGGGCGACCCGTCCTTACTACCCGCTGAAGCCTTTACAGCAAAGGTGAAATCCCTATACTCCCGCGCTTCATTCCCGGGAACGCGTGGCCGACCATCCGTCACCGCCCGCTCCGCAGTCCGAGGGGGCCTACCGGGACATTAAGAACGTGCACGAAATGCAGAACCAAGGAGGACAGACATGTCCAAGCGCATCCGCGCCAAGTACAAGATCGACCGCCGTCTCCGGGTAAATCTCTGGGGACGCCCAAAATCCCCCTTCAACAAGCGCGAATACGGCCCGGGCCTCCACGGCCAGCGGCGCAAGAAGCCGTCGGATTTCGGGCTGCAGCTGCAGGCCAAGCAGAAGCTGAAGGGCTATTACGGCAATATCGGCGAGCGCCAGTTCCGCCGCTACTTCCAGAAGGCCAACAACACCAAGGGGGATACCTCGGAGAACCTTGTCGGCCTGCTGGAGCGCCGCCTGGATGCCGTGGTCTACCGGATGAAATTCGTCCCCACGGTTTTCGCCGCCCGCCAGTTCGTCAGTCACGGCCACATCCGGGTCAACGGCAAGCGGGTCAACATCCCCTCCTACATGGTGAAGGAAGGCGATGTCATCGAGGTGAAGGACAAGTCCCGCGAAGTGCCCATGGTGCTGGACGCGGTCGCCTCGCCCGAGCGCGACGTGCCGGTCTATATGGAAGTGGATCACAACAGGATGCGCGGCACCTTTACCCGCCAGCCCCTGTTGGCCGACATCCCCTATCCGGTGCAGATGGAACCCAACCTGGTCGTCGAGTACTACTCGCGCTAGAGGGATTCACCGGTTTGAGTACGAGAAGGCCGCCGATTGGCGGCCTTTTTTGTGGTCCAGACTTAGCCAAATGCGGACCTAACGCATTCGAGCGACAATATCCTGCGAGATTGTCGAAGCACTTTTTTCTTCGGTGAGTCGTTGATTTGTGCTGCTCCGCGGCGCAACCTCGGGTTATCAACAGGGCGCCCGCCGACGTGGCGCGAGAGAGATGCGAATGCAAAAGCTGAAGGTTTTGGAAAATATCTGGTACGTCGCTGCGCTCGGGGAGGAGCTGACGACGAAACCCATCGCCCGCACCATCTGCGGCTTTCCCATGGTGCTCTACCGGGGTGAGAGCGGAAAGCCAGCGGCCCTCGAGGACCGCTGCCCGCACCGCCAGGCACCGCTCTCCATGGGCAATGTGCTCGGCGACGAAATTCAGTGCAATTATCACGGCCTCATGTTCAACGGTTCGGGCGCCTGCACGCATATTCCGCGCCAGGACAGGGTGCCGACCAACATGGGGGTCAGTGCCTTCGCCGCGGTGGAGCGCTGGGGGTTCATCTGGATTTGGTGGGGCGACCAATCACAAGCCGACGACAGCGCCATCCCCCATTTACCGTGGACCGAGGAGGCCCACCGCCGGGTCAAGTATTTCTACTTTCGGGTCAACGCCAACTTCCAGCTGATGGCCGATAACCTGCTCGACGTCTCCCACGTGGATTTTCTGCACAAACATTCCATCGGCTCGAAGATCGATGACACGGCCAAGGCCTCGGAGGCTCCGAAGGTGAGTTTCGAAACCGAGGTCGAAGGAAATACCGTGACCACGATCCGTCGGGTTCATGACACCCTGCTCGCCGGCGTCACCGCCAAGTGGCACGGCTCCGAGGGGCCGGTAACCCGGGTTTCAACCGGGCGCTGGGAGCCACCCAATTGCTGCATCATGAAACTGCAGTTCCAGGACCCCGACGGCTCGATCAACGAGACCATCAACATGGAACACATCATGACGCCGGAGACCGAGACCACCTGCCATTACTTCATGGACTGGACCTGGGACTTCGGCGGGCCCGACGGCTATCCGACCCACGACGACGTGGACAAGGAACAGCGCGCCCTGATCGAGGTCGACGACATCCCCATGGTCGAGGCCCAACAGCGGAACATCGATACATTCGGGACCGATGCCCGGGACGTGCCGGTGAAGCAGGACAAGCACGTTAACGAGGTGCACCGGGTCTTGCGGCGGATGTACGAGGAGCAGGGCATCACCGGGCGCACCGAAGTGACCCGCCAGGCCGCCGAGTAGGGCGAGGGCCGAATGGACCCGCAACAACTCACCGACGAACGGGAAATCCGGCGTCTTCGCGAACGCTGGGCCTTCGGCCGCGACTACGGCGACTGGGACGAAATCGCCGCCTGTTTTCACCCGGGCGCGACCATCAGCATTTCGTGGTACGAGGGCGATGTCGCGGGCTTCATCGAAGGCTCCAGGAAACTCAACGCCAAGCGGGCGCCGGACGAGCGCGGCAAGCATTGGCTGGGCGGCGCGCGGTACTGGATCGAGGGCAACCGCGCGGTCGCCGAGACCGATGCCATGATCCTCGGGCGAGTGCGCCTCGACGGGCACCTGTTCGACACCACCACCTGGGCCCGGTTCTACGATCTGGTGGAGCGCCGGGACGGCGACTGGAAGATCGTTCAGTGGAAGATGATCTACGACGCCGACCGCATGGACGCGGTGGAGCCCGGCAAGGTGCCCGCCTCATTCCATGAGAACATCGATCTCTCGCCCTACCCGGCGGCCTGCGCTCACCTATGCTACCGGCTCGCCAAATCCGGACAGTCCGTGGGCGGCAACATCATTTCGCGGGGCAGCGAGGGGGAAGCCGCCTGCAAGGACGAAGGCCGCCGCTGGCTCGCCGGCGAGCCGGTCTAGGGCGGGGCGCGGTCATGGCCCGAACCGCATCAACGCGGAGCCGCTCCGGCAAGAGCCGCAAAAGGGACCTGCCCGTGGACATCGTGGAGGCCGCCTTGGGGCTGGCCGAAGAGCGGGGCTGGCCGGCCGTTCGCATGCACCATATCGCGGAGCGGCTCGGCGTGCCGCCGGGCCGGGTCCTTGAGCACTACCGCGATCTCGACGGCGTCGCCAACGGATGGTTCGGGCGCGGGCTGGAGGCGATGATCGCGCCAAAGCAGCCGGATTTCGGCGCAGAGCCCGCGAGGCGGCGCATAGAGACCTGCCTTCTCGCCTGGTTCGATGCCCTGGCGCCCCACCGCCGGGTCACGGTGGAGATGCTGAAGGGCAAGATGCACCTTCCGCATCCGCACCACTGGGTGCCGGCTATCTTCGATCTTTCGAGAACCATCCACTGGCTTCGCGAAGCGGCGATGCTGCCGGCCGGTTACGGGACCCGGCGCGCGCAGATGGAGGAGATCGGCCTGACGTCGCTATTCCTGGCCACGCTCCTGGTCTGGGCGCGGGATGACACCCCCGGCCAAATTCGCACCCGCCGATTCCTCGGTCGCCAACTGGACCGGGCCGACCGGACCATGACGTCACTGTGGGGACCGGCCCCTCCGCCGGAAACCGCTCCGGGCGTCGGCTGAACCGGCGGCGGTATTTCTCCGCTTCCTACTCCGCCGCCGCCGGCATTTCCGCCGCCTGCATCCGGTGGATCGCCTGGCGGCTGTAGGCGACGGCCTTGTCGTGCTCTCGAAGGATCAGCTTGCGGCCGGGATCGGCGCCGACCGCCTCCTGCTGGGCCTCGATAAAGAGCCTGTCTTCCTCGAAAGCCTCGAGGACATCTTCGTGAAACCCGGTATTGCCCTTCCCGTCGTATGGCTCGCCGCGGACAGCGGTCGAGAAGAAATAGTGGAAATTCGAGTCGTCGGCCGGCGTCGCGTGATGGAAGACCCGGAGCAGCAGCCCGCCCGGTTTGGCCGGGTCATCAAGTCCGCCGGTTCCGGCATCGTGAATGCCGGCCCACTGCAGCACGGTTGCCGGCGCGACATATTCGAAATCCATCCAACGGTCGATCTGCCCTTTGAATCCGGCGGCTTTTTTGAATGCGGGCGGTGGCGTGGAATTGGGCATGGCGCGGTTGAAATGGGCGCCGTGCTCGGTCCGCGTGGTCGTCATTACGGCTTCGTCGTGCTCCTGCGGATTGCCGCCGATGGTCGTACCGTGGACGTAACCCAGGTGAGTCAAATCCATCAGATTGTCCATCATGAACATGTAGTTGGCGGCGATATCGTACCGGCCGAAGTGGAAATTGTACTCGTCGGTCCGGTCGTGATAGGGGAAGTCGATGATCCGGCTTTCATCCGCAAGTTCCGGATCTCCGGTCCAGATCCAGACAAAGTTCTGCCGCTCCGCGACGGCATACGCCCGGACACGGTGGGCGGGGCTCAGCTTCTCGCCCGGATTTTCCACGCAGGCGCCCGAGCCGTCAAAAACCATGCCGTGATAGCCGCATTGGATGCCGGTCTCGACCGGCTTGCCCAGAGACAGCTTCACGCCCCGGTGACAGCACCGGTCCTCGAGCGCCGCCGCGGAGCCATCGCCGCTCCGGAAGAGGACCAGATCCTGGCCCATGATCCTGCGGGCAATGGGCCCCTCGTCCAATTCATGGGACCAGGCGCCGATATACCAGGCGTTGCGCACCAACGGTTCCATTGCAAATTCAGACATTATCCGCCTCCTCCGTATGAGTGCTATCGGCCCGACTGCGCGGTGGGTTCGCCGGATTGACCGGCATCGGGCACCCAGCCCTCCGCGAGCATCTCGTCCGCTTCGGCGTGTACGATGTTCAGCATTTCTCTCAGGACCGCTTGTTCCTTGGTTGAGAATTTCCTTAATAGCCGCTGTTCCCGGGCCAGGGCAAACTGAACGATCTCGTCATAAAGGGCCCAGCCATCCCGGGTCAGTTCCACAAACGACCGGCGGCGGTCCTTGGGATCGTCCCGGCGGGTGAGCAGTCCGCGTTCCTCGAGGCGGGCGATGGAGCGGCTGGTGCCGCCCCGATCCATTCCCAAAATGTCCGCCACTTCCAGAATGGTCGACCGGCCGACGGCGCCGGTGATCTGTATGATCCGCCATTCGCGAAGGTCAAAGCCGAGCAGGCGGGCATGATGACGGTCGGCGTGCCGTCCGATTTTCACGCCCAGCGTGACGAACAGCGCCGGAACATGAGACGTCAGGTCAACGCGCTTCTTTGGGCGCGATCGGGTGATGACGTCGGACAAGCTGCTCTCCCTGCGGATACGAGAGAGTATAAGGCATTTACTTGAGAAATCAAACATTGAATTATCAATTAAATGCGGCCTAGCGGTCGGTCCCGAACTTGGTCAGTCTGTAGTCCTGAAATGCTTTGGGAGAACGCTGAGCCATGAGCCTTGCCGTCATCGGCGCGGGATTTGGACGGACCGGAACGGATTCGATGCGCGCCGCCCTCGAACAATTGGGGTTCGGTCCCTGCCATCACATGCGCGACTTGTTGCACCACCCCGAGCAGGAACACCTCTGGCGGTCCATCGCGGGGGGTTCGCGGCCCGGCTGGGATCACGTCTTCGAGGGTTACAACGCCGCGGTCGACTGGCCGTCATGTTACTACTGGCGCGAGCTCGCCGAGCATTATCCCGATGCCAAAATCGTGCTCACCGTGCGGAGCGCCGAGAGCTGGTACGCCAGCATGGAACAAACCATCATCCCCTTCATGAAGATGGTGGACCCCGAATCCGTCGGCCCTGTCGTCGTCGGGAATCTCACATTCGGCGGCCGGCTGGACGACCGGGCGCACGCGATGGCGGTTTACGAGAAGAACATCGCCGACGTACAGGCCGCCGTCCCGGAAGATCGCCTGCTGACATATAATTTGGGGGACGGCTGGGATCCGCTGTGCCGGTTTCTCGACAAGCCCGTCCCGGCGGAGGAGTATCCGCGATTGAACGCCGCCGGTCAGGCGTTCGAGTCACTGTCGAAATCGGGCGACGATTGAGGATACGCGCGCGAACCGGTGCTGACCAGGACCCGGCGCCGGTTTCCGGCTACTTCCGAAACAGGATTTGACCGCGCCGCGCGACCAGGAGTTTCTCGAGCGTCACGGGGTGGAAATAGGCCTCGACCCGGTCCCCTTCCGGCGTGGTGCCGTAGAGCTCGTAGCAGCGGCCGTCGACCTTGACCCGGCGGACCTGCCAGCCTTCGGATGTGACCTTCTCGATCAGCTGTTCCCGGGTCTTCCAGGTGGATCGGTCGCCCGACTCGCAGGTCATGCGGCCGGTGGCGTCGGCGTGCCCCGCCGACAAGCTCAAAACCGCCGCGGCGAAGGTTCCGATTACGAATTTCCTGATCATGGTGTCCTCTTTGGGTGTTGAAGCGTGATGGGGAGTTCAGGCGGCCACCGGGCGCGGCTTCATGATTCGAAACAGGCGGTAAGCCTCCAGAAGGGCCAGGGGCACGAAATGCACCAGTGCGGGGCCCAGATGGTTGTGGACGAAAATCCAGTGAAGCAGGGTCAGGACGGCGGCCGGATAGACCCAGCGGTGCAGCCGCTGCCACCCCCGGCGCAAGAAACGGACGGCCCCGTCGTGGCTGGTCGCCGCAAGGGGGATGAAAATGAAAAACGCGAACCAGCCGGTCCAGATGCCGATCGCCCAGAACTCGCGGGCCATGGCCTCCAGGGTCTCCATGTCGACCACGTACAGGATCGTGTGCACGAGCGCATAGCCGAACGCCGCGACACCCAGATACCGGCGGCGGCGGTTGAGCCATCCGAGCCAGCGCGCGCCCGGAAACAGCATCCGGAGCGGGCTCAGCATCATGGCGATAATCATGAACCGGGCCGCGAACTCGCCCGTGGGGTGGAGCAGGTCCTCGGCGCCGGCGCCCCGGGCCAGGGCGGCCGTCATGGGGATGCCGGGGAGCGCCAGCAGCACCCAGAAGGTGTAGGGGTGGTCCCGGACGGTCCTGAGAGTCGCGATCATGCCCCTTCAACGGAAAAGGATTTTGGTTCCGTCGCTCGATGAAAATTTGTACGCGAAGCGGACGGCGCGGCGGTTGCCGGACCATTCCCAGCCGCCGCCGCGCGCGCCGGAACCGGCAGCCTCCCGAAAAGTTGAGCGCAAGCGGTCCGAAAGTTGATGTCGGACGGATGAATGGCGGGACTATAATTCAGCGACCGATGTTGGTTGTTTAAGCGTTATTCGTTTGTTCATTTCACACGGGAGGGAATAATTCATGGACACCCATCTTCCTGAGAAGACCGAATACACCTATGAAAATATCGATCCTCGGGTCTTCGAACTTTACGACCGGTACTGCCATTCCGGCATGACCCGGCGCGAGTTCCTGGACCGGGCGGCGGCGATCGCGGTGATCGGCGGCTCCGGCCTCGCCATGGCCCGGGCGCTGTTGCCCGATTACGCCAAGGCGAACATGATCATGTTCACCGACAGGCGGATCAAAGCCAAATACGTGGACTACGATTCCCCCGGCGGCAACTCAGGCAGGATGCGCGGCTACCTCGTGCAGCCGGCAGGCGACGGCCCCTTCCCGTCGGTCGTGGTGATCCACGAGAACCGCGGCCTCAACCCGCATATCGAAGACGTCGCGCGCCGCGCGGCCGTCGCCGGCTTCGTCGCCCTGGCGCCCGACGGGCTCTCCCCCATCGGCGGCTATCCGGGCAACGACGATGACGGCAAGGTCATGCAGCGCTCCCTCGACCGGGGCAAGCTGATGACCGATATGTTGAACAGCGCCAAGTTCCTCAAAACCCATCCCCTGTCGACGGGCAAGTTGGGCGCGACGGGCTTCTGCTACGGCGGCGGCGTGGTCAACAACATGGCTGTGCGGCTCGGCAAGGATCTGCAGGCCGGCGTGCCGTTCTACGGCCGGGCCGCCAACACGGCGGACGTGCCGAAAATCCAGGCGCCGCTGATGATCCAGTACGCCGAGAACGATCCCCGGATCAACGCCATGAAGGCGGATTTCGACGCGGCCCTGAAGGCCAACAACAAGACCTTCGTGAGCCACGTCTATCCGGGCACCCGGCACGGCTTCCACAACAACTCGACGCCCCGCTACGTCGAGGCGCAGGCCAAGATCGCCTGGGACCGGACCGTCGCCTGGTTCAAGCAGCATCTGTCCTAAAGGTCGGGAATTTCCAAACGGCAGCGGCGGCTTCCACCGGAGGCCGCCGTTTTCGTATCGGCGACCTGTTCCAGGAAAACGGCGAGACGCGCATGGGGCTCTCCCCGCTATTTATCCATCCGACAATGCGAGACGGAGGCCGAGCAAGGCGAACGCGGCGGCGAACCCGCCCCGCAACCACTTCATCACGCCCGGTTTCGAGATCACGTACGTGCGGGCCGCACTGGCGAAGGCGCCGTAGACGGCAAATACCACGAACGTGAGAAACATGAACACGGCGCCGAGCCAGAGCATCAGCGCCGTCGGGCCGGCCGTCCCCGCCGGCACGAACTGGGGCAGGAAGGCGAGGAAGAACAGCGACAGCTTCGGGTTCAGCAGGTTCACCAGGATGCCGTTGACGACGATCCTGAGGGCCGGGGTCGAGGTTTTGTTTTCAGGGACGGATAGCGCGCCGCCTTCGCGCAAAATCCCCCAGGCCATGTAGAGCAGGTAGAGCACGCCCAGAATTTTGACCGCCTGGAAGGCGACGGCGGATGCGTGCAGCAGCGCGGCCAGCCCCAGAATGCCCGCCGCGATATGGGGCACGATCCCAAGCGTGCAGCCGAAGGCCGCGATGACGCTGGCGCGCAGGCCCTGCCCCAGCCCGTAGGCCAGGGTGTAGATCACGCCGGTCCCGGGCAGCAGGATGACGATCATCGAGGTGACGAGGAATTCCGGGGTCATGGGAACGTTATAGGCCCGCGAACCGGCATCGTTTACAAATATTTCCCTCTCCCCTGGCGGGAGAGGGATCGGTATTTCTATTTGCACCCCCACCCCAACCCTCCCCCGTCAAGGGGGAGGGGGATTTTCCTTTAACCCTCTCCCCGGGAGGGAGAGGGAATACAGAGGTCTAGCTCTGATCCCACTCGGCCCGCTCGCCGCCCTCCGTCTCGGCGTCGTAGTACCACTTCAGGCCAAGCTCCTCCTCGCTCAGGACATTGGTCTTGAAGCTCCGCCAGGCCTGGATCTCGAAATAGTCGAGCGGACCGTCCAGCGCCCTCAGGCGATGGGGGACGCTTGGCGGAAAATAGACCAGGGTGCCCGGTTCGAGTTCCTGGGACTCGTCGCCGACCTCCACCCTGCCGCGGCCCTTGAAGGTCATGTAGCAATGATCGGGCCCGCGCGGATTGGCCTCGGTGCCCACGTGCCGGTGATACGGCGACGACCCGCCGTCGCGATAGTGCATCTCGCCCGCCTGGATGGCGTTGGTCGGAGTCAACCGGCTGCCGTCGCCCAGGCGCACGGTGCTCTCGGCACAGAAGTGGCGCACCCGCCCCCCGCTGGCATCGCTGAGGCGGCGGAGCTTCCCGCGATTGAACACGTAGCCCGGCCCGCCGGGCAGATCGCCGTCGACCCCCGCGGGCGCCTTGGGCGTGATCATGTGGAGGATTTCGAGATCGCCCCCCGAGGCTGTGAAATCCGCCGTCTCGCCGGGCGTCACCATAGCGCCGGCGCCCCCTTCCGCGGCCAGGGATTCGCCGCCGAGGGTAATGGACCCGCCGCCCCCCATCACATAGAGCAGGTGAACGTCGCCGCCCGCCTCCACATGAAAGGTCCGGCCGTCCGATACGGTGCGCCGGATGACCGTCAGGTTCCTGGAGCCGCAGAGCGCTTCGCCGCACAGCGTCCGCTCCCTGCCCGACGGCACCTCGACGGCGTCGGCGGTGTTGGAGTTGATGATGAAGATGTCGTTCAACGTCGGCATAGAAGACCTCCCTTCTCCCAAGGCGTTAATTCCTAGCTTAACCCATCAGCGACGGCAGAATGAGCGTAATCGTCGGAAACAGCACCAGCACCGTGAGCCGCACCATGTCCGCCATCCAAAATGGCGTAACGCCCCGGAAGATGGTGCCGGTGCCCACGTCCCGGAGCACGGTATTAAGAACGAATATGTTCATGCCCACGGGCGGCGTGATCAGGCTGATCTCTGTCACAACGACGACGATGATGCCGAACCAAACGGGGTCAAGCTCGAGAGACAGCACCACCGGGAAGAACAGCGGGATGGTCAGCAGAATCATGGCGATGCTGTCCAGCACGGCGCCGAGGCCGATATAGATCAACATGATGGCGAAAACGACCACCAGCGGATGGGTGTCGAGACCGGTGACCCAGCCGCCCAGCGTCTCGGGCATGCCGGTCTCGTTCATCAGGTTGGAGAAGATCAGCGCCCCGATGAGAATGAAGAACAGCATGGCCGTGGTTTGGGCGGCGTCGGACAGTTGCTGAAACAGGGTCTTCCAGGTGAGTCTGCCCCGCGCCCAGGCGAAGATAAACGCGCCGGCGGCGCCGACGCCCGCAGCTTCGGTCGGCGTGAAGAAGCCCACGTAGATTCCGCCGATGACCAGCAGGAACAGCAGCAGCACGCCCCACACATGGGACAGCGCCTTCCACCGCGCGGCCCAGGGCGTCACGTCGCCGGGCGGGCCGATCTCGGGCCTCAGCCGCGTGGTGATGGCGATGGCGATGTTGTACCCGATGATGCCCAGGATACCGGGGATGATGCCGGCGATGAACAGCGCCCCGATATCGGTGGACGTCATGATGCCGTAGAGCACCAGGATGACGCTGGGCGGGATCAGAATACCCAGCGTGCCGCCGGCGGCGATGGCGCCCGTGGCCAAGGTATCGGCGTAGTGGAACCGGCGCATGGGCGGCATGGCCACCTTGGCCATGGTGGCCGCCGTCGCCACCGACGAGCCGCATACCGCCGAGAACCCGCCGCAGGAAATGATGGTCGCCATGGCCAGCCCGCCCCGCTTGTGGCCGATCCACGAATACGCGGCGGTGTAGAGTTCGTCCGCCAGACCGGCCCGGGTAATGAAATTGCCCATCAGCACGAACAGGGGGATCACCGACAGTTCCGACGATTGGGCGGTATCGAAGGCGAGCCGCCCGATCATCGACAGCGTCCCCGGCCAACTGACGTAATAGGCGAAGCCGACGATGCCGACCCCGGCCATGGCGAACGCCACGGGCAGCCGCAGGAACAGAAGCCCGATCAGGATGGCGAAAATGATCAGCGCGTCGACCATGGATCAGATGCTCTCCGGCTGATCGTCATGTTCCGGCGGCGGCACCAGGATATAGGCGCCCTGGATGGGAACGCTCAAGGCCGTCATCACCGCCATGAAGTACGCCACCGGCGCCAGGGGCACGTTGAGGAACAGGGTCACGTCGTTGTAGCCCGCAAGCTTGCCGGCCACGTCCCAAAGCCGCCAGGCGAAGATGGCGAGAATGACCGTGCAGACACTGTTGACCGCCACCCGCTGGACCACCCGCCAGAACGGCGGGATCACGTTGTCCAGAAGGGTCACCGAGACGTGGCCGTCGTTGGCGGTGATGATGGGCACCCCGGCGAACACCAGGATACCCATCAGGATTTCGACCACCTCGAACAGGCCGACGATGGAGATGTTGAACACCCCGCGGGTGACCACATCGATCACCGTCAGCCACATGATCACGAACAGGGTGACCGCGGCAAACAGGGCCAACGCCCGGCCCGCGGGTTTGCGGAACCGGGCGTAGTTTTCGGCGAAGGTCATTTAATCAGCTCTGGGGCCTGACAGCCTGGCCGATAAACGGCCTATTTCTTCATGGTCGCCGCTTCGATCTTCTTGATCTCCGACTTGTACATGGCGAGCGCCGCCTCGCCGTCGACGCCCTTGGCCTTCGCCTTCTTCATCCAATCGGCCTGGATCGGCTTCCACAACTCCTTGGCCTTGGCGGTGAATGCGGCGGGCATGGGAACGATCTTGATGCCGTTCTCTTTCATGTGCGCGATGCCGTTCTTGTCGGCCAGGTCCCACGCATCGCCGATATAGTTGGCGGCGTGCTCACCGGAGACGCTTTCGATCAGGCGCTGATCCTTGGCCGAGATGCCGTCCCAGACCTTCTGGTTCATGTACATCTGGAACACGGTGGCATAGAGGCCCCCGGGCGGCACGGTGGTGTACTTCACCAGCTTTCCGAGCTTGAAGTTCTTGATGCCCTCATATGTCAGGAAGACGCCGTCGATGACGCCCTTGGAGAGCATGTTGTGCACCTTGGTGATGGGCGCGAAGATGGGCGTGGCCCCCATGCTCTTGGCCAGCGCCGAAATATTGTCACCGCTGACCCGGAGCTTCAGCCCCTTCAAGTCGCCCATGGCCTGCACCGGACGCTTTGAGTTGTGGATCAGGCCGGGGCCGTGGACCCAAAAGGTCATCAGCTTCATGCCGGCCGCCTCGTTGGCCTGCTTGAAATGCTTTTCATAGACCCGCCAGTAGCCGACCGTCCGCGCCTTGGCGCTGTTGGTGAGGAATGGGAATTCGGCCATCTTGTGCAGCAGGAACCGGCCCGGCGTGTAGGCGGGAATGATGTGGGCGACGTCGATGGCGCCTTCCTTGATAAAGTCGTGATAGGCGGGCGGCGCGCCCAGGCCCTTCGCCAGCATGCGGACGCTGACCCGGCCCTTGGTCACTTCACCGATACTCTTCACCCAGAGATCGACGCCGAATTTCCGCATCTCGTGGTGCGGCGGATCCCAGGTGGCATATCGTAGTTTTTGCTGGGCTTCGGCGGGCGCCGAAGCGGCGAAGACGGCGCCGGCAACCGCGCCGGCTCCCAAAATCGTACGAACGAATAGTCTGGGCATTCATTCCTCCATCGAAAACGTGTTTTCCTGTTGAAATCGGGTGCGTGCTCTTATGTGACGGCAATCGCTTGATATGAGATTATCACAAATCTCATATTGTGGGATTTTTTGTATTCGTGTGCGTTGCGCGGACGAGACCGTTCAAGCGCGGTGGCCAATTGCGGACCAATGAGGGACGCTGAGGAGCGTCAACGAACCGGGAGAGGAGCAACGGCGATGAGCGTCACCAGACGGAATGTGCACGGGGTCACCCACTACGAACAGGGGCGGGCCTTCGACGGCTACACCCTGTTCGCGCCGATGATGGGCCGCAACGTGTGGCTGATCGACATGATGGGCCGGGTGGTTCACCGATGGGCGATGGAGAACATCCCCGGCAATTACGGCAAGCTGCTGACCAACGGCAACCTGCTCTATGCCGGCAAGCTCATGCCGTCTCCGCTGCCCCAGTTCGGCGGCAATGGCGGCCAGCTGATCGAGGTCGACTGGGACGGCAATACGGTCTGGGAGTACCGCGACCCCTATCACAGTCACTGTTTCGCCGAGATGGAGAACGGCAACCTGATGATCGCCCAGTGGCGCGCGGTGCCCGACGACATTGCCAAGAAGGTCCAGGGCGGGCAGCCGGGCACCGAGCTCAACGGCGTCATGTGGGGTGAAGCCATCCAGGAAATCGACCGGGAAACCAAAGAGGTGGTCTGGGAGTGGCGCTCGTTCGATCATCTCGACGTGGAGATCGACATTCTGGGGCCGCTGCATCCCCGGGACCGATGGACCAACCTCAATGCCATCACCATGCTGCCCGACGGCAACCTGCTGGTCAGCTTCCGCCTCATCAACACGATCGCCATCATCGACCGGGCGTCCGGCGACATCATCTGGCGCTGGGGCCCCGGCGAGATCGCCGGCCAGCACAACCCGACGCTGCTCGAGAACGGCAACATCCTGCTGTTCGACAACGGCGCCCACCGGGTCTACACCACCATCGATTTCTCCCGCGTCATCGAGGTCAACCCCAAGACCAACGAGATCGAATGGGAGTACAAGGACGACCCGCCCTTCGACTTCAACAGCTTCATCTGTTCGGGCGCCCAGCGGCTGCCGGGCGGCACGACGCTGATCTGCGAGTCGCTCAAGGGGCGCCTGTTCGAGGTCACCCGCGAAGGCGACATGGTGTGGGAGTTCCACTCGCCGTTCTATTACGACCACGGCGTCTTCGGCACCAACAACATGGTGTTCCGCGCCTATCGCTATGCCGCCGAGTATCCGGGGGTGAAGGACGCGGACCTCGATCCCGAACGCTATCCCGACATCAACGCCCTGATGCCCCGGCGGTTCGTCCGGCGGCGCGCCGACGACGAGCCCCTCGTCACCGGCAGCAGCTTCGAGGTCGGGGGTTTTCGGAACCAGGACGCCGAATAACGGCGGTTGCGAACCGCCGCCGGGGCCCGGCCTGGACTACCCCCTCTCCCCCTTCTTCAGGGGGAGAGGGCCGGGGTGAGGGGGTCATAACAAGAAGGGCGGGGGCGATACGGAAACTCCCCCTCACCCAGCCTCGGCTAAGGCTCGCAAGCTCGCCAAGCCTCCGCATCCCTCTCCCTCAGGGAGAGGGAACAAAAATCGTCATGCCCGGACTTGATCCGGGCATCCACGTTTCGGCGGTTGCGGATCGGGCCGGAGCGCACATATCAAAGATGGACAGGTGCCGGCGCCCGCCCCGGCGGGTTGGGAAACGTCCGTTTTTGTCCATAAATGTCCATGAATGTCCATGTCGCGAAAACGCCGCTTGATTGTCCAATATATCTGGATATCATGAATTATGGATAAAAATCAGGCTCTCGCCGCCTTTGCGGCGCTGTCGCAGGAAACTCGTTTGGACGCACTCCGGCTGCTGGTCGCCGCCGGGCCCGAGGGACTCGCGGCCGGCGAAATCGCCGAGCGGCTGGCGGTGCGCCAGAACACCATGTCGGCCAACCTCGCCATCCTCGGCCGGGCGGGACTGGTCGCCTCGAGGCGCGAGGGACGCAGCGTCCGCTATGTCGCCTCCCTCGAAAGCCTTCGGGATGTGGTCGGATTCCTGATGGAGGATTGCTGCGGCGGCCGTCCGGAACTGTGCGCGCCGCTGCTGGACGAGGTCCTGGGCGCCGCATAGGGGCCGGGGAAAGAGAGAAACGAACATGGCGCTCGGCATCAACGGCATGGGACGGATCGGGCGTCTTGCCCTGCGCGACGCATTGGGCGGCGTGATCCGCGACGCGTCCGACACCCGGGGCCCGAACGGAATCGAAGTCGCCCACTTGAACGAGGTGAAGGGCGGCGCCGAAACGACGGCGCATCTGTTGGAGTTCGACAGCGTCCACGGCCGTTGGCGGGCCGGCTTCGATGCCGCCGGGGACGCCGTCACCGTCGACAATCACCGCATGGGGTTCACCGAAGAGGCCGACCCGGCCGCCGTGCCCTGGGGGGATTTGGGCTGCGATATCGTTCTGGAATGCACCGGCAGGTTCCGCACGCCCGAGCTGCTCCAACCCTATTTCGACCGGGGCGTGAAGAAGGTGATCGTCGCCGCGCCGGTGAAGGACGAGAAGGCCCTCAATATCGTCGTCGGGGTCAATGACGGCCTCTATGAGCCGGACGAACACGACCTGCTGACCGCGGCGTCGTGCACCACCAATTGCCTGGCCCCGGTGGTCAAGGTGGTGCATGAGGCTCTCGGCATCAAGCACGGCCAGATCACCACCATCCACGACCCGACCAACACCAATGTGGTCGCCGACGCGCCGCACAAGGATTTGCGCCGGGCGCGCGCCGCCATGCTGTCCCTGCAGCCGACCACCACCGGAAGCGCCACCGCCATCGCGCTGATCTACCCGGAGCTCGAGGGCAAGCTCAATGGCCACGCGGTGCGCGCACCCGTGCTGAACGCCAGCCTGACCGACTGCGTCTTCGAAGTGGAAAATCCGGCGGCCGAAGACGACGTGAACGCGCTGTTCGAAGAGGCCGCCGCCGGGCCGCTCGCCGGGGTGCTCGGCATCGAGCGGCGGCCCCTGGTGTCGGCGGACTACGCCAACGACACGCGAAGCGCCGTCGTCGATGCCCCGTCCACCATGGTCACCGACGGCACGCTCCTCAAGGTCTATGCGTGGTACGACAACGAGATGGGCTATGCGTGCCGGATGATCGACCTCGCCAATATGGTCCGGGAGTCGCTGAACCGATGAGCGGCGCCCGCAACTACCTGATCGTCACCGCGTCCTACTGGGGGTTCACCCTGACGGACGGGGCGCTCCGGATGCTGGTCCTGCTGCACTTCTTCAATCTCGGCTACTCGCCCTTCACCCTCGCCTTCCTGTTCCTGCTCTACGAGACCGCCGGCATCTTCGCCAATCTCGGCGGCGGGTGGCTCGCGTCCCGGTTCGGGATCACCCGGATGCTGTCGGCGGGACTGGCCCTGCAAATCGGCGGCCTGCTGTTCCTCTCGGCGCTCGATCCCGGCTGGGGCGCGGCGGCGAGCGTCATCTGGGTGGTGGCGGCGCAGGGCATTGCCGGGGTCGCCAAGGACATCACCAAGACCGCCTCCAAATCGGCGATCAAGTTCACCTCCGCCGAGGGCGGCGGCCAGCTGTTCAGATGGGTGGCGTGGTTCACCGGCTCCAAGAACGCCATGAAGGGCGCCGGATTTTTCATCGGCGGCCTCGCGCTGGAGGTCGTCGGCTTCCAACCGGCGCTGTGGGCCATGGCGGCCATGCTGGGGATCATCCTGATCGCCGCCTTCGTGTCGCTTCCCGCCCGCCTCGGCGCGGCGGGCTCGTCCGGTAGCGTCAAGGAGCTGTTCTCCAAGTCCGCCGGGGTCAACATCCTCGCCGGGGCGCGGATCTTCCTGTTCGGCGCCCGGGACGTGTGGTTCGTCGTCGGGGTGCCGGTGTTCCTCTATGCCGGCGGCTGGAGTTTCTGGGAGGTGGGCGCCTACCTCGCGGTTTGGACCATCGTCTACGGCGGCGTTCAGGCGGCCGCCCCGTCGCTGATCCGGCGGAGCGAGGACGGCCTCTCCCGCGAGGTCCCCGAAGCCCGGCTCTGGGTGATTCTTCTTACCGCGGTGCCGGTGATCCTCGCCGTCCTGGCCGCCATGCCGGGCGCACTGCCGATCCCGCCCACCTGGGTGATCGTCGTCGGGCTCGCCATCTTCGGGCTGCCGTTCGCCGTCAACTCGTCGCTCCATTCCTATCTGATCCTGGCCTATGCGGGATCGAGGAAGGCCGCCGAGGATGTGGGCTTCTATTACGCGGCCAATGCGGGCGGGCGGCTGATGGGGACGCTGTTGTCCGGTCTTCTCTATCAATGGGGCGGGGTGACGGCCTGCCTGATCGGGTCGGCCGCCATGCTCGCGGCGTGTTCGATCATCACCTTCCTGCTGCCGGCGGGACATACCGCCGCGCCCGAGCAGGCGCCCGCCGAATAATGAACGCCTACGCCGCCTCCCGACGCCTCGCGGCCGAGTGGCTGGGCACCGCCTTTCTGCTGGCGGCCGTGATCGGGTCGGGCATCATGGCCGAGCGGCTGGCCGGCGGGAACGCCGCGCTCGCGTTGCTGGGCAACACCATTCCCACCGGCGCCATCCTGGTGGTGATCATTCTCGTCTTCGGACCCGTCTCCGGCGCCCACGTCAACCCGGCCGTGACCATCGCGTTTTGGCTGCGCCGCGAAATCGGCGCCGGCCTCGCGGCCGCCTATATCCTCGTCCAGCTGCTTGGCGGCCTCACCGGTATGCTGGCGGCCCACGCCATGTTCGGCGAGGCGCTGTGGCAGGTCTCCCAAAAGGCGCGCACCGGCCCGGATCAGTGGTTCGCGGAAGCGGTCGCGGCGTTCGGGCTGCTGGCCGCCATTTTCGGCACGATCAAATTGCGGCCCGAGGCCGTCGCCTGGGCGGTCGGCCTCTATATCACGGCCGCCTACTGGTTTACCGCCTCCACCTCGTTCGCCAACCCGGCGGTGACCGTCGCCCGGTCGTTCACCGATACCTTCACCGGTATCCGTCCCGTCGACGCGCCGGCCTTCATCATTGCCCAGATCGTAGGCGCGGTGATCGCCGTGCCGGTGTTCGCCTGGCTTTTCAGGGAGACGAAGCATGACGGATAACCCCCTTGCCGGTTTTCGGGTCGACCCGGCGGACCTCAATTATATCGGCGAGAATCTGCAGCGCCCGGAATGCATCCTGGCCGAGCCGGACGGTACGCTCTGGTCGGCGGACGCCCGGGGCGGGGTGGTGCGGATAGCGCCTGACGGGTCGCAGGCCATCGTCACCCAGACCCAGGCGGCGGCCTTCGAAGGGGCCGGCGATGACGCGACCCGGTTCACCGAGGGCACGCTGCCCAACGGCCTCGCCTTCGGCAGGAACAGGGAAATTTACATCTCCAATTTCGGCACCGATGTGCTGGAAGTGATGGACCGGGACACCGGCGAGACCAAACTTCTCTACGACTCCATCGACGGCGCGCCCATCGGCAAAGTGAACTTCGTGCTGCGGGATTCCAAGGACCGTTTGTGGCTCACCGTGTCGACCCGGATCAAGAACTGGATGGAAGCCATGAGCCCCAATGTGGCCGACGGCTTCGTGGCGCTGGCCGACGAGAACGGCCTTCGCATCGTCACCGACGGGCTCGCCTTCACCAACGAAATCCGCCTGGATGCGGACGAGGAGTATCTCTACATCGCCGAGACCACGGGCCAGCGGGTCTCCAGGATGAAGGTGGCGGCGGACGGGTCGCTCTCCGGCCGGGAGGTGTTCGGCCCGTCGAAACTGGGTCCCGGCGGGTTCATCGACGGGATCGCCTTCGATGCCTTCGGCAATCTCTGGGGCACGCTGATCATGGCCGACATCATCTTCGCCATCACCCCGGACGGCGAATACCTGGAGATTCTCAACGATTGCGACGAAGCGGCCACCGCCCGGCTGGAGGCCAGGTTCCGCGCCGACGAGGTCACGGCGGACGACATGCTGGCCGCTTCGGGCACCGTCGCGCCGTGGTTCGCCAGCGTCACCTTCGGCGGGGCCGACCTCAGGACCTGCTATATCGGCAGCCTGCGCGGCACCCGGATTCCCTACTTCGAAAGCCCGGTCGCCGGGCTGCCCATGGTGCATTGGCCGGCGTAGGAGAAAAACAGGTCAGGGCTTGGGGAACACCAACACGGTGAGGTCGCTGTAATCCCCGTCGCCGGTTTCCGCGCAATCCGCGATGGCGGTATCGGCGGAGCTCTCATCGTCGAACGTGAGGCGCTGATGCACGGTCACGGCGCGGGCCCCGTCGACCCCCGCTTCCATCAGCCGCCGGCACAAGGCCGCCGGCATGATGTCGAAGGGGCGCGGCAGGCAGATGACGTTCCGCCGCGCCTCCTTGAGGTAGTGGATCAAATCGTCGAGCTGTTCCTCGTGGTCGTAGCGCCGGTGCAACGTGACGAAGAGGGATTGCTCCATGGCGATCCCCGAGCGCACCGCGGCAATCTGAATGCAGCTGATGCCGGGCACCAGTTCGACCTCGTCGATGCGCTGGCGAACCCGGTCGAGCAGTTCGTTGCACGATACGTTGAGATCCCCCCAGGCACAGACCACGACGGTCTTTCCGTCCGCGGCGCGCGCCGCCGCCAGATCGAGCTGCGCCTCCTGGTTGGGATAATCCATGGAGAGAATCTCGGCCCCCGGCTTCGCGTGCGGCCGGGCGGTCCCGAGCACGGTCTCGAAACCCGCAATCACGTCCGCTCCGGCAATGATCCCGGCGCCCTTCCCGGTCAGGAACCCGCCGTCGCCGGGCCCGACAGCCACGACGGTCGCGCGGGTCATAGGGCCCGGACGGCGGCCAGTACTTCGGCCACGTGCCCCTTCACCTTGATCTTCCGCCACTCGGTTCTGAGGGTTCCGGTCTCGTCGATCAGGAAGGTGGACCGGTCGATCCCCATGTACTTCCTGCCGTACATGGACTTCTCGACCCAGGCGCCGTAGGCGTCGCACACCTCGCCCTCTTCGTCCGAGAGCAGGGTGAAATTCAGCTTGTGCCTGGCCTTGAATTTGTCGTGCTTGGCGATGCTGTCCTTGGAGATACCGATGATCTCGGCGCCCGCCTTGGAAAACGCTTGGAGTTCGTCACGGAACTCGGAGGCTTCCCGGGTTCAGCCCGGCGTGTCGTCCTTGGGATAGAAGTAGAGCACCACCTTCCTGCCGCGAAGTTCCGACAGCTTTACCGACCCGCCGCCGTCGCCGGGCAACGTGAAGTCGGGCGCCTTGCCGCCGGGCTTTGCTTTTGCCGCCATGTGTCTCTCCCCTGTGACGTCGCGACTCTATACGCCCGAGATTCGCCGAATGTTCAAGCCCGGGGATCAGGACAGATGATCGAGCGGCAGGGCGGTGGAATATTTCACCTGATTGAGGGCGAAGGAGGATTTGATGTTGGAGACGCCGGGTATGCGGGTCAAATGCTCCATCAGAAACCGCTCGTAGGCCTCGAGGTCGGGGACGACCACCCGCAGGAGGTAATCGGACTCGCCCGTCATGAGATAGCACTCGACCACCTCGGGCCGCGACTCGATGGCCGCCTCGAACTCGGACAGGTTCTCTTCGATCTGCTTTTCCAGGGTGACGTGAATGAAGACGCTGACCTTCAGATCGATGGTGTTGCCGTCCACCAGCGCAACCCGCTTCTTGATGATCCCCGCATCGGTGAGAAGTTTCACTCGGCGAAGGCAGGGCGACGGCGACAACCCCACCCGTTCGGCCAGTTCCGCGTTGGTCAGGCCGCCATCGGACTGAAGCTCGGTGAGGATTCGTGCATCGATCGCATCCAGCTCCATGGTTGGCATTTTATGCCGTTCCTGTATCTTTTGCTAATCGAAAATTCCAATCACGGCACATCCAGGCGCATAGTTCGCAATGATATTTTTTGCGAATCCTGGCAATTTTGTCGGGTCATGCAGATGATCGGTCCCAGCCGAACCCGCACCGGCCAGCCGGGCCCGGAGATCGTCCTGGAGGAGCTTCAGCGCAAAGTTCTGTGGCTCTCCGCCTGGATGATCCACAACGCCAATCACCTTCGCCCCAACGGGGACGGCCTCAAGGTCGGCGGCCACCAGGCGTCCTGCGCGTCCATGGTGTCGATCATGACGGCGCTCTATTTCTCCCAGCTCCGGCCCGAGGACCGGGTCGCCGTGAAGCCCCACGCCGCGCCGGTGTTTCATGCCATCCAATACCTGCTCGGCAATCAGAGCCTGGACAAGCTGGAGAACTTCCGTGCCTTCGGCGGCGCCCAGGCATATCCGTCCCGGACCAAGGACACGGACGACGTGGATTTCTCGACCGGGTCGGTGGGCCTTGGGGCGGCGATGACCGCATTCGCCTCCATGATCCAGGATTACATCCGGGCCAAGGACTGGGGCCGCACGCTGAAACCGGGCCGGATGATCGCTCTGGTGGGCGACGCGGAACTGGACGAGGGCAATATCTACGAGTGCCTGCTCGAAGGATGGAAACACGAACTCCGCAACACCTGGTGGGTCATCGACTATAACCGCCAGAGCCTGGACGGAATCGTTCACGAAGGAATCTACAGCCGGATCGAGAAGACGTTCGCCGCGTTCGACTGGGACGTGGTCACCCTGAAATACGGAGCATTGCAGCGGGCCGCCTTCGCCGAGCCCGGCGGCGAAACGCTGCGCCGGTGGATCGACGACTGCCCCAATCCCCTCTACTCGGCGCTGACCTATCAGGGAGGCGCCGCATGGCGGGAGCGGCTGCTTGGCGACCTCTCGAACGATGAGGATGCCCTCGCCCTCGTTTCCCGCCGGTCCGACGGGGAACTGGCCGAACTGATGGAGACCCTCGGCGGCCACTGCCTGCCGACCCTGATCGATGCCTTCGCCGCCATCGATCACGACCGTCCGGTGTGCTTCATCGCCTATACCATCAAGGGACGGGGACTGCCGCTCGCCGGCCACAAGGACAACCATGCCGGCATTCTGACGCCGGATCAGATGGCCGGCTTCCAAAAGACCATGGGCATTCGTCCGGGGCATGAATGGGAACCCCGCGAGGGGATCGACATTTCGGAGTCCGATTTCGAGGCCTTCCTGGCCGCGGTGCCGTTCAACGCCGGCGGCAATCGCCGCGCATCGGCAAAACCCATTCCGGTTCCCCCGCTGCCGGAAACCCCGGCCGGCTCCGCCTCGACCCAGGAAGGGTTCGGCAGGATTCTCAACGAAATCGGCCGTTCCGACAAGCCTTACGCGGACCGGATCGTGACCCTGTCGCCGGATGTCAGCGTATCGACCAACCTGGGACCGTGGATCAATCGGCGGAACCTCTTCGCCGCGGAGAC
Source organism: Rhodospirillales bacterium (assembly GCA_022823235.1). Lineage (GTDB taxonomy): Bacteria > Pseudomonadota > Alphaproteobacteria > Rhodospirillales > UBA2165 > JAJDXO01. Next base: position 31,715 of record JAJDXO010000035.1, read on the forward strand.
CATCGGCGATACCTTCCGCCAGGAAAAGGTGGTCAGCGGCCAAAAGTGGAGTTTCGATCCGAGCGGTCAGCATATCGAATTGGGGATCGCCGAAAACAACCTGTTCCTCGCCCTGGCTGCCGCCGGGTTGTCCCATTCGCTGTTCGGCGAACGGCTGCTGCCTATCGGCACTCTCTATGATCCGTTCATTGCCCGGGGCCTCGATGCGCTGAACTATGCCTGCTACCAGGATGCCCGTTTCCTGCTGGTGGCCACCCCCTCCGGGGTCACGCTGGCGCCGGAGGGGGGCGCCCACCAATCCATCGGCACACCGCTGATCGGCATGGCTCAAGACGGTCTGGCCGCATTCGAGCCCGCCTTCGTGGACGAACTCCGGACGATCATGGAATGGTCGTTCGACTACATGCAGCGCGACGGCGCGGGCGGTCCGGATCCCGCCACATGGCTTCGGGATCGCACCGGCGGCTCGGTCTATCTCCGCTGTTCGACGCGCAAACTGGAGCAACCGCTGAGAGAGTTCTCCACCGGCCAGAAGGACGACCTGATCAACGGCGCCTATTGGCTGAGGCGTCCCGGCCCCAATTGCGAGTTGATCATCGCCTATCAGGGTGTCGTGGCGCCGGAAGCGATGACCGCCGCAGGCATGGCGGCGGAGCATTTCCGGGACATCGGCGTCCTCGCCGTGACGTCCGCCGACCGCCTCAATGCGGGCTGGCAGGCGGCGCAACGGGCGCGGCGCCGCGGCGCGGCAACCGCCGAATGCCATATCGAGCGGCTGCTGGCCGGAATTCCGGGACATGCGCATCTGCTCACGGTTCACGACGGACACCCGGCGGCGCTTTCCTGGCTGGGCGGTGTTCGCGGACATCGGACATCGGCGCTGGGCGTCGAGCATTTCGGGCAAACCGGCACCATCGACGATCTTTACACTCACTTTGAAATTGATTGTGATGCAATTCTCAGGGCGGCCGCTGCACTACGCGGCCGGCGGATCCAGTAGAGCCAGGGGAGATACGAAATGGCCGACAACCAGCCAAATATTCCGGTTCCATCCGTCAGCGAGCTGGTCCTGAAGACCGGCCGGTTCGACGTCATGCGGGATTGGTACATCACCGCGCTGGCGACCGAGCCGTTTTTCACCCGCGGCCGGCCGGAGAAAGCGTCGTGGACCAAGTCCCAGCAAATTGCCTTCTTCAAGCTCACCGGCTCCTATCCCTATACGCAGATACTCGGCATCTTCGAGGTGGACGGCACCGTCGATACGCCCGGCACGGATCCCGGCATGCATCATTTTCAGATGGCCCACGCCAGCTTCGATGAGTTGTTCGACCGCTACGAGCTCCTCAAGGCAGCCGGCATCTCTCCGTCCCAGACCTGGAATCACGGTGTCAGCACCAGCTTCTATTACGAGGACCCGGATGGAAATTGGGCGGAAATGAACTGCGTCAATTTCGATACCGAGGCGGAGTTCCTGGGCTACTTCGAGACCGAGGCCTACAAGAAAAACATCTCCGGCATTCCCATCGACCCGGATGAGTATATCGGACGCTACCGCGACGGGACCCCGCGCAAGGAACTGGTCGTGATACCCGTCTGAGCCTGTCCGGTGGGCAACCGCCCAAAAAAATTCGGTCAAATCCCTTGGTTCGGGCGGAACATTCCGCCTATGCTTTCCGCTACGACACGCACACGAAAAGCACGCGCAACAGGGAGGTCAGGACCATGTTCAAGAAATTCGTTCTCGCATCCGCCGCAGTGGCGGCCCTCGGCGCCGGCCAGGCAACCGCCGCCGATCTGAAGATCGCACACTTCGTCACCCCAAAACATTCGGTGTCCCAGTGGATCGCCAACTGGTCGAAGAAGATAGAAGCCGCGACCGGAGGCGAATTGAAGTTCACCATCTTCCCCGGTGGGCAGTTGGGCCCGCCGCCCAAATACTACGATATTGCACGGCGCGGACAGGCCGACATCACCTGGTTGGTTCACGGTTTCACGCCGGGGCGCTTCCCGCTGTCGGAGATTTCCAATCTGCCGTATATGGTGGCGAGCGCCGAGGTTGGCGCCAAGGTGCTCAATGACCCTGGGCTCAAATCCAAGTATTTGGCGCCTGAGCACAAGGGGGTGCAACCGCTCCTGCTGATGACCCATCAGCCGGGGAATATTCACACGGCCAAGAAAGCAATCCGTTCGGTAAGCGACGTGAAAGGCATGCGGCTCCGGTTTGCTTCGGCGACCATCAAGGAATTCGTGGCCGCCCTCGGCGGCACACCCGTCGGCATGCCGCCGACCCAGATCGTCGACAACATGCAAAAAGGCTCGATTGACGGCGCCTGGACCGACTACGGCGGAGCCGGCATTGCCTTCGGCATGGGGCCGGTGACCAAGTACACCACCGAGATGTACTCCTATGTCGCCAGCTTCTGCATCTGCATGAACAAGAAGTCCTATGACGGCCTGTCGGCGGGCGCCCGCGCCAAGGTCGATCAGTCTTTCGTCGGCGTCGAAAAAGAGGTCGGCCACGAATGGGACAAGCTCGACCCCCTCGGCAAAGGCATCATGATGAAAGCCGGTATGACGCCGGTGCGGCTATCCAAGGAAGAGGACGCAAAGTTCCGTGCGATCGGCGCCAAGGTCGCCGAAGCCCAAATCGCCAAACTGGAAAAGAAGGGCCTGCCGGCGCGGGCGGTCTACAACATGATGAAGGAACTGGCGGCCAAACACGAAAAGAC
>JAJDXO010000057.1 GCA_022823235.1 Rhodospirillales bacterium
CGAGCCAACCTCATGCATCGAAAGCGCATCGACCGCCTCCTCGAACCCAAAACACCGCCGCCCGGAAATGCAAACCAAATGGAAATACAATGGTCGTGAAAGTTAAACCGGACAGTGGTGGGTCAAGCCCGGTGATGACGACTTTTATTCCCTCTCCCTCTGGGAGAGGGATGCGAAGGCTTGGCGAGCGAAGCGAGCCGTAGCCGTAGCCGGGTGAGGGGGGGGGCCGCTAGTAAATCTCGTCCACGTAAAGTTTCCGGGGCAGGGTCGCCCGCTCGTAATCGGGGTTGAAGACCCGGTCGGGCAGGATCACCTCGTCGTGGTGAACATCCGTGTAGGGCACCTGCTGCAGCAGATGGTGGATGCAGTTGAGCCGCGCCCGCTTCTTGTCGTCGCCCTCGACGATATACCAGGGCGCTTCGGGAATATTGGTGCGCGCGAACATTTCCTCCTTGACCTTGGTGTAGTCCTCCCAGCGAATCCGCGACTGAAGATCCATCGGGCTCAGTTTCCACTGTTTGAGCGGATCATGGATGCGCATCAGGAACCGGAGCTGCTGCTCCTGGTCGGTGATCGAGAACCAGTACTTGATCAGCTTGACGCCCGAGCGCGCGAGCATCCGCTCGAACTCCGGCACGTCGCGGAAGAACTCCTCCACCTCCTCCTCGGTGGCGAAGTCCATCACCCGTTCGACCCCGGCGCGGTTGTACCATGACCGGTCGAAGAGAACGATTTCGCCGCCGGCGGGCAAATGCGGCACGTAGCGCTGAAAGTACCACTGGGTCGTTTCCCGCTCATTGGGCGCCGGCAGCGCCACGGTGCGGCAGACCCGCGGGTTGAGCCGCTGCGTGATCCGCTTGATCACACCCCCCTTGCCGGCCGCATCCCGGCCCTCGAACAGCACCACCAGCTTGTAGTCGTTCGCAATCACCCAGTCCTGGAGTCTCACCAGCTCGGCCTGGAGCTTCAGGAGCTCGCGGAAATAGGTCCGGCGCGCGAGAGTGGATTTGTGTTTGAGCTCGGTGATGTCGCGCAGCTCGCGGGCGACGCGCTCGTCATCGATCTCCATCTCCAGCTCTTCGTCGAAGCTGTCCTGCAGCTCGGCGTCGACCCAGCTTTGCTCGTTGTCCAGTGGCCCGTCCATACTCATGACGCTGCTCCCGTTCGCTGCCCCGAGCCGTCCGGCAGGGCGTTGGTCAAACTCCGCATTATAGCAGCAGACTTTGACAGTTCGGTTTCCGGATGAAAAGAGCCCCGGGAAGCCTACATCAGTTGGGGCAGGAACGTCGAAATCTGCGGGAAATAGACCAGGAGCGCGACGATTACCACCTCGCAGCCCAGGAACCACGCGACTCCCCGGAAGATGGTTCCGAGGGGGATCGTATCGCCGACAACGCTTTTCACGATGTAGACGTTGAAGCCCACCGGCGGGGTCATGAGCCCGATTTCAAGAAATTTAATGACCAGGACGCCAAGCCAAATGAGATCGAGGTCGAGGGCGTCGAACATCGGCAGCAGAAGCGGCAATGTCAGCAGCATGAGGCCCAGCGGGTCGAGGAACATGCCGAGCACGACGTAAATGAGCGACATGGCGATGATCAGGAGCACCGGATCGAGCGCCCAATCGCCGATCATCTGTCCCATAAAGAACGGCAGGCCGGACAAGGCCAGGAACCGGGTCAGCATGACCGCGCCGACGGCAATGAAGAATATCTTCGCCGTGTTGATCAGCGCTTCGTTGACGCTGTCCTTGAACAGCTTCCAGGTCAGCCGCCTCTGCGTCCAGGCCAGCACAAACGACAAAAAGGCGCCGAACGCGCCCGCTTCGGTCGGGGTGACGATGCCGGCGTAAATTCCGCCGATAATCCCGATAATCAGGGCGAAAAGCGGCCATACCTGGCTCGACGCCGATAATTTTTCGCGCAGGCTGTATTTCTCGGCAACGACCGGCGCGAGTTCAGGCCGAAGCTTGCACCGCAAAATGATCATCGATGCATAGACCGCCGCGGTCAGGATGCCGGGCAGAATGCCCGCGATCAGGAGTTTCGCGATCGACGTCTCGGCGAATATGCCGAAGAGGACCATGAGAATGCTGGGTGGAATCAGGGAACCCAACGTGCCGGCGGCGGCAACGACACCGGCGGCCATGCCCTTGTCGTAGCCCTGTTTCATCATCTCGGGGATGGCGATGCGCCCCATCGCGGCGGCGGTCGCAAGGCTGGACCCCGATGCGGCGGAAAATCCGGCGCAGGTAAAATTGCTGGCGACCGCAAGGCCGCCGGGCAGACGTCCGAGCCACAACCGCGCCGATTTGAACAGCGCCGAACTGATCCCCGAATGGTGTGCGACGGCGCCCATCAAAAGGAACATGGGAATGGCCGAGAGATTCCAGCTTGCGGCGAATTCGAAGACCGTCGTCTTGACCACACCGACCGCCACGTCCGGCCCGCGCAGCATCATGATTCCGAGAATGGAGACGCCGCCGAGCGCAACGCCGATCGGAATTCGAATGGCGATGAGCAACAAAACCATGCCCAGGCCGAGAAAACCGATCTGTAGTCCGGTCATGTGGTTACTCCAGGATGGGCAACGTCCGGATACGGGAGCCGCGATTACGGATCATGGCTTTCAAATACCGGGGGACGAGCCGATTTCATCCGCGCGATCGCCGCGCAGCCACCGTATGATCTGCGCGATTACGACGATACCCATCGCCGTCAACCCAATCGGCAGCAGCCAACGGCTCGGCCAGACGGCCACCAACTCAACGGATGTCTCCCACGCTTCACCGTCCCGAGTCCGCAGAATCGCCTCATCCGCCGTGTAGACGATCAAGAACAACAGATAGAGAACCGTCACCGCACCGGCAAAAGCCGACAACAGCCTGAGCGGCCGGCCGGACAATTTACCGGTAAACAACTCCACGATGAGGTGGCCCTCGGTAAATGTTACGTAGGCCAGCGGCAGAAAGACCGAGGCAACCATATAGTATGCGGCGACGATTTCGGTCGTACCGTCGATCGGGTCGTTGAGCGTATGCTTCAAAATCACATCCGCGACGATGTGGAGCATCATCATGATCGTGGCGACGCCGCCGAGGATCATCAGTATTCGGCCCAATGCTTCAGGGTATTTTCCGGCCTTCAGTGGGATCATTGGTTTGGACAACCGTTCGAATACGTCGAAGTCGATGATATCCGATAGCGATTTCGCGGGCTTCCCGCAACAACCTTGCCAATTAAACTGGACCGATTAGACTTTCCGGAAAGCCTGCCGGCGAATCACAGGCTCCGGAAAGACGTCAACCAGGATGACGCCCCGGGCAGTAAATTCGGCAACTGGAACACCAACAAGTCAGGGAGGGTTGGAAATGAAATATACAAATACTGCTCTGCTCGCGGCCGCCGCGGGCATCTTGATCTCGGCGTCGGCGGCCACGGCCGGCGAGCTTACGTATGGGTCCTGGAACGGCCCGAAAAACGTCGTCATCGTCGAAGGCGTGGCGCCGTATCTGAAAGCGATCGAAAAGGAAACCAACGGGTCGATCACCTGGAAATTGATCGCGGGCGCGCAACTCTTCGGCGGTCGGCAGACCCTGGCCGGCATCGGCAATCGGGTGGCGGATGCCGGGGGACCCGTGATTCCCGCTTTCACCCGAAAGGCGCTGCGCTCCGCCAACGTCGTCTACGATCTCGTCAACGCGTCCGAAAGCCCGATCGCCATGGCGGGCGCCGTTGCGGAGACCTATCACCTGAACTGCCCCGCCTGTAAAGCGGACTTCAAAAAAAACAAGACGCTCTTCATCGCGAATTACGCGGCCACCCGCTTCAACCTTCTATGCCGGGCGCCGGTAAAAACGGCGGCTGACGTCAAGGGCCGGAAAATTCGCGTGGTCGGCGCGCTTGGCCGCTACATCAAGAGCCTGGGCGCCGTACCGGTGGGCGGACCGCCCTCCAAAGCCGTTCAGGCCATGCAGCGCGGCAATCTGGACTGCATCGCCGGCCCGTCCAGCTGGATTCAGTCCTTCGGCCTTTGGGACATCTCCAAGCATGTGCTGGACGCGCCGCTTGCGATTCAGCCGACCCCTTCGGCAATGGTCATTAACCGGTCGGTATGGAACGGCCTCAAACGGTCCGAACGCGTGGCCATTCTCAAGCATGCGCCGCGGCTGATCGCCAACACCACCATCAAGGGGTATATGGCGGAAGACAAAATGGTTCGGCGCGAAGCGCCGAAGCGGGGCATCACGATCGTGAAGGCCGGCGACGATATTCTGTCGTCCCTCAAGGCGCACAAGGCGAAAGAGCCCGGCATCATCGCCCAGGTCGCGGCGAAAGAAGGCGTCAAGAACCCCGACGCGATCATTCAGGCCCACCTGAAGAACGTCGCGAAATGGGAAAAGATTCATGCCCGCATCGGCGACGATGTCGACAAATTCGCCGAAGCGCTTTGGACCGAGGTGTTCAGCAAACTCGATCCCGACAAAATGTAGTCGAAGCCGGAGAATTTTTTCCGCGTCGGAGCGGCGGCCTTCGGGCCGCCGCTTTCCATTGCGGCGAATGGAAGGGGGGTGGTGCCGCCTTCGGTTCATAGGAACGATTTGATGGTGGATATAGTCACACTAGACGATTGGTACGGTAACTCCGCACTCGATGGGAATGGATTGCCGGTTGCGGTGAATTCGCCGTGCCATGGGATTAAGCGGGCTATGTGAAATAACTGTGGCGGCGACAATTTCAGCCACTTGAACCAAATGCTCCCTTGCGACGGTCCCTGTTTAGGTTCCTAGTCTTCGAGCAGAAAGGCAAGTTGGACGCGGTTGAATGTTTCAGCATCCTCATATTGCGGCCAGTGACCACATTCGTTCATCACGACATATCTCGAATCCGGAATCATCCGGGAAATTTGCTCACCTTCCTCCGGCGTCGCCGTCGGATCGTGAGATGTCCAGACCACCAAGGTTGGGGAAGTTATCGAATTGTATTGAGCTTCGCTGAACATATTCCGTTTGCGGATCTCCATTTCCTGGAGGCACATGACATGGCGCATGATAACGTCGAAACCATCTTGCTCGTAAATCTTTTGCCGCGTCCGGACCAAATCGTCGAACACCATGGATTTATCATACATGAGCCATTCCAGGCGTTCCCTGATGAAATCCCAGGTAGGCTCGGACGCAGCCTGATTTGACAGTTTTTGCAGCCGACTCATGACCTCCGGGTGCGCCGTCCAGCCGCCGGCGGTGTTCAGCACGAGCCGGTCGACCACTTCGGGGTGGTGAACCGCCATATGCGTCGACACCCAGCCGCCGAGAGACTCACCGCTGAAATGTGCCTTGTCGGCACCGAGCGCGCCCAGCACCTTTAGCACATGGTCCGCATACACGGGCATCTCGTAGTCGATTTCCGGTTTATCACTCCAACCATGACCCACAAGGTCGATTGAAACCGTCCTGAAATGCTCTCCGTGCACTGCCAGATTTCGAACGTAGGTCTCCGCATGACCGCCAATGCCATGAAGCATTAAAAGAAGTGGCTGATCCGGTGAACCGGTCGCGAGGTATCTGGTCCGAATACCCCCGGCATCCAAATATCCCTGCTCGAATTCAACCCCTTTGAGTTCATCCCAAATGCTGAAAGCCGGTTTACCCCTGCTCATTTCATTCATGCCAACCGCCAGATCCTAAAATTCCGTTCATATCATTGCGCGGTCATCATGCCCATTCGAAATTTTGCGCACGGTTCGCGCTCGTCGAGTGCGGTGGAACTGGCGAGGCTGCGTGGGTCGAGAGTTGGCAGGCGCGGCCGTGAACCGCGAGACGCCCGTCCGCTTAGGGTCAGGAGCAGAGGAGTTGATAGCCAGACTATGTTGTCTGCTTTGCGCCTTACTGGCGACGTTGTAAATGCAGTTTAAAATGGGAAATGGTGCCGCCTGGGTGACTTGAACACCCGACCCCCGCATTACGAATGCGATGCTCTACCAGCTGAGCTAAGGCGGCCCATCTCCGGACCGGGTGGTAATATACCGCCCGCCGTCCTTTTTCCAGCGCGGATTGGGCTGCGCGGCCCCGGCTAATTGGCGGTGGGCTTGTCCCCGTCCGCGGGCGCGGCGGCGGGCTCTTCGCCGGTTTCTTCCGCCGGCGCCGCCTCGGGCTCCAGGGTCTCGCCGTGATGAAACTCCTCGTCCGCCGCGTAAGCCGCCACCCTGGGCGGCGTGGCCCATTCGAAACTGTCGAATTGTCCGCAGCGGCCGCAGACCGCATCCCACTCCGCGACCACGTTGCCGCAATTGTCGCAGACCCACGCCGGGTCGGGATCGGCGACGGCTATCCGGCGCAGCCAATCCCGCGCGGCGTCCGGGTTGATGCCCTCGGCCTCTTCGAGTTCCGCCATATAGCGGCAGATCCGCGCCGAGGGCTCGTCGCCGGCGACCGCGTCCAGATGCTCCCGGGCTTCCTTGAACATGCCGCTGTTGAGGGCCGCCCGGGCCAGCGCGAGGTGGCTCTCGGGGTGATCCTTGTTGTTCCCGGCCAGCCGCTCCAGAAGCCGCATCTTTTCCTGGGCGTTGTCGCTGTCGCTCAGGCCCTCCATCACCGCCACCAGCGCCGGGTGGGGGTTGACCACCCAGGTTTCCTCTATGATCGAGGCGGCGCGGCGGCGCTTGCCGGCGCCGTTCAGCAGCCGCGCATAGCGGACCGCGGCGGGAACGAAACGCGGCGCCAGATTGTTGGCCCGTTTGGCCAACTGCAGCGCCTCGTCGAGATTACCCTCATCCTCGGCGGCGACGCTCTGGCCATGGGTCAGCACGGCGCGGCGGCGGCGTCCCACATCGGCATCGATGGTCTTGTTCTTCACCGACTTGCGGACCGTCGCCTCCGCATCCGACCACTTGCTTTCCTTCACCTGAAGATCGAACAGGGTCTCGGTGACGCCCTCGGTCTTGGGTTTGAGTTCCACCGCCTGCTCGGCAAGCTCGATGGCGCTTTCGGAATCTCCCTCCTGCATGGCCTGGTTGAGCTGTCCCCGGAGACCGAGATAGCGGGTCTCCTTCTGTTCGGACATGGCCTCGAAGAACTTGTGGGCCGCCGCGTCGTCCCCCGACAGCTGGGCCGCCTGCGCCGACAGCAGCATGGTGAGCGGCGGCTCTCCCAGCAGCCGCTCGGCCCGGCGGGCCTGACGCCGCGCCTCGACGGCATCGCCGGCCGCCACCGCGACCATCCCCTGGGTCAGGGCCCTGTAGCCGCGCCGGCGCCGGCTGTCCTGCCGCGCGCGGCCGATCTTCCGGGGGGCGGTCCGGAACGCCGACCACAGCCGCCAGAAGGCCGCGAACCCCACCGCCAGCGTCAGGACCGCGGCGAACAGCACCCCGATCGAGGTATCGACCCGGTATCCCAGCCACTCGAGGGTGACCGAACTCGGCGTATCGGCGATCAGCGCGGCCCCCCACGCCACGGCGCCGATCAATATGAGAAACCAGATCGTCCTGAACATGGGCTATTTGCCGGTACCGGAAAGCCGGGAAATGGCCGCCGCCTGCAGGCCGGCAAGGACCGCCTTGACCTGGGTGTGGCCGCGCGCCGCCTCGATCCAATCCGCCGCCGCCTCGCGGGCCGGCCCGTCCAGGGTTTCCAACTCCTTGACGGCGCCGGCGAAATTCCCGGCCTTCACCCGGACCTCGGCCCGCGCCACGACGGCCTCGACCCCGGACCCCTCCAGTTGATCCGTCCGGCGCCAGCGGATCGGGGCCGTCAGCCGGGCGATGGTCCTATCCACCCACCCGCCTTCCTCCCGGATCACCCCGGCCCGGACAATGCCGCCCGCCGCCCGGTCGAAGGCGGATTTGAGGCCGGCCTCGGACGCGACCCCCGCCGGCGCCAGTTCGGCGAGCCGCCCGGCGGCATCGGGGGCAAGAAACGTCTCGTCGGCCACCCCCCGGAGCGCGGCGAGTTCGGTGACGAAGCTTCGCCCGTCCAGGACCGCCTCGCGGAGCTGGCCCAATGCCAGGAGCGCGGTCCGCCCGCGGGCGCCGTCGGCATCCGCCTCCGGCACCTGGGCGGCCAGTTCGGCGACCTGCCTGGAGAGCTGAGCGACGGTGTCCGAGGTTTCCGCGGCCGAACCCGTGGCGGTCTTCTCGAGCGCATCGATCCGGTCCGACAAGCGCCGCAGAACCCCCTCGGCCTCGGCTGGGGTCAGGTCCGCATTGAGGGCGCCGACCGTTCGCCGGGTGGCGTCGACGGACCCCTCCACCGCGGAGAGACGCGCGAGGGCGTCATCGAGCTGTACCTTGAGACGGTTGCGTTCGGCGGCCAGGGCCTCGAGACGGGGAACGATGTCGTCGCTCGACGCCTTTTCCAGTTCGGCGACCCGGGCGGCGAGCGCCGTCACCCGCGCCCGTGTCTCGGCGTCGGTTCCCAGTCCCGGAAAGAACACCCGAGCCCGGTCGATCCAAAACGGGCTTAACGCCCCGACCACGGCCGCGATGATGACGACCCCGGCGGCATAGGTCATGATCTTCGACAGGCGGCCGAAGGTTTCCGGGGGACGATCGGCGGCGGCCGGCGCGCCGTCCGGCGTTGCATCGCCCTCCGTCGCCGGCGGCGGCGCGTCCGCGGGCGGCGGAGCGCCGGCGGCGGCGATGAGGCCCAGCAAACTCTCCTGGTCGGGCCGCGGCGCGACCCGCACGTCCCGCCAGGTCAGTTCGGATGCCGCCTCGCCCACCGCCCGGCTGAGACACAATGCATCCAGCTCGCGGGCGGCCCGGACCAGCCTGGCCTTGCGCATCAGTTCGATACAGGTCTCGGCCGACCGGGGAGAAAAAAAGACCACCGCGTCGATGTCGCCGTCCTTGAGGGCGGCAACCGTCGCCGCCGTCAGCCCCTTGACCGGAACCGCCCGGTACAACACCGCCCGGCGGTAGCCGTAGCCGGCGGATTCGAGCGTTCCGCCCAGATCGCCGGCGACCTCGGATCCGGCGACATGAAGCAGCGCCCCGGCATCGTGAGGCACCCGGTCCTTGACCAGTTCGGCCAACTGGTCGACCCCGCCGTCCGCCGAATGCACCTGCTCGAACCCCGCGTCGCGCGCCGCCGACGCCGTCGCGTCGCCAACGGCGTAGACCGGCAGCTCCCGGGAAACATCCCGGCGGGACAATGCCCGGGCCCCGTTGGCGCTGGTCAGCAGAAAGGCGTGAACGCCGGACAAATCCAGCGCCGCCGTATCCATGAATTCGACGTGGAACAGCGGCTCCAGCACCACCTCGCAGCCGCGCGCCGTCAGCGCCTCGGCGAGCCCGGCGGCGTCTTCCCTGGGACGTGTGACGAGCACCCGCATGGCTAGGACCGTTCGCGCTCCAAATCAGGGTGAACCGCCATGACCCGTTCCTGCGATTCGGTGATGGCCGTCACCAGCGCCGGGCTGGCTTTGGCGAACAGCGTCCGGGCCAGGCCGGCCCCGATCCGCTCGGCCCCGGCCGCGGGGCCGGAGGCCTCGTCGGCGACCATTTCGGATCCGTCCGGGCGGGCAATCATGCCCTTCAGGGTCAATTCGCCCGACGGACCGATGGCCGCATGTCCGGCGATGGGGGTCCGGCAGGACCCGTTGAGCGCCGCCAGCATCGCCCGTTCCGCCATGACGCACGCCGTTACCTCGGCCTCGGCCAAGGTCTCCAGCAGCGTCTCGGCCCGCAGGTCGTCTGTCCTGCAGGTTGCGCATAATGCTCCCTGTCCCACGGCCGGCAGCATATCATGAACCGGAACGGCTTGGGTGATGACGGCCTCTTTCCCAAGGCGCCGGAGCCCGGCGACCGCCAGGAACGTCGCATCGACCTCGCCGGCATCCAGCTTCTTCAGCCGCGTATCCACATTGCCGCGCAGCGGGACCACGCTGAGGTCCGGGCGGGCCCGGCGCACCTGGGCCGAGCGGCGAAGCGACGCGGTTCCCACCCGGGCGCCGGCGGGCAGCCCGGCGATGTCCTTCGATTTATTGCTGATGAAGGCGTCCCGGGGATCCTCCCGGGGCATGACGGCGTGCGCGGCGATACCGTCGGGCAGCACGGTCGGCATGTCTTTCATCGAATGAACGGCGATATCGATCCGGCCATCAAGCATGGCCTCGTCGAGTTCCTTGGTGAACAGGCCCTTGCCGCCGAGGTCGGAAAGCAATTCATGCCGGACCCGGTCGCCGGTCGTCGAGATGACGATGGTCTCAACGGCGCGGGGTTCTCCCAGGCGGGGGTGAAGTTCGGTCAGGCGGGCGATGACCTGCCCGGTCTGAGCCAGCGCCAGCGGGCTTCCCCGGGTCCCGATGCGGAGGGCGGAATGTGCCGACATGTTCTCGGTTTTACTGGATTTCGGGTGCAGAAGGCCATAAAGGGTTATTGGCGTCAAGGAAACGGCAAACCGCACGGCTGCAATGATAATTTTGGGCATCGAAACCAGCTGCGACGAGACCTCGGCGGCGGTCGTCGACGATTCGGCGGGCGCGGCTTCGGCGCGAATCCGAAGCAACGTCGTCAAATCGCAGATCGACGAGCACCGTCCATTCGGCGGCATCGTCCCCGAGGTCGCGGCGCGGGCCCACCTGCGGCACCTGGACGGGCTGATCGAGCGGGCCATGGCGGAGGCGGGCGCCGATTGGACCGACCTCGACGGGGTCGCGGCGACCGGCGGGCCCGGATTGATCGGCGGCGTCATCGTCGGCGTCATGTCCGGCAAGGCCATCGCCGCGGTGCACAACCTGCCGTTCCTGGCGGTGAACCATCTGGAGGGGCATGCGCTTACCGCGCGGCTCACCGACGATTTGGAATTTCCCTACCTCCTGCTCCTAGTGTCGGGCGGCCATTGCCAGTTGCTGGCGGTCGAAGGCGTCGGCGCCTACCGGCGCCTCGGCACCACCATCGACGACGCCATCGGCGAGGCATTCGACAAGGTCGCCAAGATGCTGGGGCTCGGTTATCCCGGCGGTCCCCGGGTCGAGGCACGGGCGCGGAACGGCGATCCGGACCGGTTCAGGCTGCCCCGGCCCATGAAGGGCCGGGAGGGGTGCCATTTCTCCTTCTCCGGCCTGAAGACGGCGGTCCGTCACGCCATCGACGGTCTCGGCCGCGCGCCCACCGAAACCGACATCGCCGATTTGTGCGCCGGGTTCCAGACGGCGGCGGGCGAAGCCATCGTCGACCGGAGCGCAAACGCCATGGAAACGTTCCGCGGCCTGCACCCCGGCGCGAACGATCTGGTGGTCGCGGGCGGCGTCGCCGCCAACGGCGCCCTTCGCATGATGCTGAAGGATTTGTGCGACGAAAAAGGCTTCCGGCCGACCGCGCCGGAGCCCGCGCTGTGCACCGACAACGGCGCGATGATCGCCTGGGCCGGGCTGGAGCGTCTGCGGGCGGGCCGCACCGATACGCTCGACTTCGCGCCCCGGCCGCGCTGGCCGCTTGACCCGGACGCGCCGGCCGTGGCCTATGCTGGGGTCAAGGCCTAAGCGGGCCTGAGCGCGGCGGACACCGGGCGGACACAGACATGCGGGGACAACCATGACCAAGATCGGCGTATTGGGCGGCGGCGCCTGGGGAACGGCGCTGGCCGCGGCGGCGTGCCGGGCCGGGGCCGAGGTGCTGATCCAGGCCCGCGAGCCGGAAGTGGTCGAGGCGATCAACACCGGCCACGTCAATTCGCTGTTTCTCCCGGGCGCCGAACTCGATCCCGGGATCCGCGCCACCACGGCGGTCACCGAGGCCGTCGATGCGGATGTCGTCCTGGCGGTCACCCCGGCTCAGCACCTTCGGGCGGCCTTGGAGGGCCTGGCCGGTCAATGGCCCAGGGACGTGCCCGCCGTAATCTGCTCCAAGGGCATCGAGCAGGAGACCTGTGCGCTGATGAGCGAAATCGCCGCCGAAGCCCTGCCCGAAGCCCCTGTCGCCGTTCTGTCGGGCCCCACCTTCGCCATCGAAGTGGCCCTCGATCAGCCGACGGCGGTGACCGTCGCCTCGCATGTGCCCGAGGTGAACGACCGCGTCATCCCGGCGCTGTCGTCGTCCCGGTTCCGCATTTACGGCTCCGATGATGTCATCGGCGCCCAGATCGGCGGGGCGGTGAAGAACGTGCTCGCCATCGCCTGCGGTATCGTCGAGGGGCGGAAGCTGGGCGACAACACGCGCGCCGCGCTGATCACCCGGGGTCTCGCCGAGATCGTCCGTCTGGGCGCCGCCAAGGGCGCCCGGCCGGAGACTCTTTCGGGCCTGTCGGGCCTCGGCGATTTGACTCTCACCTGCAACGCCATGCAGTCGCGCAATTTCTCATTGGGCGTCGCCCTCGGTGAAGGCCGGAGCCTGGACGAGATCGTCGGCAGCCGAAACTCCATTGCCGAAGGGGTGTTCACCGCCTCTTCGGTCACCGAACTCGCTCGCCGTCTCGACGTCGAGGTGCCGATTTGCACGGCTGTGGACGGCGTGATAAATCACTTCGCCGCCATCGATGCGACCATCGACGGCCTGCTGTCCCGCCCATTGAAGGACGAAACCGACTAACGCCATCGCCGGGGAGCGTTCACATGTATTTTCACATTCGCTGCGTCGACAAACCGGATTCCGGCGGCCTCAGGGCCGCCACCCGGGACGAACACCTCGCCTACCTCGAAGGCTCGGGCGTCAAGGTGGCTTTCGCCGGCCCGACCACCGACGAGGCGGACGAGGTCGTGACCGGCAGCATACTGGTCATCCAGGCGGACGACCGCGCCGCGGCGGAGGCCTGGGCGGCCGGCGATCCCTATGCCAAGGCGGGACTGTTTTCCTCGACCACCGTCACGCCGGTCCGCAACACCATCCCCGGGGACTGACCGCCGGGCGCCGCGGATGCTGTTCTTCATCTATAGGGTGGACAAGCCCGGCTCCCGGGACCTCCGCGAATCCACGCGGCCGGCGCACCTGGACTATGCCCGCGGCCTGGGCGGGCGGCTTCGCCTCGCCGGACCGACCCTGGATGAAGACGGCGGCCACATGACCGCCAGCGTGTTCATTCTCGAAGCCGCCGACCGCGCCGAGGCCGAGGCGCTGACCGCCGAGGACCCCTACGAGAAGGCCGGGCTGTTTGAAACCAAGATCGTGCGGCCGTTCATGGAGGTCCCGCCCTGGGACCTGAAACCCGCCCCCGGGAACTAGACAAGCATAGGAGATTCGCCATGGCTTATTGGCTCGTCAAATCCGAACCCGGCGCCTGGTCGTGGGACGACCACGTCAAGGCGGGCGTCGCCGAATGGGACGGCGTCCGCAACCATCAGGCCAACAACAACATGAAGGAAATGAAGATCGGCGACAGGGCCTTCTTCTATCACTCCGTGGATGAGAAGCGGATCGTCGGCGTTCTCGAGGTGGCGAAGGAGCATTACCCCGATCATACGGATGAATCGGGCAGGTTCGGCATGGTCGATTTCAAGGCCCTCATGCCCGTCGAGACCCCGGTCACCCTGGCCGAGATCAAGGCCGACGAGCGGCTTCAGGACCTGCTTCTGGTGCGTCAATCCCGGCTTTCGGTCGTACCCGTCTCCAGGGAGCACTGGAAGATCATCTGCGGCATGGCGGGCGTCAAGGCCTGACGGGCCGCACCGGTTTCATGTTCGAAGGCATCCGCAACGCCCTCAGGGACAGCATGCAGAACCATGCGCTGTCGTCGAGCCGCAAGGAGGTCCAGCGGTTCGTCGACGGGCTTGTCTCCATGGGCGATGAGGACCTCGGCATCATCGTCGCCGTCGCCACGGTTGTCCGGGTCAACATGGAGGATGAGGGATTCCTGCCGAAGAAACTGTTCTCCTCCAACCGGATGCCCGGCGCCTACGAACTCGGCCGGCATCAGATAGCGCTCAACAAGCTTGCCAAGGACTTCAACAAGCTCAAGCAGCCCACCGACGCGGTGGCCGTGATCGCGCTGTCCTACAGCCTTCGCTGCCTCAACGTCGCCGAACTGCGCGACCTCGGGCGCGCGATTTGGGGCGAACTGGCGCGCGGCTTTCCCCATGTGGAGGACAAGCTGAAGGACGGCGAGAAACTCAAGGGCGAGAAATTTCCGGCGCGGGTCTGGGATGAATGGCGTCAAATACCCGCCGGCCTCGAGCCCGCGGAAACCGGGACATGACCCGGCTCTGCGCCCTCGACGATATCGAAGACACCGAAAGCGCCGGGATGACCGCTGAGATCGACGGCGCCGAACGGCCGCTGATCCTGGTCCGCCGCGGCGGGCGGGTGTGGGCCTATGTCAATTCGTGCCCGCATATCGGCCTGCCGCTGGACTTCAAGCCGGGCTGGTTCCTGTCCCTCGACAGGAAATTCATCCACTGCGCCAATCACGGCGCCCTGTTCCGGATCGAGGACGGACTGTGCGTCGCCGGTCCCTGCGTCCGCCAGTGGCTGACCGCGGTCCCGGTCGAGGTCCGGGACGGCGGGGTATTCCTTGCCTAGCCCACGTCAATGTTGTCATCCCCGGCCGATTGTCGATAATTTGAAGCCGACGGCCCGATACCGAGCCGGCGCGCAAGGGAGGTCCGAGAGATGTCAGAAGATGCCGTTTATCCCGTTCCGGAGTCCGTGGCCAAGGACGCCTGGATCGACAACGATCAATATCTGGAAATGTACCGGCGCTCGGTCGACGACCCGGAAGGGTTCTGGTCCGAACAGGCTGGGCGCATCGACTGGATCAAGCCGTTCACCAAGGTAAAGGACGTGGATTATACCGGCGACGTCCGCATCCGCTGGTTCGAGGACGGCACCCTCAACGCGTCCGCCAACTGCATCGACCGGCATCTTGAAAAGCGGGGCGACCAGACGGCGATCCTCTGGGAGCCGGACGACCCCGACGCCGACGCGGTGGCCGTCACCTACAATGAATTGCACGAAGCCGTCTGCCGGCTCGCCAACGCCATGAAGGACCGGGGCGTCAAGAAAGGCGACGTGGTCACCATATACATGCCGATGATCCCCGAGGCCGCCTACGCCATGCTGGCGTGTGCGAGGATCGGCGCCATGCACTCGGTGGTGTTCGGCGGATTTTCCCCGGACGCCCTCGCCGGCCGCATCCAGGACGGCAATTCGGTCTGCGTCATCACCGCCGACGAGGGCCTCCGCGGCGGCCGGACCGTGCCGCTGAAGGCCAACACCGACGCCGCCCTCGAGGACTGCCCGACCGTCGGCACCGTCTTTTGCGTCAAGCGCACCGGCGGAGACATCGGCTGGAAGGACGGCCGGGACGTCTGGTACGACGAGGCCGTCGCCGCCGCATCGCCGGACTGCGAACCGGAAGAGATGAACGCCGAGGACCCCCTGTTCATCCTCTACACCTCCGGTTCCACCGGGCAACCCAAGGGCGTGCTGCACACCACCGGCGGCTACATGGTCTATACGTCCATGACCCATCAGTACGTCTTCGACTATCACGACGGCGACGTCTATTGGTGCGCCGCCGATGTCGGCTGGGTCACCGGGCACAGCTACATCGTCTACGGCCCGCTCTCCAACGGCGCGCTCACCGTCATGTATGAGGGCCTGCCCAACTGGCCGGACGCGTCGCGCATCTGGCAGGTGATCGACAAGCACAAGATCAACATCCTCTACACCGCGCCGACGGCCATCCGGGCGCTGATGCAGCAGGGCGACGAACCGGTGAAGAAGACCAGCCGCGCCTCGCTCCGCATCCTCGGCTCGGTCGGCGAGCCGATCAATCCGGAGGCCTGGAACTGGTACTACAATGTCGGCGGCGATGCCCGCTGCCCCATCGTCGATACCTGGTGGCAGACCGAGACCGGCGGCATTCTGATCACGCCGCTGCCCGGCGCGACCGAGCTCAAGCCGGGCTCCGCCACGCGGCCGTTCTTCGGCGTCCAGCCGGCCATCGTCGATGCCGACGGCAATATCCTGGAGGGCGCCTGCGAAGGCAATCTGATCATGACCGATTCCTGGCCCGGCCAGATGCGGACGGTCCACGGCGATCACGAACGCTTCGTGCAGACCTACTTCTCCACCTACGAGGGCAGCTACTTCACCGGCGACGGCTGCCGCCGGGACGAGGACGGCTATTACTGGATCACCGGCCGGGTCGACGACGTGATCAACGTCTCCGGCCACCGGATGGGCACCGCGGAAGTGGAAAGCGCCCTGGTGGCGCATTCCAAGGTCTCCGAAGCGGCGGTGGTCGGCTACCCCCACGACATCAAGGGCCAGGGCATCTATGCCTATGTCACCCTGATGGAGGGGGTGGAGGATTCCGACGATCTCCGCAAGGAACTGGTCCAGTGGGTGCGCAAAGAGATCGGCCCCATCGCCACGCCGGACGTGATCCAGTGGGCGCCGGGCCTGCCCAAGACCCGGTCGGGCAAGATCATGCGGCGGATTTTGAGAAAGATCGCCGAAGGCGACGCTTCAAACCTGGGCGACACCTCGACGCTCGCCGATCCGTCGGTGGTCGATGACCTGAAGGCCCACCTGGTCGAGCATTAGGGTCCGGACCCGATTGGGCCGCCATATGAGTGTTGCGGCGGTGAGGCATGAGATAATTTCGTCATGTAAGGTCAATTCGCTCCGAATTGACAGAGCCGGGCCCACCGGACCGGCTTCGCCGGCCGGAGGACAAGCCGCGTCCCGGCCATCCACGTGGATGCCCCGAACAAGTCGGGGCATGACGACTTGGTTTGTGTCATATATCCACTCGTCATACCCCGCTTTATGCGGGGTATCCAGATTTCCAATTCCTGAAACACGGAGACGGTGACACAGTGAAGGGGGAGGGAGTTGGTTTGGTTCCGGCCGGCGGGCGGCTAGAAATCGATGGCGCGGCCGTTTTTCTCCCAATCGCCGTAGCGGGTCGGGTCAAGGCCGTCCTTGCGGCCGCCGATTTCCTTGGGTCTTTTCGCCTCGTCCTTCTTGGCTTGCCCGCCGCCGTCGGGGGTCTTGGAAACCGTGTCCTTGTCGTTTGGTTTGCCGGCCATCTTCCGTTTTCTCCTCGCGTTCGGGCCAATCCCTAGCGGAACCCCGCCGCGCCGTCCACACCCTTAAATCTTCGTCATGGGCAATTGCGGCCGGCCGCCAAAGGCGTTAAGGGGTCTCATGCCCCGCCTCCTCGCCCTCGACGTCCTCGACGATATCCTGGTCCGCAGGAAGTCCCTGGATGACGCGTTTGCGCAAGCCAGCCGCCTGAACGAGCTGGCGCCGCGGGACCGGGGCCTCGCCCGGCGGCTGGTGTCGGAGACCCTGCGCCGCCTGGGCCAAGTCGATGACATCATCGACAGGTTCCTCGAACGGCCGCTGCCCCGCAAGGCCCGGCCGGTGCGCCAGGTCCTGCGCCTCGGCCTCGGTCAGCTTCTGTTTCTCGACACCCCCGCCCATGCGGCGGTCGATACCAGCGTCGAACTGGCCGTCGCCCGCAGGATGTTTGCCCATAAGGCGCTGGTCAACGCCATCCTGCGCCGCGCGGCGCGGGAGGGACGCGATCTCGTTGCCCGGCAGGACGCGGCGGTCCTCAACACCCCGGCCTGGTTGCGGGAAAGATGGGTGGCGGCGTACGGGGAAGCGGTATGCCGGGAGATCTGTCTTGCCCACCTGAATGAACCGCCGCTGGACGTCACCGCCAAGACCGACCCGGAAGGCGTGGCCCGGGAACTGGACGGAGAGCTGCTGCCGGGCGGCACCGTCCGGCTGCGAAATGCCGGGCCCATATCCGGGCTGCCCGGTTACGGGGACGGTGCGTGGTGGGTTCAGGATGCGGCCGCCGCGCTGCCCGTCCGGCTGCTCGACCCCGAACCGGGCATGCATGTGGCCGACCTGTGCGCGGCGCCGGGGGGCAAGACCGCCCAGCTGGCGGCGGCGGGCGCCCGGGTGACGGCCATCGACCGGTCGGAAAAGCGGCTCGACATCCTGCGGGCCAATCTCGACCGCCTCAAGTTGAAGGCGGAGGTGATCTGCGCCGACGCCACGGACTGGCGGCCCGCCGAACCGGTGGACGCCGTCCTGGTCGATGCGCCGTGCAGCTCGACGGGCACCATCCGGCGTCATCCCGAACTCCCCTGGATCAAGACCGAACACCAATTGGAAGGCGCGACCGGTATCCAGCGCCGGTTGCTGGATCACGCCCTCCATATCGTCCGTCCCGGCGGCCGGGTGGTGTTCGCGACCTGCTCCCTGGAGCCGGCCGAAGGCCGGAACATGGTTTCCGCGGTCCTCAAGCGGCATGAAGGGCTAAAATTCCGAGCCGCGAATCCCGGCGCGTTCGATCTGCCCCCGGAAGCGACAACCCCCGCCGGACACCTCCGGACGCTGCCGTCTCATTGGGCGGACAGGGGCGGAATGGACGGGTTTTTCGCCGCAATGATCGGGGACGGAATTAACTAGGGTCCGGCCTCAATCGCGCCGCCCTGCGCGTGTTGAGCGATGGGGTATAGAATACTACGTCATGGCCGGGCCCAGACCCGGCCATCCACGTGGATCACCGGGTCAAATAAGGTCAATTCGGACGAATTGACCGGATAAACGCCCGCGACCGAAAGAAGCGTCAATATCAGGTCCAGTTGGAGATCAGGTAAGCTGTAAACTAATTCTGTAGGGAAGCCCGAGTGAATCTGCCGGCCTAGCCGGGGAACCTGGGTAGAAGGTGGTCAACCATGTGGTTATGGTACCTTCATTCAGGATTAGCCACTCGGGCCTTTTTCTTGATATTTCACGACGACCTGTAGGTCAAATGGCCAGTTCTTGACAGGCCAGATGGGCTTTGATCTACTCCTTTCCGCGAACATTTCTGCGAGCACCCGCTTGGTCGGGTCGCCCGCTGAATACAACAGCCCTTAGACCGACGTGGGGTAGCTCCCCGCGTTTGGCGAATAGGCGGGAAACTTCTCATTCGCAGAGATGTTCGCAACGGCCCGGCACCAGCCGGGCCTCTCGACGATCTTGTTGGGAAGAGTGATGCGACATCTGCTGCTGATCCTATTGATATTACTGGCCACTCCGACGCTGGCTGACCAACAGACGTTAGCCAAACAACGGGTGTATGAGACCTGTATCAAATATGCCGAAAGTGATGCTGATGAGTGGGACAGATCGGCTTTAAGCGCAGCACGACCTCGCGTTCCCTTCTAAGGCGGTCCACTACTGCCGCCAATCGACATTGCGCACCGGGAATCATGAGCTCGCCAAAATCGTTCATTATCAATGGACTGCACAGGAGCGGCACTACACTTCTCGAACGGGTGTTCGACTCGCAGCGGGACATTACGTGTTTTTCACTGATGTTCCAGATTTTGAACTTTATTTCGCGAACCAAAGGTTTCGGCGGCAAAGAGGCCGTGATGTTTGAGGATTTCACTTCTCGGCAATTCTCGTTGTCAGAGAATACGATGGCCAACTGGCGCCATTTCCTAGCCACGTCTCTGATAGACGGGGTTTTTCAAGGGCTAACTATTTCTGGACAAAGTAATGACGGAGAATCCGTAGACGAGATTTACGGCTATGCGTTCAACGATTATATGAGTATCTATCATCTAATTGTTGATGCTGATAATCCGTCGGATATTGCATCGATCTTCAAAAACATCGCGGCCCACCTGAACAAAGCCGCTGTCGGCGTTCGTTGGACAGCCCATCACCGTTATGCTCCGGTATTCCTGCGGTCGGACAATGCCTATTGGATTGAAATTATTCGTGATCCCTACGAAAGACGCGTGTCGGAGAAAATTTCGCACGGGACTTACCTCGGCAACTTTATCCGCCAAACTCAAGATAGTCTGAATTTTGTGTCGGACTTCAAGCATCCCCGCTTCACGTTTATTCGTTTCGAAGATTTGATTGGCGACACAAAAACGACTTTGAAGAATTTGTCGGATTTCTTGGATATGGAAATTGAAGAAACGGAACTCGTAAATCCAATCGGCGAACCCTTCAAACCCAACTCCTCTCTGAACGTCTTGAAGTATAAAAATGCCTACAGTCACGATGAGGGACACGGCAGCAGAATAGGCGCTCTGGCCCATGACAAATGGGCTTCGAAGATGACCGATTACGACCGTTCGCTAATCACCAAGTCCATAAATTTGAGGGGTTTATATGAGGCTCGGCCAGGCACGGCAGGCTCCGGCGCCCGAGCCGTCGTCGCATTGGCCGGTATGAAGTTCCGGCGAGGCCTCAAAAATATCGTAAATGGTGCTCTCACCCAGTTGGGGTACAAAATCACCAGAACCAGCGTAGGGCGCATATAGATCAGAGTTGCCGACCCATTGGCCAGGGTCGAAGCTCCCATACCGAACCCGTCGCAGAGCGTTGCGAACGTAGAGTACGAGTCCCCATGACTGGAGGGAAGTCGGGTCTCACGTCAGTGCGAAAGCAACGTCAGAAAATGAGGTCGGGAGCCGGCATTGGGTTTTTGGCTGAATTGTGGTCGTTCATGCGCACCCGGAAGAAATATTGACTGTTTCCGGTCCTCGGCGATCCCCGGTCTCCCGAGATGCAGAAGACACTCAATCTAAAAATCAAATACCGGGAATCGTTCCGGCCCTTCGCCCCCTCGGTTAGGCGCGAAGACACAGCCGAGTGGTCCGATATCGATGCGGAGAGTCCCTACATGCTGATCGTCGCCGCCCCGGCGGCCGGGTGGTGTTCGCAACCTGCTCCCTGGAGCCGGCCGAAGGCCGGGACATGGTTTCCGCGGTCCTCGGCGAAGCCGGTGGGCTGCGCGTGCATCCGCTGCGGACCACGGTATTTGGAGCAACCGAACAAATGATCACCGGCGACGGGATGCTGCGCACGCTTCCCTGTCACCTCGCCGACCTCGGCGGGATGGACGGTTTCTTTGCGGCGCGGATTCAGCAAGCGCCGGCAAATGACCGCTGAGGAGAGGGCTTTATCCGGGATCGACAATTTCAGCATCGGTAACCTTATCCTA
The DNA here is from genome assembly GCA_022823235.1 of Rhodospirillales bacterium. Classification (GTDB taxonomy): domain Bacteria; phylum Pseudomonadota; class Alphaproteobacteria; order Rhodospirillales; family UBA2165; genus JAJDXO01. The sequence goes on from JAJDXO010000057.1 coordinate 20,909, forward strand.
ACCAAAGCCGGTCAAGATTCGGGTTGAAGCTGAATTACGAGGATGCGTTCGAACTGGGCCGGCGGCCGCGAGTTTTTTGCCGCTCCAGTTGAGACGCCCGGATTTGCGGTGAGCGACGGCATTGCCATAGGCGCGAGCGTGCGCGATTCATCCGGCGAGGGTCTGGCGGGATTCGTCAGGCGGTCCCTCTATGGGTCGGGCGCCTACGACATTTTCCTGAGAAGCGGGGCGCCGGACAAGGTCCTGGGAACGCCGCCGGCTCTCCGGCCCGGCGATCCGGAGATCGGACGCGCCATCCTGAATGGCGCCCATACCCGTCACGGCAGGCACGTGCCGCTGCCGATGCTCGCGAAAGCCGGCATTGCCGAAACCGGCGTCTCCCGTTACGCCCAGGAATTCGGCTGGCTCGCCGACCTCAGGGCATTGGGGACCGACGAAGCGCGCGAATTCGCCCGGCAGGCGATCGTCGACTGGCTGGACATTTTCGGGCGATGGCATCCCTATACATGGCGCGCCGCCATCGTCGGCAACCGGCTGGTCAATTGGCTGACCCATTACGGGTTTTTTGGCTGGGCCGAGGATGACCCGGCGGCCCGGCGATTTCTCAAAGTCGCCGGCGGCCAGATTCGTCACCTGTCCCGATCCCACGGCGACCCCCGGAGCGGTTACGACCGTCTGGCGGCGGCGAAGGGCCTGATTTATGCCGGTATCGCGCTGTCGGATTGCGGCCGGCATCTGGACACCGGACTGAATGCGATGCGCGAAGAACTCGAGGCGCAACTTCTTCCCGATGGCGGCCATGTCAGCCGAAGTCCGGGCGTGCAGGCCCGAATCCTCGAGGACCTGATATCCATTCGCGACGCTTTTCGGGCCGCGCACCTGGACCCGCCCGACTGGCTGCTCCGGTCGATACCCGAACTCGCGGCGGCGCTTCGGGCGCTGCGGCGGCCCGACGGGGCTCTCGCCGGGTTCAATGGCGGGCCGGCGATTTCCGTTCCGGCGTTGGGCGCCATCCTGTCGGCTTCCAAATCCCGGGCGGGCGCGGCGCCCGGCGCGCCCTGTGCCGGCTTCCACCGTCTGGCGGCCGGCGACAGCCACCTCATCCTCGATGCCGGCGCGCCGCCGCCGGCCGCCGCCTACCCCTGGGGCCACGCGGGCACGCTTGCATTCGAGCTGGTCTCGGGCAGGGAGCCGCTGATCGTCAACTGCGGGCCGGGCACGGACGGCGATCCGCGCTGGCGGCAGGCGCTCAGAACCTCGGCCGCCCACTCCACCGTCATCGTCGACGAGACCAACTCCTCCGAAATCGATCCCGCGGGAGGGTTCAGCCGCCGCTGCACGAATGTGGCGGCAAGCCGGCGGGAGCCCGGCGCCGGCGTCATTTTGGACGCTTCCCATGACGGCTATGTCCTTCCCTTCGGGCTGATCCATCGCCGGCTGATTACGATGGCGCCGTCGGGCGAAGACATCCGCGGCGAGGATTATCTGATCGGCGCCGGTGGGCGCACTTTCGCCGCGCGGTTTCACCTCCATCCCGACGTTCGGGCTTCCATGCTGGGGAACGGCCGGAGCGTCCTGCTGAAGTTGCGGCGAAGCGGCTGGCGGTTTGATGCCGCGGAGTATCCCGTGCGCCTCGAGGACAGCGTATTTCGAACGCCCGATGGCCGTACGCGGCGTTCACGGCAGGTCGTCATCCACGGCGGCTTGGGTGGAACCGGCGCAACAATCAACTGGCGTCTGTCGCGGCCGGCCGCAAACCCCGCATGAACCAAACCGCCGCCCAACTGCTGGAGAAGATCGAAAACCGCGGCGCGCGCGTCGGCGTCGTCGGAATGGGCTACGTCGGCCTGCCGCTCGCGCTCCTGTTCGCAAAGGCGGACTTTGACGTGGTCGGGCTCGACATCGACCCGGCCAAAACGGACTCGCTCAATCGGGGGGAAAGTTACATCTCCCATATTCCGTCGGACGAGATAGCCCGGCTGTTTGCCGATGGGACCGCGCAAGCGACGACGGATTTTTCCGCCGCAGCCGAGCTGGATGCAATCCTGATTTGCGTGCCGACCCCTCTTGGCGGCGACAGGGAACCGGACCTCGGCTTCGTGCGTTCAACGGTCAATTCCCTTTTGCCTCACCTCGGCAGCGGACAATTGCTGGTGCTCGAATCGACGACCTATCCCGGAACCAGCCGCGAGGTGGTCAGGCCGTGTCTCGAACGAGGCGGATTGGACGTCGGAAAGAACGTGTTCCTCGCCTACTCGCCCGAACGGGAAGATCCCGGCAATCCGAAATTCGGCACGGCGAACATTCCAAAAGTGGTCGGGGCGGACGACGACGAGGCGATGAGGCTCGCGAGCGCCCTTTACGGCTGTATCGTGCCGTCGATTGTTCCGGTGTCGTCGATGGATGTCGCCGAGGCCGTCAAATTGACCGAGAACATCTTTCGTTCGGTCAATATCGCTCTGGTCAATGAGCTCAAGACCGTCTACGCGGCGATGGGAATCGACATCTGGGAGGTCATCGAGGCGGCAAAAACCAAACCCTTCGGCTACATGCCGTTCTATCCCGGGCCGGGCCTAGGGGGCCACTGCATTCCCATCGACCCCTTTTATCTCAGCTGGCGCGCAAAGCAGTTTGGTGAAGAAACCCGGTTCGTGGAACTCGCGGGCGAGATCAATACGGCCATGCCGGCGAGAGTGGCGGAAAAGCTGCGGCAGGCCTTGGCCGATCAATTCGGCAAGCCGCTCGGCGAAAGCCGCATATTGATCGTCGGCATGGCGTACAAGAAGAATGTCGATGACACCAGAGAGAGCCCGGGGCTCGAGTTAATGGAACTGTTGCTCGGTTCGGGGGCGGCGGTCGATTTCTTCGATCCCTATGTCGCCGAAATTCCAAAGACGCGGGAGCACCCCGAACTCGCCGGCATCAAGTCGATGGATTGGACCGCCGCACGGCTTTCAGGATACGACGCCGCGGTCATCTGCACGGATCATGACGGCGTTCCGTACGGCGAACTGGCGGCTTCGGGCACGCTGATTGTCGATACCCGAAACGCGACGCGCGGCCTCGGCGCACAGGCGGCGAATATCGTGAGAGCGTGAACCCCGTATTTTCGCAGGGACAGATGTGACTTGGCGTGACTTGGCGTGACTTGGCGTGATTTGGCGCGCGGCCCAAGCTAGCCGGGAATTATTTCTCCGACGATCGTTTGAGACTGAACGCCATTGCCATGGCGCAAATCCACAATGCGCTCTGCCACCAATTTTGCCACGCGCCATAGGCGGTGAACGCGACGACCGTGCCGGACACCAGCATGCCCAGAAACAGATCCCGCGCGATCGGCGTCGCCGTCATCCGCCAGACCGAAATCACCAGCGCCGCGACCAGACCGGAAAAATACAGCAGGCCGGCCAAGCCCAATTCGAGCCAAATCTGGAGGGCCATGTTGTGAGGATGAAGCGGGAGGGGGTGGACCAACCCTCGATAGACCATCTCGCCCCGCCGATGGATCTCGACAACGGACGGGTCAACCCGCGCCCCGAGCGCGCGGGATGCGTCAAAACCATGGCCAAGCAATGGCCGGTCCTGAATCAAGTCGCTGGTCGCATCCCAAATGAGCAGCCGGTGATAGGCGGAACCCGACAACTTCGGCAACTCATCAAAATGGCGCTGCAACGGAGAGAACGAAATCATCAGCAGCGGCGCCGCCACGACGGCCAGCACGACCAGTGCGGGAACGAAAGCCGGAACCCATCTCCTCAACAATCCAGAAGCCAGGAAGGCGGCGCCCCCGATTGCGGCGGCGGTGACGCCGACGTCGGCTTCAGCCAGGCAAACGGCGGCGATCAACAGGCCCGCCAAAAGGATCGTGGCGGCGACCCTGCCATCACGCACGGTCAGGCAAACCGCCGGCCAGGTCAGCAGCGCCAGCACCGTGATCCCGTTGTTGAGCAGACGTTTCGGCGCGTCCCCGGTCAACTCGGCCGGACCACCGACGAGCCCTCGAAGGTTCAAACTGATCCAGGCACCCGTCAGCAGCTCGAATACGGCCAACAGCAGCGCCGCCAACACGCCAATGATCAAGAACCGCTCCAAGGTCGCGGCGCCCTCCCGGTCGAGGCCAAGGCCGGCGCGAACCAGAACAAGCCCCGCGAAAAACACGGCGATTATCGAGGGTACCGTCCGCAGCGTCCTTGCGGGTTCTATTGCCCAGACGGCGCTGAGGGCGCAAAGGGCCGCAAACAGCAGCAAATAGAGCGCCCATCCGTCCAGCCGGCCCAAAAGAGGGCGCCGGGTAATCAGCGACTCCGCGATCACCCCCAGGGCAGCGGCCACCAACAGGACCGTCAGGCCCTTTGGCGCGAACAGGCCGACGGGTCCCGCGAGAAGGCAGGCCGCCGACAAGAAGGCGCTGCGGTCGGGAAATTTCGCCCCCGGGACGCGATAGGGTGGAAACCTCATGAAGACCTGCCCGAAACCAAAAGCCCGTCAAAGCGACCATTATGAGTACCGGCTGCCCGGCCTCGAACCGATGAACGTAAAAAATGAAGCAAGATCAAGCACTAATCTCCAATGGGATTGACGTTCACCCTCTGAACAAGATATGGTTCACTAAATGAACACGATTTGACGTGGACTTGGTCCGGTGTCGCGCAACCTAGACAACGAATCTCCGGAGAACACGACGGTCACCCTTGGGGTGCTGAGCGCCGTCAGCGACAACAGCCGCGTAACCCAGCGCATGCTGGCGAACGAGCTGGGCATCGCACTGGGTCTGGTCAACTCCTACCTCAAACGCTGCGTCCGGAAGGGTTACATCAAAGTCCGGCAGGTTCCCAAGAACAGGTTCGCGTATTATCTGACTCCCGAGGGGTTCTACGAAAAGAGCCGTTTGACGGCCGAGTTCCTTTCGCAGTCGCTGAAATTCTACCGCATCGCCCGGAATCAATGCACCGAACACCTCGAAGCCTGCGTCGCCAACGGCTGGCATTCGATCATCTTCGTCGGGTCGGGCGATCTTGCGGAAATCGCCGCCATCTGCGCCCAGAATTACCAGGTAGAGGTGCTTGGCGTGTTGTCCCCGGACGGAGCGGCAAGCGCCGTCCCCGGCCAGAAGGCCCTTTCGGATCTGGACGACCTGAAAAAGGCCGATGCGGTCATTTTTACCGATATGCAGGCCTCGCCCGATCTGCTGCGCGAGGTCGAGGCGCGGATTTCAAAGGCGCGAATATTCGTTCCCCCGATTTTGAATTTGCCGCTCGAGCAGATTCGCGGTCTGGACGGCGCCTAGCGATGTCCAATTGGTACGCCATCTTCACCCACGCCCGTGCCGAGCAAAAGGCGCTGTTCAATCTCGAGCGGCAGGGGTTTCAGTCGTTCTTTCCCAAATACCGCAAACGGCGGCGCCACGCCCGACGCGTCGAAACGGTCTCGGCTCCGCTTTTTCCGCGTTACGTTTTCGTTTGGCTGGATATCGACCGGCAGCCGTGGCGGTCGATCAATTCGACCTTGGGCGTTCACGGAATTGTTTGCCAGGGCGAGAAGCCCGCGCCGTTGCCGGAGGGAATTGTAGAGGAACTGATCTCCCGCCAGGACGAATCGGGCTGTGTCGGCCTAGGCGGCAACATGTCGATCGCCCGGGGGCGGCCCGTGGAGATCACCGACGGTCCATTTGCCGACTGCGTCGCCATCGTCGACCGTTTGCTGGACGCGGACAGGCTGGTCGTACTGCTCGATCTCCTGGGGCGTCGGGTCAAGGTACAGGTTCAAGCCCGCGCGGTTATCGCCGCGGTTTGAACGTCACGCATCGGGCGCACTCCGGGTGAGCTTTTCACCCGGAGTGCGGTAGCGTGGAAAAATTCCCAGGCCAAAAATGGATGCGGCGGTGAGTCAAAATCCCGATGTTTCGGTGATCATTCCGGTTCACAACCAGGAACGCTATGTACACCGATGTCTTCGTTCAATCCTCGACCAATCCCTCGACGCGGACGACTACGAGATTCTCGTCGTCGACGATGGAAGTACCGATCGAACCGCCCAGGCGCTTCAGATGTTCGAGGGGGACATCCGATTGATCCGACACCCGGAATGCCTGGGCCTGCCGGCGGCGCTAAATGCCGGAATACGGCATGCGCGCGGTCAGTTTGTCGTCCGGCTGGACGGCGACGACTACGTCCATCGGGAATATCTGAACGCGCTGATGCTGCATCTGCGGTTGAACCCCGGGATGGACGCCATCGCCTGCGACTACCTGACGGTGGATGACCACGAAAACGTACTCGGACACATTAACTGGCTGGATCGACCTATTGGATGCAGCATCATGTTCCGCTACGAACAGCTAATCGATATCGGCCTATACGATGAAGATTTTCTGGCGCGGGAGGATGAAGACCTGAGGCTGAGGTTCATGGAGAAATACTCTATCGATCGGGTTGCCCTGCCGCTCTATCGTTACCGCCGCCATGGTGGAAACATGACCAATGACGATGAGCAAATGGAAGCCTATTCCGAAGCACTGCTGAGGAAACACGGACGGGAGTCCCCATGACCATGGACAAACCTTGGGCGGTGAAGTGGAGCGGCCGCGGTTCGCAATATACCGAGGAAGAAATCGACTATATCGTCGAAGCCATTCGCACGGCTGATCCGCTTACCCAAGGTCGGTATCTCGCCGACTTCGAGGAAAAATTCAAAGAATTTACCGGCGCAAGCCACGCTTTTGCGGTCGCCAACTGCACCTGCGCTCTGGAGCTCGCTGCAATTCTCTGCCGATTGACCTCGGACGATGAGGTTATTGTTCCGGCGCACACATTCGCGGCGACCGCGATACCCTTTGCACGGACCGGCGCAAAGATTGTTTGGGCCGACATCGACCCGCGCACCCTGGTGGTCGATGCGGACGCAATTCAAAAATGCCTGAGCGCGCGAACCCGGGCGATCGTCGTCGTCCACCTTTACGGACTGGTCTGCGACATGGACCCCATTTTATCACTTGCCCGAGAACACGGCATACCTGTGATTGAGGATGCGGCGCAGGCGCTGGGGGCCACTTACAAGGGCACCCAGGCGGGAACAATGGGCGATTTCGGGTGCTATAGCTTTCAGACCCATAAGAACGTTTCAACGCTTGGCGAGGGCGGGGTTTTGTCGGTGCGGAGCCCCGATCTGGCGGCACTGGTGCCGGGCCTGCGCCACAACGGGATGCGCGCATACGAAGGTGACCGCCCGAACTACTGGCTTCCGGCGATGGGTGATGTCGATTTCGACTGGGATGGCGTGTGGCCCTACAACTTCTGCATCGGCGAACCTCAGTGCGCCGCCGGCGTTCTTATGCTCGACCGGGTCGACGAGGTGAATGCCCATCGCCGCGAAAAGGCGGAGAGATTTGAACGGGATCTCGGCGAGTATCCCGAACTGGTATTTCAAGCGACTCCACAGTACGGCGAATCGGCACGCTACTGTCTGCCCGCACGATATGACGGCACGAATACGAAAGGCAGCCGCAACGATTTCATGGACCGAATGGCCCACCATCACCGCGTAAACATGGTGGTTCAGTACCACCCGCTCTACCGCTATCCCATGTTTGAAAAGGCGGGTTTCGGTGACGCCGACTGCCCGCATACGGACTTTTTCTTCGACAATATGGTCTCGTTTCCATTCCACGAATGGATGCCCGCGAACGAGTACGAGTATCTCGTTTCCGCGGCCCAGGAAACCTGTGAGCACCTGCGTCGCTGATGGCAATCACCAAAACAGTCGGTGAGTACGTTTTCGGCTCCGGGTCGTTTGAGCAACTTGCCGACCTGCTGCGGCCCCGCCGGGAAATCGAGGGCGCGCCGGTCGTGTTTCTTCTGGACCATTTCTTCGCCGGCAGCGGTCTGATGTCGCGACTTCCGGCCGAGGATGACGACCAGATACTCATGGTCGACACGACCGATGAACCGACAACCGATTCGGTTGATGGTTTCACGTTACGGGTGCGGGAGACATGCGACCGTGAACCCGCGGCTGTCGTCGCCATCGGCGGCGGGTCTACCTTGGATACCGGAAAGGCGGTATCGAATCTACTTACAAATCCCGGCCAAGCCGCGGATTACCAAGGCTGGGACCTACTCCGGCATCGCGGCGTTTTCAAGATCGGCGTCCCGACTATTTCGGGAACAGGCGCCGAGGCGTCCCGCACCTGCGTCATGCTCAATGCGGAAAAGAACATCAAGCTGGGGATGATCAGCGAGTTTTCGATCTTCGACCAGTTGCTGCTCGACCCCGACCTGACGTCAACGGTCCCGCGGGAGCAATTCTTTCATACCGCCATGGACACCTATATCCACTGCGTCGAGTCGCTGGGCGGACGCTTTCGGCATCCGGTCGCAGACTCCTTTTCAAAGGAGGCGCTGCGGCTATGCCGAGAGAGCCTGTTGGAAGACGACATGCAATCGCCGGGCAGCCGCGAGAAATTAATGGTGGCCTCCTATCTCGGCGGGTCGGCGATCGGCAACAGTTTCGTCGGCGTTGTGCATCCGGTGTCTGCGGGCTTGAGCATGGTCTTCCATACCCACCATTGCATAGGCAACTGTATCGCTCTCAACGGGCTTGACGAGTTTTACCCCGAAGAGGCCGCCGAGTTTCGTCGAATGCGGGACGTCCAGAACATCCCGCCGCCGCCCAAGGTTTGTACCGGCGTGACGGAAGACCAATTGGTCCAGCTATATGATGCGACTATCGTTCACGCCAAGCCGCTCGCCAATGCGCTTGGAGACCGATTTGCCGACATTTTGAATTTCGACAAGGCAGCCTCAATTTTTCGTCAGTTATGAGAAGCCGCGACAGAATGGAGATGACCATCGGCAGCACGCCGATTAATTCCGAATCCGCCCCGTATGTGATCGCTGAGATCGGCGTGAACCACGAGGGATCCATTGAATTGGCGATGGAGCTGGTCGACCAGGCTTGGCGCGGAGGAGCCAACGCCGCGAAGTTTCAAACCTATAAGGCGGAGACGCTGGCATCGGTGAACAGTCCCGCATATTGGGACCTGCAGTCGGAACCCACCACCAGCCAGTTCGAGCTCTTCAAGAAGTACGACGCCTTCTCCGAGGCGGAATACAAGGCGCTGGCGGAACACTGCAAAGCCCGGGGCATCGATTTCATGTCCACCCCTTTCGACCACCAAGCGGTTGATATGCTTGAACCGCTGGTCCCGGCATTCAAGATCGCGTCAGCGGACATCACTAATGTCCCCCTCCTCAGACGGGTAGCCGCAACCGGCAAACCGGTCATCCTGTCGACGGGGGCTGCCGATCTTGATGAGATATCAGCCGCCGTGGAGGAATTGTCGCAAGGGGGCTGTGAGGCAGTCGCGCTGCTCCACTGCGTGCTTGAGTACCCCTGCCCTTACGAAGACGCCAATCTCGGCATGATCGACGGCCTGCGGCGGGCTTTTCCAGGGAACATTGTCGGCTATTCGGATCACACCCGTCCCGATCCGGCGATGATGATTCTTTCGGCCGCCTATCTCAAAGGCGCCAGAATTATCGAAAAGCATTTTACGCACGATAAGACGCTCCCCGGTAACGACCACTATCACGCGATGAACGAGGCTGATTTGAGGAAATTCCTGAGCCAAGTCGCGCTTTTGTCCGAGGCGGAAGGTGCCGGTGAAATACGGTACTTGGAGAGCGAGGAATCGGCCCGCCTCAACGCAAGACGTTCGATCGTTTTGGCCCGGTCTCTGGACGCCGGCGAGTTGATCAATGAGTTATCCGTCATCTGCAAACGGCCGGGCACGGGAATCAGTCCGCGGCACTGGGACGAAGTTATCGGCATGACGACGGTTCGGCAATTGGAGGCCGACCATGTGCTGCAATGGGAAGACCTTGCACCAGGACCGGAATAATGGCGGACTCTGAGTTCCGTCCCGCCGTGGCCCTGGTTCAAGCCCGGATGGGATCGTCAAGATTTCCCGGCAAGATGATGGCGGATCTTTGCGGCTATCCGGTCGTTCGTTGGGTGTTGGAGCGTTGCCGCGGAGCCGCCGAACTTGACGAGGTGGTCCTGTGTACGACGCTGTCGGCCCGGGACGACGTCCTGGAAGCTGTCGCCGCTGATCTTTCGATTGATACCTACCGCGGCTCGGAGCACGACGTCCTCGGCAGATTTACCGAGGCCGCCAGAGCCCATGAAGCGAAGACAATAGTCAGAGTGTGCGCCGACAATCCCTTGGTTGCACCGGAAGCGATAGACCGGGTAGTTGCCGTTTTCGAGAATTCCGAGGCCGACTACGCGTTCAACCACGTCCCGCGAATGGGAGCGGACTTCGCTGACGGGCTGGGCGCCGAAGTGTTTTCCCGTCATCTCCTGGAGGAAATGAACGAGAAGGCGCGATCCGCCGACGAGAGAGAGCACGTAACTCCCTACGTCTGGAAAAACGCCGACAGCTTCGCGCTGCTTGTCGTCGACTTTCCCGCCGACTGGAACTGCAATCAAATCAATGAATCACTCGATGTCGATGTGCCGGACGATTTGGCGCGACTCTCGGAGATATGCTCCGGCCTGTCGCTCGACGCCACAATCCCTCAGATCGTTGCGCGTTGCAATCAGATCTAACCGCCTCGACGATCTGGCCAACGTCAGGTCAATCCGCGGATTGCCATTCACCAGCCGCCAATTGAAGCAGAGACCTAGTTGAAGGACCCTCGCTCCAAACCGAAGCGATACCAGGATTTTGTGATTCGGGAGGGCCGGCTCGTGGGAGAATTCGAGGACATGTACCGGGCCTGCGAAGATCCCTGGCACCAAATGGCCGAACTTCCGTTCATGTCCGATAAGGCGGCGAGCATAAGCCTATTGCGGCGCTTAGGTGGTGTCTTCGGAGCAAATCGGGTCGTGGAGATTGGCTGCGGCCTCGGCGGCCTGACCCAGCTGGTGGCCAACGAAGGCTTCGAAGCGATCGGCTTGGACGTCTCCGAGACGGCGGTCGAGGGCGCCAAGGAGAGGTTCCCCGGGGTCGACTTCCGCCTCGGCGGCGTGGAGGACGAAAACCTGCTGCGAAACCTCGAACCGGACGTCATCCTAATGGCTGACGTCACCTGGTACATTCTCGACCACCTCGGGCGCTTCCTTGAGTTTCTGCGCACCGACCTGAATTCCGTATTCCTCCTTCACAATCTGCAGACCTATCCGACCGGCGTGCAGACTTATGGCCGCGAATACTTCACCGACCTAAAGGGCATGATGGAGTATTTCGACATGCACTACCTGGAGTGGGGAGAGGTCATTCGCGCCGATGGCTACGGCCGGGCCTTCTTTCTGGCGAGCCATGAACCGTCCTACATCGAAAAATGGTGCGGCAATGCCGACGACTAGGGTCTGTACTCGACTAGGGGATTCCCGTTTTTGCGCCCCTCACCTTGCCCCTCTCCCCCTGAAAGGGGGACGAGGGGCCTTGTGCCGCGACGCTTGCATCGACGACCAACACGGAAACCGCCCGTATTGACCTCTCGCCGGATTTTTCTGACTGAACCTCCGCCGGATTTCGATTTTGATCGCGATTTGGTTGTCGGTCCCTGGTGCTTTGTCGGTGTCGAGGATCGGTTCCCCGGCTGGGACAAGCTGCCTTTCGAAGAGCCGATCCGCTCGCCGGCGGAGCTGAAATCTGCGTGTAGCGACACCGAGCAACTCGCATTGCTGACCGCGGAGCGACTCGGCCGGGACATCGGCCCCGGTTCCGGCGGCGGCCATGGCGGGCGCTATTGGAGATCGTTGCTTTATATGTGGCTGATGACGTGCGCGCAGTTGTTGTGGCGGCGTTACCTGTATGTTTCCGCCATGGTCGAACGTCACGGCAACGAGCCGTTCAGCGTATTCGTTCACCCGGACAGCGCATGGCCGAGCCTCGGCCTCGAGGAATTCTATGAACGGCTGGCACGGAGCCGGCCGTTTGACCATTGGGTGTCCTCGATCGTCGTGCGCGAACTTTGCCCCCCATCGTGGCAATTGATCGAAATTCGCGAAAAGCCCGAGCCAGGCCCGTCGATAGGCCGCCCGACGGCCGCCAGGAGCCGTCTGCGGAAACTTCTGGGGCGCCTTCCATTCAATCATGCTCATGGCATGCGCGGCTGGAAACTGCCTTTTTCCGTCATGCTGAGCCTCTTGCCGCGAAACCCCCATCCCCAGGACCAAACGGAAACCGGGACCATCGATCAAAATATAGAGGACAGGTTTCCCGACGCGTTTCTGCGGCTTTACGAGCGGTTTGTCGGCGCAACCCGGCCCGCATGCTACGGCGCCGATTTTTCCCGCTGGGATGCATCGGCATCACGACGGCGTTTTGCGCCCGGCCGCCTGTATGTCGACAATCTGGGCAGCCATCTCACGGAAAACAACTTCCTCGCGGCAACCGCGCTTGCGCGGGGAGAGCGGGTCGTCGGCGCGCAACATGGGGGACTCTACGGCACGGCCGCCGCAATGCCTGTGGCCGCTCATGCCGAATATGCCGGGCATGCGTTCCTGACCTGGGGCTGGAGAGAACAAGAGGACGCGGCGGGAAGGTTCGTCCCTGTTCCCTCGCCCCATCTGAGCCGGATCAGAAATGCCCACAGGCGCGGAAACCGGAAACTGATTTTCATCGGCACGCACATGGGAGTTTATGGTCACCGCTTCGACTCGATCCCAAGCCCCTCCCGGTGCCCGGCCTACCGGGGGATGAAGAGAGAGTTTGTCGGGGGGCTGAACGGCGCCATCCGGGAACAGCTTGCCTACCGTCCGTACGAAAAAGTCGGAACGTTATCGGACGCACCCTACCTTCGGCGGTCTTTTCCCGACCTGGAGGTTCTGGAAGGCCCGTTGGTTCCGGAAATGCTGCGCTGCAAGCTGGCCGTTTTCGACCACCCCGGCACCGCATTCCTGGAAGCTCTCGCCGCGAACGTTCCGACGATCGCCTACTGGAATCCGGACGATTGGCCGATGAGCCGTCAGGCCGCCCCCTACCTCGATGCGTTGGCCGAGTGCGGCCTCCTCCACCACGATGCCCCATCCGCCGCCGCCAAGGTGAATGAGATTTGGGCCGACGTCGAGGGATGGTGGCGCAGCGAGGCGGTTCAGTCCGCGCGCCGGGCCTGGTGTCATCAGTACGCCCGCACCGCGACGCTGTGGCAATGGCATTGGGCCAAGGCGCTCTGGCAGCTTGCGCGCGGACAGGGCATTGCCGCGCCAATTCCGGACGCCATTCCGGGCGGCGATATCAGGGGAAGCAACATCGCATGAAGACGGTTGCCGTAATCCCCGCGCGGATGGGGTCGTCGCGCTTTCCCGGAAAGCCTCTCGCCGATCTTCTCGGCCGCACCATGATCGAACATGTCTACAAGCGGACCGCGCTTTCCCCGGGGCTCTCCGGCGTCGTCGTGGCGACCTGCGACAAGGAAATAGCGGATGCCGTCCGCGGGTTCGGCGGCACGGCGATCATGACGAGCGGCGAGCACGAACGTGCAAGCGACCGTGTTGCCGAGGCGTCGGGCGCGATCGATGCCGACGTCATCGTGATGGTTCAGGGGGACGAACCCATGGTCCACCCCCATATGATCGACGAGGCGCTTGAGCCGATGGCGGCCGACGACCGGGTCGTCTGCGTAAATCTGACCAAGCGCATCGAGGACGAGGCCGAATTTCTCAATCCGAATACCATCAAGGTGGTGTTCGACGGAAATTGGGATGCACTGTATATGTCGCGCCAGCCCATTCCCACGGCGCCCGGCTCGGACTTCGCGGCGATCGCGGCCTACAAACAGGTGTGCATCATCCCGTTCAGGATAAGCGCGCTGGAACGGTTTTCGGGCCTGGAGCCGACCGCGCTCGAAATCGCCGAATCCATAGATATGATGAGATTCCTGCAGCACGGCATCAAGGTTCGAATGGCCGAGACCCGGATTGCAACCCATGCCGTCGATACGGTGGACGACCTGAACATGGTCGAGGACCTGATGGCCGAAGACCCTCTCCTGCAATGCTACTGATTGATCCGGATTACCCCCGCCGATGACCTGGAATGTCTTAGTCAGCGCGCCGTATATGGCGCCGGTCGTTCACGAGTTCGCCCCGGTGTTCGAGGAGAACGACGCGGCATACCGGGTGGTCGACGTCCGCGAACGGCTCGAGGAGGAGGAACTGCTGCCGGTAATCGGCGATGCCGATGCCATTATATGCGGCGACGACCGGATTACCGCCGCCGTGATGGATGCCGCCCCCCGGCTCAAGGTCATCTGCAAATGGGGAACCGGTGTCGATTCCATCGACCTGGGCGCGGCCGCGGAACGCGGAATCGCCGTCGGAAGGACCCCCGATGCATTCACCGAACCGGTCGCCGATACCGTATTGGGGTACATGCTGTGCTTCGCCCGCTCTCTGCCGTGGATGGACCGGGAAATGAAATCCGGCCGCTGGCACAAGATCCCGGGCCGCTCACTTGGCGAGAGCACCATCGGAGTCGTGGGTGTCGGCGCGATCGGCATGGCGGTACTGCGCCGCGCCCGTCCATTCGGTGCGGCGCTTCTGGGGAACGACATCAGGCAAGTCGAGGACGGCGACCTCGGCGATCTCGGCGTCGAAATGGTTGATCTCGACACCCTTTTGAGCCGATCGGACTATGTGAGCCTGAACGTCGATCTGAATCCCACATCCCGCCATCTGATCGATGCGGCGGCCTTGGACCGGATGAAACCGGATGCCGTACTGATCAATTGCGCCCGGGGACCGGTGATCGATGAGCGTGCGTTGGCCGATGCCCTTCGGAACGGTTCGATCGGCGGCGTCGCGCTCGACGTATACGAAGACGAACCGCTGCCCGACGGCAGCCCGCTGCGGCGCCTGGACAATGTTCTGCTCGCGCCCCACAACAGTAACTCCAGCCCGACCGCCTGGCGGCGCGTTCATTTGAATTCGCTGCGTCAGGTCTTCGATGTTCTCAACGCCCAGGGAGACGTCACGCAATGAGTTCCCGGCCTGTCGAGACGTCGATCATTATCCGCACCTACAACGAGCAGCGGGATTTGCCGGCGCTCTTCGATGCCCTGGACCTGCAACGCTATCGGGATTTCGAGGTCATCGTCGTGGATTCGGGCTCTTTCGACCGGACGCGGGAAATCGCCGTCGATCGGGGCGCCAAGCTCATTCGAATAGAAAAGCACGACTTTACCTTTGGTTACTCCCTCAATACCGGCATCAGGGCCGCCGCCGGGAAGTTCGCCGTCGCCGTATCCGCGCATACGGTTCCAGCCGGCAATGATTGGCTGGCCAATCTGGTGAAGCCGCTTAGGGACGATCCGAATACAGCGATGAGCTATGGCCGGCAAATGGGCGTGCCGTCTTCCAAGTTCAGCGAGGCGGAGGATTTCGAACGCCTGTACGGCGCGGAATCCAGAACCGATACGCTTCGGGACATCCGGGCGAACAACGCCAACTCGGCCATCCGCCGGGACCTCTGGCTTCGGCACCCCTTTGACGAATCGCTGCCGGGGCTCGAGGACGTCGAATGGGCGCGCAACTGGCTGCGCCAGGATTTCCGGGTCGTCTATGTGCCGGATGCGCCGATCCATCATATCCACGAGGAAAGCTGGCAACAGGTGGAAAATCGCTACTATCGGGAAGCCGTGGCCGCCCGCCAGATGGGCGTCAAGCGCCCGTCCAATGTCCTCAAAGAGGTGTGGCGGGAAATTCTTCACGCCGCGGGCGACTGGCGCCGGCTGTTCTTCGCGCCGTCAAGCCCTGTGCTGGAACGCCTGACCCGCGCTCAGAGCGCCCGCGAAGTCCTGTATTTCCGGCGGCGCAAACTGTCGGGGACCATACGGGGGCTCACGCAGTCACACGCCATGGAATCGCGCGAAGAGCAGGAAGACATTCTATTCGACAAGATGAGCCGGGCCGTGATCGTAAAGGCACGCGGGACGGCGGTGCTCGAAGACGTGCCGGTTCCCGAGATCAAACCGGGGGAAGTGCTGATCCGGGTGGCGCACGTCGCCGTTTGCGCGACGGATATCGATGTTCTCGATGGGCGGTTGGGCTATTTCGAGAACGGCATGTCGAGCTATCCTATCATTCCCGGCCATGAATTCAGCGGATGGGTGGCTGCCTGCGGTCAGAACGTCAATGGCATATCGGAGGGAAGCCCCGTCGTCGTCGAACCCATTCAGAGTTGCGGCACTTGCGGACATTGCACCGCGGGAAATCAGATCGCCTGCGCGGACCGCCGGGAAATCGGCGTCATGTCGGCCGACGGCGCCTACGCCAACTACATCGCGACGCCCGCCCGGTTCGTTCACAAAATTTCGCCGGAACTGGACATGAGGCTCGCCGCGCTCGCCGAACCGACGGCCGTGATCCTGAAGGGATTGCGGCGGCTCGGTCTCGGCAAGGCCTCTCCCGCCCGGCAACGAAGCTGCGCGGTCATCGGAAGCGGTTCGTTGGGACACATCTGCGCCAAGGTGGTTCACGAGTTGGGCCATGCCGTAACCGGATTCGATCGTAACGACGACCGTAATGCGCTGCTTCGGGTCGATGGGATTCCGACATCCCGAGATTTGTCGGACCTCGGCCAATTCGACACGCTGATCGAGGTCACCGGCAGCCAAGACGTTCTGGAAGCGGCGATCCGATATTCAAGACCCGGGGCGCAAATTCTGCTGCTGGGATTTCCTTACGCCGAGCGTGATTTTTCGTTCGAGCACATCGTTGCCTCGGATAAATCGATAATCGGATCGGTGGGCAGCAGCCGGGAAGATTTCGAAGCCGCAATCGGGCTCCTGCCCAAGCTTGGGCTCAGGCACCACTTGGCTTGCGAATTGAGCCTCGGCCAGTTCGACAAGGCGTGGAAACTGTGCCGCACGGGCCAAGCGCTCAAAGTGATACTTACGCCGGAATGGCCTGAAACAGCCGCCGCCTGATGGTTATCCACGCCTTTTGCGTCAACGAGTTTTCCGTGTGGAGGATGCTGTGGTATCTGCTCCTCAAGCGGCGCGTCAGAATTATAGCGGTTTTCGCAATCTACACGGTCTTCGATCGTCCGCTGCGGCGGTTGGTTAACCGCCTGACGGCGACGGGCCGAATCGCACGGCTGGGCGATGACATCGAGGCGCTGGCGCCTTTGCAGGACTATCCGTACCGGGCGATGCTCAGCGACTATTTCAACCTGATCGAACCGCGGATCGAGAAATACTTCGGGTTCGGCGATCCGGATCCGGGCCACAGCGGCTATCATCGCGCTTTTCAGCACCTGACGTGCAATTACATCGCACTCCAGGCGGTCCAGATCGTTGCGCCGAGTATGGCGGCGGCGCACTCTCCGGAAACGCAAGTCCGGTTTTACGGTTATCCAAAGGACATCACGGCGGCGGCATGCGCGTTCGCGGGCCGGGACGCCCTGCCGCAAATAACCCCAATGAGTCCCCCCGACCGGCTGCTCAACCTCCTGTTCAGTCTGGTGCTCGCCGTCTATTCCGCCGCCTGGCTGATGGTGCGCGTCCGGGCTTGGCTGGATCCTCCGGCCAGGATTTCGATGGCCTACGACTTTCTTGATGATCTCACGGAGATCGACATGTATCGGGACCTGGCCGAGGCGGGACCGTTTCTTCTGGTCCCGCGAAACAAGCCGCTGGCGCAAATGGCGGCGCAGCTCGACCTGCCGCCGCACGACCGGCGTACGATAACGGCCGGCCGGTTCCGTTTTCCCGATGCAATCAGATGTTTCGGCGAAGCCGGACGGGATTGGTGGCAAATCTGGCGCCGCTACGGATCCTGCTCGGCCCGGCATTTTCGTGAAGTGGCCGGCTTGGTTTTCCGCCGCCTGGCGTATCGCGGCCTGTTCAATCTTTATGCGCCCAGGATCTATTGGGGCCGCGATAGCTACTCGGCCGCACACATTATCCGCCGCCAGGAACTCGCCCGGTTCGGCGGCGAATCCTGGAGCGTATGCCACAGCGCCCTTACCTATTCCGATTGCTATCCGGAATTTCGTTATTTGAACTTTGACCGCTATTACGTCATGGACCGGTCGGTATTTGAACGCTCATATGTTGAGAAGTGGCCGGACTCCATGACGCTGGTCAGGGCTCAGCCGTTCAGGTTCTCCCGGGCGCTGAGCCAAAAAAGTCACCGTTCGAAACCGCATGATATTCTTATCCTGTCGTCGGTTTCCATTTGGTCGCCGGCCTTCGTCCAGGCGGCAAGGGAAATCGCCGAAGCGTTCAGCGACCGGACCGTCAGGGTTCAGGTCAAAGATAATTTCCGGCATCTGAGCGCGTGCCGGGAATTCCTGGATGCCGTCACCAAGGGCCTGGATCACACCGAAATCGTCACGGAAAAGCTTCCCTACACGCTGTTTCCGCACTCCCGCTACACGGTCAGCGATCCGTCAACCGCGGCGGTGGAGCCGATCATCAGCGGTTGCTACGGCTTCGTCTTGGACGTCGAGGAGGTCCATCTGACCAGTCCCTTGCGCCGTCTGGATGGCGTTTGCGTAACGTCCGGGCTTGAAGCCGTTTCCCGAATCAAGGCGATCGAGAACGGGGAATGGGCGTATCCTTCCGAAGCCATCGCCGAGCATCTGGATATGTCCGGCATCGCTTTTCTGGACGTCATTCGCGGAGATCTCGGCCTGCCGCCCGTGGCCGCCGGGATACCGCCGGGCGAACAAAAAACCCGGCATCACCCGCAAGAGGAAATACTCTCTTGAAGATATTGGTCACGGGCGCCGCCGGCTTCATCGGTTCGCATGTCGCCCGGAGACTTGCCGGCCTTGGGCACGAGGTCGTCGCGGTCGACGATTTTTCCAATGGCCGCGCGGAAAATGTCGATCCCCGGGCTGAGTTTATCGAATTCGATCTGGCCGACCCCGCGGTGGCCGACGTCCTGCCCAAGGACGTTGAAATCATCTGTCATTTGGCCGGCCAAGCCTCCGGAGAGAACAGTTTCTACGATCCGATCGGGGATCTGGATGCCAATGCCGCATCGACGCTGAATTTGATCCGCTTTGGAATCCACGTAAATGCGCGGCGTCTTATTTTCTCAAGTTCACTGTCCTGTTATGGGGATATCGGCGGGAAGACCGCCGTCGAGTCGATGACTTGCCGCCCCCGATCCTGTTACGCGGTTTCAAAACTGGCGGCTGAAGCGTATCTGAGAGTATTTTCCGACCGACTCCCCTTCGTAATTTTCCGGTTGGCCAACGTATATGGGCCTGGTCAGAACCTGGAAAACATCCGCCAGGGCATGATCAGCATCTACCTTGTTCAGGCACTGCAAACCGGCCGGGTGCAGGTCAAAGGGGCCCTGGACCGTTATCGGGATTTTGTCGAGGTTGGCAATGTGGCGGAGGCGTTCTCCGCGGCCGTCGATACGGATCGGGCGAACGGCCATACGATGAACCTCGCCCTGGGCGAACCGACGACCGTGCTCCAGATTCTCGAGGCGCTCAAAACGGAAATCCCGGATATGACCTGGTTTGTGAAAGGCTCCACCCCCGGCGATGTCAGGGGAATGAAAGCCGACGCCGGCAGGCTCAAGGATATTCTGGGATTCGAATGCACAACCAGAATCGAGGACGGCATCGGCCCCTTCGTCGACTGGGCAAGAAAACAACTATCCGATACCGGTACGGTCGACCCGTGAGCCTCGATATCCCACCGACAACGCGGTTGTAATCGTTTCGTATCCGACTAAATTGCGGCTACGCGCTCGCCCCCCTTTCAAGACCGGCTTCGGCGGGCAATAGGCCTTGAACTCCGCTACACGAGCTTTGTCACCGAAATGCAAGTTGACGCCTTTCGCCCAAGTGGCCTAGCGGGCGCGCAAAGGTCCCGGACACGCTTGACCGCAATGGCCGGAGAGATTTCGGCCAATGCGGCGGAATCCGGTATGCGCGTGCGCGGAGGGCCCGGGCGGCTTCCCCGGCTGGACGTCCAGTGACCCGCATATTGGCAACGCTGGGTCCGTCGTCGTTGAACCGCGAAACCGTTCGCGCGTGCGCCGACGAGGGCGTGGACCTTTTCCGAATCAATCTCAGCCATACCGGCCTTGGTGATGTCCGGCCGACAGTCGAGAGCATTCAGACATGGACCGACGTTCCCGTATGCCTCGACAGCGAAGGCGCGCAACTCCGCAACAGCGGCATGGCGAATGGCAGCGTGGACTACGAGCAGGGAATGGAGGTCACGATCCCCCATGAAACGATCGCGGGAAACCGGGAGACCATCTCGTTTTACCCCGACGGCATCGCGGCTCATTTTGAGCCGGGAGACGTTATCCGCGTGGATTTCGATCATGTGGAGTTCGAAATCATCGCAAAAGAGGCCGACCATTGCCGGGCGGTGGTGCGCCAGGGCGGATGCGTGGGAAGCAACAAAGCCGCTGACCTGGATCGGGATATCCCGCTCGCGGCCATTTCGGAGAAGGACCGGGCGGCTGTTGCCATCGGTCTGGAAATGGGGCTGTCCAATTTTGCATTGTCCTTCGCCAATTCAGCCGCTGACGTTGAGGCCATGCGCGGGATTTGCGGCGCCTCGGCGAGGATCATTTGTAAAATCGAAAGCCGGCAAGGCATCCACAATCTGCCGCAGATTTTGGACGTGGCCGATGAGATCCTGATAGACCGGGGAGACCTGTCCCGGCAGGTTCCAATCGAGAAGATTCCGTTTCTGCAACGGCGCATCATCGCCACCGCAAAGGCGCATCGCAAGCCGGTCCATGTGGCGACCAATCTGCTGGAATCGATGATCGTCTCCCGTGGCCCCACCCGGGCCGAGGTCAATGATGTCGTGAGCAATATTGAAATGGGCGCCGACGGTCTGGTGCTGGCGGCGGAGACCGCAATCGGTGTGAATCCCGTCGGCGCGGTCAAGATGATCCGCGCGCTCCTCGATGAGGCTACGCGCTGGACACCCAATGCCACAATTGATGATATTCTCGGCTATTGATTGTCATCCGCTCGAAAATACCGCGTTCAGGCTCTCCCCAGCCGAAGTCCGGGGGATCAAGGCGGGCGGCCGCCGGGCGACAACGACATTTTGAATGAGCTGCTAAATGGGCATTAACGTTCTATTCGTTTATCCAAATACCTACGGCATGAACATGCTGCCGCCGGCTATCGCGCTGTTCTCGGCCCTTCTCAAACAGCACGGTCACAATGTCGAACTGTTTGACGCGACCTATTATCAGGTCGATCACGGCATCGATTCCGATGGTACCAAGATGGATCACCTCAACGTCGTCCCATATGACCTTGGCGAACGAGGCATCAAAATGCGGACGACGGATTGGAGCGAGGATTTTCGAGCGCAGGTAGATGCGTTCAATCCCGACCTGATCGCCATGTCGACGACCGAAGATATGTGGGAACTCGGCTGCAAGATTCTCGAATCCATTGAAGACGTTATCACTTCCAAGGAAATTCCGGTGATTGTAGGCGGCGTGTTCGCAACTTTCGCGCCGCACCTTGCGATTGGCCATCGGCTGGTCGATCTGGTGTGCGTCGGCGAGGGCGAGAACGCCATGATCGATCTCTGCAATCGGCTGGAGCGCGGCACGCGCTACGACGATGTCACGAATCTTTGGGCGAAGCGGAAGGATGGCGAGATCATCAAAAACGGCATTTCACAGCCGGTCGACATCAATGAACATCCGATGATAGATGTCAGCCTGTTCGAAGATGCAAGGCTCTACCGGCCGATGGCCGGCCAAATCTACCGGATGCTGCCCGTCGAAACGATGCGGGGTTGCCCTTACAAATGCCGGTACTGCAACTCACCGGATCAAATGCGCCTATACAATGAAGAGGCCAGTGGCGGATTCCTCCGGAAAAAACGAATGGATATCGTCCACGAAGAACTCACCTGGACGAAGGACAAACTTGGCGTGGAGTACAATTACTTTTGGGCCGATACATTCCTGGCATTGAGCCCGCGTGAGTTCGACGAATTTTGCGACATGTACTCCGATATTCGACTGCCGTTTTGGATTCAAACGCGCCCCGAGACCCTGACGGACGACAAGGTCCGGCGTCTGGCCGAAGTTGGACTGCATCGTATTTCGTTTGGTGTCGAGCATGGCAACGAACAGTTCAGAGCCCAACATTTGGACCGCCGTTTTCCCAATGAGGACATCATCGAGAAACTGAAAATCCCTCATAAGTATGGCGTTCAGTTCAGCGTCAACAACATTACCGGTTTTCCCTACGAAACCCGCGAACTGGCGATGGACACGGTCGAGTTGAACCGGCACATCGAGTCGGACAACCAGAATATCTATTCGTTCGTTCCGTTTCATGGCACGCCCCTGCGGAGTGACTGTGAATTGCTGGGCCTGGTTGAGCCCGATGAAATAACCAAGTGCCTCACGGACAAACCAATGCTCAGGATGCCGCAGTACACCCCTGAGGAAATTGAGGGTTTGCAGAAATGTTTCGTCCTCTACGTCAAATTTCCCAGGAACCGCTGGAAGGATATTGAGCGGGCCGAGGCGGATACGCCGGAGGGCAATAGAGTATTCGAGGAGTTGAAAGAGGAGTTCATGGAGACGTACTTCTCGGCTCCCGATGAAAACAGCGGCGACACGCCGAATGTCGCGGACCTGGAATACGGGGTCTCAACCAGCTGATTTGCGCCGCCGGAGCCGGCAAGGCCCGGTTTCCAAACGCCAGAACCGGGGTCGGCGGCATCGCGCCGGCCGCAAACGGCTGAACGCCGCGCCCCCCGGGGCCGGCGTTTCTCCAAGGAAAGACCGCAAGCAATTCATCAGCCGCACCATCCTCGAGAGCCGATGACCATTGACTACGAGGCGGAGTGGAAAGCCGTCGAGACGCTTCCCTGGTGCGCCCTGGTCACCACGGGCCGAACCGGCAGCGATTTCTTCCAAAGCCTTTTCGACGGACACCCGGAGGTCATCGTCTTCAACGGACAACAGAACTTTCACCTGTTCTGGCAAAACGCCAAGTCGGCGGGCGCGGGTGCCCTGCCGGCGCCGGAGGACATCATCGATGAATTTATCGGCGTCTATATCCACCGGTTCAAATCCCGGTACGATTTGGTTGAACGCAAAAACGAACTGGGGGAGCAGCGGAATGAGTGCATCCAACTCGACCCTCAGATCTTTCGCCAACATGCCCTGGGTCTTCTCGGAAACAGGCCGGCAACGTCCAGAAACGTCTGCCTGGCGGTCAATGCAGGCTTCGCCCTGACGCTTGGCCAGCGTCTGACGGGCAAGTCCGTGTTTTTCCACCACGTCCACCGGATCGGCGGACTGGACATGTTCCTCGAGGATTTCCCTGAATCCAAGGTCATTTGCATGATCCGGGAGTTTGGCTCCAACTATGTTTCGGGGGTGGAGAATTGGCGCCGGTACAACCCCGAGACGGATTCACCCGCCTATCCGATCTATGTCCTGTGGCGCGCCGTCGATGAAGCCCGGCCGCTGCGCCACCTTCCGCCGGATCGGGTTCGCGCGTTGCGTCTCGAGGATTTGGGAAACACCGAAATCTTGAAGCGGATTTGCCGATGGCTTGAGGTCGACTACGACCCGTGCCTGACACAATCAACCTGGAACGGCCTGCGTTGGTGGGGTGACAAAATATCCCGTTCATCGCCGCCGGGCCATCAGCCGGGCTTCGCGGCCTCGATGGTCCAAAATAATTGGCGTGACCGGATCGGAAGAACCGAGCGCTTTGTCCTGGATGGAATTCTGGGACCCTATCTCAACCATTATGGCTACCCGCGCGAACACCGCCACGGCGCGATTGGCATCTGTCTGTTGATATTCGCGGTCCTGGCGCCGACCCGTTATGAACGCCGGTTTTTCAATCCGAAATTCATGGCGGGCAATTTTCTGCGCGGCAGGCTCAAGGCGGCGGCAAGCGGGCCCTACCATTATCTGCGCCGCGTTTCACTCCACTACAAATGGCTCGTCAGGCTGAAAACCCGCGACCACGTCCTGTTGCCGCGTTTCCCGGTGGCCGAACCTCCGAACCCGCACTAGGCCCGGTTCCTGTTCCATTGATATGATCGCCTCGGCAAGAAAACTCCACGATCTGATAGCCCCGGCTTCGCGCTCCAGGATCCTGTTCCTGATATTGCCAATGCTCATTGCAGCCGTTCTCGAAATGGCAAGCATCGGAATGGTGCTTCCCGTGGTTCACGTCTTGTTTGCGGGCGATACCGGTACCGGCCCCCTGGCAATGATCGCCCGGTTCGTGCCGGACGCGTTGACGAAGAATTCCGGGGTCTGGCTGATCGCGCTCTTTTCGGTGCTCTTCATCGTTAAGAACGTGATGTATTTCGGCCTCACGCATCTCGTCAATCTGGTGGTTCACCTGGCGGCCGCGGATTTCATTCTCCGCATGCATCGCGTCTATACCCGGCGCTCGCTGCTGTTCCATACCCGAAACAACAGCGCGGTACTCCTTCGCAATCTCGTCAGCGGCGCCGGCCAATCCTTTGAATGCATACGCATCTTCCTGCTGATGGTTCTCGAATTCCTATTGATGGCCGTGGCGACAGCGCTGTTGCTGTTCGTGGAGCCGCTGGTGACGCTGCAGCTGGCCGCCCTGATGCTGGTTGCCGGCCTGGTATTCTACAAGCTGGCCGCCCCGGCATTTCGTCGGTGGGGAGAGAGGACGATGGAGCTTGAGAGCGACCTCATAAAATGGGTTAACCAGTCCTTCGACGGCATTCGCGACGTCAAGATTTTGAACGCCCATGAATACGTCAACCGACACGTTGGAGACTTCGCCCGGGAGCGTGGAATTTTTTTGAGTTGGGCAAGCTCGTCACTCCAGATACCCCGGCTGCTCATCGAGACGGTCGTGATAATCGGGTTCGTCCTGCTGGCAAGCTGGCTGGTGTCGGCGAGGGGCTCGACGGCCGAGGCAATGGGCCTTCTGGGATTGTTCAGCATGGCCGCCTTGCGGATCATGCCGTCGGTCAACCGCATCTTGTCGAGCGCGGCGAATCTGAAGAACCGCGCGGCCTACATCGATGCGGTCCACCACGATTACACGATGGTGGAGGAAGCCGGCGCGAACGAGGAACGGCGAACCGGCCGGGTCGGGCTCCAGCTTAACGGCGGGATCGAACTCGACGGCGTGAGCTTTCATTACGACGGAACGGAAACACCGGCCGTCGCGGACATCAATCTGACAATTCCCAAGGGGTTCAAGGTCGGCATTGTCGGTCCCTCCGGAGCAGGCAAGACAACATTGGTCGATCTGTTTCTGGGGCTACTCGCACCGCGGTCGGGCCGGCTACTGATCGACGGACATGACATTCGCGACAATCTTCGGGCATGGCAGGACCTGATCGGCTACGTGCCGCAGGAGCCGTTTTTGATTGATGACACCCTGCGCAGGAACATTGCCTTCGGCTTGAACGACGAGGAAATCGACGAGAATCGACTGGAGATCGTCGTTGCTTCGACCGACCTCGGCGGGGTCGTCGAGGATTTGGAGCATGGGCTCGATTCGGCGTTGGGCGAGAAAGGCGTGCGCATATCCGGCGGCCAGCGACAGAGAGTGGCGGTGGCGCGCGCCCTCTACCGCAACCCGGAGGTTCTGGTCTTCGACGAGCCGACATCCGCGCTCGACAATCAAAGCGAAGCCGAGTTCGTAAACAACATCGAACGGCAAAGCGAGGCCGGAAAAACGATTTTGGTGGTCGCCCACCGGCTCAGCACCGTACGCCGCTGCGACCTGATCATATTCCTGAAGAACGGACGGATCGCCGGCCAGGGCAACCTGAACGAGCTTATGCAAAACAACGACGAGTTCCGCGAGTTGGTCGAATTGGGCAACATCCTGCGGCCGGTCGACCAGGATGGATGAATTCCTGCTGCTGACTTGATGATTTGTCGGGAAAATTGGTGCCGGTCTCTCTAAGACCTTCGAGAATTGCGCAGCTGTCTGGCGACCGAATGGTCTGGCTTGCGATCACCGGATC
This sequence comes from Rhodospirillales bacterium, assembly GCA_022823235.1. Taxonomy (GTDB): domain Bacteria; phylum Pseudomonadota; class Alphaproteobacteria; order Rhodospirillales; family UBA2165; genus JAJDXO01. The sequence continues at coordinate 46,876 of JAJDXO010000057.1, forward strand.
GTCGTGCCGGCTGCCGCCGAACCGGATGCTGCCTGACGTCGGGCGGCAACTCGAAGAGTCCTACGATGCGGTCTGCGGGCAGTGGATGTCGCTTGGCCGCAGGTTCTCCAAGGAACGCCAGGGTTGGTTGGCCGATATGCCCACGGCCGCCGTCGATATTTGTGATTTCGGCCTCATGCTGGCATGGAGCAACCTCGTCTCGAGACTCGCCCGGCAGGAGCACGAGGTGCTCGTCGTATGTGACGACCCTTGGATGTTCCGGCATCTGGAAACCTTGCCGGGCGTGACGGCGCATGGCGGCGTTGCATTATGGCGGCACCGACTGAAGCATCTCCTGCGCGGCTACGCTTCCCGCTTCAAAGTCTCGCTAAGGGTAGCGCTGGCTGCGCTGCTTTACCGGCCGCAGCGGCGGCGGCATGAGACCGACCCCGGGGCCCCCGCGGTCGTCGCTTACGGTCACCCGTCCAGCCGGGGAGATGGATATGATGCATATTTCGGCGATCTCATACTCCGCAATCCCCAAATCCTGCGAATACTGCACACGGACCTCATCGGCGGTCGTATACGGACCCTGACGGCGGAGCGGCATTCGGCGAGTTTTCACGCCTGGGGAAATCCGCTCTTTGCGCTCACCCTGTCATTCGTTCGATGGAAGCCCGTGCCCGGCGACGGCGACGAACCATATGCCTGGCTCATCCGCCGGGCGGCCGAAACCGAGAACGGAGGCGGCGCTCTCGCCATGACCCGATGGCAGAATCACTGTCATGAGAATTGGCTCAAGAGCGTACGCCCGCGCTGCGTGGTTTGGCCCTGGGAGAATCACCCATGGGAACGGGATTTCGTTCGGCGGTGCGGCAGCCTTGGCGTCGAAACCCTGGGATACCAGCACACGGTTGTCGGCCGGCACCGGCTCAACTTCAACCCAACAACGAATTTCGACGGCGAGCGCAGTCTGCCGGACCGAATAATCTGCAACGGCCCGGCATATTTGGAACAGCTGATCCAATTCGGTCTCGATCCGGCCCGGCTGATCATCGGGGGCGCATTTCGATTTCCCTCGGTCGGTCACAACCACTACGACCCCGAAGGCCCGGTTTACGTGGCGCTTTCCCACGTCACCGGCATCGCGTCACAAATGTTGGCCGCCATCGAATCCCTGCCGGCAAAATGCGCCAAGTTCGTGGTCAAGAGCCATCCCATGTATCCCGTGGATTTCGACGAGAGGGAAAGCATTCGTCGTACGCAAGCAACAATTCCGGAATTTCGAGGAATGCGGGCGGTACTGTACAGTACCGGGGCAACCGGACTCGAGGGGGCGATGGTCGGGGTGCCAACCTGGCGGTTTCTTCCGGCTGACCGGATCGCTCCCGACATTCTGCCAGACAATGTGAGGTTGCCGTCGATAACCAAGAGTGATATCGAAGCCATCCTTGATCCAGAGCCTGAATTCGCGCCGGTGGACTGGAATCAGGTCATGGCGCCGGTGGATATGGCGGCTTGGGTACGCGAGTTGGGCCTGCCCGCCGTCCGGCAAGATGTCCGCGGGCCGGCCCACCCTGACGGCTCCGGCGGAACTCCCTGATGACGCGGCGAATTGGTGGAATTACAGCCGATGAATAAATTTGTCTGCAAACATCCCTGGACCCACTTCGAGGTCAACAATCCGAACGGTGACGTCACCATGTGCTGCAACAACGACATGGTCATGGGGAACGTCAATGAAGGCTCAATTGCGGAAATATGGAATAGCGAGAAATTTCAGGACGCCCGAAAGCGGATGCGCGAGGATGGCGCTCATTCCATGTGCCCGCACACCTGCCCGGTGCTTCAAGGCGGCAAGAAGTACGAAGACATAGACTGGTTCGACGGCCTGAGCGACGACGGCGAGCCCCATCAAAACGCCGTCACCAACGAACAGGAGTTCGACGATGGCCGCGTGAAATTGGAATCGACACCGCGCTGGCTGCGATTCACCTACTCATACGCGTGCAACCTCGATTGTTATCACTGCTATCAAAGAGAGGATGCCAAGATCCGGGCCAAGCTGCCGGATTCGTTCATGGCCGAACTGGAGGCGTTCGCCAAACGAAGCCAGGTCGTGTTTCCCTTTGGCGGCGAGCCATTCTTTTTCGGTCCGGTCGTATCGTTCCTGGAGAATTACAATACCAACCTCGAAACCCGCTTCATGTTCATAACGAACGCGACGCTGCTCACCGATCGGATTTACGAGATTCTGGAGAAGTTGACCATCTCCGGCTTTGCCGTGTCCCTGGATGCAGCCTCCGAACTCAGCTTCGATTTACTCCGGGTCCGCGGCCGCAACGCGACGTGGCAAGCGGTGATGGAGAACCTCGGGCGGTTGAGTGAGTTGAAGCAGCGAAAAGGCTTCAGCCTTACCCTCAGCATGACCGTCAATCGCGTCAACTGCCATGAAATTGAGGATTTCGTCGACCTGGCGTTGGAGCATGACTGCGAGCCGCTCCTTCTCCTGGTCTCGAATCCCTTTCAAACCGTCGACTTCCAAAAATCCTACCTGGTTTTCGACGACAAACAGCTGCAGGACATGTTTGCGCAAATCGAGCGCTCATTGGTCAAAGTCCGGCAGGCCCGCTTGGAAGATGCGGAGGTTCACCTGAAGCTCTTGCGTGCCAATCTCCGAAATCATCAACGCACGGAAAACAATCCTGCCCTCTTCCGGGCCAAGTCAACCGCAAGAGCCGCCTACCATCAGCTGCCGGAGTTTCTGCAACTGCCGATCCGCCGCGTCGTACAGGGAGCGCGCGACAAGCGGCTCGCAGAGGGTCTCCTCGATGACTAACCCGCGTCCCGGCGGCTGATTTGTGTACCTGTACATAGGACAACCCCCCGCCGATGAATGAGCTGAAATCAAGAGTCCGGAGCGGTGAGATTTGCGTTGGCGGCTGGCTCACCACCGCCTCCGGGCAAGTCGCCGAAGCGCTGGCAAGTTGCGGTTTCGACTGGCTTGCCGTGGACATGGAACATGGCGCGGCGGGGTTGACCGAGGTCGAATCCGCGTTCGTCGCCTGTGAGCGTCACGGAGTCGCTCCCCTTGTGCGGCTGCCGTCCGGAGACCCGATTTTGGCACGCCGGGTCCTGGACCTGGGCGCGCACGGTGTGATTGTTCCCCAGGTGGAAAATGCCGGCGAGCTAAACGATTTCATCGGTCAGCTGTTGTATCCCCCAAAGGGGCGTCGCGGCGTCGCCCTGGGCCGCTTCAATGCATGGGGGGATGAATTTGCCGAGTACTTTGCTTTCGAACCGCTGATTGCCGCCCAGATCGAGTCCCCCGCAGGCGTCGAACAATCGCATGAGATCGCCGCATTGGAAGCCGTCGATGTTCTGTTCCTTGGACCCTATGATCTCTCCGCAGGCCTCGGCGCGCCCGGTGACTTTGCTTCGGACCGCTATGCCGCCGCCGTCGAGAGCGTGCGCTCGGCCTGCCAACCGCAGAACACCGCATTGGGCTTGCATCAGGTCACCCCTGATGGGGAAGAACTTCGGCAACGCATCGCCGAGGGCTTCCGTTTTCTCGCATACGGCACCGACATGATCGCCCTTCGACATGCGTTGCGCGAGGTACGGCAACTCAGGAATGAACGCCGTTAATGCGGATATTCGGGGTGATTCCCGCCCGGATGGGCTCTTCCCGATTTCCCGGGAAGCCATTGGCGCCGCTCATGGCCATGCCGGTTGTGTGTCATGTCTTTCATCGAAGCCGGATGTTCGGTGACTTCGAACGGCTTGTCGTTGCAACCTGCGACCGGGAAATCGAAGACGCCGCCATCAATTGTGGCGCGGAATCGGTCACCACGTCCGACCGCCACGAACGCGCCACGGATCGTGTCGCCGAGGCGATCGAGGTGCTCGGCCTTCGGCCCGCTCCGGACGATCTGATCGTTATGGTGCAGGGTGACGAAGTATTTGTGTCGCCTGAAATGATCGGGAATGTCGTCGCGGCATACAAACCAACCGACAATGTTGCGGTCGTCAACCTGGCGTCTCGTCTGTCCCGTCCGGAAGATTTTGCGGATGCCAATACAGTGAAAGTCGCTATCGCCCCGGACGGCCGGGCCCTGTACTTCTCGAGATCGCCGATCCCCTCCCAATCCCGCGAATCCAGCGCCCCGATCTATCAACAAACCGGGCTGATGGCATTCCCGGCGAAATTTCTGAGCGAATTCGCCAAGCTTCCTTCAACGCCGTTGGAGCAGATTGAATCGGTCGACCTTCTCCGGCTTCTTGAAAACGGGCATAGGGTTCAGATGGTGAAGACCGAGATCGAAACGATCGGCATAGACACGCCGGAAGACCTGGCGCGCGCGGAAACAATGATGCGCTACGATCCGTTGGTTTCGGAATATATTACCTGAATAATTGACCCGGCCTCATGCTGGCTGCTGCCATCAATCTCGCCAAATTCCTGGGTGTCGATACACGCGCCGCCTATCACGGCATATCGCGCGCCAGTCTCGATGCCGCGGTCAAGGAGCAAGAACTCGATCTGCTTCGGGATCGATTGCGGGAGATCGTGCCGGATCTCAGCCAACAATATACCGGCGGACAGGATGCGGAGGAGTACCGGCGCTACTGGGAAATCAAGCTCCGCAGCCTGCATGCGTTTCAGGTCCATGGAATCCTGGACGCTCTGGACACGATCGGCGGCGGACCCCTTGATATCGTGGACATAGGTGATTCGTCGGGAAATCACGGCAAATATGTCAAGGCTCTCTCGGGGGACAGCCGCGTTGCAAGCTTTACCAGTGTAAACGTCGACCCGGCGGCCGTAGAGAAGATCAAGCGGCAAGGCGGCGACGCCTACCTGGCCAGGGCCGAAGAGTTCGACTATTCCGCCGTGCCGTCCGACCTGTATCTGTGCCTTGAGACGTTGGAGCATCTGACGGACCCGACGCGGTTTCTTCACAAATTGGCGGAGGAAGGAGTGGCGGATCATTTGCTCATAACCGTTCCTTACCGCCGCCAGAGCCGTTTCGGCGGCAGCCTGCTGGACCAGATCGATACCGATCCGGCTGCGGCCTTAACTCCCGAAAGCACTCATATATTCGAACTTTCCCCAACGGATTGGCGGCGGCTAACCAGGTTTGCCGGCTACCGCACGGTTTTCGAACGCATTTATCTGCAGTACCCGCGCCGCGGGTTGATGCGGGTAACGGCGCCGGTGTGGAGAAAATTGGATTTCGAGGGTTTTCTTATGCTTCTGCTCGCCCGCGACCTCCGCGTCGCGAAACGATACACCGGGTGGTAGGAGGCGAATGACCAAACTCCGGATCGGCATTGCGGGCTTCGGCGTGGTCGGCAAAAGGCGGCGCACGTTCATAGACGCTCATCCCGATCTGACGACCGTCGCCGTCTGCGACCGCACGTTCGGGCGCGAGCAGACGGCGGAGGACGGCCTCGATTGCTTTTCGGACTACCGGCGGCTGCTGGACAAGGAACTCGATGCCCTGTTCATCTGCATGACGAACGACATGGCGGCCGAAGTGACCATTGCCGGCCTGGAACGCGGCCTGAACGTGTTCTGCGAAAAACCGCCGGGCCGCGACCTTGAGGATATCGCAAGGGTAATTGCCGTCGAGAGAAACCGCCCCGGGCAAAAATTGATGTACGGCTTCAATCACCGCCACCACGATTCGGTGCGCGATGCCCTCGAACTCGTACGGTCCAATGACCTCGGCAGGATCATCAACCTGCGGGGCGTCTACGGAAAATCGAAAATTATCAATTTTGAAACCGATTGGCGCACGCAGAGATCGATCGCGGGCGGCGGCATTTTGCTCGACCAGGGCATTCACATGGTCGACTTGCTGCGGTTGTTTGCCGGGGAGTTCATGGACGTCAAAAGCTTCGTTTCAAACGGTCACTGGGGCCACGATGTCGAGGACAACGCCTATGCGCTGTTGCGCACGGGTGACGGCGTGGTCGCCATGCTGCACTCCTCGGCCACCCAATGGCAGCACAGATTCAGCCTGGAGATCACTCTGGAGCACGGCGCGATCATCCTGTCCGGCCTCCTGACAAGTTCCAAGAGCTACGGCGCGGAAACCCTGACCGTCTTCAACAAGACCCCGGCCGATCAAGGGGACCCCGAAGGCATAACCACGGCCTACGATACCGACCCGTCCTGGGCGGCGGAAATATCCGACTTTGCCGATGCCGTGCTGAATGATGCGCCGATGAAGTTCGGAACGTCGCACGACGCCTGGGAAACCATGAAACTGGTGAGCCGAATCTACTGTGCGGACCCCGAGTGGAAACAACGCTGGAATTTGACCGACGATGCAACCCTGCCAGGCTGACCCAGGGTCCGGACTCGATTAGATGCCAACAACCAAGAAGGACGTCCAGCGGTTCTGGGGGCGCTTCACGACTCCTTCAACGCGGGGGCCGGGGACGGGCCCGGCCGCGACGATTTGCTCCAGGGCCTCGACGACCTGGGAGATGCCCCTGCGGGCGCTCGAGGGTCTGCGGGTTCTGGAAGTGGGCTCGGGCGCCGGCGGCCATTCCGCCCTGTTCGCCCGCCGCGGGGCGCGGGTGACGGCGGTGGATTTGACGGCGGCGCGGTCGCGCGCCACCCGGGACAAGTTTCGGCTTCTGGGCGAGTCGGCCTCGGGCTGCCTGGCGCTGCAGGCGGACGGGGAGCGGCTGCCTTTCGCGGAAGACAGCTTCGACATCGTCTATTCCAACGGCGTCCTGCACCACACGCCGGACACGGAAGCCGCCGTCGCCGAAGTCCTCCGCGTCCTCAAGCCCGGGGGAAGGGCCGTGGTCATGCTCTACTGCAAGTCCTCCTGGCACTACTGGATCAACATGTGGCTCTGCGTCGGCGTGCTCCAGGGCAAGGCGTTCCGGGATCGCCACTGGCTGGGCAAGGCGACCGAGTGGGGCGGCGGCCACGCCCAGACGGTCGAGAACCCCGTCACCCGCTGCTACACCGCCGCCGGCCTCCGCCGGCTGTTCGCGGGCTTCGCCGGGCTGAGCCTGCGCAAGGGCGAGTTCTACTTCTACCTGGTGCCGAAGCTCGGCCGGTTGTACCGGCGCTGGCAGGTGCGCCGCTACGGCACCCACCCGGGGGGCGTGCTGGTCTATGGGGAGCCGTGGCCGATCCAGTCGCCCCTGGAGCGCTTTCTCGGCCCGGTCATGGGCTGGGCCTGGTTCATCACCGCCACGAAGCCTGGGAAACCATGAAACTGGTGAGCCGTATCTACCGTGCGGACCCCGAATGGAAACGGCGCTGGAACCTGACCGGCCATGCGACCTTGCCAGGCTGATCTATTTCGACAAGCGGCGTTCCAGTTCGGCGATAACGGACGGCCCATCATAGACCGCCGTGTTGACCCCGGCGAAAACCGGTTCGAGAGAATTGATGACGGGCTTCAGGTACGATCCAAATCGCACCTTTGAATAATCGACCTCGCGCGTCTCGGTGGCCGCATTCGGATTCTGCGACCGGGTCAGTCTCACGGTCGAGACCAGGAAATACCGGAACTTTAGCTGCTTGGCGCGCCGGACGTACTCCTCGATGGATATCGCCGGCGGACTGGACTGCCGCAGCCACCAATCGCCTTCATCGTCGAAATAGGTCCTGACGACGTTTTGATGCGGGCAGTAGAACGAATGAAAATCCACCGTTGCCGAGTAATAGTATTCGCCGGGACGCAGATTTTGCTTGAGAAAGCCGCAGGTCAGGAAGTGGTTCAGCCTCATCGTGGGCGTATTGGATTGATATTCGGAAGGGCTCATGATCCCCAGGGCGACAGGCAGCCGGATCGCCGCGTAGGCGCCGATGAACATTCCCTGAACCGCCACGTAAACGAGAGCAACGGCCAGAAAAGCCGGCAACAGGACTTTCCGCCCCCGCATCAGGCCCCAAGCCCACGTCATGCCGTCGGCCGCCATCCCGGCGACGAACGGGAGCACCGGAATGAGAAATCGCACCTGTTGGGAAAACAGGAAAAACCAAAGCACGAAGTAAATTGCGGCGACAATTCCGGGGATCGCCCACCGCCGGCGCCCTTCCCGGTCAAGCAGGATCAAAGGGAACAGCGCGAGCAGATACGGTGCGCCGAGCATCATGCCGTCGAAATAATGCATGGGGAATACGGACATCATCCAAGGCGCCAGCAGGAGGTCGAGCACGCTCCTGCCCGTGCCAAACGAATCCGCAACGCCCGAAAGTACATCCAGACCGCCGGGATTGAAGAGCGGGACGTACAGGGGATAGACGGGATTTCCGGTGATCACGGCGTTGCGCGCCAGGAACGGGAGCAGAACCGCAACGCCTCCGGCCGTCACGGCGGCGACGTCCAGCCAGCGCTTCCGCCGGCCCAATTCAACGAGAACGATGGGCGCGAAGGCGAGGGCAATCCCGAGACCTTGGTACTTGGTGAGAATCGACCCGCCGAGCACCACGCCGAACAAAATCGACAGCCGCGCCTCCGGCGATTTCCGCAGGGCCAGATAGACCAGCATGGAGGAGACAGCGAACGCCGCGACGACCGGGTCCGTTTCCACTGTCGCCATTTGCCAAATGACGGCGCGAATACTCAGGAAGAATATTCCGGCGATGAGCGACGTGGCGGCGCTTGCCCCCAGCCGGCGCGCCACGAGGCCCGCGCCGACGGCAGCGGCGAGATCGAAAAAACCGTGAATAATCTGCGCGGCGCCAGGGCCTGCCAAGACCAGGGAATATCGGGAAATATTGGTGCCGAAATTGGGAAAAAAGGATTGCGGCAAACGGTGTGCCCACGGGATATCGACAAATCCGCGCGCGACATCGATCGCCGGAATCGTCAGATGGTAGACCATGCTGTCGTAGTTGCTCGGCGGCGCAAGCCCTTGCAGCAAGGTGAAAACGACAACGACGCCGGCAACGGCGAGCAGGCCGAGCTGAAACGGTTCGCCGGCCGGGAAGCAGGATTTGACGATGAGACGCCAATTGATACGCCGCAGGCCCGGCACGGCGGCGGCCAACGCGACAATGGCCAGACCCCCCATGGACGGCAGGTCCAGACGCCATGAGGAAACCGCGAAAGTCCCAAAATAGAAGAGGATCGCTCCGGCGATAAACGAGAGCAGCAGATTTTCGTGGTCCGTCAACCTGCGCTCCCTGTCGAACCAGGCGAGCGCGGCGGCTCCAAGTCCGATCGCGGTCGCCAGATAGACCGCTGCGACGGCAAGATCAATCATCGATCAGAAGAGAGACGGAAACAGGAAGGAACCGAAGCGGGCGAACTGGGTTTCGAAGTAACCCAGATTGACGAACAGATAGGAAGACAGGACGGCGGTCATCCAGGCAAGCACGGCCAAGGCTTTTGCGCTATCCAAGTTTTCCGTCCTCCCGGAGACCGCGACGTTCAGGCTGCCGCATGATAACGATTGCCCCGCTCGAAGTTAAGCCCACCGGCTCGGCCCAATTGGAATTATTCACCGTCATCCGGCGGATCGCCGCGGTGAGTCGAAACAACATTAGCCACTCGGGATGTTGAGTTCCGCAACCGGGACCATCGTCCGGCGGGCGCGCCGGATCGCGGCCGACCCGGTGCTGCGGCGATGGCTGGTCAGGCGGGCTTTGCGGCTTACGCCGGACGCCCCAAGCTACACGCCCCACCAACCGCCCTATCTGGCGGACCGCCTCCCGATTCGCACAGAGCCTCCCGACCCCTCACCGCCATTCCCGGAACTGTCGCCGGCCGTCCCGGCGGCGTCATTGAAGCTGTGTCTGGCAAGCCGGTCCATCGAGCTGGAACCCGGCGACGAGAAACAACTTTTCGAACGCCGATTTTCCGATCTGGAAGATCATCTGGCTTTGCACCGTTTCTCCTGGCTGCCCTTGGCCGAGAGCATGGACCCCGCCTGGGTGAGCGCGATATTCGGCGTCTGGCGGGAGTTCATCCGGCGTTCGAGCGATCCTTGGATCTGGCATCCCTATACGGCCGCGGAGCGCGCCGTGAATTTACTGGCGTTCGGCCGGGCCCAAGGCCTCCCCGCCCCCCTGGCCGACACCCTGGACCTGCTCGCGGATCATGCCCAGCGAATCGGTAACGCGCTCGAGTATTTCGGCCAACACAACACATCAAACCACTTGGCGAACAACGGGCGCGGACTGTATCTGCTGGGTCTTGAACTCGGTCTCGCCGAGGCCCGGGAGGCCGGCTGCATCATTCTCATGAAGGAAGCGGAACGCTTGTTCATGCCGTCGGGGGTCCTGCGGGAAGGATCCAGCCACTACCATCTGCTTCTGGCCCGCAACTATTTTCAGGTCGCCAACGCCGCCGCGGCCCGAAACCGCCCGGAGGCGGCCGGCCTTTCGGCGACCGCCGAGAGATCGCTGCAAGCCGCCCGGGCGCTCGTTCTTCCGGGCGGGTTGCCGTTGATCGGTGACATTTCGCCCGATTGTCCGCCATCGGGCCTGATGGCGGCGCTCCCCGACCGGCCGCCCGCACCGCCGGACATGTTGGACCGAATGGCCTCGGACGGCTGGCTCCGGTTTGCCGGCGGCTCGTGGACCGGCCTCTGGTACGTGCCGCCCGACGGCTGGCCACCCATGCCCGGACACGGCCACAACGACTGCGGATCGTTCGAGTTGCATTTCGGCGACGAGCCAATATTCGTCGACCCGGGCCGGGGGCGATATGGGGAATCCGGAGACGCCGCCCATTACCGGTCGGGCGCCTCGCACAATGGCATAAGCATCGACGGCATCGATGCCTACCCCGCCAACAAGCCCTATTATTCGGAAGAATTTCGCCGGACCGTTTGCGGCCGGCCGCCGGTGCTTTCCCGTACGGCCAACAGGGTCAGCCTGCGGTTCGAAGGATTCAGGCGGCGGCGCGGTCTGGGCGCCGTGGAGCGGCATTGGCGGTTTGCCGGACCCGATGTCGTGATCGCCGATTCCATTGAAGGTTCGGGCACACACAAAATCACCCGCCGAATCGCCACGCCGTTGGCGGCGGAACTCGCCGGCAATGGGGTCAGGTTGTCATCTTCCGCCGGCAATTGGTCCGTCGGTGCGCCGGGCGACGTGTCTCTCAGGCCCATCACGAGATGGCACGCCTATGGCCACGGGACGCCGATTTCCCAAATTGTAATCGAGGAGACGGCGGCGCTTCCGTGGCGGGGCGAGATACGGGTCCGGGCCACATGAGCCGCGCGCCATCCCGGTCCGGCAAGGCCCGCTTCGGGGACGTAAGCGTCGTGATCCCGGCGCACCGTGCCGCCGGCACCGTCGGGCGGGCGATACACAGCGTCGCCGCCGGCACGGTTCAACCCAAGGAAATAATCGTCGTAAACGATGGGGATGATCAGGACACCGCCGCCGCCGCGGAGGAAGCCTCGAGCGCCCTGACAAGCATCAAAGTGGCGGTCGTCGGCCAACCCCGGGCCGGCGCGGGCGCCGCCCGCAACCGCGGCCTTTCCGGCGCCACGGGCGAATTTGTCGCCTTTCTGGATGCCGACGACGAGTGGATGCCCGGCAAACTCGAACGCAGCATGGAGTGGCTGGCTCGGGGCGATCTGGATTTGGTGGCCCACGATTACGTCCGGGTGGACGGGGACGACGAGCGGGTCGTTTCCTGCGCCAGGCATTTTCGGGGCGGTGAAGACCCTTACGTCTCGCTTTACAAGCGGGGCTATATCGCGACGAGCACGGTTGTCGCGCGGCGGCAATCATTGGTGCGGGCCGGCGGATTCGACACCACGCTTCAAAATGCCCAGGATTTCGAGCTGTGGCTCCGGTTGCTGGCGAAAAACCGTGTCGCCTACGCCGTCTTCGACGAACCCCTGCTCCGCTACCATGTCTCGCCGTCGGGCATCACCAGCCATACGGACCGACGCTTGGCCTGCTGCCTCACCGTTGCCCGGCGTCATTATCCCAGCGTTGCGCTCCATAGTGCTTTTCCCCTCCTGACACTATGGTACCGGATTGCCGCGGTCCATAAGGAAGCGATGGGCGCACACCTGCGGAAGTCGAACTGGATGAGGCTTCTGCGGACCGCTGCCGGGTTTCCGATTGCCCTGGCAACGCTGACATTCGTCACCCGAAGATTGCGGCGCGCTCCGAAAAAGACGGGAACAAGATGAAACCGTGCCGGCGCGGGCCGGGTATCCGGCCGCATCCTCTTGGGCCGCCAATCACCATACCTGCCGGAGTCCACTGAAATGTCCGAGTCCCCGGACGAAATTTACAGCGGCTCGGATCTCGAGACGCTTGCGGCTACTCCCCGCTACCAGAGCTGGATATTTGAACGGATCCAGCCCCATTTGAGCGGGACCGTCGCCGAATTCGGCGCGGGGATCGGCACCTTCTCAAATCTCATACTGCCGCATTGTGAAACGCTTCACCTGATAGAACCCTCGCCACCCCTGTTCAAGAGGCTGGAAATGCGTTTCGCCGCCGATCAACGGGTTTCCGTTTCACCGGATACCATTGAGCGATATCTCACCGCCCCCGGCCGTCCCCGATTCGATGCGGTGGTCATGGTCAATGTTCTCGAGCACATTCAAGACGATGCAGCCTGTCTCGCCCAACTGCACGGGGCAATTCATCCCGGCGGTAAGCTGTTGCTTTACGTCCCGGCCATGGCGTTTCTTTTCAGCAAGCTTGACCGGGAATTCGGCCACTTCCGGCGCTACACCAAGCCGGCCCTTCACCGCAGGCTGGCCGATGCCGGGTTCATCATCGAACACATCGGCTACATGGATTTGCTTGGCATCGCACCATGGTATTTGGTGAATACACTCGGCGGCGCCACGGGGTTCAATCCGTTCCTCGTCCGATTATATGACGTGGTCGGCATTCCCCTGACCCGGCTTGCGGAGCGCCTGATTCCAGCGCCGGTCGGAAAAAACCTCATTGCCGTGGCTGCAAAATCATCCTAACTACTCCGCGTTTTGCGCATGATGGCGATATCCAGCCTGTCTCTCGGCAATTTTGAGAGTTCGATTGGCACGGCGGCGGGTGTTTCCCTCTGCCGTCCTCGTAATTTGTTTCCGTTCGCATGCCTCATTGGCGACTGCCGGGCCTCCCGATGACCAAGGTCAGTATAATCATTCCCGCTTACAACGAAGCCGCGACGATAATCGAGCTGCTTCAAAAAGTAAGCAGCCAGACGGTACAAGGTTTCGAATTGGAGACCATCGTCGTTGATGACGGGTCTCGGGATCAGACCGTCGAACTGCTCCGCAGGCACCCCGACCTCTACACGATCCTGGTGGAGCGGAACACCAACGGCGGCAAGGGAGCCGCCGTTATCGACGGCCTTAACAAGGCAACGGGCGAGTATATCCTGTTCCAGGATGCCGACCTGGAATATGACCCCGACGATTACGCGGGCCTGTTGGCGCCGATCTCGCGGTTCGACGCCGATGTCGTCATGGGGAGCAGGATGATCGCGTCGCCGATCACCCGGGTTTCCTATTTTTGGCATAAAGTCGGCAATCGACTAATCACGTTGATTTTCAACGTCCTCAACAATACGACCTTTACCGACGTCTATTCCTGCTACCTTGTCTACCGGCGCTCGCTGGTCGGGGCGGACCAATTGCGGTCAAAGGGATGGGAACAGCACGCGGAGATCCTCACATTGGCGGTCTCCAGGTGCAAACGGATCTATGAGGTCCCTATCAGCTACTACGGACGCACTTATGAGGACGGAAAAAAAATACGCGCCCACCACATTTTCGGCGTGATCGTCACAATGATTACGACGGCCTTTCGGTCCGGACGCTCATGATTCCGTTTGTCGCCACGTTGACCGGCGCCCGGGCCGGGGCGCGAGGAGACTGCATATGACCAAGCCCGATCATCCCGACATCGAACCCCTGACCGAAGAGGAGGTGCGGAAATGGCCCAAGGAGGTCATCGTCGCCCTCACCGAGAAGTTCGAGGACGACCGCGGGGAAATCGTGCCGCTCGTCGATCTGGCGATGAAAAGCGCGGTCTGGATCACCTCCAAAAAAGGCAGCGTTCGCGCCAATCATTATCATAAGTCCGACTGGCACTTCTGTTATGTGGTCAGCGGCTCCATCGAGTATTACCACCGCCCGCACGGCAGCGGCCGGGAACCGGAAATGGTCCTGGTGAACAAGGGCGAGTTGTTCTTCACGCCGCCAATGGTCGATCACGCCATGGTATTTCCCGAGGACACGGTATTTCTCACCCTCGGACGCAACTCACGCAGGCAAGAGGTCTATGAGGCGGACGTGGAGCGAATCGACCCGATCAATCCGTGATCAAGCCGGATTCCGTGACTTCAAAACACCATAGACGGGGGACCTGCCGGCTTTGCGGCAGCCGGAATCTGGAACGGGTTCTCTCGCTTACCCCAACCCCGCCCGCAAACGCGTTCGTTTCCCGCGATGAACTGAGCGCCGAGCAGCACTGCTACCCGCTCGACTTGCATTTTTGCAATGCCTGCGGGCACGTGCAGCTGCTGGATGTCGTCGACCCCGGGGAACTGTTTTCGAACTACGTCTATGTTTCGGGCACGTCGCCGGTTTTCGTGGAGCACTTTGAAGAATACGCGATGACCGTCACGAGCCAATTTGGCCCCGTCGACGACCGCCTCGTGGTGGAAATAGGTTCAAATGACGGAACCTTGCTCAGGTTTTTTCGCGACCGGGGGGCGGAGATACTGGGCATCGATCCGGCGAGGCGGATTGCCGCGCAAGCCAACGCAAACGGCGTCAAGACACTCGCCGAATTCTTCACCCCCGGCCTCGCCCGGGAAATCCGCCGGGAATATGGTGCGGCAAAAGTCGTCGCGGCCAATAACGTCCTCGCCCACGCGGACGATCTCGCAGCCATCATCGACGGCGTCGCAACGCTGCTGGCGGATGATGGCGTGCTGGTATTCGAAGTGTCGTATCTGGCCGATGTCTATCAAAACGTCCTGTTCGACACCATCTACCACGAGCATCTGGACTATCATTCCGTCAAACCGCTCGCGCCGTTCTTTGATGCCCGCGGTCTGCGCCTGACCCGTGTCGAACGGGTGGCGCCCCATGGCGGCAGCATCCGCTGCTATGTGCAGCCCAAGGCCGCGGCGCCCGCCATCCATGCGTCGGTCCGCTGGTGCATAACGGCCGAAGAAGATCTTGGTTTGGACCGGGCCGAGACCTTCCGGCAATTCGGAGAGCGGATCACCGGGCTCGGATCGCGGCTCCGGTCCGAGCTCAAATCCATAAGCGCGGCGGGCAAGACCGTCGCCGCCTACGGCGCCCCGGCCAAGGCGACGACGTTGATGTATCACTTTCAACTGAACGCCGCCCAAATCGACTTCATCGTCGACGACAGCGAGTGGAAGCAGGGCTTGTACTCGCCCGGATTGCATATTCCGGTCGTGGCAAGCAGTGAGATTTACCGGCAGCGTCCGGACTACCTTCTTGTGCTGGCCTGGAACTTCGCCGATCCGATCATAGCCAAGCATCAGGCCTTCCGCGACGCGGGGGGCACCTTTATCGTGCCGTTGCCGGAAATGAGGTTTATTTGATCGTGTCCAGTCATCTTCCAGAAACCGATATACGGGAAATCGTCGACCGGCTTGGTCCCGCCGCCGAGAACTTTTCCGGCAAGACAATTTTGTTGACCGGCGGACGGGGTTTTCTCGGCCGCTATTTCTCGGAGACCTTCAACCGGCTGAACCGGTCGGTTCTCGAGAAGCCGGCAAATCTCATCATCCTGGACAACCTCATCACCGCGGGCGATGCCGGCCAATCCATGACAGGCGGCGAGCACGTTCAATTGATTCAGCACGACGTCATCGAGCCTTTCGGGTTCGACGGCCCGATCGACTACGTGATTCACGCCGCCGGTATAGCCAGCCCGTTTTATTACCGGGTCTATCCCCTGGAAACGCTCGAGGTCGCGATCACCGGCACCCGCAACATGCTGCGGCTCGCCGAAGACAACGGAGCGAGATTTACCTTTTTTTCCTCCAGCGAGATTTACGGCGACCCCGATCCCAAACATGTTCCCATGGCGGAGAGCTACCGCGGCAACGTCTCCTGCCAGGGGCCCCGCGCCTGCTACGACGAGAGCAAGCGGGTCGGCGAGACCCTTTGCTACATATTTCACGATATGCACGGCACCGAAACCAACACCATCCGGCCTTTCAACATATTCGGGCCGGGAATGCAGGAGGCGGATTACCGGGTGTTGCCCAATTTCGCCAGCCGGATCAAAGGCGGACTGCCGTTGAACGTTTACGGATCGGGCAATCAGACACGGACCTTCTGCTACATCACCGACGCCATGGTCGGCTTCCTGCTGGTCGTCCTCAAGGGTGTGCCCGGCGAGGCGTACAACATCGGGAATCCGGAACCGGAAGTTTCAATCGTCGATTTGGTCAAACGATTGCAGAAAGTTCTGGATGTCCCGGTGGAATACAACTTGATCGAATACCCGGACAGTTACCCCACCGATGAACCCATGCGCCGCAGCCCGGATATCCGGAAGGCGCGGCTCCAGCTCGGCTTCAATCCCGAAGTCGACTTCGACGAGGGGTTGAAGCGTTTCTTCGGATGGACCGATGCCGCTTACTCGGGCAAGACATAGAACCCGGATGACTCTCCAATTGGCGATATTCGGGCCAACCCCCGCTGAAATACCAAGCCTGTTCCCCGGCCCGGCGGTCCCGGCCGCGCCGCCGGCCTTTGGCCTGTTTGCCAAACCGGCTATACATTCGCGATGATCGCCACCGGCAGCCTGCTGTTTCTCGCCACCTTCATCGCCGTGCTGGCCGCCACCCGAATGTCGATAGGATTGCTCGAACGGCGGCGGATCCTCGATCATCCGACACACCGGTCGAGCCATTCCGTACCGACGCCGCGCGGGGGAGGACTCGCGGTCGTGCCGGTCATTGTCATCGCATGGATGTCAATTCCGTTGCTTGTGCCGGCGGGGCCGGGCATACGCGATCTGCTTCTCGCTTCCGGCGGCGCGGCCGCGCTTGCATTTCTTTCGTGGCGCGACGATTTGCGGGGCCTGTCCGTCAAATGGCGTCTTTCGGTCCACGCGCTGGTGGTCGGGCTGGTGGTCGGGTTTGCCTCTTTCCCCGATCCCTATTTCCAGGGCCTTGCGCCCATTTGGCTGGATCGAATAGCCGCCGCATTGGCGCTGCTCTGGTTTCTCAACCTGTTCAACTTCATGGATGGAATCGACGGCATCGCCGGCGTCGAAACCGTGTCCATCGGGCTGGGATGCGCCGTTATCGCCTGGGCAACCGGCCAGCATGCGTGGATCGGCGTGCTGGGCGTGACCCTCGCCGGAGCGGGTTTCGGCTTCCTGCGCTGGAACTGGCATCCCGCACGGATTTTTCTCGGCGACGTGGGAAGCATTCCCCTTGGATTTCTGCTCGCGTGGCTGTTATTGGCGCTGGCATCCGAAGGGGCGTGGGCGCCGGCACTGATATTGCCGTTGTATTATCTTGCCGACGCGACGATAACGCTGATTTGGAGGGCCGTGCGCGGCGAGCGGGTCTGGCAGCCGCATCGCGATCACTTCTATCAACGGGCAACCCGTCGTGGACGCAGTCATGCCTCGGTCTCTCTATTGGTGGCGGGCATCAATCTGGTCCTGGTCGGCCTCGCCGTGGTTGCGCTTGCTCATCCCTGGCCGGCCCTGATCGCGGCCATGGTCATCGTGGCCGTGTTTCTGGCATTCTTGGATGGCGGTGCAATGAACCGGGCCAGGACATGATCCGAGAGGTTGGAAGGCTGAAACGAGCATGACAGCGCCACTTGCCGGAAAACTGGCCGCCGTAACGGGCGGCACCCGGGGGATCGGCCGCGCGATCGCCGAGAAACTCGGGCGCGACGGCGCACAGGTGATCGTGACGGGACGAACCCCCGGGGGAGAGGCGCCGGAAGGATGCGAATTCGTCGCCGCCGACTTCGCCGGAACGGAAACGGTGGATGAATTCGCGGATTTTCTGGCCCGGAGGTCGCCGGATATCCTGGTCAACAATGCCGGAATCAACAAAATCGCCAAGTTCGCGGAGATCGAACCCGCGGACTTCAATCGCATCCAGCAGGTAAACGTGAATGCCGTGTTCCGGTTGTGCCAATCGGTCGTCCCGGAAATGCAGGCGCGGGGGTGGGGCCGGATCGTCAACATCTGTTCCGTGTGGGGCATTGTCGGGAAGGAGCTGCGCGGGTCATACTCCGCGAGCAAATTCGCGCTCGCCGGCATGACGGCCGCACTGGCGGCGGAGGTCGCCGCCGCGGGCGTGCTGGTAAACTGCGTATCGCCGGGCGTCATCGAAACGGAAATGACACGGACCGCCATAGACGAACAACAGCTGGCGGACCTTCTTGCCCAGGTGCCGGCGGGGCGATTGGGGCGGCCCGACGAGGTTGCGGCGCTGGTCGCCTGGCTCGCGGGCCCTCAAAACACCTTCATCGCCGGGCAGAACATCGCGATCGACGGGGGCCTCACCCGTGGCTGAGCACATGACCATCAAGTCGCACAAGGGCGCGTATGAGGTCTATTTCGACAGACGCGCCATCGACCGCCTTAACGGCGACGTTCCGCCGGACATCCATGTCATCATCGATTCCGTCGTTGCCGACCTTTATCGGGATCGCCTGTCGAACGTTCTGAACCAGCCGTCGGTGCTGCTTGTCGAGGCGACGGAACACAACAAATCGCTTGATCGCGTGCCCGACTATGTCGAGCACCTGGTAGAGCATGGATTTCGCCGGAACCACCGGCTCCTTGGAATCGGCGGCGGGATCATCCAGGACATCACTTGTTTTCTCGCCGCCACGATGATGCGGGGTGTGCAATGGACATTCTATCCGACGACGCTGCTCTCCCAGGCGGACTCCTGCGTGGGGTCGAAGAGTTCGATCAATTCCGGCAATGCGAAGAATATCGTCGGCACCTTCACGCCCCCGAACGAAGTCCATATCTCGACGGACTTTCTCGGAACGCTCGACGAACAGGATGTCCGGTCCGGAGTAGGAGAAATTCTAAAGGTGCATGCCATCGACGGCCCGAAGTCGTTCGACCGGCTGGCCGGGGATTATCCGCGCCTTTTTACCGATCCAGCGGTAATGGAGCACTATATCAACAGGGCCCTGGAGATTAAGCGCCCCTATGTGGAACAGGACGAGTTCGACACCGGAATTCGCAATATCTTCAACTACGGCCACTCTTTCGGCCACGCCATCGAAGCGGCGACCGACTTCGGTATTCCTCACGGCATCGCCGTCACCATGGGGATGGATATGGCCAACTTCGTGACCCGGGAACTGGGCATCGGATCCGGGGCGAGCTATGGCCGAATGCACCCCGCGTTGAGCAGCAATTACGCGGGATTTGAATCTTTCGAGGTTCCACTCGATCCGTTTCTTGCGGCGATCATGAAGGACAAGAAGAACGTCGGGCGGAACGAGGTTACCATCATCGTTCCGGATCGGAACGAATCCCTGCACAAAGTACGGCGCGCCTGCGACCAGGATTTCAAAGGCGCCTGCGAAGCCTTTCTCGCGACCGGCCGGACCAATTGAGAATCCTCTTTCTCACCGAGAATTTTCCTCCGGAGACGAACGCCGCCGCGACGCGGGTCTACGAGCGCGCCGTATACTGGGCGCAATGGGGCCACGGCGTCACCGTCATAACCTGCGCGCCCAACTTTCCCCACGGCAAGCTGTTCGACGGCTACGCCAACCCTTGGCGGCAGGTCGAGGAAATGGACGGCATCCGGGTCGTCCGGGTCAAAACCTACATTGCCGCAAACCGCGGCGTGGTCCGGCGAACCCTTGATTTCCTGAGTTTCCTGGTGACCGGCACCATCGGCGCGCTCCGCGAGCCGAAGCCGGATGTCGTCACGGCCACGTCGCCCCAGTTTTTCGCCGCGCTCGCCGGCTGGCTGGTCGGGCTGCTCAGGCGGCGGCCCTTCGTCTTCGAGCTGGGCGACTTGTGGCCGGTGTCCATCGAGGCCGTCGGCGCAATGAAGCGGGGACCGGCAATCCGGACGTTGGAGAAACTGGAACTGTTTCTATACCGCCGATCAGCCGCCGTCATCGCGCTCACCGACTCATTCAAGCGCAACCTCACCAGCCGGGGCATCGCGCCCGAAAAGATCGGCGTGGTCATCAACGGCGTCGACGCAAGCCGCTACCAGCCGCGGGACCGCGACCGGGAGCTTGCCCGGGAATGGGGGTTGGCCGGCAAGTTCGTCATCGGATACGTCGGCACGCACGGCATGGCCCATGGCCTCGGCAATGTCCTGGACGCGGCGGAGCTTCTGGCGGACGCGGACGGGATCAGGCTGTTTTTCGCCGGGGCCGGGGCCGAACGCGACGCGCTGATCGAGGATGTAAATCGGCGTGGATTGAAGAATGTCGTGTTCATCCCGCCGCAGCCGAAATCCGAGATGCCGCGAATCTGGAGCCTCTGCGACGTCGCCCTGGTCCACCTGAAAGACAACCCGGTCTTCGCGGGTGTCATCCCGTCGAAGATTTTCGAGGCGATGGCCATGGGACTGCCCGTCCTGCTCGCCGCCCCCGGCGGTGAAGCCACCGCGATCGTCGAGGGCAATGGTGCGGGGGTATCCGTGCCCCCCGAAGACCCGGCCGCCCTCGCCGCGGCGGTCAGGCGCCTGGCCGACGACGAACGGGAGCGCGCGGGTCTCGCCCGGGCCGCACTGCAGGCCAGCCAACGCTATAGCCGGGAACGGCAGGCCGCCGAGGTGCTGGAGGTTTATCGGACCGTCAGCAAAAGCGGGCCGGACGGGACCGGCGCGGAGAACCGGTGAGCCGGGTTCTCATCACCGGCGCGTGCGGATTTGTCGGCAGCGCGCTGTGCCGCGAACTGCGCGGCCGGGGACACCTCCTGTCCGGCACCACCCGCGACCCGGCGCGCAAGCAAGGGGGCGACGGCACGCCGCTCTATGTCATCCCGGACATGGACGGCGCCACCGACTGGTCCCGGGCGGTCAGCGGTGCCGACGTCGTCATCCACCTCGCGGCCCGGACCCACATCACCGGTGGCGCGGGCGCCAAGGCGCTCGATCTCTACCGGCAAACCAATGTCGAAGGTTCCCGCGCTCTCGCCGAGGCGGCAGCCGCGGCGGGCGTCCGGCAGTTCGTATTCCTGAGTTCCATCAAGGCGGCCGGCGAACGAAGCGGCGGGGAGGGTCTCGCCGAACGGACCGAGCCGGCCCCGGAAGACGCCTACGGCCTGTCCAAGCTGGAAGCCGAAAAAGCCGTCCAAGCGGCGGACGGCGGACGGATGTCATTGACCATCCTGCGCCCGCCGCTGATTTACGGGCCGGGCGTGCGGGCAAATTTCCTTCAGCTATTGGACGCCTGCGAGGCCCGGCGGCCGTTGCCGCTGGCCGGAATTGAAAATCGGCGAAGCCTGGTTTTTGTCGGCAATCTCGCCCATGCCGTCGCCGAATGCATCGACCGGCCCGAAGCGGCGGAGGGGATTTTTCACATCGCCGACAGCGAACCGGTATCGACCACCGGCCTGATCCGGGCCATCGGACGCGCGCTCGGCAGGCGGCAGCGGCTGTTTCCGGTCCCGAAAGCGGTTCTTCGGATCGGCGGCTCCATCACGGCCCGGCGATCGGCCGTCGACCGTCTCCTGGGGTCGCTGGTCGTTGACGGTTCGCGTTTTCGTTCGGCCCTTGGCTGGACCCCACCCTACGATTTCGAGTTGGGCCTGGCCGAGACCGCGGACTGGTACCGCCGTCAAAATACAACGAGTTAGACCCTTCATACGAAGAACGGTTTTACTTTAGACTCAATGTGTTATGTATCCATTTGCAGTCAGGCGGACGAGCCTGCGAAGACAACCGAAGATCACCCGTTGTCGATAAGATGAAGATCAACCGCGCGCATATCGCCTTCGGCCATGACGTCATCATGGCGGCGGCATCTTTTTTTCTGTCGCTGTTCCTGCGTCTCGGCGACGACATCGTCTTCTATGACGGGATGACCCTCTATCTCAGCGCCGGATTGTTTACCGTCGTTGCCGGCTCGGTGTTCTGGTCGATGCGGATGTATCGGGGCGTCTGGCGCTATGCATCGCTCAACGATCTGATGCTGATCACCAAATCGGCGACCCTCGCGATTTTGGTCTTCCTGGTCATCATGTTCGTTGCCACCCGGCTGGAAGATCTGCCGCGATCCCTGCCGTTCATCAATTGGTTCGTCCTGATCGCGCTCTTGGGCGCACCCAGATTCATCTACCGGATTGCAAAGGACGGCCGGTTCGAGCTGCGCCTCGATCCGGCCGCCGACAGCCGGGTTCCGGTGCTGCTGGCCGGCGCCGGCGACGGCGCAGAAATGTTTATCCGCGCCATGACGCGGCCCGAGGCGAACTACCGGGTGGTCGGCATCGTGGCCCGGACACCGGAACGGGTAGGCCGGAATATCCACGACGTCGAGGTTATGGGAACCATCGGCGAACTGGCCGGCGTGCACGCCGCGCTCAAGTCCCGCGGCCCGGCGCCGCAACGGCTGATCGTCGCCGAGGAAACCTTCGACGGCGAACAGCTGAGCGGCCTCCTGGACCAGGCCGGGGAACTGGGCATGGTGCTCGCCCGCCTCCCCTCGCTGACCGATTTCCGCCAAGGGATCGAAACCGAGATCGAGGTCCGGCCCGTCGACGTCGAGGATTTGCTCGGCCGGCCCCAAACCAGGCTGAACCGGAAGCCCGTGGAAGAGCTGATTTCCGGCAAGCGGGTGCTGATCACCGGGGCCGGGGGAAGTATCGGCGCGGAACTTGTCCGGCAGGTCTCCGTACTGGGTCCGGCGCACCTGTCGCTGCTCGACAACTCGGAATACAACCTCTTCACCATCGACAGGCAGTTGGCGGAGGCGCATCCCGAACTGTCGCGGGATGCATCCATCGCAGATGTCCGGGACCGGTCCGCGATCGAACGGCTTTTCACCGAACGCCGGCCGGACATCGTGTTTCATGCCGCGGCGCTGAAGCATGTTCCGATGGTCGAGGCCAATCCGCTGGAAGGATTCGCGACAAACGCCATCGGCACGGCCAATGTGCTCGATGCCGGCCGCCGTGCCGGCGTCCGCGTTTTCGTCCAGATCTCGACCGACAAGGCGGTTAATCCGACCAATGTGATGGGGGCGTCGAAGCGCATCGCCGAGACCTATTGCCAGGCCGCCGACCTGGAGGCCGCCGACGGGGACCCCGCGGTGGTCACCGTCCGGTTCGGCAACGTCCTCGGCTCCACCGGATCGGTCGTCGAGCTTTTCCGCGGACAATTGGCGCGGGGCGGCCCGTTGACCGTCACCCACCCGGAAATGCAGCGGTATTTCATGACCGTCCAGGAAGCGGTTGAACTGGTTCTCCAGGCCGCCGCCCTGGGGCCCGGGGACGGCGCCGGGTCGGGAAAGATATATGTCCTGGACATGGGTGAGCCGGTCCGGATCGTCGATCTCGCCAATCAAATGATCCGGCTTGCGGGATACACGCCGGGGGAACAGGTGAAGATCGAGTACTGCGGCGTCCGCCCCGGAGAAAAGCTGTTTGAGGAAATCTTCCACGGCGCCGAGCCGCCCGTCCCGACATCCTGCGAGGGATTGCTGCTGGCCTCTCCCCGCGCCGTTCCGCTGGCGCAGGTCCGCGGCGAACTCGAGAAACTGGAAGAGGCCTGCGGGAACGGCGAACTCGAGGCCGCGCGGGCGGTGGTCGGCCGGCTGGTTCCGGAATACGCGCCCGCGGCCGCGGAAAACATCGAGGCCGCCCAATAATCGGCGTCCCCGGAGTATCGATTTCATGACCGAACCCATCCGCCGCGCCCTGCTTTCCGTCTCCGACAAGACGGGGCTCGCCGAGCTGGCAACGGCGCTGTCCGGGGCCGGCGTCGAGATCCTGTCCACCGGCGGTTCGGCCGAGGCGCTCATCGAGGCCGGCGTGGCGGTGACCGAGGTCGCCGACCATACGGGCGCGCCGGAGATCATGGACGGCCGGGTAAAGACCCTGCACCCCAAAATCCACGGCGGCCTTCTCGCCCGCCGGGACAACGCCTCCGACCGCCGGGCGATGGATGAACACGGCATCGCGCCCATCGATCTTCTGGTGGTCAATCTCTACCCGTTCGAGGAGACGGTCGCCGGTGGCGCCGATTACGCGGCCTGCGTCGAGAACATCGATATCGGCGGACCGGCGATGATCCGGGCGGCCGCCAAGAACCACGCCCATGTGACCGTCGTGGTCGATCCGGAGGATTACGGGCGGCTGGTGGACGAAATGGCGGCGAACGGCGGCGCCACCACTCTCGAGTTCCGCAAGGCGCTTGCCGCCAAGGCCTACCGCCGGACGGGCGCCTACGACGCCGCCATCGGCCAGTGGTTCGCGGGCGAACTGGACGACGGGTTTCCGGAACGGTTGGTGTTCGCCGGCGAACGGGCGCAAATCCTGCGCTACGGCGAAAACCCGCACCAGACCGCGGCCTTCTACCGGGACGGAAGCGCCCGTCCGGGTGTCGCCACGGCAACCCAACTGCAGGGCAAGGAGCTGAGTTTCAACAATCTGAACGATACGGACGCCGCCTACGAACTGGTCGCCGAGTTCGACGCAGCCGCCTGCGCCATCGTCAAACACGCCAATCCGTGCGGGGTCGCCGTGGGCGATACGTTGTCCGGCGCCTATGCCCGGGCGCTGGCCTGCGACGCCGAAAGCGCCTTCGGCGGCATCATCGCCTTCAACCGGCCCCTCGACGGCGAAACCGCCGAAGAGGCCGCCAGGCTTTTCGCCGAGGTGATTATCGCGCCGGCGATCGAGCCTGCCGCCGCGGACGTGCTTGCGACCAGGAAGAACCTCCGGGTTCTGGATGCCGGCGGACTGCCCGATGCCGGAAGCGGCGGCATGACCGTACGCACCCTCACCGGCGGCTACCTGGTGCAGGGCCGGGACAATGCGCTGACCGGCGACGGCCTCGAGACCGTCACCCGGCGAAAGCCGTCGGAGCGGGAAATGGCCGACCTGCTTTTCGCCTTCACCGTCGCCAAGCACGTAAAGTCCAACGCCATCGTCTACGCCAGGAACCGGGCCACCGTGGGCGTCGGCGCAGGGCAGATGAGCCGCGTCAATTCGTCGCGCATCGCCGCCTGGAAGGCCGCCGACGCGGCCAAGACGGCCGGGGACGAGACCTCCTGGGCGGCCGGCTCGGTGGTTGCCTCGGATGCCTTTTTCCCGTTCGCGGACGGCTTGCTGGCGGCGGCCGAGGCGGGCGCCACGGCGATCATTCAGCCGGGCGGCTCGATCCGCGATGACGAGGTGATCGCCGCCGCCGACAACGCCGGGCTCGCCATGGTATTCACCGGCATGCGTCATTTCCGCCATTGACCGGCCCGAACGCCTGATTGATCGAGAGCCGCCGCCGGGCGGCTTTTTTTTGCGCTTTTTTGCGCAAAAACAGCGCCCGGGCGGTGCGCCGAACGACATAATCTATTGAAATATAATGATTTCCGTAACCAGGGCCAAATAAGCAAGCGATCGAATTATTTTGCGCTTTTTTGCGGCCCCCTCACCCCCTGACGGGGGCAAGGGCACCCACCGAAACCCCCTCCCCCTTGACGGGGGAGGGTTGGGGTGGGGGTGAAACGGAAATTCCCCCTCACCCAGCCCACCGGACCGGCTCCGCCGGCCGGAAGACAGGCATGGCTAGGCTCGCTTCGCGCGCCAAGCCTCCGCATCCCTCTCCCTCCAGGGGAGAGGGACCGGGTGCCGCGCCGTCCTCGTCGCCGCAACACGCGTCAGGCGGCGCATTCGAGTCCGGACCCTAGAATTTCCGGTCCTGGACCAATTCCTCGCTCATCCTGCCCTGACGGAGGTACTGGCCCAGCAGATGCATCAACGCCTGATGGGTATCCTCGATCACGCCGTAATTGTCGGCATCCACGTGCAGGTTGACATCGGCCAGCCCGGCCGACCGGCCGCCGGAGAACCCGGTCATCGAAATGACCTCGAGCCCGTTGTCCTTCGCCCATCGGATGGCGCGTACGACGTTTTCGGAATCGCCGGATGAACTCACGGTGATCAGCGCATCCCCCGCCTCGGCATTGAGCGATAACTGGCGGGAAAACACCTCGGCATAGTCCATGTCGTTGGCGATCGCCGTGATCACGGGGATGTTCGCCGTCAGCGAATGGACATGGGGAAGCAAGCCCGTATCCTGCGCCAGGAGTTTACCGTGATCGGCGACCAGATGATTGGCTATGGCCGCCGAGCCGCCGTTGCCGCAGACCCAGAGGGTGCCGCCCCGTTCGTGCAGGCCGGCGAGAATTTCCGCCGCTTCGGCGAGTTTGGCGCGGTCGACGCTGGCCGCCGCGTTCCGCCACTCGGCGAAATAGGCATCGGCATAGCTTCCGATATCGGAGAATTTCTTGTCCGGAAACGTCATGGGCGGTGTGTACCCCGATCGGCCTGCTTCATCAACGCTTGCCTCGACGGCGGCCTCACCGCCTGGCGTCCGTCACCGTCACCAACAGCGCCGCGCCGACGGCGAAAAACACGATGATGGTCGCCATGCCCCAGCGCTGGCTTTCGGTCAGCGCGGTGACGAGGCCGAACAGGAACGGCCCCAGAAATGCCGTCGCCTTGCCGGAAAAGGCGTAAAGGCCGAACATCTCCGTCCGCATGCCCTCCGGCGCCAGATGCGCCATCATCGACCGGCTGGCCGCCTGCGCCGGCCCGACGAACAGGCCGAGCACCGCGCCCAGGACCAGAAACAGGGTCGTATCGGTGACCGCCAGCACGGCCGCGCCGGTGACGATCAGGCCGGCAAGCGAAATCAGGATGGTTCGATTGGGCCCGATCCAGTCGTCGATCCACGCAAACGCCGCCGCGCCCAGGCCCGACGTTACGTTGATGATGACGGCGAATTGCAGAACCTCGGCGGTGCTCATCCCGAAGGCGCCGGCCGCGAACACGCCGCCCATGGCGAACAGGGTCACAAGGCCGTCATTGTAGATCAGCCGGGCGATCAGGAACCGGAGGATGTCCCCGTATTCCCGGACGCGCTTGAGGGTCGTCCACAGCAGCCCGAGCCCCTCCCGCACGGCCCGGCCCATCGGCAGCCCCTGCGCCGGCACATCCGGCGTAAACAGAAACAGGGGAATGGAAAATACCCCGAACCATGCGGCGACGAGCACGGAGGTCGCCCGGATCTGCTCGATGGAAGAGGTATCGAAGCCCGTGAGGATCACCACCAGACAGCCGAGCCCGCCGAAATAGCCGAGCCCCCACGCCCATCCGGAGACCCGGCCGATCATCGCCTTGGGCGCCAGGTCCGGCAGCATGGCGTTGTAGAAAACAATCGCCATTTCGAAGCCGATATTGGCAAGCACCACCAGACTGAGCGCCGCCAGAATGAACGCGGCGTCGGGCTCGATGAACCACAACAAGGCGGTCGCGGCCACCGACAGGTAGGTAAACCCGAAAATCCAGGGCTTCCGCCGCCCGCCCTTGTCGGCTATGGCGCCCAGGATCGGCGCCAGGACGGCGATGGCCAGACCGGAGACCGAAACGGCGAAGCCCCACTGGGCGGTGCCGGACACCTCGTCGACGGCGACCGACTTGGCGAAGTAGGTGGCGAAAACGAAGGTGATGATGATCGTGGTGAAGGCCGAATTGGCCCAATCGTAGAAACACCACGCCGCGATACCGCGCCTGCCGGCGCGGGAAGCGGATCCTGCTATGCCCTGATCAGCCATCGGACCACACTACCCTGACTGGGCGATGGCCGCCAGATGGCGGCTCGCCACGGCGAGCATGGAGAGATCGACGCTTTCCGCCGCTTCGAGCTCGGCCAGCATCGTCCGTGTCTGATTCATCGCCGCGCCATGGCTCTCGGTCCAGTCGGCAAGCGCTTCATCGGGCATCAACCCGCCGCCCTTCCTGCCGCTCCGGCCGTTGACGATATTGAGCGTGATGCCCTTCTGGTGCGCATAAAGCTCTTCGATCACCGCATCCGCCGCCAGCTTCTGCCAGTGGCTGTCGGCGGGAAGCCTCTCCGCGTGATGGCGGAGCCAGCCCAGGCCGAAATTCTCGCCGATCCGGAAATACAGCTCGGCCACCCGCCCCGCCGCCTGCCTGCAGCTCCGTGACGCGCGAACGATGTCGAGGGCCGAAACCAACAGCAGCAAATAGGCGGCCCGGCGGGCGAGGTCCTTCGGAACGCCCTCCGAGCGGTAGCGTTCGACGCGGACATCGATCCGTTCGGTCACTTCCGCCGGAACGATCTTTTCGATCTCCGCCGCCAGCGCCTCGACGGGACCGGCGAATTCGCCGACGATGTTGCCGAGGTCGATGGGCCGGACGGCATTCCTCAGCAACCACAGGGTGGCCCGCCCGATGAGCTGGTTGATGTCGAGCACCAGGGTCATTTGAATCCGTGCCGGCACCTTGTTGTCCAGCGCTTCGATACGGTCCCAGATCGCCGCGATGCCGAAGGTGTCGCGCACCGCGAGAAACGCCCGGGCGATTTCGGCGACGCCGGCGCCGGTCTTCTCCATCATGTTGATGACGAACGTGCCGCCGACCCGGTTAAGCAGGTCGTTGGTGACAATGGTGGCGATGAGTTCGCGGCGCAGCTGGTGACCGCAGATTTCGGCCCGGTACTTCTTCCGAAGCGGGGTCGGGAAGTAATTGATCAGGTCGTCCTGAAGTTCCGGCGCATCCGGCAGGTCACTGGCCAAAATCTCCTCATAGACCCAGAGCTTGGCGTAACTCAGCACGACCGAAATTTCGGGCCGGGTAAGCCCGATCCGCGCCCGTTCGCGCTCATTCAGCGCCTCTTCGTCGGGCAGGAACTCCACATTCCGGTCGAGCCCGGCCTCTTTCTCGAGAGTCCGGATCAGGCGTATCTGGAGATCCAGCAAATCGACGCCGACGGTCCGGAACATGGTGATCGCTTCGGTCTGCAGGTAGTTGTCCCGCAGGACGAGTTCGGCGACCTCGCCGGTCATGTTTTCCAGCAGCTTGTTGCGCGCCGCCTGGGTGAGTTTGCCCTTGGCGACCGCGGAATCGAGCAGAATCTTGATGTTCACCTCGTGATCCGAGCAGTCGACGCCGGCCGAGTTGTCGATGAAGTCCGCATTGAGCCGCCCGCCCTTGAGCGCGTACTCGACTCGCCCCAACTGGGTGACGCCGAGATTGGCGCCCTCGCCGATGACCCGGCAATTCAGCTCCCGGGCATCGATCCGGACCGCGTCATTGGCCCGGTCGCCGACACCGGCGTGCGCCTCGTCGGACGATTTGACGAAGGTCCCGATGCCGCCGAACCACAGAAGCTCGACCTCGGACCGGAGGATCGCCTGGATCAACTCGTTGGGCGTGACCCGGGACTTGGAAATTCCCAGGGCATTGCGGATTTCGGCGGAGAGCGGGATGGATTTCGCGCTCCGCTCGAAGATGCCGCCGCCCTTCGATATGAGCTTCTTGTCATAGTCCGTCCACGACGAGCGGGCGAGCCTGAACAGCCGCCTGCGTTCGGCGAGCGATTTCGCCGGATCGGGATCGGGATCGACGAAAATGTGCATGTGATTGAACGCGGCGATCAGCTTGATGTGCCTGCTGAGCAGCATGCCGTTGCCGAACACGTCCCCCGACATGTCGCCGACGCCGACGCAGGTGAAGTCCTCGGCCTGGATGTCCTTCCCCGCCTCGCGGAAGTGCCGCTTGACCGATTCCCAGGCGCCGCGGGCCGTGATGCCCATCTTCTTGTGGTCGTAGCCGACGCTGCCGCCCGACGCATAGGCATCGCCGAGCCAGAAGCCGTAATCGCCGGCGACCCCGTTGGCGATATCCGAGAACGTCGCGGTGCCCTTGTCGGCGGCGACCACCAGATAGGGGTCGTCGCCGTCGGCGCGCACCACGCGCCTGGGCGCGACGATCCCCCCCTCGGCTATATTGTCGGTGATGTCGAGGAGGCCCGACATGAAGGTCTTGTAGCAGGCGACGCCTTCCTCGACGAACGCCTCGCGGCCGCCGTCCGCGGGCGGGCGCTTGACGACGAATCCGCCCTTCGACCCGACCGGCACGATGACCGTGTTCTTGACCATCTGGGCCTTCATCAGGCCGAGAATCTCGGTCCGGAAGTCTTCCGGCCGGTCGGACCAGCGCAAGCCGCCGCGGGCAACCATGCCGCCGCGCAGGTGGACCGCCTCGACCCGCGGCGAATAGACGAAAATCTCGCGCAGCGGCCGGGGCAGCGGCAGTTCGTCGATGGCCCGGGAATCGTATTTGACGGAGATGTACGGCTTGGGCTGGCCTTCGGCGTCGTACTGATAGTAATTGGTGCGGAGCGCCGCCTCCACCAGGTTGACGAAGCGCCGGAGGATGCGGTCTTCGTCGGCGCTCGCCACCTCTTCCAGCCGGTCCGTGATGGCCCGCCTGAGCCTAGCCAGCTTCCGGGCCCGGCCCTTTTCCAGGTCCGGATCGAATTTGGCCTGGAACAGCCTGACAATGCGTTCGGCGATCGCCGGGTTGTTGCGCAGCGTCGCCACCATGTATTCCTGGGAAAACGGAATGGCGGCCTGCCGGAGGTATTTCGCGAAGGCCCGGACGATGCTGATTTCCCGCCAGGTCAGCTTCGCGGTCAGGACCAGCGCGTTGAAGCCGTCGGACTCCATCTCGCCGTTCCAGATGCGGCGGAATGCCTCGTGGAAAATCTCCCGGGTGGCGTCCAGGTCTACCTTGTCCGTATCGCGCGCCACCAGGCCGAAATCATGCAGCATGACCAGTTCGTGATCATCGTGCTCGACCTCGATGTTGTGGGGCACCTCGTCGATCACCTTGAGGCCCATATCCTCGAGCATCGGCAGGACGTCCGACAGCGGCAACGGTTCCCTGGGATGGAAAACCTTGAACCTGACCTCGTTGTCGGCGGCGCCCTCGGGCCGGTAGAAATCCAGATTCAAGCCGCTTCGCCGCGCCACGTGCTGGAGCAGTTCGATGTCGGAGAGCGCCGTTTCGGCGTCGAATTTCTCCGTATAGCTGGCCGGAAATGCATCGCCGTAGGTGTGCGCCAGCTCGAAGCCGCGCTCCTCGCCGTGGCGGTCGACCAACGCCTGGCGCAAATGATCCGACCAGGACCGGGAGGCGGAGGAAAGCTCGGCCTCGACCGCTTCGTGGTCGTAGCTGGGCTTTTTTCCCGGCGTCGTCGTGATGATGACATGCAGCCGGGCCAGGGGCGAATCGCCGATTTCGGTATTGAACCCGCTGACTTCGCCGTCGAACACCCGGCACAGGATCCGCTGAACCTGGACCCCGAGGCCGGTCGCGTAGCGTTCGCGCGGGATGTAGACCAGGCACGAAACGAACCGGGTGAAATCATCCCGGCGGACGAACAGGGCCACCCGCTGGCGATCCTGCAATTGAAGGATGCCCATGGATATATCCATGAGATCCTTGTCGCGAATCTGGAACAGCTCGTCCCGGGGATAGGTCTCCAGAATGTGCATCAGCGCCTTGCCGGCGTGACCGGCCGCCGGCAGTCCGGCCCTGGCGACAGTCTTGTCCAGTTTGCGGCGCAGGAGCGGAATGCTGCGCGGACTCGATGAATAGGCGACGGAAGTGAACAGGCCGGCGAACAGGCGCTCGCCGGCCACCTTGCCGTTCTTGTCGAACCGTTTGATCCCGATGGCGTCGAGGCGTACCGGCCGGTGCACCGTCGCCCGCGCGTCGGCCTTTGAAACCACCACCGGATCGCGCCGCCGGACGAACCGGCGGACGTCCGCCGGCATCTTGTCGAGATGGCGCAGCTCGTTGAACACCAGACGGCCGGGATCCCGCAGGATACCGAGACCCGTCTTGCGGTTGACCGAGACCCTGGCGTTGGCGCCCGAGCCCTTGAAATCGTAATCCCGATACCCCAGGAAGGTAAAATTGTCGTCGTGCAGCCACTGAAGGAAATCCTGCGCCTCGGCCACCTCGGCCGCGGCGCCCTCGGCGTAGCGAAGCTTCATTTCATCGATGATTTCGCGAATTCGCCGCCGCATGTGATGCCAGTCTTCGACCGCGCTGCGCACGTCCCGGAGCACCACCGACACGGTTTTCTCGATGGCCGCCAGGTGCTTCGGATCGCGCTGCCGGGTGATCTCGAAGGACATGAAGGCTTCGCGCAGCACGTTGTCGCCGGTTTCTTCGTGGGGCAGCAGCGCCTTGAGGCTGCCGGCGCCGTCCCGCCGGACCGAAAGCACGGGATGGATGACCAAATGCACCTCGATCCCCTGCCGCGAGAGCTCGGAGGTCACCGAATCGACCAGGAACGGCATGTCGTCGTTAACGACTTCGATGATCGTGTGAGCGCTTTTCCAACCGTCCTTCGCCGGATCCGGGTTGTAGACCCGGAGCTTCATCTCCCGCCGCCGGCGCTTGGCGCCCAAAGCGCATATGGATCCGGCCGAACCGGCCATGTTCGCCGCGCCCCGTCCGCTCAGGTCGGACAGGGAAATATGGGCGTAAAAGCTCCCCATGAAGTCGCCGACCATCCGGCGGTTGCGCCCCTTGAGCGCCCCGACCGCTTCGCGCAACAGGGCCGCGCGCCGCCTATCGGTGGATGTGCTCACGATCGTCCTCCGGGTCCGTCTCCGCCCCGCCGCCCCAACGGCCGTTTTCCGGCCCGGATTTGGGGGGCGAACGCCCCGATTCAACAGGTTTTTTCAAAAGCATAGTGTATCACAACCGGCTCAGCCGCAGCTTAGATCGAACGCCGCCAGCCCTTCGTCGAGATAGTCCGGCAACAGGGGCATGCCGAGAAGATACTCCGCGGTCCGATCGTTGTGCTCGTCGGTTGCGATGCGCAGCGCCTCGTCCCAGTCCTCGGCGGTGAAGTCGCCGCGGCCCACCCAGGCCAGCGCCACGATTTGAC
Organism: Rhodospirillales bacterium; assembly: GCA_022823235.1. GTDB lineage: Bacteria > Pseudomonadota > Alphaproteobacteria > Rhodospirillales > UBA2165 > JAJDXO01. Next base: position 79,767 of record JAJDXO010000057.1, read on the forward strand.
ACTGGTCGTCATGGCTCATGGCGTTGATCCACGCCTTGATCTCGTCCCCGGTGGAATCGTCGGTCTCTTCGTGATGGTGGGCGTCGGAAATATCCTCGATGTTGTCGATGTGCTCTTCCGGCTCGTCGGCCTCGTACTCGTCCTCGCCGACGGGTGTTCGGGACTCGAATTCCCGCGCCTTGGCGACGATGAAACACACTTTTTCGATATCGATTTCCAACATGGGCGTACTCCGAAACCTTGTCCTCCTATCGTCCCGGACCGGGGTCCGGCAAGCCTTGATGACCGTCAACCTTCCCCGATGCCTTCCGGCGCGTAGACCCGGACGGCATTGTCATGGAGCATACTCCGCTGGTCGGCCTCGCTGAATCCGGCCAATGCCTGCCGGAACGCGCCGATCAACGGCCCATATTCGGTCCACAATTTCTCGATCGGAAAGTTGCTGCCGTAGATGCAGCGCCCGGCACCGAATATCTCCACCGTTTCGGGCACGATTTCCGCGATGAAGGCGGGGTCGTTGCGGCGGATGAATGTCCCGAGGCCGGACAGCTTGTTCATGACGTTGGGCTCATCGGCGAGCCGCTTCATGCCGTCCCGCCACGCCGCCATGCCCGCCCGGGAGGCGTCCTCCGGCATGCCGCAATGCTGCAGCACCATCGTGGTCTCCGGGAAGTCGGCGGCAAGCCGGGCGGCATCCTCCATTTGGGAGGCGAACACCTGCAGCTCGAACATCAATCCATGGGTCCGCATGTGGGCGAAGCCGCGGCGCCACGACGCATCGTTCATCACGTCGGGGCGCGGCTGAAACCGGCAAAGCTCGTTCTCGTGCCAATGAAGCTGTTGGCGGACCCCGCGCACGCGCGGAATGTCCGCGAGCGCCTTGAGGGTTTGGTCCACGTCCTCGGCATGAAAATCGGCGAAGCCGACGATGGCGTTGGGCCACCCGGACGCATCGGCCACCGACTGGACCCATCGGGACTCCTCGACCGCCCGGGCGGGCGGCCAGTTGGCCTGCACGTAAACCGAGCCCGCCACCCCGTGGCCTTCGAGATCGGCACGGAACTCGTCGATCGGATAATTCCGCTTGATCGGCGTGTAGTCGCCGAAAATGCGCGGCTCGTTGGGGCCGTTGAGCCACGGCAGATCGGCCTGGCGCCAGATGTGGTGGTGGGCATCGATTGCCGGAATCATCCCGTTTCTCCCCGTCTTAAGCGTCCGCCACCCGGATGACCGCGCGGCCCGTCACGTCGCCGGCCTCCACCAGGTCATGGAGTTCGTTGGCCTCTTCCATGGGCCGGATTTCGGTCACCAGGGGCCACACCTCGCCCCGGCCGGCCAGTTCGAGGGCGCTCGCCAATTCGCCCTTGGTGCAGAACCGGCTGCCCAGCACTTCCCGTTCGCCGGCGAGGAACGACATGGCGTTGACCTCGAAATCCTGTCCGGCGCCGCCGAGGGTGACGAGACGCCCGCCGACGCCGAGGGACTTGAACCCCGCCTCCAACGTCCCGCGGGAGGAGACATAGTCGATGGCCACGTCGGCGCCGCCGCCCGACGCCTCGATGATCGCCTCGACGACATCGTTGCGGCCGCCGTCGATGCAGATCTCGGCGCCGGCTTTTTCGCAGGCGGCGAATTTCTCGGGCTTGGTGTCGACGGCGATCACCCGGGCATTGGCGTAGGCCCCCATCATCACCTGATGGATGCCGACCCCGCCGCCGGCGCCGAACACCGCGACCCACTCGCCGGGCCGGACCCGGGCGCGGCGCAGCACCTTGACCGGCGTCGCCAGGGCATCGGCGGCCACGCCGGCCTCCGCCGGGTGCGCCCTGTAGTCGAGGCTTTCGGGAAACTTCACGAAGGACCGCGCCGGCAGCTTGATGTATTCGGCGTACCCGCCGTCGACCGCCCGCCCGATGACACCGGGCGAGTTTTCGCACAGGCTCTCCCGGTCGGCGAGGCACCAGCGGCAATGGCCGCAGGTGAGATAGAAATGCGCGGTGACCCCGTCGCCGACGGACAGGCCGTAATCGTGGCCGGGGCCGATCTCGACGATCTCGGCGGCGATCTCGTGGCCGATGATCAGCGGATAATTGGCCGGCACCCGCCCCGCCTTCACATGCTGGATGGTCAGCCCCGCGCCGCAGGTGATCACCCGCGCGACCGCCTCGCCCGGCCCCGCCGCGGGGTCCGGCACATCCCTCAATTCGAACGGCCGGTTGGGGCCTTCCAGGACCAGCGCCTTCATGCCATGCCTCCCTTGATTCCGTAATTTACACGGTCGCCCCGGTCCCGAAAATGGCCGTGACCTGAGACGACAGCTTGCCGCCGTTGCCGTTGCAGAGCGCGATCTCGGCGCCGTCGATCTGGCGGCCCTCGGCCTCGCCCCTCAGCTGCTCGACCGCTTCGGCGACGGTGAACAGGCCGTACATGCCCGGATGGACGCAGCTTAGTCCGCCGCCGTTCGTGTTGACCGGCAGGTGTCCGCCGGGCGCGATGGCGCCCGATTCCACCAGCGCGCCCCCCTCGCCCTTGGCGCAAAAGCCGAGATCCTCCAGAAACAGGATCGTGTTGATGGTGAAGGCGTCGTAGAACTCCATCACGTCGATGTCGTCCCGAGAAATCCCGGCCATCCCGAACGCCCGGGGCGCCCCCTTGGCCACCGCGGTCACCGTGAGGTCCGGCATCTGCGCGATCTGGTCGTGGGTCACCCCCACGCCGATTCCCAGGAGATGGACCGGCGGCTTCGGGAAGTCCCCGGCCCTCTCGGACCGGACCATGACCACCGCCGCCCCGCCGTCCGAAACCAGACAGCAATCCAGCACGGTAAACGGATCGCAGATCATCCGGGCATTGGCCACGTCTTCGACGGTAATCGGCTCCCGCATCTCGGCGCGGGGGTTTTTCGCCGCCCACGCCCGGGCCGAGGTGGCGACCGAGGCCAGCTGTTCCCGCGTGGTGCCGAACTCGTGCATGTGGCGCGCCGCCGCCATGGCATAGGATCCGATGGGATTGCGGGGGCTATAGACGTCTTCGTAGGGCACCCGGCCCAACGGTCCCCTGGTCTGTCCGGCGCGCCCGCCCGACCGCGAGGTCGAGCCGTAGGCGATCAGCGCCACATTGCAAAGACCGGTCGCCAGCGCCATGGCCGCGGCCTGAACATGGCTGACGAATGTCGAGCCGCCGATATTGGTGCTGTCGAGAACCGCCGGGTCGATTCCCAGATATTCCGCCGCCTGGAGCGCCAGGAACGGGCTCGCGAAGTTGGAGACGAACAGCCCGTCCACATCCTTGACGGTCAGGCCGGCGTCCGAGAGCGCCCCGTGGGCCGCTTCCGCCATCACCTCCAGATGAGAGCGTTCGGGCAAGGTGCCGAACTCGGTGAGGCCAAGCCCGACGATGGCCGCGGCGCCCCGCAGCATGTGCGCCATCAGCCGGCCTCCGCCAACCGGAACAGGACGACCTTCTCCTCGTTCAGTTCGCCGATGAAGGCTTCCACCGGCTGACCGATCCGGACCTCGTCGGGCGGCGTGTCCACGACCCGGCTGACGAGCCGCGGCCCTTCCTCCAGATCGACGAGACAGATGTTGTAATCGCCGCCCCTCTCCGGCCGCTGCCGGACGACGGTGGTCGAATAGACGGTGCCCCTGCCGGACGCCATCACCCAGCCGAGGTCCGTCGAGCCGCAGGCGGGGCAAATCGCCCTGGGATAGAAGATGTGGGCCCCGCAGCCGCCGCACTTCTGGATTTGAAACGCGCCGTTCTCCAGCGCCGCCCGGTAAATGGCGTCGGGACCCGGGCTGTCGAAGGTCCGGTTGTCGCTCATATTCGCCCCCCTTTTTGGCGGCCGGAGTTGACTCGACCGCCGGCCATGGCCAACTTTCTCCCGACAGGGTCCGAAAAAAATGATCGATAAGCAATGCAAGAGTGCGGCGGAAGCCGTCGAGGGGATCGGGGACGGCGCCGTCATCCTGGTCGGCGGCTTCGGCCAGACGGGCGAGCCCATGGACCTCCTCGACGCCATCGCCGCCAGGGGTCTCAAGGACCTCACCATCGTCGCCAATGGCGGCGGGTCCGGCGAGCATGGCATCGGCAGGCTGCTGGCCGGCGGCTGCGTGCGGAAACTGGTGTGCTCGTTTCCACGGGTGCCGGGCTCCGTCGCCTTCGAGGAACTCTACGAGCAGCGGGCGATCGAGCTGGAGATCGTCCCCCAGGGCACCATCGCCGAACGGGTCCGGGCGGGCGGCGCGGGCATTCCCGCCTTCTACGTGCCGACCGGCGCCGGCACCGAACTCGCCGACGGCAAGGAGCATCGCGAGTTTGAGGGCCGGACGTTCGTCATGGAACACGCGATCAAGGGCGACGTGGCGGTGATCAAGGCCGACCGCGCCGACCGCTGGGGAAATTTGACCTACAGGCTGTCAGCGCGGAATTTCAATCCGGTCATGGCCATGGGCGCCGGGCTGACCATCGCGCAGGTGGAGAAGTGCGTCCCCCTGGGCGAGATGGACCCGGAAACCATCGTCACGCCCAGCATCTTCGTCGACCGGGTGGTGGAAATTCCGGGCGGGGTGTCCAATGGCTGACGGTTTGACGCGCAACCAGATGGCCTGGCGCCTCGGCCGGGATATCGCCGAGGGGTCGTACGTGAATTTGGGCGTCGGCATCCCGCTGCTGGTGCTCGATCATGCGCCGGGGGGCCGCGAGATCATCTTCCATTCGGAAAACGGCGTGCTCGGCATGAAGCCCAAGGACGAGACCGACGGCATATTGCCGGACGACCTCACCAATGCGGGCAAGCAGCCCGTATCGCTGGTGCCCGGTGCCGCCATGTTTCATCACGCCGACAGCTTCATCATGATCCGCGGCGGGCATGTGGATATCGCGGTTCTCGGCGCCTATCAGGTGGCCGAGAACGGCGACCTTGCCAACTGGCGGCTCCCCGGCTCCCCCACCGCGCCCGCCGTCGGCGGCGCGATGGACCTCGCCGCCGGGGCCAGGAACGTCTGGGCCATATGCGAGCACACCGGCAGGGACGGCGCGCCCAAGATCGTCCGCGAGTGCACGCTCCCCCTCACCGGGCCCGGGTCGGTGAACCGCATCTACACCGACCTCGCCATCATCGACGTCACCCCGGACGGCCTCGTGGTGCGGGAGAAAATCGAAACGCTGTCCCTGGAAGACCTACAGGCCCTGAGCGGCGCCCCGCTGACCCTGGCCAACGGCTGGCGGCCCCTGGAGGCGCCGGATTTGACGCCACACTAAGTCACTTCATCTTGCGGTAACCGGGAATCGCCGAAATTCCACCTTCGACGTTGACGTTTGTCCGGGCGCCGATGTTGAGGAACTGGCAGTTCAAAAATTCCTCCTCGGTTTCAAATAGTAGGTAACCATTGGGATCGAATAAGGCACCCGGAAATCTCTTGAGATTGTTGTACCAGCATCCATCTCGATGGAAGAGTGACTGTCGCGCTCCGGCTCCCCACTCATCATTCAATTGAACACCAGAGTACATTCGGGTCCGCCGGTTGGAAATCGACCTTCCGTACCCGATTCTTGTGGTTTGGAGATGGGGGTTGATGGATGTCTCTTTCGATGTAGTTAATGGTGCCGTGACAACTTCATCCAAACCCAGTTCTCTCCGCAGAACAGAATTTGGAGAGTCTTCAAATGGTCGGGCCAATTTCTGAAGCTGAGAATACACTTCATCATCAATTTCAATGTTATGCGTCATTGGAGCACCCCTACTACCGCCTCAGTAATTTACTACAGGCCTACGGGAACTTCAAGTAAATTACTATATGGTCTAGTAAACGCCTTTCATAGAAGTAATTTACTGAAAACTCATAGGACATTTGAGATCACACGACCGGCCAACGGCTGGCGGCCCCTGGAGGCGCCCGACCTGTGATGATCGACGCCAACGGGGAAATTTTCATCTGGATACCCCGGACCTGCGCCGGGTCGGTCAATTCGTCCGAATTGACCTTACATGACGGAATAGGGGGCTCCAACAACACCCGTCATGCCCCGCCCCACCGGACCGGCCTTCAGTCGGCCGAAGCCGACTTTCGGACGGCGTAGGCCGGCTTCGCCGACCGGAGGACAAGCTCCGTGCGGGACATCACCGCAGGCCAAATGATCTCGGTTTTTCTCGACAATCGGTATGCTAGCATTGTGGTTACAAAACAGCGGCCTGACGCGGTGTCTGATTACGATTACATCATTGTCGGGGCTGGTTCGGCGGGCTGCGTCCTCGCAAACCGGCTAAGCGAAGACCCCAAGACTCGTGTCCTGCTGCTGGAGGCGGGCGGCCCCGATCGTCATCCGCTCATTCCGGCGCCGCTGGCAATGCGGTTCGTCTCGCGCAATCCGAACCTGCTCTGGAATATCCGCACCGAACCCGAACCCTATTGCGACAACCGGGTGTTCGAGCCGCCCCGGGGCCGGGTGCTCGGCGGCACATCTTCGGTGAATGCGATGATCTATGCTCGCGGTCATCCCGGCGATTATGACCAATGGCGTCAGTCGGGACTCGTGGGCTGGGGCTACGAAGACGTCCTGCCCTACTTCAAGAAATCCGAATGCCACTGGCAGGGTAGGAGCGAGTTTCACGGCGGTGATGGACCCCTTCGCGTGTCCCGGACCGGCGTGACCAATCCAATGCATGATCTGCTCAGCCGCTCGGCGGCGGCGGCGGGCGTTCCGCTGACCGAGGATTTTAATGGTGCCGAGCCCGAGGGGATTATGGTGCCGGATATGACGATCGCCGGCGGCAAGCGGTCTTCGACCGCGCGGATGTTCCTTCGCCCGGCCTTACGGCGCAGGAATCTGACAATCGAAACCTGGGCGCGGGCGCACGGAGTGCTCATCGAGAACGGGCGAGCCGTCGGCGTCCGCTATGGGCGGAATGGCAGGATCGTGGATGTGGAGGCCGCCCGGGAAGTCGTGTTGGCCGGCGGTACATATATGTCGCCGCAGCTTCTGATGTTGTCGGGCATCGGTCCCGCGGCGGAGCTGGACAAACATGGAATCGCTTGTGTTGCCGACCGGCCGGCCGTTGGGCAGGGCTTACAGGAACATGCCAATGCTTTCTTGGATTTCCGGCTGTCCCGGCCCTTGTCCATGAACCGGCACTTACGCCTCGACCGGTTGGCCGGTTCCGTCGTTAGATGGCTGGCAAACGGCACCGGCCAGGTCGGTAACTTCCCGACCTCTTCGGTGGGTTTCCTTCGGGTTCATCCCGAGAGCGAGCGACCGGATGTAGAGATCATCGCCGTACCCATCTGGCAGGATGCCGATCCATGGTTTCCGGGCATCAAACGACCGGCGCCGGAACGCTACTCCATGCGGGTTTCACAAATGCATCCGAGAAGCCGGGGCAATGTGGGACTGCACTCCGCGGACCCTGAGGCACCGCCCAAGATCCAATGGAACCTGCTGCAGGACGAGTACGATCTCGTGACTTTGCGTGAAGGCCTGAAACTGGTGCGGCGCATGTTCGCCGAGGAGCCGCTCCGAGGGGCGGTCGAGACCGAAGACAGCCCCGGCCGAGAAATATCCTCCGACGGCGAGATCGATTCCTGGCTGCGCGCCAACTGCACGACGGCACAACATCCTGCGGGCACCTGCCGCATGGGCGCCGATAAGGATGCGGTCGTGGATAGCCGGCTTCGGGTGCGGGGGATCAGAGGGCTTCGAGTTGCCGATTGCTCCATCATGCCCTGGCTGGTGGGTGGAAACACCAACGCGCCGACCATCATGATTGCCGAGAAAGCGGTTGATCTATTGAGGCAAGGCGCCGATAGCGCCTAAATGCCCGGAGGGACAACTTCCGAGCTGGAAATCGGGCCTCACCCGGATATGTGAGGTAGCCCCAACATCGGCTATGGTTATTTCCATGAAACCTGGAGCAAGCAGCTTTGGCCAAAACCACCTTCGGAATCTTCGACCATATTGAAGGCATCCCGGGAACGTCCACGCAGCAATTGTTACTTGACCGGCTGAATATCATAAAGAAGGCCGATGCGGCCGGCTTTGCGGGCCTTTACTTCGCCGAGCACCACGGAACCGATCTCTGTCTGGTCCCCAACCAGGATTTGATCATCGCGGCCGCCTCGCAGGTCACCACCGCTATTCGAATGGGGCCAATGGTCAAACTGCTGCCCCTGCACAATCCAGTCCGGGTCATTGAGGATCTATGCGTCCTCGATAATCTAACCAATGGCCGCGTCGAGTTTGGGGTCGGCCGGGGGATAGCTCCCGTAGAGCATTACTGGTTTGGCGGCGATTGGCCGACATCCAGGGATCGGTATCAGGATGTTTTGGGTATCATCGCCCGGGCGCTTCGCACGGGTGAGATCAGTTCCGAAGACTCGAAGTACTATAATTTTCGCACAATGCCGATGGCCTGCATGCCCGTACAGGAGAACATACCGTTCTGGTGCCCAAATAATCCTGCCGCCGCCGGCCGGTACGGGTTCAAGCTCATGTGTGCGGGCCCGATTACCAACCAAGGCTACGACCTCTATCTTGAGAACTGGCATACCCACCGCGATGATCCAATCCGGTTCGACGGCCCCAACGATGAGCCGTTTGTTGGCGTGACAATGCCGATTGCCATCGATTACGACGAGAAAATCGCACACGACCAAGCGATACGAGCGATGACGGGCCTCATGCGGCGTGCCCACGCTGTTCATGACTGGGACGTCGAGTTGATCGGCGAGGATGCGGCATACGATGCTCTTGCCGCACTTCGTCACATCATGTCGGTCATGGACCGTAAGATCGAGGATGGGTACGGCACGCCGAGCAAAATCATCGATCGTTTCGGCAAGTTGATCGACGATGGAATGGTCGACCAGATCGTGCTCCAGACCCCAACCGGCGATATCACTATCGAGGAGGCAAATGCAACGCTCGAACTCTTCATTTCGGAAGTACAGCCGGCGCTTGAAGCCGCGTGAGGTTGAACCGGGTGGAAGTGTTTCAAAGCGGGCCCTTATGTGACCGCACCATGGCCGGCCCTCTCATACCGGACGACGCCCAGATTCGGATCTTCTCGGCCGAGGCCAACGGCGGTGCGGGCCAGGACGATAATGATGTCGCCAATCTCGCGGCCGACGCAACATGGGTCCGCAGCCGGATTGTTCTTTCTATTGCAAAACGGCAGGGGGAGAGGGTCAGGGTGAGAGGGTTCAACCGCCCGCCACGAGGCCGCGCAGCTCGTACTTGAGAATTTTGCCCATGGCGTTGCGCGGGAATTCGTCGACGAAGACCACGTCCTTCGGGTGCTTGAAGCGCGCCAGCACGCCGTCGAGCCGCCCGGCCACCGTCTCCTTGTCCAGGGCCGCGCCGTCGCGGAGCGCGATCACCGCCACCGGCACTTCGCCCCATTTCTCGTCCGGACGGCCGACCACCGAGGCGTCCTCCACCTCGTCCATGTCGTACAGCACCTGCTCCACTTCCGCCGGGTAGATGTTCTCGCCGCCCGAAATAATCACGTCCTTCAGGCGGTCGTTGACCCAGTAATCGCCGTCCTCGTCCCGATAGCCCACATCGCCGGTATGGTACCAGCCGTCCCGGATGGCCTCCCGGGTCGCTTCCTCGTTGCCCCAATATTCGTAGAGGATGCTCTTGCCCTTGATGAGAATTTCGCCGGACTCCCCGGGCGCCACGTCGGCGCCGTCGGCATCGACGATCCGCGCCTCGCAGTGAAGGGCCGGCTTGCCGATGGACCCCGGCTTGCGGTAGCCGTCGGCGGCCAACTGGTAGATGGCGCCGGGCGCCGTTTCGGTGGAGCCGTATAGCTGGCAGACGGCCATGCCCCGGTCCAGAAACGGCTGGATCATCGCCACCGGCACGATGGTCGAGCCCGTGGTCATCTGCCGGAGCGACGACAGATCGGCGCTCTCCCAGCCGGGATGCCCCTTCAGCGCCTGCATGACCGCCGGCACCGCGATGATCAGGGTGATCCGGTCGTCCTCGATGCTCCGCAAGGCGTCACCGGGATCGAACCGCTCGTGCAGGACGATGGATGCCCCGCAATAGAGACCCGGGGTCAGCATGATGTTCAGGCCGCCGACATGAAACAGGGGGATGCTCACCAGGATCTTGTCGCCGCTCCGCATGTCGGCGGCGTGAACGCAGTTGAGGGCGTTGTAGTGGATGGCTTCCTGGGTCAGCACCGCGCCCTTGGGCCGGCCGGTCGTGCCCGAGGTATAGACCAGCAGAAACGGCGCATCGGGACCCACATGGGGGTTGTGGTCGTCGCCCGCCGCCAGGGACAGCTCTTCTTCGAGAAGATGCCAGCCGAAGCGGGACGCGGCGGCGCGGCAGCCGACGAAGGCGGTATCCGGGAAGTCGATCCTGAACCCCTCGGCGTGGTCGAGATACTCGTCGTCGCAGAACACCGCCTTGGCGCCCGAATCCCGCAGAATGTACGCATGCTCCGCCGCCGCCAGGCGCCAGTTGAGCGGCAGGAACATGGCCCCCAGCCGGGCCGCGGCGAAGAACAGAAACAGGTATTCGGCGGTGTTGGGGCCGAGATAGGCGATCCGGTCGCCGCGGCCGACGCCCAGCCGGTGCTTGAGCATCCGGGCATAGGTCCGGACCTTATCGGCGAACCCGGCGTAGGTCTCCTCCCCCCGCGCATGCTTGAGGGCGACCTTGTCGGGCGTGAATCCGGCGTGGGTCTCGATCCAGCCGGAGAGGTCGTCGCTCACTCGTCCTCCTCGCCCCTGTTGTAGAGGGCTTCGCGGCCGAGGCGGTCCTGGCAGATCTCCGCCGTCCACGGCAGCATCAGGGCGCCGCAGCGGCTGTCCCGGTAGAGCCGCTCCAGCGGCAGGCTCTTGAGCATGGATTGACCGCCGCAGGTGCGGATCGCCATCCGGCAGAGTTCGTTGGAATTCTCCATCACCGCATATTGCGCCGTATAGGCCCGCAGCACCTGCTCCTTGCTCGGGTTGGGGCCGGCCTCGGAAATCGCCTGGAACCACACCGACTTGGTCTGCTCCAGCATCATGTGCATGTTGGCCACCGCCAGCTGCTTGGTCGGATACATCCGCCGCTTCACCGGCGGCGTGCCCGGCGCTTCGCCGCGCAGATACAGAACGGTGAAATCATAGGCCGCCTGGGCGATGCCCATGTAGGTGGGCGTCAGGGTGAGGAACATGTGCGGCCAGCTGGTCGCCGCCGCGAAGTAGACCCCCTTGGGCATCAGCTGTTCGTCGTTGCTGACGAACACGTTGTCGAACAGGAGATTGCGGCTGACCGTTCCGCGCATGCCGAGCGGATCCCAGTCGCCGACCACGGTGACCCCTTCGGCGTCCGACGGCACCGCCACGTACATGGTGTCCCGCCTGGACAGGTTCTGTTTTTTTTCGGTGCACAGCACGCCGTAATAGTCCGCCGAGCCCGCCAGCGAGGCGAAGATCTTCTTGCCGTTGATCAGCCAGCCGCCGTCGGTTTTGGTCGCGGTGGTGCCGAAGGGCGCCGCCCCGGCCGCCGCCGCGCCGCCCTCGGAAAACGGCTGGGCGTAGATGGCGCCGTCCTTGACGATCCGCTTGTAGTGGATGGCCCGGCGGCGGTTGTGGGTCTTGCGCTGAGCCGCGGTCATCTTGAGGTCGTCGGCCAGATCGCCGGTCCACAGGCAGGAACTGACGTGCATGTTCCAGGTCAGCGACGTGGTGCCGCAATAGCGTCCGATCTCGGCGGCGGTCAGCATGTAGGTCATGTAATCGGCGCCGATGCCGCCGTTCTTGGACGGCACGCAGATACCCAGCAGCTTCGATGTGTGGAGGTCCTTGTAGTTCTCCATGGGGAAGATGGCGTCCCGGTCCCACTTGTCGGCCCGGGCGGCGAATTTCTCCCGGCCCAGCTTCCGCGCCTTCGCCGTCAGGTCCGCCTGCTTCCTGGTCAGCCGCCACGCCTTGGGATCGTACATGGGGGCGTCGGGTTGAGTGTTCGCGGTCGCCATTCGGGACCCTCCCTAGATCTGATCGAGAAATTGCTGGATCGCCCCGTTGAACAGATCGGGGCATTCGAGATTGGCCAGGTGGTTGGCGCCGGGCATGCAGTGATACCGGGCGCCGGGAATCCTGCCGGCCATTTTTTCCATCATGCCGGCGGGCGCGTTGGCGTCTTTCCCGCCCGCCAATACCAGGGTCGGCACGCCGATCCGGCCGAGATTGTCGCGCCGGTCGAAGGTGACCAGGCACCGGACCACCGCCCGGTAGGTGTCTTCGGGCACCGCCGCCATGGCGTCCCGGGCGAGGCGAAGGGCTTGCGGATCGGCATCGGGCGGAAACATGGTCCGGATCACCTCGCCGGCGATGTCTTCCATGCCCCGGCCTTCGTCCAGCGGGCCCAGCCGGTCGGCGACGAATTTTTTCTGGAAATCCCCGTCGGGGCGCCCGAACGCCGGGCTGGTCTGGGCGAGCACAAGGCTGGCGATCCGGTCCGGATGCACGGCGGCCATTTCCTGGGCCACCATGCCGCCGATGGAATGGCCGACGAGGTGGGCGGTCTCCATGCCGAGATGGTCGAGCAGCGCCGCCAGGGCGGCGGCCAGCCCGGGGAACGTCACCGGGTCGATGGCCGCGGAGCCCCGGTAGCCCGGCATGTTCCACGCCACCGCGCGGTAGGCGGGGGCAAAGTGATCGAGCTGAAACCGGAAGGCGTCGGCATCGCCGCCGATCCCGTGCAGGAAGATCAGCCCGGGCCGGCCCTCGGAATCGGCGCCGGCTTCGTTATAGGTCAGGGGTAAAGGCGCGCCGCTCATACCGGGCCTATTCGGCGGCCTCCGCGAACTCGCCGGCGAGCTCGCCCTTCTCGACCACGTTCTCGCCGTCCAGCGCCACCGTGCAGTTCCGCACCGGAATATCGAAGTGGCCCAGCGTGTGGCGATTGGCGAACTCGTTGGCGCCGGTGGAATAGAGGAAGTTGCCGGCGAAGGCGCGGAGCTCGGTGCCCTGGAAATCCCGCTGGTCGTACATGGTCATGGCCTCGTAGCGGGCCGCCGGGTTCAGGCCCCATCCGACATGGGAGACGCCGTAGGCGTTCCTGTCGCCCCAGGCCGCCATGTAGCGCCGGAACAGCTCGGCATCGGTGCCCGTACCCTCGATCCCGGTGACGAAGTCGTTCTCGATGGTCAGGGTGACCGGGTCCTGCAGGTAGCGCTTGAAGGTCAAGTTCACGTCGCCGACGTCGAGCACCAGCGTGCCGTTCACCGAATTCGCCGGCGGAAAGGCGACGACGATGCCGCCCGGCCAGTGGGCGACGGTCTTGGGCCGGTCGCAATAGCCCCACACCCCGGCGCTCGGCGATCCCTCGATGGCGATCCTGAGGTCGGTGCCGGCATCGGACTGCACGGTCATTTCCTTGGCGGCCCGGATCCTCTTCACCGCCGCCTTGACCTTTTCCGTCAGCGCCGGATCGGGCAGCAGCCGCTCGAGGGCGTCCGGGTGTTCGTTCGACACCATGAACAGCCGCGCCCCGTTGCCGATGATCCCCGGCAATTCGGGCGCGTGCAGCATGCCTTCGACGGTGAGATCGACCACCATGGTGCATTCGGACAGCGCCTTGACCACCGGGCTCAGCCCCTGAACCACGTTGGACGCGCCCGTGGAACGCACCGGCACCGGCGCCGATTGCGGCGGGGTCGGCATGACCACATGGAACGGCCTGGCGCCCAGGCGCAGCAGGGCCAATTCGGTCAGGTGGACGTTGATCTCCCGGGATTGGGTTTCGGAGAGGATGGCGACCTCCTCGCCCGCCTCGACCTTGCAGTATTCCAGCGCCGTGACGAAGGTCTCGATCCACCGGTGTTCGACGCGATCCTTGAACATGCTGCCTCCCCGATATCATCCGCCGGTTGTCATAAATAAGTTGCGGCAATAGTGGTGAACGCCCGACGGGAATGCAAGGCGCGCAAACGGCGCGCCGGGCGTCCTGGGCTCCGGACCCGATTGATTGCCTCGTGGCCGGGCAAGGACCCGGCCATCCACGTGTACCGTGCACCGCCAGACGTGGATCACCGGCCTACGCCGTCCGAAAGTCGGCTTCGGCCGACTGAAGGCCGGGTCAAGCCCGGTGATGACGAAGGAAAATTCCCTAATCGAGTCCGGACCCTAGCGCCAGATGCCCCGCCGCGCCGCGCGGGCCTCGGATTGGGCCGCCGCCGGATCGCCACCGAGGTCGGTCCGCGCCCAGCCCCGGCGCAGCATCTCCAGCGCCACATCCGCATCGCCCCGCTTGCAGACCGCCTCCGTATCGCCCCGCTTGTCGGTATTGACCGCGCATTCGAGCCCCCGCCCGTCGATCAGCCGCGAGAGCCCATACGCCGCCTCCCGGCCGCAGGGCCAATTGCCGGTCTCCGCCGCCCCCCGGCAGATCTCGTCCAGGGGGAACGGCCTGAGTCCTTCGAGCCGAAGCCGCCTGCCGTCCATCACGACCGTCGCGCCGTCGATCACCCGGGCCATGCCTTTCAGGGTCCCGTCCTCCCGGGTGGCGATCACCAGCGCCAGCAGGATGGCGAACAGGGCCAGCGGGAAGAGATAGCGGGACAAGGGCTACGCGCCTCCGTTTCCGTCCCGCAGCGCCGCCCATACCCGGGCCGGGGTCGCCGGCATGTCCATGCCCTCGATCCCCGCCTGGCGGAGCGCGTCGGCCACCGCGTTCATGCCGGCGGGCAGCGCGCCGCAGGTCCCCGCCTCGCCCGCGCCCTTGACGCCGAGGGGGTTGTTTTTCGTCGGCACCGGGTTGCCGCCGATCCGGGTCTCGGCCAGATCGTCGGCCCGCGGCATGGCGTAGTCCTGGAACGAGCCGGTCATCAGCTGACCGCTGTCCGGATCGTAGACCACCTGCTCCATCAGCACCTGTCCCAGGCCCTGGGCGATGCCGCCGTGGATCTGGCCCTTCAGCGTGACGGGATTGATCACCGTGCCGACGTCGTCGACGATGGAATATCCCACCACGTCCACCTTGCCGGTCTCGGGATCGATCTCCACCTCGCAGGCGTGGCAGCCGTTGGGAAAGGTGTAGTCGGGCGTGCGGAAGGTTCCGGTTTCGTAAAGGCCGGGTTCCATCCCCGGCGGCAGTTTGGGCGGCGCGAAGGCCGCCTTGGCCACCTCCTTGAACGGGATCGACTTGTCGGTGCCGGCAACGATGAACCGCCCGTTCTCCAGTTCGATGTCGGCCTCGGCCGCCTCCAGGATGTGAGCGGCGATTTTGGCTGCCTTGTCGGCCACCTTGCCGGCCGCGATGTGGGCCGCCGATCCGCCCATCACCGCCGAGCGCGAGCCCATGGTGCCGACGCCGAACACCACCTTGTCCGTATCGCCGTCCATCACCTTGATGTCCGCGGGCTCGATCCCGAGCCGGCCGGAGACGATCTGCTTGTACATGGTCTCGTGCCCCTGGCCCTGGGACTTGGTGCCCATGAGAACCAGCGCGGTCCCCGACGGATTGAACCGGATTTCGCAGAATTCGAGGCCGGGGCCCGCCGCCTGCTCGATGGAATTGGCGATGCCCAGCCCCCTGAGCCTGCCGCGGGATTCGGCCTCGGCGCGGCGCGCCTCGAACCCGTCCATGTCGGCGAGGCCGCGGAGCTTGTCCATGTTGGCGGCGAAGTCGCCGCAGTCGTAGGTGAAGGTGAGCGCCGTCTTGTAGGGGAAGGCGTCGGGCGCGATCAGGTTTTGCCGCCTCAGCGAAAAGGCGTCGAGGCCGAGGGCGCCGCCCAGTTCCCGCGCCGCCTCGGACATCATCCGCTCGATGACGTAGTTGGCTTCGGGCCGGCCGGCGCCGCGATAGGGCGCCGTCGCCTGGGTGTTGGTCTGAACCGCCTTGACATGCACATGGGCCGCCGGGATGTCGTAGACCCCGGCGAGCAGGCCGGTGGAGCCGAACACCGAAAGGAAGTTCCGGACCGACGACACATAGGCCCCCACGTTGGCCAGCGTCCTGACCCGGAGACCGAGAATTTTGCCTTCGGCGTCGAAGGCCAATTCGGCCTCGCTCACGTTGTCCCGGCCGTGCTCGTCGGCCTGCAGGGCCTCGGAGCGCTCGCACGACCATTTGACCGGGCGGCCCAGTTTCTTCGCCGCCCACAGGGTCAGCCGGTGCTCCACGTACTGCCAGCCCTTGGTGCCGAAGCCGCCGCCCACGTCGCCGGCGATGATGTGCACGTCCTGCTCGGGCACCTTGAGGATGTCCTCCGCCAGCACGTTCCTGAGCCGGTGGGGGTATTGCACGTCCACATGGAGCACGTAGCGCCGCTCCCTCTCGTCGTAATAGCCGAGCGTCCCCCGGGGCTCCATGTACTGGGCGTGGAGCCGGGTAATGACGAAGCGCCGCCTGACGATGTGCCGGGCGGCGGCGAAGGCCGCCTCGACGGCGTCCGCGTCGCCGGACCGGAACTCGCCGGCGATATTGCCCGGGTTTTCGTCCCACAGAGGGGGGCAATCGGGCTCGACGGCGCGCGCCGTATCCACGTTGGCGGGCAGCGCCTCGAAGCCGATCTCGATCAGTTCGGCGGCGTCCTTGGCCCGGTCGACGGTCTCGGCAATCACCAGGGCGACGGGATCGCCCACATAGCGGACCCGTCCCCGGGCGAGGCCCGGATGGGGGCAGTGAAAGGGCGGCGCGCCCCCCTCCCGCCTCAAGGGTCCCGCCATCTTCGGCCAGCCGATCCCGTCGGCGGCCACGTCCTCGCCGGTGTAGACCGCGAGAACCCCGGGCGCGGCGGCCGCGGCGGCCGTGTCGATGGACGTAATCTCGGCGTGGGCGTGGGGAGAGCGCAGCAGATAGGCGTGGGCCTGGCCGGGCAGGTTGCGGTCGTTGACATAGCGGCCGTGGCCCACCAGCAGCCGGGGGTCCTCCTCCCGGGTTACCGCCTGTCCGATGCCGAATGGTCCCATGTCCGTTCCTTCCTTTGAGCGCGCCCGAATGGCATGCAGAATTTGCATATCCTCAGGGCCTTGAAAAGCGGCAACACCCGAAATTCGGGCGAATCCGCGCAATGGACATTCATGGAAATCCGTCGAACGCGCCGGCCTCGATCAGCTACATGGCTTGCCGGCAAACGCGGAACACCGCCCCGGGAATGTCCGTGGGGGTGATGCGCTATTTGGGTAGTATGTGCGAAAAACGGGTCAAGGTGGGGGCCACCAGTAGGTTCGGCAGACAAATCGGCGGCACCGACCAATAGTCCGCCTCTAACCAGGCATGAACATTATCCGGATGGACTAAGCCTCGTCGACCTGCCTCGATCGTCCTATCAACCGATGTCCAACTACAATCATGATCGCGGCAGCGATTGCGCCCCCTGACACACTAAACTCTGGGTGAATCGCCGCGAGACCAACCGCTACCCTCAGGAACGACTCTAAGATGCTCATTTTGTGCTTGTCGAAGCCGGACGCTGCGCTGGCGAGCATGTAAACGATGACGGCCAGCTTTACCAAGACAAATAGGAAGGCCCCCCATTCCCACTGGGCGCCGCCTTCGGCGACGATGAGCATGATCGGGTTGTAAGCGAACAAGAACGGAATTGCGAAAATGACCAGGCCTATCCGCGTCGCCTGTACAGCGGTTGCCATTGCCCCGGCCCCGGATATGGAAGCCGCTGCATAGGCCGCGATGGCCACCGGGGGCGTTATCGCCGAAGCCACGCCGTAGTAGAATACGAAGAAGTGGCCACCAAGATCGGTCAGACCGAGCGCCTTAATTGAGGGCCCCAATATTATGATGATGGTCAGGTAAGCAGGAAGTGTTGGCATTCCCATACCCAGGGCTAACGATGCAATTGCGGCGAAAATAAGCGTTGGCAGGAGGAAATCACCTGTCGCGGCTGACACGACTTTTGCAAACTCTGTGGGTAAGCCGGTGGCGCCGAGTACTGCAACGATTATGCCGACGGTCGCCACAGCCATCAGCAACCTCCCGAAGGTCTGCCCTCCCTTGGCCAAGGCTGATATCAACCTCCACGGCTGCTTCCGAATAGACGGATTTAGGATTAAGGAGAGAATAGCGAGAACACCGAGCGCCAGAATGGCTGATCCAGCTGGTGAAGCTCCCCGTATCAGAGCGGCAATGACCACGGCTACAGGCAGAATCACCAAAACCGCATTGAGCCAATCCTGCGGTGTGATCGGCTCCATTTCTATTCCGTCGTTCCCGACCTCCATTCCAAGCCGGCGGCATTCAAAAACAACTGTCACGAACAGAGAGCCGTAATAGGCAAGGGCTGGAATAATCGCGGCAATAATGATCGTCAGGTAGGCGATTCCGGTAAAGTCCGCCATCACGAGCGCAGCCGCCCCCATAATGGGTGGCATGATTTGCCCACCGGTAGACGCTGTCGCCTCGACACCGCCAGCAAAAGATGGCTTGAAACCCCGTCGCATAATCATTGGAATTGTAATCACGCCGGTACCGACGACGTTTGCTACAGCGGAACCTGAAATCGTACCGAACAGGCTGGATGCCATGATAGCCGCATGAGCCGGGCCTCCACGAAATCGCCGCATGCCGTAGAACGAGAGTTTGATCAACGAGTGACCGCCACCGGTCCCCTCCAGCATCGCGCCCAGAAGAATGAATGGCAGAATTGTAGTGATCACGATGGCGAAAAGATTACCGAGCACACCGTCTCCAGTGTTGAACCACAGTTCGTTAGGAACGTCCTGGGTAAACTCAATGGCTGGAATCTCAAATATTCCGGGCCAGAATTGTCCTGTAAAAAAGTAGAACAATGCGATCGACCCAACGATCGCTAGTGGCGCCCCCCAAATTCGCCAGCAATAGATCAGCGTAACAATACATCCGGATAGGGCTACCCAGGCATGAACGTTTTCGAACAGGAACAGCCCGTCATTTTCAAGTGTGGTCACATCGGCGAAGTAACGCCAGAGCGTGAACATCGCTAGGCAGATCAGTAAGGAATCAATCAGTACAATCAGAGAGGAAGGGAGCTTCCAGCTTGGCGCATTGGTCCAGGCCGCTGCTACAGAGACCAAGAAGCCAAGCGCAAGCAAACCGGGGTGAATTTGCGCGACAGGGAACGGACCAATTCGCGGCAACCCTCCGAAAGCGGGCATCACATTCAGGAGGCCAACGACCGCGAGTATCAGGCCAAATATGTATCCAACAATTTCGGCTGTCCTGGTGAGTGCGGTTGCGGTCGATGTGTTGTCCATTTCTCAATACCTATGTCAGCAGCGCAATGAGCGATGCCGACGGTCCCACGATAGAACCAAGTCTGGCTGCCCCGGACACTTGGCCCGGGGCAGCTCTCGGTTGGTCGCACTATTTGGCTTGCAGACCGGCTGGCACTTTAATTCCATTTTCCTCGTAGAACTTTGCTGCGCCGGGATGAACGGGCACAATATTGTTCCGGAAGGCAGATTTTGCTGTCAGAGGATGCAATGCCGGTGAGACGCTATGTACAGCTTTGATATTGTCGAACATGGCCTTTGTGAGTTTGTACGCCGTACCATCTTCCATGTTCATGCTGACAGTCACCATCATCACATAGGCGGCCGCATTGATGGATTTGTCGTTGTTGACAACGTTCGTGTATGTGGCCGCCGGCAACAGATCTAATGTCCGGCCGGGAACCTTCTCGTACGTTTTCCAGGCCTGAGAGTTTTTAACGGTCTCGGGAATATCCAGAACCCGTATCTTCTTTGACGCGCCGAACTGATTGATCATTGCCGATCCAATCATTTGGGGCCGCATGAACAAGTCGAATTTGCCGTCCTCGAACGCTTGGTTGGCGGCGCCCCAACCCAATTTCACGGCTTTGTAATCCTTGCCCGGTGCGTAGCCGGTGACGGCTTTAATGATACCTATGGATTGACCGGAAGCTGAACCGGAAGGCGGTCCGACAAATACGGTTTTTCCTTTGATATCTTTGAATTCCTTGATGCCGGAATCCGCGTAGGTAATTGGGTGGAAGTGACCACCGAGAAACGCAAATAGCGACCGGACGTTCTTTGAAGCCGCTTTGGCTTTATCTCCGAGTTTCTTGTATGGGCCGACACCCCTTGTCATTGCCGAAAAGGCTCCAACCGGGGTAACGGCGACTTCGATCTTGTCAGCCGAAAGTTTCAGCAGGGAGCGCGTTAGCGTCTGCCCCGTATTTACCTTCACGGTAATATTGGAGTCCGCAGCGGCGTATTTGCTTAGCAGCTGCATGATCACTGCGGTCGAGCCAGAGGCCGCGCCTGCTTCACCCCGCAATATTGTTTCGGCGGACGCCGTGCCGGCAATACTCATTGCCAGCCCCGCGGCGAGTGTCAATTTGGTTAGTTTGGTCATTTGGTTAATCTCCTCTTTAAGGCCAAATTAGAAGGTTCCTGTGCGGACGTCTTTGGTTGACGCTCTCGATTGGTGGCCCGAACGGGCTAGTTAGTATGAGACAACGAGTTCCAGGAGCGCTTGTCGTTTGTTCTTGCGCACTACGGCCATAGCCTCGGCGAGCGCATCCTCCAGCTCAGCTCCTTTCTCGACACGTTTCGCCCAAGCACGGTTCGAAGTGGCGATGCCGACGCAGTCGGGTACGGGGGCAAGCGACGTGATCGGCATCTGATTCATTTTGGCTGCTTCCCCATCGGGATAGACCGCGAGTGCTGCCCGCCGTACCGCGTTCCAGATGCCGTTGTTGTGGACAATTGTCAGTAGCGGGAGGCCCAGTGACTCGGCCACCTGATGGCATGCAACCGGATTGGCGAATATGTAGGAACCGTCCCCGACGCTCGCGATGGAGACACGATCCCTATGGGCGAAGGCCGCTCCCAATGCCGCCGGCAATCCCCATCCTAATCCGCCGGAGAACGGAGGCGTGAAGCCGGTGTTCGGCTGTTTCAGCTCCATATTCTCGATCGCAACGCCCAACTCGCTGAACACGACATCGTTCTCCTGCATGGCATTGGATACACAGGCAGTAACGAATGCCGGCGACATGGGAATGCCGTTACCCGTCGACCCGCCGGCCTTATTTTCCTCGAGCCGGGCCTTGTTCTTTTGGGTAATCTCTTTGTGCCGATCGGTTTTGGTTCCTGCTTGATCCTTAAGCGCCGTCGCCAGGGCTTCCACGCCTGCGATCGGCGAACACTGAATCGCTATATCGGTCCGGAACGATCGAACGGGCATTCGCGAAAAGTGAGGGTCGGGCCCGAGGTGAACCACCGGTACATCATCCGCCGGTTGGACATTTCGTTGAATCCAGGGAACCGATGCATCGACAACGATTACCAGATCAGCGCTTTTGATCATCGGTCCGATAGCCGATCCTGATGCCATCGGGTCGTTGGCGGCGAGAACATTTCGTTGGCCACGAAACTCCGCCACCGGAATCGCATGGTCATTGGCAAATGCTGAAAGCCTCTCCGAAAACTCGGGCCCAGGATTTCCGCGCTGAACGATAATCAGGGGGCGCTCCGAATTTGAAACGAGTCCCGCCACTTCAGATATCTGGCGGGGATCCGGATGAATTTCACCGGACGGGGCCTGTAGTGGGGTGTCCAGCGACAGCGATCCGGGCCATGCCTCCGCCAACGGCTCTCGTGGCAAACCCAGATAGACGGGACCGCGCGGCTCACTCATCGCAATCGACATGGCGCGGTCGACGAGAAGCCCGGCCTGCTCAGGATAGCGCAGTTCGTAATCCCATTTGACGCTCTCCCTTACCAAGGCGGATTGATCACGCATTTCCTGGCCATACTGGATTGGCGTCATGCGTGCGCCCGTCCGATCAAACTCGGTCAATGGCGTGCGCCCTGCCAGCATGAATAGCGGGATATTCTCGCTGGCCGCATTGATTAGGCCCATGACCGTGTTGGCAAGGCCTACGTTGACGTGGACCATGACCGCCTGAGGCTTGCCGGTTACCAAGTAATAGCCGTGCGCCATCGCGACGGCAGCGGTCTCATGCGTGACGATAACCGGCTCCGGCATAGGAATTCCTGCTTGAGATCCCCGGGCGAGAGCCTCGATCAGAGGCGCAAAATCTGTACCGCCATTAGCGAAAATGTAATCCACACCCCATTGCTTCATTCGCATGAGCAGCGCTTCCGCAGCGGTCTCGGGAATTCGCTGTGACATCCTATTCAGGCCTCCTTGATCTTCGGGATCGTGTGCTCTCGGCGATCCCTGTCAGCAGTTCTCCAAAACGACGCAGCCCGCCCCGGTCATCGAGGTGGGAACGACGTAATGCTTATGTTTCAGGGAAACTTTCGAATTCATGCAGCCGCGCATGACGAGCCACATGATCAGCTCGGCCCCTTCGGAGCCAAATACTTCGACATAGTCTTCGCGGGACATGCTGGTCCAGCGTTCCGGATTGGAACCGATAGTCTCCAGCCACTCCCGGTCCGCATCCCGGTTTATGAACCCGGCCCTGGCGCCCTGCAGCTGATGGGAGAGGCCGCCAGTCCCCATAACAACGACCCGGTCGTCGCCAGGGAATGTATCGATTGCTTCGCGTAGAACCTTGCCAAGCTCCCAGCAACGCTGTGGTGTGGGGATCGGGTACTGCAATGTATTGACCCAGATCGGGACCACCCTCACGGGCCACGCCTCAATCGGGCGGCCAAAGAAGAGTTCCATCGGCACCTGCAGTCCATGATCGACCTCTATCTCGCGGGCAATCATGGGGTCGAAGTGCCTCTCAACCATTTTGTCGGCCAGGAACCAGGAGAAGTCTTCGGCGCCCTCGAAGTCGGGAATATCCCGTGGTCCCCAACCCTCATCGACCGGCTCGTAACGCTCGGCCACCCCGAGCGCGAAGGTCGGTAGGCGGTCCAAAAACATCACGTTTCCGTGGTCGTTGAAGATGACCACCGCAATGTCGGGTTTTTGCTCGGCAACCCAGGATTTGGGAAAGTCGTATCCGTCGAAGAACGGTTTCCACTCGTCACCGGTATCTTGTCCGCGATCAAGTGCAACCCCGATTGATGGAATGTGACTTGTTCCTAGACCTCCGACTAGGTGTGCCATTGCTTCTCACCTAATCGTTCGCGTTTAAATCTCTCAGGCGACATGCCGGCTTGAGCCGCGCCAATATGAAGCAGCGGAATGGGATCAATTGCGGAGAGTTTCAGGATGTAAAAGAGGTTGCCGCCGAGACGGATCATTTCCTGCCAGTCACGATTCACGACCGCTTCCCGGGTTTCCACATCGAGCTGAAAACGATCGAGAAACGCGGCCTCATCGTCCAAGAACGCTGCACGGTTCTCAGGCGTTGATAGAGCCATCGCCATCTTGTTCAGGCGATAGCCTCGGATGGCTCCTTCACGATCGAACATAGGGCTATCGGGAATCTCAGGCACTGATCGCCTCCTTTACTCGCAAGAGCCACGATCGGACTATCTCGATTACCTCGTCTGGTTTCTCCAGGGGCAGAAAGTGTCCGGCACCCGCAATGACATGGAGTTCGGCTTGCTTGGACATCTTGGCCATCTCGCGGTGTTGTGGCTCCGGCGCCCAGCTATCGAGCGCGCCGGTCATCAAGAGAACCGGGCAACTGAAATGCGGGAGGTAATCACCGGCGTTTGGGCGGCCCATCAGCGCACGCATTTGTCGCTCATGTATCTCCGGTGACTGCCGCATCACCATATTGGTTAGACTCGCCATCAGCAGGTCGTCACTCGTTCGGTCCGGCGCGACCATCGGCCTAAGCCACTCTGCCGCCATTCCCGAAAAGTCTTCGTAACCGTTTTCAATCTTTGCTTGACGCTTTTCAGATTCACCAAGCCGAAGTGCGTCATGACCGGTATTGGCCAAGATCAGAGCTTTGACACGCTCCGGCGCTTGATGCGCCATTTCCATGGCGACACGCCCGCCCATGGAGTGACCGGCCACAACCAGATTGCCTTGAGTGGAAGCCAAAACCGAGCTTGCCATCTCAGGGATTGACGGCTGCATAGTTAGATCCGCATGGAAGACGTTTTCTGAAAACTGCTCCGCCAGGGGCTCCCAAACGATCCGATCGGAGAGCAGGCCCGGTACAAATACGAATGTTGTGGCGTTGAGCTCCATGACCTTTGAACCATCCGTGCGGCGATTGACGACCCGGGTGGCGGATGACTGCGCAAGTACTCTGAAGCTAGGCTAGAGATATCAAAATGATTTGACTAATACATAGTTATTCTCATTAATGATAACAAATCGTGATCAGAAGAATTAGCATTGGAACTGCGTCAGCTTAGATATTTCGCCGAGATTGCGGCATCCGGGAGTTTACGGGAGGCCTCCGCAAAGCTTCACGTTGCTCAGCCTGCCCTCACCCGACATCTTCGCGCCCTGGAAGCGGAGCTTGGTGTCGAATTGTGCGTGCGTCACGCTCGCGGGATCCGACTTACGCCGGCGGGGACACGCTTTCTAGAACATGCAACATCGGTTGTTCGAGATGTAGGTGAAATCCGGTCCCAGCTATCGGAGGACTTGGAAAGCCCGTCAGGCATGGTCGCAATTGGGGCATCAGCCGCTATGGGACAGTTAATCTTCGGCGCGGTTGCTGAACAGATTGCCGAGGAGTATCCAAGAATTGCGCTGCGGTTAGTGGAAGGCGGAGCCTACTCGCTTCTGGCCGCACTTGACGCCCGCCGTATAGACATCGCGCTGCTGGTAGCGCCTGACGCACGGGCCGGCTACAACCTCAATCCTCTGGTTACCGAATCCGTGTACTTGGTGGGAAGACCCGAAGACGAACGCCTCGCTCGCAATTCAATAGATATTTCCGATCTGGCGGGTATTCCGCTGGCAACGTTTGATCGAACGAGCGGTCCTAGGAAGCTATTCGATCATACCGCTGCACGAGCCGGCTTAACACTCAACATTGCGTACGAACTTGAGAGCGCCGAAGTCATAAAGGACTTCGTCAAAAGAGGATTGGCATTTGCGTTGCTGCCCCATTCGTCTATCGCTCGGGAGCTATGTGATCAAAGCATGGGAGCGGCGAGACTGGACGGGATTGGCATCACAAGAACATTGATGACGCGCGACGAGCGTATGGAGGGCTCTGCTACGGAGATTGCCGCCCAGATTGTTTGTGATCAATTTGGCATATTAATCGAGCAGGGTACGTTCGGTAGCGCGAATGATTGACCAAAGTGCCAGGGGAGAGGGAAAAGTTTCGAGTGACGCCGGGGGGCGCCCCGCTATGCGCGGGAGGCCCTGTAGGCGGCCAACCGGTCCCTCGCCTCGCCGACCAGCGCCAGCCCGGCCTTGGCGTGATCCGATTCCGGATCGGCGGTGTGCCCGTCATATTCGTCGAGCCCGAGAACGCTCGGGCGGCTGCCGAGCGCGGCCCACCACCGGGCGACGTTGGGCCGGTCCTCGAACCAGACGTCCAGCCACTTGATCATGTCGAGGACCTTGATCAGCGGCGCGTAGCAGGTCTCCGCGAGGGTGAATTGCTCGCCCATGATCCACGGCCGGCCGTCGGACAACGCGGTCTCCATCTTGCCGAAGATCCGGTCCCACCCGACGAGGCCGCGCAGCACCCACTCGGACTCCATGCCGTCCCTGATGACCGATTGCTGGCGCAGCGTCTTTTCGAGATCGGGCTGTTTTTTCCACCGGCTCTCCAGTTTTGTCACGTCGATCACGGAGCGGAACCGGGTCACGAAGTTCAGGGCGGCGACGCCCGGAAACCCGATCTCGTCTGAATCCTTGATCCACTCGCGCATGTAGGTCCGCTGGAGCAGGTCGGCGGGCTTGAGGGCCGGGTCCGGCTTCAGCTCGTCGATGTAGTCGCAGATGATCGAGGATTCGCGGATCGGATTGCCGTCGTGAACCAGTGTCGGGACGACGGCTTTCGGATTGATCTCGAGATAGTTTTCGTCGAAGTGATCTTCCTCGAGCAGCTTGATGTACCGCGGCGTCCAGTCCTCGATCCCTTTTTCCGCGAGCGTGACGACCGCCCGGTTCGAGCAGACGGAATCCGCTTCCTTCAGATAGTAGAGTTCAAGCATCGCGGCATTCTCCCCCGGCCGTCGCCCCATGGCGTCGCCGGTATTCTACCCGGGCGGCCGTTCCGGGCAACACGCTCAAGCGCCATCCCGGCGAGTTCCAGGGTCCGGACTCGATTGAGCCGCCGTATGAGTGTTGCGACGATGAAGACAGCGCGGCACAAAATCCCCTCTCCCCTGGCGGGAGAGGGATGCGAAGGCTTGGCGAAGCGGCAGCTGAGCTTAGCCGTAGCTGGGTGAGGGGGGCCTCCGTGTCCTCTGTACGCACATCACCCCCACCCCAACCCTCCCCCGTCAAGGGGGAGGGGGATTTTTTTGTCCCACTCCTCTTGAAGGGACAGGGTGAGGGGGAAAGCTTGAACCGCAAATCCGCAAAAACGGGAACCCCCCAATCGAGTACGGCCCCTACAGCGTGGTGTTCCGGATCTCCTTCAACGCGTCGCGGGCCGGGGCGTAGTCGGGGGCGTGTTCGAGGGCGCGCTCGAAGAATTCGACCGCGCCGTCGACGTCGCCCGCAGCAAGCCGGATCTGGCCGAGGGTGAAATTCGGGAACTGGTAGCAGCAGTAGCGTTCGGCGGTGACCGCCTTTTCGAGCCACGGGATCGCCTCGCCGACGCGCCCCAGCCGGATCAGATAGACCCCGATGTCGTTATAGGGATTGCCGAAACCGGGATCGACCTCGATCGCCTTTTTGCATTCGGCGATGGCCTCGTCGAGCCTGCCGAGATAGCTCAGCGACCAGCCGAGATAGGTGTGGCCCTCGGCGCTCGGGCGCAGCTCGATGGATTTGCGGTAGCGCTCGATGGCGCGGCCATAGGCGCCGAGGGCGTGCAGGACGAAGCCCTGGCGCCAATAGTGCTCGGCCTCGTCGGCGGGCGGCCCTTCCCATTGGGCGGCCGCCCGGTGGGCCGGCGCGGCGGACAGCAGCACCACGGCGGCGACAAGCGCCGCGGCAAGGGACAGGAGGTTGGATGGGCGGTAGACGGGGCGCATGAACGCGGCCTCCTATCGATCCGTCCGGAACGGCCAGACTACGCCCGATCCGCCATCGGGGGCAAGACGGCGGAAATCCGCCATTCGCGATTTAACGGCCGCTTCGGCCGGCACGATGGAATTACAGGGAGGAAATGGAGCGGGCGATGAGATTTGAACTCACGACTTCAACCTTGGCAAGGTTGCGCTCTACCCCTGAGCTACGCCCGCATCCCTTTGGAAGGCGGCGATAATACGAAACGCACCTCGCTTTGCAAGTTGAACTTGGACCGCCCGCGGCAATCCGGCATGGTGACGACGACAGCGGCTGAATGACGAGAGGGGACGTGATGGCGGCCACCGAGCAGGACCTGATGAGACGGCTCGACGAGCTCGGCATCCCGGCCGCCACCCGCCGGCACGAACCCCTGTTCACCGTCGAGGACGGCCGCCATCTCCACGAAGGGCTGCCGGGCGGGCACTGCAAGAGCCTGTTCCTCAAGGACAAGAAGGGCGCGCTGTGGCTGGTCGTCGCCCTTCACGACACGCGGGTCGACCTCAAGGGATTGCAGAAGGCGCTGGGCGCCGCCCGGTTTTCCTTCGGCAAGCCGGACCTGCTGATGGAGGTGCTGGGCGTGACGCCGGGCGCGGTCACGCCCTTCGCCCTGATCAATGCGGCGGGTGGCGCCCGGGAGGCGGCCCGGAACGCAACATTGTCGGTGGTGCTCGACGCCCGGATGCTCGCCTGCGAAATCGTCAACTACCACCCGCTGACCAACGACGCGACGACCGCCATCTCCCCCGATGACCTGCTGCGGTTCATCCGCGAAATGGGGTACGAGCCGGCGATCCTCGACATCGGCGCGCTCGGCGGCTGACCGGCCGGCGGCCGGCCGATCCCCGACCCCCATGGACAATCCGGGCCAAACCCGGTTTAAAGACGGCCGCACCCTTGCGGTCCGCGCCAGGCGGGCCGACTATCGAAGGTGATATAAGGACGCAAACCGGGACACGGGCACGAGACATGTCGACGATCATCAATCCCGACGGAACGGCGGCGAGCGCGGACGGAGCGGCGCCGGGCGGCGGCGGCGTTGTCCAGGACAGCGATACCGAGCGTTTCGCCGCCGACGTCATCCAGGCCTCGCAGCAGGTGCCGGTCATCGTCGATTTCTGGGCACCGTGGTGCGGCCCCTGCAAGCAGCTCGGCCCCCTCCTGGAGAAGCTGGCCGCCGAGTACGGCGGCGCGGTCAAGCTGGTCAAGATCAACGTGGACGAGAACCAGGAACTGGCGGCCCAGCTGCGCGTCCAGTCGATCCCCATGGTCTACGCCTTCCGCGACGGCCAGCCGGTGGACGCCTTCACCGGCGCGCTGCCCGAAAGCCAGCTCCGCCAGTTCATCGAGAAACTGACCGGCGGCGGCGGCTCGCCGCTGGACAACGCCCTGGACCAGGCCGAGCAGGCGCTGGAAGCGGGCGAAGCGGAACAGGCCGCCGGGATCTTCAATCAGGTCCTGGGCGCCGATCCGGCGAACGCGCGGGCGACCGCGGGGCTCGCCAGGTGCCTGATCGCCGCCGGCGAAACCGGCCGGGCGCGGGAGTTTCTGGCCGGGCTCGACGACGCGGTGAAAGGCACGCCCGAGGTCGGCGCCGTCCAGGCCGGCCTGGACCTGTCCGAGAAAAGCAGCGTCAGCGGCGATATTGCCGAACTCCGCGCCAGGGTGGAGGGCGACCCGGCCGACCATCAGGCGCGCTTCGATCTCGCCCTCGCCCTCTATGGCGGCGGCGCGGCGGCAGACGCCATCGGGGAACTGGTCGAGATCATCAGACGGGACCGGACCTGGAACGACGAGGCGGCCCGCACCCAGCTGCTGGAGATCTTCGAGGCCCTCGGGCCCGCCGATCCGGTGACCGTCGACGGGCGGCGCAAACTGTCGTCGGTGCTGTTCTCATGACTTCGGAATCTCCGGGCGGTTCTCCGGGCGACCCCTTCGGGCATCCATTCGAGGGACTGCCCCGGGAAATTCCCATATTTCCGCTGCCCGGCGCGCTGCTGCTGCCCCATGGCCGGCTCCCCCTCAACCTGTTCGAGGAACGCTACCTGGCCATGGCGCTGGACGCGCTCAGGGAGGAGCGGATCATCGGCATGGTCCAGCCCCTGGAGTTCCAGCCCGATCCGGTGGCCGGGGATGCGCCGCTCTTCGCCATCGGCTGCGCCGGCCGGATGACGTCCTTCACCGAGACCGACGACAGGCGCATTCTGATCAGCCTCAAGGGTATTTGCCGGTTCCATATCGCCGGCGAGATCGGGGGACGGAACGGCTACCGCCGGGTCGCCGCCGACTACGGGCCGTTCCGGGACGATCTGGCCGAAAAGCCGGGCTTCGACTTCGACCGCCAAGAGCTTTTCAAGCTGCTGCGCCGGTTCTTCGAGAGCCGCGGCCTGCAGACCGACTGGAATTCCCTGGAAAACGCCGACGACGAGACGCTCATCGTCTCCCTGGCCATGATGTGCCCGTTCGACGTTTCGGAGAAGCAGGCGCTGCTCGAGGCGCCGAAAATGCCGGATCTTCCGGACGTGCTCATGTCCCTCCTCGCCCTGGCCGGCGTCGAGGGCGACGCCCCGGCATCCCGGCACTGATCAGGAGGCTGTGCGATGACCGCCGACCAGGTTGACCCCAAGCTGCTGGAGATATTGGTCTGCCCGCTGACCAAGGGCCCGCTGCGCTATGACGCCGAGGCCCGGGAGCTGATCAGCGAGCAGGCGGGCCTCGCCTATCCCATCCGGGACGGCATTCCGATCATGCTGGTCGACGAGGCGCGGAAGCTCGACGGCGGCGACTAGCGGCCGGGTCTCCCGTGTCCACGCCCCAACCCGTTGAAATCAGGGTCAAGCAGGCCGAGCGGACGCTCGAGATCGACTTCGACGACGGCCGCTCGTTTTCCCTGCCGGCCGAGTTTCTGCGCGTGCACTCGCCGTCGGCCGAGGTGCAGGGCCATTCCCCGTCCGAGCGCCAAACCGTGCCCGGCCGCCGGCACGTGGGCATCGTCGAGGTCGAGGCGGTCGGCAACTACGCCATCCGCATCGGTTTCGACGACATGCACGACACCGGCATCTATTCGTGGAAGACCCTCTACGAGTTCGGCACCCTCCAGGACGTGATGTGGCGGCAATATCTCGCGGATTTGGAAGCAAAAGGCCTCAGCCGCGATCCGGATTGAGGCATTCCCCCGGGCGGACGCGCCCAAACCAATTCCCCTCCCTCTCTGGGGAGAGGATCAAAAAGATTGCGTCATGGCCGGGCCCCGACCCGGCCATCCACGTGGATCACCGGGTCAAGCCCGGTGATGACGACATACTATAACTCCGTCGAGCCCCGACCCTACAGCGCCTCGCCCTTGAGCAGGCGGGGCAGGTCTCCCATTTCGCCCATGGCATGGCGCATGAAGTAGGTCTTGAGCGGCCCGGCCCGGTGGACCAGCGCGAGGCCCGCATCCCTGGCCCCCCGCACGCCCGGCAGATCGTTGGAAAACAGCCGGTTGAGCCCGTCGGTGAGGGCCAGCATCAAGTGGCTGTCGAACCGCCGCCACTGCTCATAGCGGGCGAGGGTCGCCGGGGCGCCGATATCGAGACCCAGACGCCGGGCGTCGATGATCGTTTCCGCCAGCGCCGCCGCGTCGCGGAGCCCCAGATTGAGGCCCTGGCCGGCGATGGGATGCATGGCCTGGGCGGCGTCGCCGGCAAGCGCGAGCCGGGGACCGACGATGGTCCCGGCGTATTGGAGCGCCAGGGGATAGGACCATCTGGGGCCGACGACCTCCAGTTCGCCCAGGAAATCGCCCAGCCGCTCGGATAGCTCCTCCAGGAACGGCCCGCCGTCGAGCGCCAGGATCTGCTCGGCGACCGCCGTCCGCTCGGTCCAGACGATGGAAACCCGGTTCCGGGTCAGGGGAAGGATGGCGAACGGACCGGCGGGGAAGAAATGCTCGTGGGCGACGTTGTGGTGGGGGTGCTCGTGGGCGACGGTGCAGACGATGCCGGTCTGGCCGTACCGCCGGCGGGTGAGCCCGATGCCCGCCGCCTCCCGAACGAAGGATCCGCGGCCGTCGGCGCCGATGACCAGACTGGCGCGGACGGTTGGACCGTTTTCAAACGACAGCGCCGCCCCGGCATCGTCCGTGTCGATACCGGTGAGCGCCGCCGGCGCCATGAGGTCGATGCCGCCGGTCTCCCGCACCCTCGCCCGCACCGCCATGCGCAGGTGCCGGTTCTCGACCATGAACCCGAGCGCCGGCGCGCCCACCTCCTCCCGGCCGTAGTGAAGAAACAGCGGCGAGCCGCCGTCCGCCACCCGGATGTCCTCGATGGGGCAGGCCTCGGCGGCGACGCCCCGCCAAATGCCCAGCCGGTCCAGGAGCCGCCGCGGCGCGGCGGCGATGGCCGAGGACCGCCCGTCGAACCCGGGCGCCGCCTGCGTCCCGGGCGCATCCCGGTCGATCACCGCCACCCCGAGCCCGGCATTGGCCAGCGCGACGGCGATGGCGCCGCCGACGAAACCGCCGCCGACGATTGCTGCGTCATAAACACCGCTCATGACCCGGGTTTTGCCACATGGGTGCGGATTGTCCAGCCCGCGCCCCGGCGAAATCTGCCTAATTTCTGACCAATTCCCGACACTTGCCCGATCATCGGGCAAAATCGGAAATGGCCCGCGCCAACAACTGTCGGCCTAAGTATCTGTAAATAAAGAAAAACACACTCCAAGACCCACTTGGCACGGTTCTTGGGATAGGGCCTGTGCTTGGCTGCGCGCCGCTTGGCAGACGGCAAGCGGCGTTTCGGGGACCGCCTTCTTCGGCAACGGATGCGGGGCGGGCCGTCCGGGCCACGAATGTTTTTGCGGGCGACTATCTGGAGGACCTCTGAATGTTACCCAAATCGAAAGCGCTGCTGCCGGCCATCCTGGCCGCGGGCGCGGTTTTCTTCATGGCGGACGGCGCGTTGGCGCAGGATGCCAAGCTTGCGGGCGGCGATACGGCCTGGATCATCACGGCCACGGCGCTCGTGCTGTTCATGACCATGCCGGGCCTCGCCCTGTTCTATGGCGGCCTGGTGCAGTCCCGGAACGTGCTATCGGTGCTGATGCACTGCTTCACCATCTGCTGCGTCTCGTCGGTGCTGTGGCTGGTGCTGGCCTACTCCATCGCGTTCGGCGATGCGTCGGCCTGGTGGGGCGGTCTCGGCAAGGCGTTTTTCGCCGGCGTCGGCACGGACACCCTGTCCGGCACCATCCCGGAGAACGTGTTCTTCATGTTCCAGATGACCTTCGCCATCATTACGCCGGCGCTGATCGTCGGCGCCTATGTGGAGCGGATCAAGTTCTCCGCCGTCATTCTGTTCTCCGGCCTGTGGCTGATCTTCGTCTACGCCCCGTCCACCCACTGGATCTGGGGCGGCGGCATCCTCGCCGATCTCGGCTGGATCTCCGAAAGCCTCAAGGGCGTGGCGGTCATGGACTTCGCCGGCGGCCTGGTGGTTCACGCCAACGCGGGCGTCGCGGCGCTGATCCTGGCGGCGGCCCTCGGCCCGCGCCGGGGCTTCCCCAGCGAGTTGCGCCCGCCCCACAATCCGGGGCTGGTGATGATCGGCGCGGCCATGCTGTGGGTCGGCTGGTTCGGCTTCAACGGCGGCAGCGCTCTGGCGGCCGACGGCGCGGCCGGCATGGCGATCACCGTCACCCACATCTCGGCGGCGACCGCGTGCCTGACCTGGGTGGCCATCGAGTGGATCAAGTTCGGCAAGCCGAGCCTGGTCGGCATCGCCACCGGCGCCATCGCCGGTCTGGCGACCATCACGCCGGGCTCCGGCTTCGTCGGACCGGTCGGCGGGCTGGTCTTCGGCTTCCTTGCCGGGCTCATCTGCTTCTACGCCATCAACGTGGTGAAGAGCATGTGGAAGATCGACGATTCCCTGGACGTGTTCGCCGTCCACGGCGTCGGCGGCGTTCTCGGCATCCTGCTGACCAGCGTGTTCGCGGCGCCCCAGTTCGGCGGTCTCGGCGGCGAGGGCTATTCCATCGGCACGGCCTTCATGGGTCAGCTGATCGGTACGGTCATCACCGTCATCTGGGCCGGCGTCGTGGGCTATATCATCCTCAAGATCGTCCAGGCGACCGTCGGGCTCCGGACCACGCCCGAGGAGGAGACCGAAGGCCTCGACATCACGGCCCATGGGGAGCGGAGCTATGATCTCTAGACGGGAGCGCGGCTCTTATCTCATTATGATTCAACTGGATAACGTAAAGGTGCAGCCATGAAGTACGTAGTGGCGGTTATCAAGCCGGCCAAGCTGGATGCGGTGCGCGAGGCGCTTACCGGAATTGGGGTGCAGGGCCTGACGGCGAGCGAGG
This sequence comes from Rhodospirillales bacterium, assembly GCA_022823235.1. GTDB lineage: Bacteria > Pseudomonadota > Alphaproteobacteria > Rhodospirillales > UBA2165 > JAJDXO01. Next base: position 113,121 of record JAJDXO010000057.1, read on the forward strand.
TCTCCGGCTTCGGACGCCAGAAGGGGCATACCGAGATCTACCGCGGCGCCGAATACGCCATCAGCTTCGTGCCCAAGACCAAGATCGAGATCGCGGTCGATGACGGACTGGCGGATCAGGTGGTTTCGACCATCCGCGATACCGCCAACTCGGACAGCATCGGCGACGGCAAGATCTTCGTCTACGAGCTGAACGAAGCGGTCCGGATCCGGACCGGCGAGACCGGCCCCGAAGCTCTCTGACGCCCGGACGGGCGGCGGTTGCCCAACGGCCCGCCGCCCGTTAGTTTCGGCAACCAGGCGACCGCCCCGCGGCGCGCTCGACGAGTGTGGTGCGGGGCGGCCGCGTTTCCGGAACCCGCCTGGAGCATTGCGGCGCATGCACAATCCGGTTCTCGACGACATGGCGGAATACGCCTTCGACCGGCTGCGGGCGCTGCTCAGGGACGTAACCCCGCCGCCGGGCCTCGATCCCGTCATCATGTCCCTCGGCGAGCCCAACCACGAGCCGCCGGACATCATCGCCCGGACGGTCGCCGGGCACGGCGACAAATGGGGCCGCTATCCCCCGACCGCCGGCGCCGCCGCCCATCTCGAGGCCTGCGCCGGCTGGCTCGAGCGCCGCTACGGTCTCCCCGGCGGCCTGGTCGATCCGGCCCGCCACGTCTGCGCCGCCATGGGCAGCCGGGAAAGCCTCTACATGGCCGGCGACGTCTGCATCCCCCCGGCCAAGAACGGCGGGCGGCCCGTGGTGGCCATTCCCAACCCGTTCTACCAGGCCTATTACGGCGCGGCGAAACTCAACGGCGCCGAGGTGGCGGTGCTGTCGGGAACGCCGGAGGACGGCTACCTGCCCGATTTTTCCGAGCTTGGCGGCGAACGGCTCCGCCGGACGGCGATGGCGTATCTGTGCACCCCGTCCAATCCCCAAGGCACCGCCGCCGGTCTCGATTACCTGACCCGCGCCGTCGAGCTCGCCCGGGAATACGATTTCGTGCTGGCCGTCGACGAGTGCTACGCCGAAATCTACCTGGGGGAGCCGACCCCCGGCATCCTGCAGGCCTGCGCGGCCGCGGGCGGCGGCCTCGAAAACGTGCTGACGTTCAATTCCCTGTCGAAACGCTCGAGCGCGCCGGGCCTCCGGTCCGGCTTCGTCGCCGGCGACGAGGAGATCATTTCGCGGCTGAAGCGGCTCAGGGCCTATGGCGGCGCGACCATTCCGGCGCCGCTGGCCGAGGCGGCCACGGCGCTGTGGAACGACGATGCGCATGTGGAGGCCAACCGGGCGCTCTACCGGGAGAAATTCGACCGGGCCGACGGGATCCTCGCCGGCGTCCTCGGCTATTACCGGCCGGACGGCGGGTTCTTTCTGTGGCTCGAGGTGGGCGACGGCGAAGAGGCCGCCCGCCGCCTATGGGCCGAGGCCGCGGTGCGGGTCGTTCCCGGCGCCTATGTGGGCCTCGCCGACCGGTCCGGGGTCAATCCCGGCGACAGCCGCATCCGGGTCGCCCTGGTGGACGATCCGGCGACGGTGGCCGAAGGGCTTACGCGGATCAAGAATACGCTTACGTGAGCTAACGGAAAGCAAAGCCCAATTCGTCATACCCCGGCGCAAGTCCGGGGTATCCAGATTCCAATTCTTGAACCACAGAGACGGTGAGACGGTGAGGAGCGCCGCTCCCGGCCCAAAACCGTCATGGCCGGGCCCAGACCCGGCCATCCACGTGGATCACCGGGTCAAGCCCGGTGATGACGACTTGCGGGTGAGACGGTGAGGGGCACTGCGATTGAAACCTCTCCTCTCAACCTCCGTGCCTCTGTGGTGAATTTCCTGGATGCCCCGCACGGAGGCGGGGCATGGCGGCTTGGTTTGTGTCGTATATCCACTCGTCATACCCCGGCGCAAGTCCGGGGTATCCACATTTCCGATTCTTGAACCACAGAGACGGTGAGACGGTGAGGAGCACCGCTTCCGGCCCAAAGCGTCATGGCCGGGCCCGGACCCGGCCATCCACGTGTGTCAACCCCAAGGCGTGGATGCCCGGATCAAGTCCGGGCATGACGGGTGTAGGGTGAGCGGGGAGCGGCGGCTGAGGGGGAAATTTCATTTAACCCTTACCTTGGCCCCCCCCCCCAACCCCCCCCCCCCCGGGGGGGGGGGGTTAGGTGGGGTTGCACGACCCC
>JAJDXO010000030.1 GCA_022823235.1 Rhodospirillales bacterium
CCACCCCAACCCTCCCCCGTCAAGGGGGAGGGAGACTTTCTTTTAACCCTCTCCCCTGGAGGGAGAGGGTTGCGGAGGCTTTGCGAAGCGGCAGCTGAGCTTAGCCGTAGCTGGGTGAGGGGGAGGGAGTTTTCGCCGCGCCTGGCGGGTTCCCGCTAACTGCTCGTTAACCATCGGCGGATAGGTTTGGCCCAACCGCATTTCATACGAGGGCCCGACCATGCCAGCCACGCCGAACCGCCGCGTTTTCCTCTTCCCCATGGCGCTCGCCGTCACCGCCCTGTTGGGCCTCGGCGCGTGCGGGCCCGTCGGGTTGGTGGCGGGCGCCGGCGCCGGGGTCGGGGTCGCCGCCGTCCAGGAGCGGGGGGTCGCCGGACGGACCTCCGATCTGCGAATCGAAGCGCGGATTTTCGAGAAATTCTTCAATGCCGACACGGCGCTTCAGACCAAGTTGGGGGTCGAGGTCTATGAGGGCCGGGTGCTGCTGACCGGCGCGACCGACGACGTCCGGCTCGCCGACAAGGCGGTGAAGCTCGCCTGGCAGGTGGGCGGCGTCAAGGACGTCATCAACGAGATTCAACTCCGGAAGTCGGGCGCCAAGGATTTCGTCCGCGACACCTGGATTACCGGGCAGCTGCGCTCCAGGATCACCTTCGACAAGGAAATCTTCGCGATCAATTACGCCATCGAAACGGTCAACGGCCGGGTCTACATCATCGGCATCGCCCAGAACCCGGCGGAGCTCCGCCGCGTCGTGGCTCACGCCGGCCATATTCGCTACGTCCGGGATGTGATCTCCCACGTCCGGGTCAAGGAAGCGGGAATCCAAAGCGCCCGCAACTGAGCCCCCGCACCGTTCCGCCCGCACTTGACCATCCGCCGCCCGGCGGCTATGTCCGGCTGATATACAGGGACAAGGCCGGCTCATGTCGCTCCTGGTTGCCATTCAGATGGACCCCGTCGACGGCATCGATATCGATGCCGACAGCACGTTCGTCATGGCGATGGAGGCGCAAGCGCGGGGCTACCGGGTCTATCACTATCTGACCCAGGATCTGGCCTTCGATCATGGCCGGGTGATGGCCCATGCCCGGCCCCTCGAGCTGCGCCGCGCCCACGGGGACCATTTCACCCTGGGCGATGCGGAATGGATCGACCTGGCGCTGGCCGACGTGGTCCTGATGCGCCAGGACCCGCCCTTCGACATGGCGTACATCACCGCCACCCATCTGCTGGAGCACATCCACCCCAGGACCCTGGTGGTCAACGACCCGGTCCAGGTGCGGAACGCGCCCGAGAAGCTGTTCGTCACCCACTTCCCGGAACTGATGCCGCCGACCCTGATCACGTCCAACCGGGACAAGATCGCCGCCTTCCGCGAGGAGCACCGGGACCTGATCGTCAAACCCCTGTTCGGCAACGGCGGCGCCGGGGTGTTCCACATCCCGCCGGGGGACGAGAACCTCAACGTGCTGATGGAAATGTTCACCGAACTCTACCGGGAGCCGGTGATCATTCAGGCCTATCTGCCGGAGGTCCGCGAGGGCGACAAGCGGATCATCCTGGTCGACGGCGAGGCGGTGGGGGCCATCAACCGGGTGCCGGCGGAGGGCGAGGCGCGCTCCAACATGCATGTGGGCGGCACGCCGCTGAAGTCGGAACTCACCGGGCGGGAGAAGGAGATCTGCCACGCCATCGGCCCCGCTTTGAAAGAGCGGGGCATGATCTTCGTCGGCATCGACGTGATCGGCGATTACATGACCGAGATCAACGTCACCTCGCCGACCGGCATCCAGGAGATCAACCGCTTCGACGGCATCAGGATCGAGGCGATGATCTGGGACGCCATCGAGAGCCGGCTGGATATCGTCGAGGAATAGCCGTTCGGCGGCCCGGCGGAGATCGGTCCGGACCCGGCCTTCAGTCGGCCGAAGCCGACTTTCGGACGGCGTAGGCCGGCCATCCACGTGTGCGCCGCCCCCCGAAACGTGGATGCCCCGAACAAGTCGGGGCATGACGGGTTGGTTTGTGCCATATATCCACTCGTCATACCCCGCTTTATGCGGGGTATCCATATTACCAATTCCTGAACCACGGAGACGGTGAGGAGCGGCAACCACTCAAGAAATATTACCACATATGTTCTGGTAATGTTCTTTTTCACTCATTATAGTCGTCGGCGGGCAGGACAGGCAGGTCGCTAAAGCCATGGTCGCGCGGGTCAATACGGTCGCCTTTTCCGGGATCGACGTGCTGGACGTGGATGTGCAGGTGCAGATCGGCGCCGGCATGCCGGCCTTTTCGGTGGTCGGCCTGCCCGACAAGGCGGTGGCGGAAAGCCGGGAACGGGTTCGCGCCGCCATCTCGGCCATCGGCCTCTCCCTGCCGCCCAAGCGGATCACCGTCAACCTGTCTCCCGCCGACCTCCTCAAGGAGGGCAGTCATTTCGATCTGCCCATCGCGCTCGGGCTGCTGGCCGCCATGGGGGTATTGCCCGAGGACCAGATCGCCGGCTTCGCGGCCTTGGGCGAGCTCGCCCTGGACGGCGCCGTCACGCCGGTGGCCGGGGTGCTGCCGGCGGCTTTGGGCGCCGCGGGCCGCGGGCTCGGGCTGATCTGTCCGGCGGCGCAGGGGTCCGAGGCCGCCTGGGCGGGGGAGATCGAGGTATTGGCGCCCGGCAGCCTGTTGGCCCTGATCAACCATTTCAAGGGCACGCAGGTGCTGAGCCCGCCGGTCCCGGAAATGGCCGATGACGCGGCCCGCGCCGCCGATCTGGCCGACATCAAGGGCCAGGAAAGCGCCAAGCGGGCCCTCGAAGTGGCGGCCGCCGGCGGCCACAACCTGCTGATGGTCGGCCCGCCGGGGTCGGGGAAATCCATGCTCGCCGAACGGCTGCCGGGCATTCTCCCCGAGCTCGACCCGGCGGAAGCCCTCGAAGTGTCGATGATCCACTCCATCGCCGGCGCGCTGGACGGCGGGCGGCTCAAGCGCAGCCGCCCCTTTCGCAGCCCCCATCACTCGGCCTCCATGCCGTCGCTGGTGGGCGGCGGCCAGCGGGCGAAGCCGGGCGAGGTGTCGCTCGCCCACCTCGGCGTGCTGTTTCTGGACGAATTTCCCGAGTTTCACCGCGCGGCCCTGGAAGCGCTGCGCCAGCCCATGGAGGCGGGCCGCGCCACGGTGGCGCGCGCCAATGCGCATGTCACCTATCCCGCCCGGTTCCAGTTGGTCGCGGCCATGAATCCCTGCCGCTGCGGCTATCTGGACGACCCGGCGCTGGCCTGCAGCCGGGTGCCCAAATGCGCCGCCGATTACCAATCCAAAATCTCCGGGCCCATGTTCGACCGCATGGACCTCCATGTGGACGTGCCCGCCGTCAGCCCCGCGGATCTCTCATTGCCGCCGCCCGCGGAAGGCTCGCCCGAAATCCGCGCCCGGGTGGCCGCCGCCCGCGCCGTCCAGCGGCGGCGCTTCGCGGGCGTCACCGCGGAACGGCCCGTGCGCTGCAACGCCGACGCCGACGGCGCGCTGCTGGAGGAAATCGCCGCCCCGGAAGCCGAGGGAAGGGTGCTGCTCACCGAAGCCGCCGAGAGGATGCGCCTGTCGGCCCGGGGCTATCACCGGGTGCTGAGGGTGGCGCGGACGCTGGCCGACCTGGATGGTTCGGAGATCGTCCGCCGCCTGCACGTGGCCGAGGCGCTTTCCTACCGCCGGGTGGTGCCCGGCCGCCAGGCGGCGCTGATGGCGGGGTAGGGCGCGGGCCCGGGCCGAATCCGGCGCCCGTGGTCGACAATTAGTCCCGCTTCAGCATCGGACCCAGCTTCCTGCCGCCGAAAATATGGACGTGAAAATGGGGCACCTCCTGCATGCCGTCGTCGCCGTGGTTGGCGAGGATGCGGTAGCCGGGGTTGGCGAGTTCGAGCTGGCGGGCGACGGCGCCGACGGCGCGGAAGAAACCGGCGATTTCCGCATCGCTCGCGGCGCCGGAGAAATCGTCCATGGAGACGTAGGCCCCCTTGGGGATCACCAGCACATGCACCGGCGCCTGCGGATTGATGTCCTCGAAGGCGAGGGCGTGGCCGTCCTCGTAGACCTTGGTGCAGGGAATCTCGCCGCGCAAAATCTTGGCGAACACGTTTTCCGGATCATAGGCCATGGTTCAGGTTCAACTCCGATCAGCCGCGGGATTTCTTCTCTTCGAGGCCCGAAAGGCCCTCGCGCTTGGCGAGTTCGGCCCAGACGTCGCCGGGCTTTACGCCCGCGTCCGCCCACAGGACGAACAGGTGGTAGAGCAGGTCCGCGCTTTCGCCGGTGATTTCCTTCTTCTTGCCGGCGAGCGCGGCAATCACCGTTTCCACCGCCTCCTCGCCCAGCTTCTGGGCGATTTTTTCGGTTCCCTTGTCGAACAGCTTGGCCGTATAGGAGCCGTCGGGGTCCGCTTTTCTGCGCTCCGAGATGACCTCGTAAAGGCGCTCGAGTATCCGGATCGCTTCGCCGTCGTCCTTACCGCTCATCCGCGCCTCCGCCGATCCTCATGGGTATGCCGTTCTCGTTCATGTACGCCTTGGCCTCGGACACCCGGTGGGTGCCGAAGTGGAAGATGGAGGCGGCCAGCACGGCGCTGGCGCGGCCGTCCCGCACGCCCTCCACCAGATGATCGAGACCGCCGACGCCGCCGGACGCGATCACCGGGATGCCCACCCCGTCCGCGACCGCTCGGGTCAGTTCGATGTCGAAGCCTGCCTTGGTGCCGTCCCGGTCCATCGAGGTCAACAATATCTCACCCGCCCCGTACTCCGCCATGCGTTTCGCCCATTCGACGGCATCAATGCCGGTTTCCCTGCGCCCGCCGTGGGTGAACACCTCGAAACGCGGGCCTTCCCCCTGGCCGTCCCCCTGGCCGGCGCGCTTGGCGTCGATGGCGACGACGATGCACTGGCTGCCGAATTTGAGCGCCGCCTCGCGGACGAATTCCGGGTTGCGGACCGCCGCCGTGTTGATCGCCACCTTGTCGGCGCCGGCGAGCAGGAGCTTCCGGATATCGTCGAGGGTCCTGACGCCGCCCCCGACGGTGAGCGGCATGAAGCATTCCTCCGCGGTCCGCGCCACCACGTCGAAGATGGTGTCGCGGCCCTCGTGGCTGGCGGTGATGTCGAGGAAGCACAACTCGTCCGCGCCCTCGGAATCGTAGAGGCGCGCCTGTTCGACGGGATCGCCGGCGTCCACCAGATCGACGAAGTTGACGCCCTTGACCACGCGGCCCTTGTCCACGTCGAGGCAGGGGATGATCCGGTTCTTCAGCATGTCAGCCGTCCTCCGCCAGCAAGGCCCGGGCCTCGGCCGCATCGATCGCCCCGTCATAGAGCGCCCGGCCGGAAATGACCCCGTCCAGCAGGCCCGCGCCCGCGGACTTGAGCGCCCGGAGATCGTCCATGGACGATACGCCGCCGGACGCGATCACCGGGATATGGACGGCCCTGGCCAGTTCCACCGTCTGGGCGACGTTGGGCCCCTCCATGGCGCCGTCCCGGTCGATGTCGGTGTAGACGATCGCGGCGACGCCGGCATCCTCGAATTTGCGCGCGAGCTCGAGGGCGGTGATGTCGGCGGCCTCGGCCCACCCCTCGACGGCGACCCGCCCGCCCCGTGCATCGATGCCGACGGCGATCCGGCCGGGAAAGGATTTGCATGCGCCGGTCACCAGGTCCGGGTCCTTCACCGCCGCGGTGCCCAGGATGACCCGGGCGACGCCCTTGTCGAGCCAGGTCCCGATCATCTCCCGATTGCGGATGCCGCCGCCCAGTTGCACGTTCTGGCCGCCCGCGGCGAGAATGGCGTCGACCGCCCGGCCGTTGACCGGCCGGCCCTCGAAGGCGCCGTTGAGATCGACCACATGAAGCCAGTCGCAGCCCGCGGCGGCGAAGGCGCGGGCCTGGGCCGCCGGATCCCCGCCATAGACCGTCGCCGCGTCCATGTCGCCCCTGTAGAGCCGGACGCAGTCGCCGTCCTTGAGATCGATGGCCGGATAGAACTTCATGATGTCTCCGTCACGGCGACCAGCGGAGGAAATTGGCGATGAACCGGAGGCCCACCCGCTGGCTCTTCTCGGGGTGGAACTGGGTGCCGACCAGGTTGCCCCGCCCGACGATCGCGGTCACCGGACCGGCATAGTCGACGCGCGCCAGGACATCGCTCTCGGCCTCGGGCGCGAAGCCGTAGGAGTGGACGAAATAGGTGTGCGCGCCGGGGGAAATGCCGTCCAGCACGGGGTGAATGCCGGGCTCGAATTCGAGGGCGTTCCATCCCATGTGGGGTATCTTCAGGGCCTTGTCGGCGGGTTCCAGCGCCGTCACCTCGCCGGGAATCCAGCCGAACCCCTCGGTATCGCCGTGCTCCCGCCCCCAACTCGCCATCAGCTGCATGCCGACGCAGATGCCGAGGAACGGCTTGCCCCGGTCCCGCACCTGTTCGCTCAGCGCGTCCGCCATCCCGTCGACGGCCGCAAGGCCGGACTTGCAGTCGGCGAAGGCGCCGACGCCCGGCAGCACGATATGCGTGGCGGCGGCGAGAGCGGCCGGATCGCGGGTCACCTCGACCGCGCCCGTCCGGCCGCTGTCCGCCACCGCCCGCTCGAAGGCCTTGGCGGCGGACCGCAAATTGCCGGACTCGTAGTCGATGATGGCGACCCGCATCAGACGCCTCCCGCCGCGGCCGGATCGCGCCGCGCCATGTAGCGGAGAACGGCGGCTTCGGCGCCGGCGGCGAGAATGATCCCGCGCTCCCGATAGCCGCGCCGGGCCAAACTCCACCGCCTGACGTCGTTGGCGAAGCCGCCGATGAGGATATAAACGCCGGCGCCCAGCGCCGCACCGGTCACATCGCCGATACCGGCCAGGGCGGCGAAGCCCCCCGCCGCCGCCTGCAGGGCGGCCAGACCCATCGCCACGCCCCACATCCGGTGCCACAGGGCCCAGAAGACGGAAAACAGCACGGCCGGCCAGCAAAAGCCCTCCTTCACCGCCACCGCGTCCTCCACCGGATCGGCAACGGAAGGTTCGTCTCCCGGCCGGGGAGCCGGGATATGGACGGTATAAATGCGCATGGGGCCGGTTCCGGCGGCTTAATTCTTGGCCGCGTCGGACAACACACCCTTGGTCGACGGCACGGCACCGGCGGCGCGCGCATCGATGGCCACCGCCTGGCGCAGCGCCCGGGCAAGGGCCTTGTATGCGCTTTCGACGATATGGTGGTTGTTCTCGCCGTAGAGGTTGTCGACGTGGAGCGTGACGCCGGCGGCCTGGGCGAAGGCCTGGAACCATTCGCGGAACAGCTCGGTGTCCATCTCGCCCAGCTTGGGCCGCGAGAACGCCACCTTCCACACCAGGTACGGCCGGTTGGAACAATCGACGATCACCCGGGTGAGCGCCTCATCCAGCGGAATCTGCGCCGAGCCGTAGCGGGTGATGCCCGCCCGGTCGCCCAGCGCCCTGTTGACCGCCTCGCCGATGGCGATGCCGGTGTCCTCGGTGGTGTGGTGGAAATCGATATGCAGGTCGCCCTTGGCGCGCACGGCGAGGTCGATCAGGCTGTGCTTGGAAAGCTGCTCCAGCATGTGATCGAGGAAGCCGATACCGGTGGATACGTCGTAGGTTCCCGTGCCGTCCAGGTTGACGGTGACGGAAATCTCGGTCTCGTTCGTGTTGCGCTCGACGCTTGCCTGGCGCATCGGTCGGTCTCCTTCAGGTTAGGCGCGGTCTTGTAACAGGCTCGGCGCATTTCCGCCAGCGTGTTGACCGGAAGCGGGCCGGGGGCTACATGGAGACCGAGAGACCGCGCGCGAGCGCACATCAACCGCCCGGGAACATGTCCGATGGCCGATCCCCAACCTCCCCATCCCGACTGGCACGCCACGACCATTCTCTGCGTCCGCAAGGGCGGCGACGTGGTGATCGCCGGCGACGGCCAGGTGAGCATGGGGGATACGGTGATCAAGGCCAACGCCACCAAGGTGCGCCGGCTCGGCAGCGGCAACGTGATCGCGGGGTTCGCGGGCGCCACCGCCGACGCCTTCACCCTGTTCGAGCGCCTGGAGGCCAAGCTGGAGCAGCATCCGGAACAATTGACCCGGTCGTGCGTCGAACTGGCAAAGGACTGGCGGACCGACCGTTATCTCCGACGTCTCGAGGCGCTGATGGCGGTGGCCGACGGGAACGTCTCGCTGCTGGTTTCCGGGACCGGCGACGTGCTGGAGCCGGAAGACGGCCTCATCGGCATCGGGTCGGGGGGCAACTATGCGCTCGCCGCCGCCCGGGCCATGGTTTCCCACGACGATTTCGACGCCGAAACCATCGCCCGGCGGTCGCTGGAAATCGCCGCCGGCATCTGCGTCTACACCAACACCAACGTCACCGTCGAAAAGCTGTAATCCATGACCACCTTCTCCCCCCGGGAAATCGTTTCGGAGCTGGACCGCTATATCGTCGGCCAGGACGACGCCAAGCGCGCGGTCGCCGTGGCGCTCCGCAACCGCTGGCGGCGCCAGCAGCTGGACGACGATCTCAAGGAAGAGGTGCTGCCCAAGAACATCCTGATGATCGGCCCGACGGGCGTCGGCAAGACCGAGATCGCCCGGCGGCTCGCGCGCCTCGCCCAGGCGCCGTTCCTCAAGGTGGAAGCGACGAAATTCACCGAGGTGGGCTATGTGGGCCGGGATGTGGAGAGCATCGTCCGCGATCTGGTCGAGGTGGCCATCCATGCGACCCGCGAGCGGCTCCGCAAGCAGGTGCAGGCCAAGGCCGAGGTCAACGCCGAGGAGCGGGTGCTGGACGCCCTGGTCGGCGAATCGGCGAGCGCCGATACCCGCCAGAAATTCCGCAAGATGCTCCGCGAGGGCCAGCTCGGCGACAAGGAGATCGAGGTCGAGGTTTCCGCCGGGTCCGGCGGCATGCCGTCATTCGAAATACCCGGCATGCCCGGTGCCCAGATGGGGATGATCAACCTGAACGACATGCTGGGCGGCGCGTTCGGCCAGCGCACCAAGCCCAAGCGGGTGACAGTATCGGACTCCTACGACCTGCTGATCGCCGAAGAGAGCGACAAGCTCCTGGACGAGGATCAGATCGTCCGCGAGGCCATGAGCGCGGTGGAGGACGACGGCATCGTGTTCCTCGACGAGATCGACAAGATCACCGCGCGCTCGGACCGCCACGGCGCCGATGTGAGCCGGGAAGGCGTGCAGCGGGATCTGCTGCCGCTGATCGAGGGCACCACCGTCGCCACCAAGCACGGCACGGTCAGGACCGACCACATCCTGTTCATCGCGTCGGGCGCCTTCCACCTGGCCAAGCCCTCGGACCTGCTGCCCGAACTGCAGGGCCGGCTGCCCATCCGGGTCGAGCTCAGCGCGCTCACCCACGAGGATTTCGTCCGCATCCTCACCGAGCCGGAAGCCAGCCTGATCAAGCAGTACACCGCATTGATGAACACCGAGGAGGTGACCCTGGAGTTCACCGGGGACGCCATCGAGGAGATCGCCCGGCTGTCGGCGGACATCAATTCCGGGGTCGAGAACATCGGCGCCCGGCGGCTGCACACGGTGATGGAGCGGCTCCTGGAGGAGATCAGCTTCACCGCCACGGACCGCGGCGGCGAAACCATCGTCATCGACGCCGGGATGGTCCGCGAGCGGGTCGGCGAGCTGCTCAAGAACGCCGATTTGACGAAGTTTATTCTTTAGGGGTGCTTGTCTGTCTGGTTCGCTTCGATAAACCGACCAATCTTTTTTTTGGTAGTTTGACTACTTATTCTCTTAGGGAATAGTTCAACCGCAGCTGGATATTGAGATGTCGACTGTCGCGAATTTTCATCAGTTTCGACACCGTGGAAGAACAACTGAGCGATTGTCTGGCCGGGAAATAACCTCAATGGTGTCTCACCCAGGTTGCGCAACTCTAGCGTAAGCGTGCCTGAGAACCCAGGGTGAACCCCAATAGCAGTTGCTATTATTAGACCCAATCTTCCCCACGTTGAACGACCCACGACATAACACATTAAGTCTTGGGGCAAACGAATATACTCAAGTGTCGTTGCAAGCAGGAATTGGTGTGGATGAATGACAATATTTCGGCCAATAGGGATGTACAATTCCTGATAGAGTCGGTTGTCGGCTAGGTAGTGAAATTCTGAGAATTCATTTATTTCGCCAAGTGCGGACGGTTGGGTTAAAACGAACTGGCTTCCAAGCCGCACATCTACTGAGGCTTGGTCATCCCTAATCTGCTCATGCATTTCTAAGATTGGCGAAATAACAAGCCTATTCTCGTCCTCGAGACTTAGTCGTTTCTTGACTTCTACCCCAGAAAGCACTCCGGCTTTGCTCCAATTATTCGAAGCGCTCGGAACATTTTGTTTCATTGTGGAACTGCCCATTCAGATTTCGTCCCATTGACGCTTGATCTCTGAGAGCTCTACAGCCTTGATGAGTAGCCGATGCAAAGACTCTGATTTTTCGCCGTTCGGTAAGGATGATTGCGCGGCTTTTGGCATAAAATCCTGGAGCCTACAGAGTAGTGCGATCCAACCGACGTTAAGTATTGTGGCAAACTCTGCCGCCTCCAAATTTGAAAGATCGTTTCCAGTCTCAATTGGTGGCACCCCCGCCAATACCGGCACCAAGTAATTGTCTAGATCATTGCCAAATTTATTTGGCGTGTATCTATGTTTCCGAAATTTGGGTCTGCTATCGAAATGATTTTGAACTGCCTCACATACGATCGGTCCTGTAACCTCCACAACTATTGGCAATCCAGACAAAACAGCCGCCATCTCAGAACCAACCCGATTTTCAAATGCCACAAATAGGTCATCGCGATTCCTCAGTGCCGGCATAAGCGGGCTGTTGAAATCCTGAGTGACGTCTTCTCCCAGATGTTTCTCAATCATACCAACGAAATCGTACTTCTGGCTGCCCAGGAGTTCGAAAAGAAATTTTCTACGAAGGTATGTTGGAGGATGGGACTGCGAATATAAATCGCTCTTCGAAATGAAGCTAAGCATATCCGACAACGCAAAGAAAATTGCGGGGCCCGTCAACGCGAATGCGATAGCGTCAGCGGCGATTTCTTCGTGCCAACCAGCAGAGCGTCCACTTGCGCCAAATAGAATTCGATTGCCAATTGTAGCAACCAACCTGGCATCAAATTTAGTGCCCAGGTGATTTTGGGCATGAACCAAAAATTGCTGAAAGGCAATGTCGATCCTAGGTTTATTGGCGACTAGAGCCGAATTAACCGCGGATTCGATGCTATTGGCAGGAGAACCACGGTAGATCACATGACCAAGCTCATGAGCAACAATAGAAAGGTGAGGAAGAATGCTTAGGGCGCGAGTGGGCACTGTCACCCTTGTGAGTGGCCATCGAATCGCCGAAATCGCCTTCGTAAGCGCTGGAGATCTCTTACGAATTCCGCTGTATGAGATTTTGTCAATTGATCGAATTTCGTAGTTGGCAACATTTTCGGCTCGAAAGAATATGGTTCGTTGGGGAGAAACTAACCCTGTAAACCATCTTTGCATGGGACTTACAGCCGAGTGGTCCAAGTCCGAAACGTCGGAACCTTCCATCAATTGCAACAGATAATATGCTTCGCGAGCACAATCGAAGGCGTCTTCAATTGTCGCCGCGGTTTGAGGATTGTTGCGAGATGGGGTGAGTCGTTTCTCAGCGGTCTTGAGAAGTCCGTCGACTAAATTAAGGACTTTCTGGACCGATGACTGGCCGGTAGGAAATGTCCGGGCACTAACCTCATCGAATTGCTTTCTGAGGCGATAAACATAGAACTCAGCCGCTTGAGCTGAGCGCTGCTCTGCTTTGGTCACCAATGCCCATTATTCCTGACGACGGATTTCGCCTGGTTCTGTTGGCATTATACTACCAGATTGAACTCGTAGATGTTCGAGCACATCTTGAAGCACCTCGGCAACCAGATTTCTATCCAATGCGCGAACGCGTTTTTCATCTTTGATTTGGCCAAGGACTTTTTGCGCAACATCAAGCTTCCGAGGCAAATCAGCTCCCTTTGGGCTAGAGACATGCTGCTCAATAAAATAATAACTTCTGGCGGCGGCCGCATCGCCTGGAACAAAAAAGCCCTCACTTTCGGCTCCAGCTATTGAGCCAATGCTGGCAGCCCCAAATAAATCAGAAAGCTCATTCAATACCGTATTTCTACGCGCGTTTGTGATATCGCTCTCTCGCTTAACAATGGCAAGACCATCTTCGATTAGATGTCTAAATCCGATGCCTCCCCTATTTTCAATATCGTCAATTGCTATCATCTTTTGCTCCAACTCGTGTCTTATTGGATTGGTATTGTGTTGCGCATCTCTGGTTCCAAGCGTCACTTTGATCAAGCAAATTAGAACATTTCAAGAACAAAATTCTGCTGCTCATGCAAAATCATTAACTAGGGTACCTCTCTTCCCCAACTCTCAAAACACTAATTGTACCGCGTACTAGCTGCATGTTCCGCAACACTCGCCACGTCCGAAACCGGAATATTGTCCGTTACAAACCAAATTTATTTTTACCACATCTTACCCCTATTTACCCCTTTCTACCACAATATTTTGTAGCAAATTGCAAAAAATCAAACAAGATATTTGAATGCCATAAGATAACGGATTATTTTCTATATTATTGACATATATTATTTTTTTACGCTTCAATTCATTAGCTAGGGACAAAATTACGATAGGAGTTACAGGGTGAGGGGTGCGCGCTTAATCCTTCCCCTAATTACCCCCATATGGCTGGCCAGCCCCAGACTTGGTTAACTGACAGCGTAAAAGTCTTTGTCGATCTCGCCGAAATCCAAGATCGGAATCGAATTCAGATACAGAAACGTGGTCGTGAATGCGTGGAGTGGCTCGTCTCCGGCGCACCCAAAACCGCTATCGTAGAATTGGCCCAAAAAGGTCGTATTCTAATCCGGTCAATGGAAGAATTTGGGAACGCGCTCATTGCACATGTCGAAGCTCTTGACCAAAAGGAAGTATCGGAAGTCCAGAAGCTTGTTGCGATTGAAGATCGCTTCATGAAAATCAGCATGGAGGAACGAGGGCGATTTCAACTCTACTCAAAAATGCTCACCCATTTGGGTGTAACGGATTCACTTGATGTAGAATTACAGCTTTATATTGTTTGTTACCCAAACGTTGTCGAAGTTTGGTCTCAGGCCTATCGTGACGTTGTGCGCCAAGATTGGTTCGCGAAATTGGAAGGTATAACCTCCGATACGTAGACATCACTGAGATTCACCGCACCTCATCAAAGCCCATCTCGGCCAAAATCCGCTCGATGGTGGCGTCGTCCAATTCCGAGATGTGCCGGGCCATGAGGTTGGCGAGCAGCGTCGCCTTCGGACTAAGCCCGCCGGTCTCCACCGGCACCCGGGGATGGGACAGCCGGGCCAGTTCCTTCAGCTCGTCCACTTCGTCCCAGATCAGCTCGAAATAGTTGGCGATCTGCATGACGAAGCCGGGACCCGGGCGGCCCCGCTTGCCGTGTTCGAGGGCCGAGAGATAGGCCGGCGACACCTGGAGATCGGCGGCCATCTTCTTGAGCTGGATGCCGTGCCTGCCGCGGAGTTCCCGCACCCGGGCGCCGAAGGGGGTCATTTGGCGCGCCGCAAAAGGACGTAGAGGGCGCCCGATCCGCCGTGGCTGGGCGCCGCCTCGCGAAAGCCCTGAATACGCTCGCGGAGCCCCGCCCGGTTGAGCCAGCCGGGCACCGCCCGGCGCAAGACGCCGATGCGCTCGCCGCCGGGCCCGTCGGGGCGGGTTCCCTTGCCGGTGATCACCAGGACGCATTTCCTGCCCGCCGCCTGGGACCGGGCGAGAAATTCCTCGAGCGCCGCGAACGCCTCGTCCTGGTACATGCCGTGGAGATCCAGGCGTCCGTCGATTTCGACCTGGCCCCGGCGCATCTTTTGCTGGGTTTTCTTGTCGACCCCCGGCGCGTCTCCGGCGCGCAGTTCCGGGAGTTCGGAGGTTGCCGGATCCGGGGTCCGGCGGTCAGGCGGCGCGGCCCGGGATTTCGGCTTCGGTTTTGCCGGTTCGGCGCCGGGCCGCACCGTGCGGCCCGGCAGGGGCGCCACGTCGGCGAACGCCTGCTCCAGGAGCTTGGCGTCGTTCGCGTCGATGCCGCCGGAATCCTTGTTTTTCGAGCTCTTTCCCGCCATACGGCCAATATGGGGATTAACCGGATTCGAGGCAAGTATTTGCAAAGAGGCTTCCGTGGATGCCCGGATCAAGTCCGGGCATGACGGGTTTGATGTCGTGCACCACCGCTCCCCCCTGCCGTCATGGCCGGGCCCAGACCCGGCCATCCACGTGTACCGCCGGCCGCCAGGCGTGGATCACCGGGTCAAAGCCCGGTGATGACGACTTGCGGGTGAGCGGCGAGCGCCGGGATCGAAACCTCTCCTCCCGACCTCCGTGCCTCCGTGTCTCTGTGGTGAATATCCTGGATGCCCCGCACGGAGGCGGGGCATGACGACCTCGAACCTACGAACCCGGAACGGTGAGCGTGCGGGGCAGCAGGATGTGGAAGGTGCCGGGCTCCTGCATTTCGCCGGCCGCCGCTTCGGCCCGGGCGCCCGCCCCCCAGAAGTAGTCTCCCCGGACCGCGCCGCGGATAGCGCCGCCCGTATCCTGGGCGATCATCAGCCGCCGGATGGGGCGGTTCCGTTCCAGCGGGTCGCGGGTTTCAAGCCAGACGGGCGCGCCCAGGGGCAGCTTGCCCCGGTCGACCGCCAGGCTGCGCCCGGGGGTCAGCGCCACGCCCTGGGCGCCGATGGGGCCTTCGCCGTCGATCAGGCGGAAGAAGATGTAGGAGCGGTTGGCGTCCATGACCCCCCGGGCCCGCGACGGGTTGGCGGCCAGCCAGCGCCGGATCGACTGCATCGACACGCCGTCCGCCGGCAGCTCGCCCTGTTTGACCAATACCCGGCCGATGGCGGTGTAGCCGTGGCCGTTGCGCCCGGCGAACCCCACGCGGGCCAGCGTGCCGTCGGTCATGCGCACCCGTCCCGAGCCCTGGATGTGCAGGAAGAACGCATCCACCGGATCGTCCAGCCACAGGAGCTCCAGGCCCCGGCCCGCCAACGAGCCGTCATTGATCCGGCGCCGCTCGTCATAGGGTTCCAGCCGGCTGCCCCGGATCCGCCCGGCGATGTGGCGGCCCTTCCACTCGCCGGAAAACCGGCCCAGATCCACCGACACCAGATCGCCGGGCTTCTTGTAGAGCGGATATTGGTATTGGCCGCCCCGGCGCCACGAACCGCGCAATTCGGGCTCGTAATAGCCGGTGATCAGGCCCCGCGGACCGTCGGCGCCCTCGAGCCGGAAGACCCGGAAGTTGGCTTCGAAGTACCGGCGCGCGGCGCCGCGACCGGCGGCCGCCGGCAGGGCCGCGCAGGCCGGCGCCCAGTCGGCCATCCGCCCGAACAGCGCCTCCGGGCCCACCGGCCGGGACGCGGGCTGCCGCGAAAACCTGGCGCAGCTCCGCGCCAATGCGCCGAGGGCCGCCCGATGATCGTCGCCGGCCCAGCCGTTGAGCGCACCGAAACCCGCGGGGATCAACCGGAGGGCGGCGGCGTCAGGCGCGGGTTTTGGCGCGGGTTTCGGTTCCGTCTTCATGTCGGGCGGCGGCGGGCCGAACCCGGCGCAGGCGCCGAGGCCCAGGGCCGCCGACAGCATGAGCGGCACGATGAGTGACGGGACGATCGATGGCCGGGAAAAGCGGACGGCGCGGCGGGCACGGCTCACGGGCTACTCGAGGGAGCGGGTGGCCACCAATTCCCAGTTGGGGTCGCGGGAGTTCGTGTCGCGGCCGAAGGTCCAGATGTCGGTGATTTCGGTGATGTGGCCGGGGTCGCCGTCCGTCACTTCGCCGGCGGCGTCGCGGGTGACGTTCACCTGTTCGGAAACGATCTTCATGGTGACGAAGGCGACCGCGCCGTCCATATAGGCCTCGATGGCGTCGGCGGCGCGGATGCGGACCAGGGTGTTTTCCAGGGTCTCGTTGGCCGCCTCGCGGGAGCGGATGGCCGACAGGAAGTTCCGGTAGACCTCGTCGTTGAGCAGGGATTCCAGCGTTTCGGTATCGCCCTCGGCGAACGCCTGAATGATGAACTCGAACGCCGTGCGGGCGCCGACCAGGAATTCCTCGTGATCGAAGGCGGGATCGGCGATCCGGATCTGGGTGAACCCGGCCTCCAGGGGCGTCGCCGGTTCCCGCTTCGCCGGTTCGGCGTCAATATCGAGCGGTTCGGACTGATCGGGCAACTGAACGACGTTGTCCTCCTGCGGTTCCGACTGAGGCCCGCGGGAGAACGGGTCCGACGGCGGGCCGCCATTGTCCTGCCGGCGGCCGAGCACGCTGCGCAGCCTGAGAATCAGGAACGCCGCGATCATCGCGAACAGAATTATGTCAATGAACTGGAAGCCTTCGCCCATGGTTCCATATCCAGGCCCGCAATCTGCCGCTGGACCCTGTCCTGCCGTCGGGGTAGAAACTCCCGGATCGATACGCACGATCCCGGGAACCGGTTCAGTCGCGGATACCAAAATTCCGCCAGCCTACCCGGTTTACATATGCCTTTTGTCCTCAAAGGGCAAGTCACGGTAAAGCGAACCTGGATGGGATACATTCTTTTCGCGCTGTTCGTCGGCGTTCCCCTGCTGGAAATCGCCGTATTCGTCGCCGTCGGCGGCCAAATCGGCCTGTGGCCGACCCTGGGCGCGGTGGTCGCGACGGCGCTCGCCGGGTCCGTGCTACTCAGGGTTCAGGGCCTCTCGACCCTGTACCGGGCCCGCGAACATATGGAGCGGGGCGAATTGCCGGTCAGGGAACTGTTCGACGGGGTCTGCCTGGTGTTCGCCGGCGCGCTGCTGCTGACGCCGGGCTTCGTCACGGACGGCGTCGGCCTGCTGTTGTTCCTGCCGCCGTTCCGGGCCGCGGTCCGCCGCGGCCTGGCGTCGCTCTTCGCGGCGCGCGGCGGCGTTCACACTTTCCACGGCCCCGGCCCCGACGGCGCGCCCCCCGGGGGCACGACCATCGACGGGGACTTCACCGTCGTCGATGAAGAAGAAGACGATCCCCCGCGCCGGCGGACGGACATTCATCCCGCGCTTTCCAACGAGCGCTGAACCAACCCAAACTTCCGAGAAGGATCTGCTTACATGGCCGACAAAGACGACGACAACGGTGGCGGGGACAGCCCGATCCCGGCGGAACGGTTCACCCCCGAGCCCGAGGGGCCCGATGGGTCCGACCGGATTGCCGGGCCTAACGGGGGCGCCGGGGGCGCCGGCGGGGAACAGACGGCGTCGATCGCCATCAGCGGCCAGTACATCAAGGATCTGTCGTTCGAGGCCCCGAACACGCCGCAGGTATTCGAGGCGCTGCAGAACGAGATGCCCAACATCCCTATCGAGGTGGACGTCGCGGCCAACGGCGTCGGCGAGAATTTCTACGAGGTCGTCCTGAAGGTCCGCGCCGAGGCGAAGGTCCAGGATCAGCTCTGCTATATGCTGGAAATAGAGTATGCGGGCCTGTTCATGGTCAATGTGCCCCAGGAGGCGCTCGCGCCGGTTCTCCTGGTCGAGTGCCCATTGATCATCTTCCCGTTCCTCCGGCGCATCGTCGCCGACGCCACCAGCGACGGCGGCTTCGCCCCGCTGATGCTGGCGCCGATCGATTTCGCCGGCCTCTACCAGCAGCGGATGACGCAGGCCGACGGCGAGGAGGGCGGCACCGCCGAGGCGTAGGCAGAAGCCGGGACAGGTATCGATTTTTCACCCCCACCCCAACCCTCCCCCGTCAAGGGGGAGGGGGGTTTTTCCCTCTCCCCCGGAGGGAGAGGGATGCGAAGGCTTGGCGAGCGAAGCGAGCCATAGCCATGCCTGTCCTCCGGCCGGCGGAGCCGGTCCGGTGGGCTGGGTGAGGGGGAGCGGCGGGGCGCAGGCCGACCGTCAGGCGTGGATGCCCCGAACAAGTCGGGGCATGACGGCTTGGTTTGTGTCGTATATCCACTCGTCATACCCCGCTTTATGCGGGGTATCCACATGTCCCAACGGGTTTGATGCGGTGATGAACGGGTTGCGGGTGAAGCCTGTCCTCAGCGGCGCCAGACCGGGTTTTCGATTTTCCCGAGGAACGCCCGGTGGGCGGCCAGTTCGTCTTCGTCCGCCCCGTGGGGGCGGGGTTCCCGGCGCTCGGCCGAGCCGCCCCGGCCCTCCGATTTCGCCTTGTCGGCCTTGAGTTCGAGATCCGGCTGACGGCCGCCGATCAACTCCAGATACACCTCGGCCAGAAGCTCGGCATCCAGCAGGGCGCCGTGGAGCGACCGGCTCGAATTGTCGATATTGAAGCGGCGGCAGAGCGCATCGAGGCTGGCCGGCGCGCCGGGAAATTTCTCCCGCGCCATGCGGACCGTATCCACGGCGCGGCTCATGGGAAGCTCGTCCTTGCCCAGCCGGTCGAGCTCCGCATTGATGAACCGCATGTCGAATTCGGCGTTGTGGATCACCAGGGTTGCATCGCCGATGAACGCGACGAACCCGTCCACCACGTCCGCCATCACCGGCTGGCCGCTCAGGAATTCATCCGACAGGCCGTGAATGGCGAAGGCCTCCTCGGGCATGGGACGCTCGGGGTTGACGTATTGGTGGTAGGTCTCGCCGGTGGCCACGTGATTGACCAGTTCGATGCAGCCGATCTCGACGATCCGGTCCCCGTCGCGGGGACTGAGGCCCGTGGTTTCCGTATCGAGGACGATTTCCCTCAACGCCGTCGCCTTTCCAGGACGTTCATTTCGGCGGCCACTTCCCAGGCGTGAGCCCGGCCGCCAATCTGACAACGTTCCGAATCCGGCGCAAGCTGAATCCGCGATCCAGACCGGTGGAAATGACGAAATCCGCCCGCCGGCGCTTCTCCGCATCGGGCATCTGGCGGGCCAGGATGCCGGCGAATTTTTCCTCGGTCATGCCGGGCCGCGACATCACCCGGATGCGCTGCAGGAAGGCGGGCGCGGAGACCACCGCCACCGCATCGCAATGCCGGTCGCCACCGGTTTCGAACAGCAGCGGGATGTCGAGCACCACGAGCCGCCGCCCGGCGGCGCCGTTGAATTTGAGAAACCGGTCCCGCCGGCGGCGGACGATGGGATGAAGGATGGCTTCCAGTTCGGCGAGCGCCCCCGCGTCGTCGAACACCGCCTCGCCCAGGCGCGCCCGGTCGACGGCTCCCCCGGCGACCGCGTCCGGAAACCGCGCCCGGACCAGGGGCACGGCCTCGCCCCCCGCCTCGGTGACCGCGTGAACCGCCGCGTCGGCGTCGTAGGTCGGAACGCCCAGGCGCCGGAACGCGCCGGCCGCGGTGGTCTTGCCCATGCCGATGGAGCCGGTCAGGCCGAGGACGATCATTGCCCGAGCGCCTCGAGCATCCGGGCTCTCAACCGGCCGTCCACCTCGGGCGCGACGCCGAACCAGCGCTCGAATCCCGGCCGTCCCTGGTGCAGCAGCATGCCCAGCCCGTCGACGGTCCGGTGGCCGCGGGCGCGCGCCGCCGCCAGCAGCGGCGTCTCCAGCGGGGCGTAGACGATGTCCGTCACCACCGCGTCCGGCGCCAGGCCCGCGAGGGAAAACTCCAGCGGCGGCGACCCGGCCATCCCGAGGGAGGTGCAATTCACGACAAGCGCCACGCCGGCGAGGTTCTTGTCCCGCCTGTCCCAATCGACGATGGAGACCGGACCGCCCAACTCAGCCGCCAGGCGCTCGGCCCGTTCCGCCGTCCGGTTGGCGAGGCGGATATCCTCCGCGCCGCCGTCCATCAGCGCGCCGACGACGGCGCGCGCCGCGCCGCCGGCGCCGATCACCATGGCCGGACCGTCGGGCAGCGCCGGCCGCCCCAGCCCGGCCTTGAGGTTCTCGGCAAACCCGAAACCGTCCGTGTTGGCGCCGTGGAGCCCGCCGTCCGGCCGGATGGTGACCGTATTGACCGCGCGAAGCCGTTCCGCCGCCGGATCCACCTCGTCCATCAGCCGGAACGCCGCCTCCTTGTGCGGCACGGTCACGTTGAAGCCGGAAAATCCCCGGCCGGCCAGCGCCCGGATGCCGGCCTCGAAGTCCCCGGGATCGACGGGGATTTTCACGTATTCCCCGTCGATCGCGTATTTCTCCAGCCAGTAGCCGTGGAGCCTCGGAGACAGGCTGTGGTCCACCGGCCAGCCGACGACGCCCGCCCGGATCATAATCCCCGGACCCCCTGCTCGCGGAGCCGCGCCAGCAGCGCCACCAGCGGCAGGCCCAGAATGACGAAAAAATCCCCGTCGATCTCGGAGAACAGCTGCACCCCCAGTTCCTCGAGGCGGTAGCAGCCCACCGATCCCAGCACATCCTCTCCGGCGGCGGACAAATAGGCCCCGATTTCGCCATCGGACAGATCGCGCATGGTGAGGCGGGCGGTTTCCACCGATTCCCAGACGGTTCCGCCGTCCCGCATCAGGCAGCAGGCGGTGATCAGCCGGTGGGTGCGCCCGCTGAATTGCCGCAAATTCGCCGCCGCCGCGGCCATGTGGGCGGGCTTGTCGAAGAGTTTGCCTTCGCATTCGAGCATCTGATCGGCGCCGACGACCAGCGCATCCCCGTGCTTCTCCGATATTGCGCGGGCCTTGGCGGCGGCGAGGCGCAAGGCGATTTCCGCCGGCGAAACGTCCTCACCGGCGGCCGCCTTGACGGCGCTCTCATCGACGCCTGAGGCTTCGATCCGGAAACGGACCCCGGCATTGGCCAGCAGCCGCGCCCGGACGGCGCTGCCCGAGGCCAGGATGAGATCGGCCGCCGGCATCACGCCCCGCCGTCTTCCCGGCGCTGGGCGCGAAGCGCCATGATCGCCGCGGCGGTCTCCTCGATGGACCGCCGGGTCACGTCGATCTCGGGCCAGCCCTGATTGCTGTACAGGCGCTTGGCGAATTTGACCTCTTCGTTCACGGTCTCCGGATCGGTGTAGCCGGTTTCGCTCTCCTCGTTGAGCATCCTGAGCCGGTTCCGCCGCACCTGGACCAGGCTTCGGGGCTCCTTGGTCAGGCCGACGATCATCGGGCCGCTGACCTCGAACAGCTCCTTGGGCAGCTCCATGCCCAGGATAACGGGGATGTTCGCCGCCTTGACGCCCCGGTTCGCCAGATAGATGCAGGTCGGGGTCTTCGACGTCCGCGAAACGCCGACGACGATGACGTCGGCCTCGCCCAGATTCCACGTGGTCTGGCCGTCGTCGTGGGTCATGGCGAAATCCATCGCCTCGATCCGCGCGTAGTATTCGCTGTCGAGCGCGTGCTGCCGGCCCGGCTGGGCGTGAATTTCGGATTTGAGATAGCCGCCGAAAGCCGCCATGATCGGCTGAAGCACCGAGACGCAGGGAACCTGCAATTCACGGCACGCCGCCTGCAGCCGGCCGCGAAGGTCGCCGTCGACCAGCGTATAGAGGACAAAACCGGGATTGCTCCGGATATCGTCGATCACCATGTCCATCTGACGGACGTTGCGGACCATGTTCCAGAGATGTTCGAGCGGCTCCACGTCATCGAACTGCGCCAGGCAGGCGCGCGAAACCGACTGAACGGTCTCACCGGTGGAGTCCGATATTAGGTAGAGATGAAATTCGCTCATGAAATCGGTGCTTCGGGCTCGTTCCGCCGGTGATGGTTGCCAGTTATACACCAGCAACCGGGATAAGTCCGGGACCACATGGCCGGAACCGGCTTTCGCCGGAAATCGCCGATTCCGGCCGGAATTCGCGAGACGGTTTGTACAGCACGCCGAAAGTTATCCGAACCACGTCGATCCGCTTCATATTCCACCGGGGTAACCGTTTATGCCCGCTTTTCACCCAATACGGCGGACGGACGGCGGCCCGGTTCTCCGCCGTCGGCCGGAATTCTCCCGGTTTTCCGCACATTCTGGTCCTGGCCGGGACCGAAATTCCCACCCGCCGCAAATGTGCGGGAATATTTGTGGAAAACCTTTAATCCCCGCTTTGCCCCCCTTCAACAACAACTACAACCTTTTTATTTATATTTAGATTGTTATAGGGGTGTGTTGATAAACCTGTCCCGCTCCCTTTCACCATCCGGCCGGTTCATATGACGGAAAAGAAACTCCTTCAGGTTCTCCGCGGCGTCCGAACCGAAACCCCGCCCATCTGGATGATGCGCCAGGCGGGACGGTACCTGCCGGAATATCGGGAGCTCCGCCGGCAAACGGAGAGTTTCCTCGATTTCTGCTACACCCCGGCGCTGGCGGTGGAGGCCGCGCTGCAGCCGCTCAGGCGCTACGATCTCAGCGCGGCCATCCTGTTCAGCGATATCCTGGTGGTGCCGGATGCGCTGGGCCAGCGGGTGTGGTTCGAGGAGGGCGCCGGGCCGAAGCTGGATCCGGTCGAGCGGTCCGATCCCCTGGCGGGGCTTGGACTGGATAATTATCACCGGCATTTGGCGGGCGTCTACGAGGCCGTCTCCCGGCTGCGCGCCGAGCTGCCGGCGGACGTCGCCCTGATCGGGTTTGCCGGCGCGCCCTGGACCGTCGCGGCCTACATGGCCGAAGGCGGCTCGAGCCGGGATTACGCGGATGTCCGCGGCTGGGCCTATGTCGATCCGGAAAAATTCCAGGCCCTGATCGATCTCCTGGTCGAGGCGACGGCATCCTACCTCATCCGGCAGGCGGACGCCGGCGCCGAGGTTTTGCAGCTGTTCGACAGCTGGGCGGGCCTGTTGAGCGAAGCCCAGTTCCGCCGCTGGTCCGTGGACCCGGCCAGAAGGATCGTCGAGGCCGTCAAGGCGGATCATCCCCATGTCCCGGTGATCGGTTTCCCGAGGGGCGCCGGCGCCCTCCATGCCGACTATGCCGGCGGGACCGGCATCGATGCGGTCTCCCTCGATGCCTCGGTTCCCCTCGGCTGGGCGGCGGAGCATCTTCAATCCCGGACCGTCATCCAGGGCAACCTCGACAACCTGCTGCTGGCGGCCGGCGGCGGGGCGCTGGACGAAGGGGTCCGGCGGATCGTCAAGGCCTTCGCGGGCGGACCCCATATCTTCAATCTCGGCCATGGGATCGTCCCCGCGACCCCGCCGGAGCATGTGGGCCGGGTGGTGGACCTGGTGACCGGCGCATGACCAAAACCGCCGTCGTGCTGTTCAATCTCGGCGGGCCGGACGGGCCGGACGCCGTGGAGCCGTTCCTGTTCAATCTGTTCAACGATCCGGCGATCATCGGCCTTCCGGGCCCGCTCCGGTGGCTGATCGCCAAGCTGGCCGCCAAACGCCGGGCGCCCGTCGCCCGGGAAATCTACGGCCGTCTCGGCGGCGGCTCGCCGCTGCCGGCCCTGACGCGGGAGCAGGCCGCCGCCCTGGAAGCCCAACTCAACGTCTCGGGCCCGGACGAGTACCGGGTGTTCATCGCCATGCGCTATTGGCGCCCCTTTGCCCATGAGACGGCGGCGGAGGTCGATGCCTTCGGTCCGGACCATATCGTCCTGCTGCCCCTCTATCCCCACTATTCGACCACCACGACGGGCTCTTCCATCGCCGATTGGCGGCGCGCCGCGGCGAAGCGGGGGCTCGCGGCGGAGACCAGCGCCATCTGCTGCTATCCCCTGGCGGATGGGTGGATCGCCGCCCAGGCGAATCTGCTGAAGCGGAAACTGGCGGAAGCGGGCGCTGCTCGGCCGCGGGTGCTGTTCTCGGCCCACGGCCTGCCGAAAAAGGTGGTGGCCAAGGGGGACCCGTACCAGTGGCAGGTCGAACAAACGGCGGAGAAGCTGGCCGGCGCCGCCGGGCTCGGGCGGGAGGACTGGCGGGTTTGCTACCAAAGCCGGGTCGGGCCGCTGGAATGGATCGCGCCTTCGCTCGACGAGGAGCTGGAGCGGGCGGCGGCGGATCATACCGGCGTCGCCGTGGTGCCCATCGCGTTCGTTTCCGAGCACTCGGAAACCCTCGTCGAGCTCGACATCGAATATGCCGGGCGGGCGCGGGAGCTGAAGCTTCCCGCCTACATTCGCGTGCCGGCCGTCGGCTCCCACCCGGACTTTATTTCCGCCCTCGCGGATCAGGTGCTGAGCCCGGCGCTCCGGAGCGACCGGCCGGCGCCCGCCGATAGGGTCCGGCTCTGCCCCGAAGGCCTGCGGCAATGTCCCTGCCCGCCGGCGAAAACTGGCGAAAACATGAGGAATTTTCCATGATCGAACTGTCGGCAACCGCGTTTCTGTGGATCAAGGCCCTGCACATCATCGCCGTCATCGCCTGGATGGCCGGGATGCTCTACCTGCCCCGGCTGTTCGTTTATCATTGCGAGGCCGAACCAGGCTCCGAGCAGTCGGAGACCTTCAAGATCATGGAGCGCCGCCTGCTTCGCGCCATCGTCAATCCGGCGATGATCGCCGCCCTGGTTTTCGGCGGGATTCTGCTCGCCGGTCTGGGCGCCGATCAGTGGCGGGAGGGCTGGCTGCACGTCAAGCTGGCGCTGGTCGTCGGGCTTTTCGTCATGCACCATTTGATGGCCCGCTGGCGCAAGGCCTTCGAGCGGGATGAAAACACCCGACCGGCGAGCTTCTACCGGAGGATGAACGAGATTCCGACCGTCCTGATGATCGCCATCGTCATTCTGGCGGTGGTCAGGCCGTTTTAGGCGCCAGCCTCCCTGGCCCCCTCCCCCTTGACGGGGGAGGGTTGGGGTGGGGGTGAATCGGCAAACCCCCTCACCCAGCTACGGCTAAGCTCAGCTGCCGCTTCGCAAAGCCTCCGCGTCCCTCTCCCTCCAGGGGAGAGGGAACGCAGTTGCTATGCATTCTTGAATTGACTTGCCCCGGGCCATCGGGTTAAGTGTCATCCAATCGTTAGGGGCCGGCCGCCGGGCGGCCCGACTTTCAAAACATATCCAAAGGGTTCCGGACACGCCGTTGGCGGGAACCGCTTTTCCGATCCGCGCCCGCGGAATTTCCGTACCCCCCCCACAACAAGAGATTCAAGCCTGTGTCGGAAATGAATCTGCAAAGCCTGAAGTCCAAGACCCCCACCGAACTGCTGCAGTTCGCCGAGGAACTGGAAATCGAGAACGCCAGCACGCTCCGCAAGCAGGACATGCTGTTCGCCATCCTGAAGCAACTGGCCGAGAACGACGTGCCCATCTTCGGCGACGGCGTCCTGGAAGTGCTTCAGGACGGCTTCGGTTTCCTGCGCTCGCCCGAAGCCAACTACCTTCCCGGCCCCGATGACATTTACGTCTCGCCCAGCCAGGTGCGCCGTTTCGGGCTCCGCACCGGCGATACGGTCGAGGGGCAGATCCGCGCGCCCAAGGACGGCGAGCGGTATTTCGCGCTGCTCAAGGTCAAGGACATCAACTTCGAGGAGCCCGACGCGGTCCGCCACCGGATCAACTTCGACAACCTGACGCCGCTCTACCCCGAGGAGCGGATCGGCATGGAAGTCGACGATCCCAAATACAAGGACCCGACGCTCCGCGTGCTCGATCTGATCACCCCGGTCGGCAAGGGCCAGCGGGCGCTGATCGTCGCCCCGCCCCGGACCGGCAAGACGGTGATGCTGCAGAACATCGCCCATGCGGTGGCCGAGAACCACCCCGAGTGCTACCTGATCGTGCTGCTCATCGACGAGCGCCCCGAGGAGGTGACCGACATGCAGCGCTCGGTGAAGGGCGAGGTAATCTCGTCCACCTTCGACGAGCCCGCCACCCGCCACGTGCAGGTCACCGAGATGGTCATCGAAAAGGCCAAGCGGCTGGTCGAGCACAAGCGGGACGTGGTGATCCTGCTGGATTCCATCACCCGGCTGGCGCGGGCCTACAACACCGTGGTGCCGTCGTCGGGCAAGGTGCTCACCGGCGGCGTCGACGCCAACGCGCTGCAGCGCCCGAAGCGGTTCTTCGGCGCGGCCCGGAACATCGAGGAAGGCGTCTCGCTGACCATCATCGCGACGGCGCTGATCGATACCGGCTCCAGGATGGACGAAGTGATCTTCGAGGAGTTCAAGGGCACCGGCAACTCGGAGATCATCCTGGACCGCAAGCTCACCGACAAGCGGACCTGGCCGTCCATGGACATCACCCGGTCCGGCACCCGGAAGGAGGAGCTGCTGGTCGAAAAGGGCACGCTCTCGAAGATGTGGGTGCTGAGGCGGATCCTCAACCCCATGGGGGTGGTGGATTCCATGGAGTTCCTCCTCGGCAAGATCAAGGAATCGAAGACCAACGACGACTTCTTCGAGTCGATGAATACCTAGGGCGGAGGCCCACAGCCCGCGCAGGGATGGTTTGGTCGGCTGCGCGGGCGTCTTCACGCACCAAACGATCGGCCAACCGGGCGTCTGGTCGCACCGCGACGCACGTGGATGGCCGGGTCCTTGCCCGGCCATGACGTGATTATTGTTACGTTATCGTCATGCCCGGACTTGATCCGGGCATCCACGCCTGGCGGTGCTCGGCCGTTAGGAATGCGGGCGGGTTCCGCGTCGCCGTGGTTCAGGAATTGGAAATGTGGATACCCCGCATAAAGCGGGGTATGACGAGTGGATATATGACACAAATCAGGTCGTCATGCCCCGACTTGTTCGGGGCATCCAGGATATTCACCACAGAGACACAGAGGTCGGGAGAAGGGGCTTCGATTCCGGTGCTCCTCACCGTCTCACCGTCTCTGTGGTTCAAGAATTGGAAACGTGGATGGCCGGGTCCGGGCCCGGCCATGACGCAATTAATTTATGGCTCGGCCCCACCCCCTCACCCAGCTACGGCTAAGCTCAGCTGCCGCTTCGCAAAGCCTTCGCATCCCTCTCCCTCCAGGGGAGAGGGAACACGATGAGGGCCGGGGTGAGGGTGTCGGCGCCCCCGCTCACACCTACGGCAGGAGGACCGTCGAGCCCGTCGTCTTTCGCGCCGCAAGGTCCATATGCGCCTGGGCGGTGTCCGACAGGGGATAGGTTTGGTTGATGTCGATGGAGACGTTCCCGGCCGCGACCACGTCGAACAGGTCGCCCGCCGCCGCCAGCCGCCTCGCGTGATCGTTGGTGTAGTTGAACAGGGTCGGGCGGTTGACGTACAGCGATCCCTTGGCCATCAGGGTGAGCGGCGCGATGTCCGGGGCCGGGCCGGACGCATTGCCGAAGTTGACCAGGAAGCCCCACTCCGACAGGCAGTCGAGGGACTTCTCGAAGGTGTCCTTGCCCACCGAATCGTAAACCACGGGGACGCCTTGGCCGCCGGTGATCTCCGCCACCCGCTCGGCGAAATCCTCTTCGTTGTAGTTGATCACGTGATCGGCGCGGTGGCCCCTGGCCTGCTCGGCCTTGGCCGCCGAGCCCACGGTGCCGATGACCGTCGCGCCCAGGTGCTTGGCCCACTGGACCAGGATGGAGCCGACGCCGCCGGCCGCCGCATGCACCAGCACGTGATCGCCTTCCCGCACGGCGTAGGCCTTGAACAGCAGCATGTGGGCGGTCATGCCCTTCAGCATCATGGCCGCCGCGGTCCGGTCGTCGACCGCGTCCGGGACCGGCACCAGGACGCCGGCGGGCATCACCCGGGCCTCGGCGTAGGAGCCCAGCTGTCCGCCGGCATAGGCGACACGCTGGCCGGCCTCCATCCCCTCGACCCCGGGACCCACCGCTTCGATCACGCCGGCGCCCTCGGTGCCCAGCGTCAGGGGGAGATCGGGCAGCGGATAGAGGCCCGAGCGCTGGTAGATGTCGATGAAGTTGAGACCGACCGCGGTGTGCCGGATGCGGACCTCGCCGTCGCCGGGATCGCCTACGTCGACGTCTTCCCACGTGAGAACTTCGGGCCCGCCGGTTTCATGGATACGGATTGCTTTGGTCATGTCTCGGTTTCCTGGTGCTGGGAACTGGTTGAGTGAACTAGTGGAGCGTGACGCCCTCGAGATGCAGCAATGCGCGCTTGGTCTCGAGGCCCCCGTGCCCCGAGTAGCCGGTCATGGCGCCGCCGGCGCCGACCACCCGGTGGCACGGAATGATGATCGGAATGGGGTTGCGGCCGCAGGCGCCGCCGACGGCGCGGGGGGCCGACCCGACGGCGGCCGCGATGTCGCCGTAGGTCCTGAGCGCGCCGTAGGGAATTTCGGACATGGCCCGGCAGACGGCCCGCTGGAATTCGGTGCCGGGGGGCGCCAGGGGGAGATCGAAGATTTCGAGGTCGCGCCGGAAATATGCCGCGAGCTGGTCCCTGGCGGCCCGGAGAAGCCCGGTCCCGTCTCCGCCGGAAGCCTGCCCCCAGTCGAGGGAGACGATGGCGCCGTCGTCCTCGAAGACGGTCAGCGCGCCGATGGGGCTCTGGAGCGACAGATGCGGCATGGAACGTTTATAGCCGCTGCAACCGGTCCCGCAAGCGGCAACGCGGCTGCTCCCTCTCCCTCGCTCCCCCTCACCCAGCTACGGCTAGGCGCGCTTCGCTCGCCAAGCCTTCGCAACCCTCTCCCTCCAGGGGAGAGGGTTAAAAGAAAATCTCCCTCCCCCTCGAAGGGGGAGGGTTGGGGTGGGGGTGAAGATAAGGGTGGGGGTGAAACGACACTCCCCCTCACCCAGCTACGGCTAGACTCACTTCGCTCGCCAAGCCTTCGCATCCCTCTCCCGCCAGGGGAGAGGGCTAAAAGAATATCCCCCTCGCCCGGCGCCGGACTCTATCGGCTCGGTTCGGCCCGGTCTCCCTCGCCGAGGGGCCGCTGCATGAGGGTGTTGTCGATCCAGCGTCCCATCTTGTAGCCGGCGCTTTTGAGCACGCCGACGTGCTCGAAGCCGCACCGCGCGTGCAGGTGAATGGAGGCGGCGCTTTGGTCGTCGCTGATCGCCGCCACCATCTGGCGGAAGCCGGCCTCGGCGCAGCGCCGGATGATCTCTTCGAGCAGCCTGCGTCCCAATCCGAGGCCGACATGGCCGGGCGACACATAAACCGAATCCTCGACCGTGTGCCGGTAGGCCCGCCGCGCCCGGTAGGGCCCGGCGTAGGCATAGCCGCCCACCGCGCCCCCGGCCTCGGCGACGATGTAGGGGTAGCCGCCGCCGGTCAGGGTTTCAAAGCGCCGGGTCATTTCGGCGAGATCGGGCGGGTCGATTTCGAAAGTGGCGACGCCGCCGGTTACGTAATGGGCGTAGATGGCCTGGATTTGGGGCAGGTCGTCCATCGCCGCCGTCCGGATGACGGCCTTGGCGGAGGTGGGTTGGTCGGTCATGACGGTGCAGGGTGCCGGGTTGACAGGGATGAGGCTAGCGGGGGATCAGGCTCGCCGGGTCGATCCGGGTCAGGATCTCGGCCAGCCGGGCCATATCGGCGGCCAGCGCCTCGAAACCGGCGTCCCGCTCGATGGTCGCCTCGTTCATGTAGGTGGCCCGGTTGATCTCGATTTGGAGCGCATGCACGCCGGTGGCCGGGCGGCCGTAATTGCGGGTGGTGAATCCGCCCGAATAGGGGTTGTTGCGGTTCACCGCGTAGCCCATCTCCTTCAGCGTATCGTCCGCCAGGCCGGTAATCGCCGGATTGCAGCTGAGGCCGTGATTGTCGCCGAGCACCATATCGACGCGCCGCCGGCCGGGGTCGACCTCCATCGGCCCGCCGATGGAGGGCATGGAATGGCAATCGACCAGGAGGCACACCCCGAACGCCTCCACGGCCTGTTCGATCAGGCCGCGCAGCGCCCGGTGGTAGGGGTGATAGCACCCGTCGATGCGGCGGAACGCATCGTCGACCTCGATGGGCTTGTCGTAGATTTCCTCGCCGTTGGTGACCACCCGGGCGACGGTACCCAGTCCGGCGGCGACCCTGGGCGACGATGAATTGACGTAGTCGGGCAGCGGATCGTCGAACATGTCGGGGTCGAGTTCGAACGGCTCCCGGTTGGGGTCCACGTAGGCCCGGGGAAACTCCGCCATCAGCAGCGGCGCGCCGTGCCGCGGAGCGCCGGCGAAGATCTCGTCGATGAAGCTGTCCTCGGACTTGCGGATTCCGATGGCGTCGAGACGCGAGGTCTTCAGGAACTCCGCCGGGTAGCGCCGCCCGCTGTGGGGCGAGGCGAAGACCGCCGGCGAGGTCAGTGTTATCGGCGTCGCGATGGTGTAGGGCGCTTCTTCGTCTTCCCGTTCGTCCGTCCGGTGGACGGCGGGCTGGGCGGAAACTTGGGCGGACAGTTGATCCAATTTCTCTCCCCGGGGTCTCGGTGCTCGGGCCGTTATTCGTTGAAACTATCAGCGCTCAGGCGCGCAGATGCAACCCGTTTACCGGCGGGACAA
This sequence comes from Rhodospirillales bacterium, assembly GCA_022823235.1. Taxonomy (GTDB): domain Bacteria; phylum Pseudomonadota; class Alphaproteobacteria; order Rhodospirillales; family UBA2165; genus JAJDXO01. The sequence continues at coordinate 30,363 of JAJDXO010000030.1, forward strand.
GAGGGCGGACCGGCGCGCGCGCCGCGGTCTTGCCATCCCCCCCCAAAAACCGATAAAACCCATCCCCTCGGGGAATACGGGCGCGTAGCTCAGCGGGAGAGCACTGTGTTGACATCGCAGGGGTCGCTGGTTCAATCCCAGCCGTGCCCACCACCCTACGCCTTCGGCTTCGGGCGGCAGGCCACCTGACCGCATAAGCCGTCGTACCCCGCTTCATGCGGGGTATCCACATTTCCAATTCTTGAACCACGGAGGCGGTGAGACGGTGAGGAGCGCCGGGATCGAAACCTCTCCTCTCTATCTCTGTGTCTCTGTGGTGAATATCCTGGATGCCCCGAACAAGTCGGGGCATGACGCCTTGCGGGTGAGCGGGGAGCGGGAATGGCGCGCCGTTATTGCTCCCTCCCCCTTGACGGGGGAGGGTTGGGGTGGGGGTGACTAATGTGTGCAGCTATTTGACGGCTTCCCCCTCACCCAGCCCACCGGACCGGCTCCGCCGGCCGGAGGACAGGCATGGCTAGGCCGGGCTGCCGCCGGCCGCCGCGTTCTACTCCGCAGCCTCCTTGGCGGCCTCGGCGCCGAAATCGGGAAAGATCCGGCCCGTCTTCATGTTTTTCGCGCCGCCCCGGAAATAGGTGATGAACCTCGCCCCGTCGGGGGTGGTCACCTCGTGGCGGCTGCCCTCCGGCCGCCAGACGAAATTGCCGGCCTCGCAGGCGCCTTCCTGGTCGACCATCGAGCCTTCGAGCACGAAGGTGCATTCGAGGCCGGTGTGCTGGTGGTCCTCGATGACGAAGCCGGGGTCGGTCTCCACTAGGACCCAGGCCTCCCGCGCCGCATCGTCCTTGTAGAGCACCTTGGCGCGCTGCCCCGGCTTGGCCTCGTCCCACGGAATCTCGTCCAAATCCACGAAGCGGGACGACAGCGCCTCCAGCATGTCGTGCGGGGCATATCCCGGCGTTTTGCCTTCCGATTTGCCGCTCATGTCGGGTTTCCTTCTCTGATGGTCCGCCGGGGAATATTAGCCTGCCGGTCCCGGCCCGGCAGCAACTTTCATTCTCCCGCTTGATTCCGGCTCCCCGCCGCACATCTTAAGACGTGCGCCCCGAATGTCCGGAGTCGTCCATTGGAATTCAAGAAAGTCATCAAATGTCCATAAATGTCCACTAATGTCCATGAATGTCCATTCCGCCGAAACGCCGCCGGCCGGAATCGTGTCCGGTACGCGGAATGCCAACCCTGTCAGTCGGACAATTAGGATTTAAGGTTGGGCGCGACCTTGTCGATCCAATCCTCGTCGCCGAGGGTCAGCAGTTCCTCGGCCGCCTCCGCCCGGGTCTGGGTGACGCTGTCGACGACGCCCTGCGCATCGCCTTCGTCCAGCTTGCAGCAGGCCTCCAGGCGGATGTCGTTGTTGTCGTGAAAATAAACCGACCAGATGCCGGGGAGGATCTCGACCGGCCCGTCGACGGGGACGCCGTGGGCCTTCAGGCGGTCCTGGATATCCCGGAACCGTTCGGTGGAGCAGGCGAAGGCCACATGCTGCATCCCGCCGATGGCGTCCCGGTCGGTCTGCGGGCGCTCCCCCTTGGGGATTTCGAAGAACGCATAGAGGCTGTCGCTGCCCATATCGAAGAAATAATGTCGCAGCCGCTCCCAGGGCGGGTTGCCGCGGTTGTTCACCGTGCCGATCCCTTCCGGCACCTTCATGGCGTGGACCAGTTTCATGCCCAGCACGCCGACATAGAACTCGACGGTGGCCTTCATGTCCTCGGTGGTGAGCGCCAGGTGATGGACGCCGCGGGTGGGCACATCATCCTTGGTTTTATCGGCCCCGGCGGGTCCGGCCGGGCCGGGCGATTGGCCGTCCATGTGAATCTCCTCTCCGTTGACGCCATTTCACCCCAAAGCCGCGATTTAGGCAAATCGGGAAAATTGTATCCGAATCTGCGTCGTGCCAATCTGCCGCCCAAATTCGCGAGACCCGAAAGGAAACGCTTCAATGATGTATCTGCTGGCCTTGATCCTGCCGCCCATCGCATTGTTCGCCGTCGGCAAGCCGATCCAAGGGATCATCAATTTGATCTTCTTCGGGGTCGCGGCGGTCCTGTGGTTCCTTACGCTCGGGTTCCTGAGTTTCATCACCTTTCCCATCTGGATTATCTGCATCATCCACGGGGTGTTCGTGACCCATGGGGTGATGCAGGAGCGCAAGATGCGCGAAATCGCCGCCGAGGTCTCAGGCGGCCCCATGGACGGGTAAAACCGGGCGCCATCGGGTCCGAACGGGGCGTTGACAGAGGGGAAGCAGCCCCTTATGTTCCCGCGACTTCGCCGCCCGGACGGTCCCCAGGACAGTTCATGGGCGGCGCGTTCGGTTTAACCATCGGGTGCGATCATGAAGGTGCGAAACTCGCTCAAGTCGGCGAAGCTGCGGGAAAAGGGCTGCCGCGTGGTGCGCCGCCGCGGCCGCCTGTACGTGATCAACAAGCGCAACCCGCGGTTCAAGGCCCGCCAAGGGTAAACGCCGCCCGGCATTCGGCGGATCGCGGCCGCGCCCGCCGGGCGCGGTTTTGCTTTTTAGGACCCCGCAATCTTTCTAGACTGTCGGCGTCATGAAAATGCCGGCCCCCGATCAGGCGACCCTCGCCCGCCGCCAGGAGATCGTCGCCAGGCTGCGGGAGATCGTCCCCCCCGGGCCCCTGGGCGACGGGGTGATCGACGATGCCAACACCCTGTCGGCCTACGAGTGCGACGGCTTGTCGGCTTACCGGCAGCTGCCCATGGTGGTGGTGCTGCCGGAGACTACCCGGCAGGTATCCGACATCCTCAAATACTGTCACGAGACCGGCACCAAGGTGGTGGCCCGGGGCTCGGGCACCTCGCTGTCGGGCGGCGCGCTGCCGCTGGCGGACGCGGTGATGCTGGGCCTCGGCAAATTCAACCGGATTCTCGATATAGACTATGCCAACCGCTGCGTGGTCACTCAGCCGGGCGTCACCAACCTCGCCATTTCCGATGCGGTGACGGCCGACGGGTTCTATTACGCCCCCGACCCCTCCAGCCAGATCGTCTGTTCCATCGGCGGCAACGTGGCCGAGAACTCGGGCGGCGTGCATTGCCTGAAATACGGCCTCACCACCAACAATGTGATGGGCGTCGAGATGGTGACGATGGACGGCGAGATCATGCGTCTCGGCGGCAAGCATCTGGATTCCGGCGGCTACGACATCCTCGGCCTGATCAACGGCTCGGAAGGTCTGCTGGGCGTGATCACCGAAGTGACGGTCCGGATCCTGAGGAAGCCGGAAACCGCCCGGGCGGCGCTCATCGGGTTCGATAGTGCGGCCGCCGCCGGCGACTGCGTCGGCGCGGTGATCGGCGCCGGGATCATTCCGGGCGGCATGGAGATGATGGACCGCCCGGCCATCGCGGCGACGGAGGAATTCGTGCACGCCGGCTATCCCCTAGATGTGGAGGCGCTGCTGATCGTCGAACTGGACGGGCCGGCGGCGGAGGTCGACTACCTCATCGGCCGGGTCAGGGAGATCGCCGAGGGGCTCGGCGCCGGCTATTTCCGCATCTCCGAAAACGACGAGGAGCGGGAGAATTTCTGGGCCGGGCGCAAGGCCGCTTTCCCGGCGGTGGGACGGATCACGCCGGATTATTACTGCATGGACGGCACCATTCCCAGGGCGCGCTTGCCCGAAGTGCTGACCCGCATCTCCGAGCTGTCGGAAAAGCACGGTCTCGGGGTGGCCAACGTGTTCCACGCCGGCGACGGCAACCTCCACCCGCTGATCATGTATGACGCCAACCAACCCGGCGAGTTGGCGGCGGCCGAGGAGTTCGGCGCCGAAATTCTCATGCTGTGCGTGGAGGTGGGCGGCGTGCTCACCGGCGAGCACGGGGTCGGCGTCGAGAAGCGCGATCTGATGGGCACCATGTTCACCGAGGACGATCTGAAGCAGCAGCAGCGGGTCAAGTGCGCCTTCGACCCCGACAGTCTGCTCAATCCGGGCAAGGTGTTCCCGACCCTCCACCGATGCGCGGAACTCGGCCGGGTACACGTGCATCGCGGCGAAACCCGTTTCCCCGACATTCCCCGGTTCTGATTCGTGAGTGTCCTGACCCCGAGCAATCACGACGAAATCCGGGCGGCGGTTGCCGGCGCGCTGGCCGACGGGATCCCGATGGAGGTTCGGGGTCATGCCACCAAGCGGGGCTGGGGCCGGCCGGTGCAGGCGGAACAGGAGCTGGACCTGAGCCGCATCAGCGGCATCCATCTCTATGAGCCGAAGGAGCTGGTGCTCTCTGCGGCGGCCGGCACGCCGATCAGCGACATCAACGAAGCGCTGGCGGCCGAGAACCAGCATCTGGCGTTCGAGCCGCCGGACTGGGCGCCGCTCTATGGCGGCGCGGCCGGAGACGGGACCTTCGGCGGCGTGATCGCCTGCAACCTCGCGGGACCCCGGCGTATCCAGGCCGGCGCGGCGCGGGATCATCTGCTGGGCTTTACCGCCGTCAGCGGCCGGGGCGAGACCTTCAAGTCCGGCGGGCGGGTGGTGAAGAACGTCACCGGCTTCGACCTCTCCAAGCTCATAGCCGGGTCCTTCGGCACCCTGGCGGTGATGTCGGACATCACCGTCAAGGTTCTCCCGGCGCCGGAGAAGGTGCGCACCGTCCTGGTGTTCGGCCTCTCCAGCGAGGATGCGCAGAAGGCCATGTCGGCGGCGCTCAACAGTCCCTCGGATGTCGGCGGCGCGGCCCATCTGCCGGCGGGCGCGGCGGCGCGGTCGGCGGTCGATTACGTCAACGGCGCGGGAGGCGCGGTCACGGCGCTCCGGGTCGAGGGCCCCGAGCCGTCGGTCGCCGCCCGGACGGAAGCCCTGAGACGGCTGCTGGGCGAGTACGGCGGAACCGAGGAACTTCACACCTCGCGCTCCAAGACATTATGGGCCGAGGTCCGGGACGTTCATCCCCTGCTGCCGCGAAGCGATAATCTGATCTGGCGCGTCTCGGTGCCGCCGGCCGGCGGCTATGCGCCGCCGCCCGAGGCCGAGTACTACACCGACTGGGGCGGGGGGTTGATATGGATTTCGGTGCCGGCGTCGAATGACGGGGCGCCGCCCCCGCCGCGCGCCGATGGGGGACACGCCACGCTGATGAGAGCGCCTGCCTCGGTCCGGGGCGGCGTCGCCGTCTTCGAGGAGCTTCCCCCCGGGGTGGCCGCCTTGTCGGCCCGGATCAAGGAAAGCTTCGATCCGGAGCGGGTCCTGAATCCGGGCCGGATATATCCGGGAATCTGAGCCATGCAGACCAGTTTCACCGAGGCCCAACTCGCCGAACCCGCCATCATGGAGGCCAACGCCATCCTCCGGAACTGCGTTCATTGCGGGTTCTGCCTGTCGGCCTGCCCGACCTACGCGCTGCTCGGCGATGAGCGGGACAGCCCGCGCGGACGCATCTACATGATCAAGGACATGCTGCAGGCGGGCGGCCGGCCGGCGGACGAAATCGTGCATCACGTGGACCGCTGCCTGTCCTGCCTCGCCTGCATGAACGCCTGTCCGTCCGGGGTCCACTATCAGCACTATGTGGACAACGCGCGGGTTCATATCGAGAAGAATTACGTCCGGCCTTGGTTCGAGCGGCTGCTGCGCCGCGCCGTTTCGATGATTCTGCCCCATCCCGGCCGGGCCCGCTTGGCCCTCGGATGGTCGGGACTGGCGCGGCCTTTTGCCGGGATGTTCGGGAACAAGATTCGGGCTATGCTGGACCTCGCGCCGGCAAGTCTTCCGCCGAGGCCGGACGATCGGATGGGCCGGACCTATCCGGCGGAGGGCGCGCGGCGGATGCGGGTGCTTCTGCTGCCGGGGTGCGTGCAGGACGTGCTGCGGCCCAACATCAATGATGCGACCATCCGGCTGCTCAACCGGCTGGGCTGTGAGGTGGCGGTGGCGAAGAACACCGGCTGTTGCGGCGCGCTGACCCATCATCTCGGCGACGAGAAGGCCGCGAGACGGTCCCTGGAGGCCAATCTGGCCGCCTGGCGACCGGAGATCGAGGCCGGCGAGGTCGACGCCATCGTCACCAACGCGGCCGGTTGCGGAACCGTGGTGAAGGATTACGGCCACATGGCCGATACGGACGAGGCGCGGCGGATCTCGGGCCTGACGCGGGATATTTCGGAGGTCCTCGACGAACTGGGCCTGGGCGAACCGGTGCAAAGCGGCCTGCCGGCGGTCGCCTACCAGGATGCCTGCTCGCTCAAGAACGGTCAGGGGATCACCGCTGAGCCGCGGGCGCTTCTGACGGCGGCCGGGTTCCCGGTGGACGAATTGGCCGAGACCCATTGCTGCGGATCGGCCGGCAGCTACAACATCTTCCAGCCCGAAATCGCCGGCGCGCTCGCGGCCCGGAAGATCGACGCCATCCGCTGGACCGGGACGGAGGTCGTCGCCACCGGCAACATCGGCTGCCTGCACCATTTGCGGCAGAAGGGCGGGCTCGACGTCTTTCATACGGTTGAGCTGCTCGACTGGGCGACCGGCGGGCCCGACCCGCGTCAATTGTGACCGCGGTGTTGCCGCTCGGCTTATGAGCCGGTCCCCGCATAGCAGGGCGATGCGCCCGCTTCGGCATTGGGTGATCTCGGGCCTTCTCGCGGTGTTCCTGGTGATCGGTCCGCCGGGTTCGGCGCACGCGGATCAGGAGGACGGCCGCCTTAATATCCTCTTCGACCGGCTGGCGGTAACGGCGGATGCGGTCGAGGCGCGCTCCCTCGAAGCCGCCATCTGGCGGATTTGGCTCGAGCCCGGGGATGCGAAGCTGGAGGCCGTCATGGCGCGCGGTATCGCCGCCATGAACGGCGGACGGCTGGGTGCGGCTCTTGCGTTCTTCGATCGGGTGACCCGGGAGGCGCCGGGCTTCGCGGAGGGCTGGAACAAGCGGGCGACGGTTCACTACCTGATGAACGACTTCGACGCGTCGGTGAGGGATATCGTCCGGACACTCGCGCTGGAGCCCAGGCACTTCGGTGCGCTTTCCGGCCTTGGCCTGATCTATATGGCCCTCGAACGGCCGGACGCGGCGCTTCGCGCATTCGAGCAGGTATTGGAAATTCATCCCAATTCGGCGGGCGCCCGGGCCCATGCGAGGCGGTTGCGTGATATCCTCAAGGGCGATGAAACCTGACGGACCGATACGATGACGAATACCCTGGTGCTGGGCGCCGGCAAGATCGGCATTGCGGTTGCGCGGATGCTGGCCGAAACCGGCGACTACGCCGTTACGCTCGCCGACAAGGCCGCGGTCCCGGAGGGGTCGGCCGGCGGCGGAATCGCCCCGGCTGCCGTCGACGTGAACGACGACCGGAACCTTCGCGGCGCCCTGGCCGGCCGGGACGTCGTGGTCAGCACGCTCCCGTATTTCCTCGATCTCCGGGTGGCGGAGTTCGCCCGCGAGGCCGGCGTTCACTACTTCGATCCCACCGAAGACGTCCGGACGGCCCGGGCGATCTCGGAACTCTCCGATGGCGCCGGGACGGTCTTCGTTCCTCAGTGCGGCCTGGCGCCCGGGTTCATCGCCATCGCCGCCCACTATCTGGTACAGCGCTTCGACGAGCCCCAGGACGTGAAGCTCCGGGTCGGCGCGTTGCCCCAGTTCCCCGACAACGCCCTCAAATACAACCTCACCTGGAGCACCGACGGACTGATCAACGAGTACTGCAATCTCTGCGACACGATCCACGACGGAGAACGCCGCGAGGTCATTCCGTTGGAAGGGCTCGAGGAGTTTTCCCTGGACGGCGTGCACTACGAGGCATTCAGCACCTCGGGCGGCATCGGCAGCCTGTGCGATACCCTCGAGGGCAAGGTCGAGAACCTGAACTACAAGACCGTCCGCTACCCCGGTCACCGCGACATGATCAAGATGCTCGCCGAGGACCTCAACCTCTGCAACCGGCGGGACGTGTTCAAGGACGTCATCGAGCACGGGGTCCCGGTCACCATGCAGGACTGGTGGTGATCTTCGTCACCGTCCGGGGGATCAAGGACGGCCGCCTGACCCAGGAATCCTACGCCAAGAAGATCTACGGCGGCGAGGATGGGGCGCCGTGGAGCGCGATCCAGTTGACGACCGCCTCGGCCATCTGCGCCATGGTCGATCTGCATCGCGACGGCCGCCTGCCGGCATCCGGTTTTGTCCGCCAGGAACAGGTCGACTTCGGGGATTTCACGGCAAACAGGTTTGGCCGGGTCTACGCCTGATGGCATGGTCCCGAACACGCCCCGCGCCGGCGGGCTGCTCCGGGCCGTAAACGCTGGTTAAAGCCCGGGCGCATCGGATATCGTTGAACCGGTTCAAATCGGGGCGGCGGTCCGCCGTACGCCAGTTCAAGAGGTACACATGAGTGAAAACGAGATCGCCGTTATCGTCGGCGCCGGGTCGGGGCTGAGCGCGTCGCTGGCACGGCTATTCCACAGGGAAGGCATGAAGGTCGCTCTGGCGGCCAGAAACACCGATAAGCTGGCCGGCCTGACCGCCGAAGTGGACGGCAAATCCTACACCTGCGATACCGCGGACGCGGCGTCGGTCGAAGCGCTTTTCGCGGCGGTCGACACGGATTTCGGCACGCCCGATGTCGTGGTATTCAACGCCAGCGCCCGGGTGCGGGGACCGCTCGTCGAACTCGATCCCCAAGAGGTCGGCAAGGCGATCCTGACCACGGCGTTCGGCGGCTTCCTGGTCGCCCAGCAGGCGGCGAGGCGGATGCTCGAAGCCGGGAAGGGGACGATCCTGCTCACCGGCGCGTCGGCCGGGGTCAAGGGATTTCCGCAGTCGGCCACCTTCGCCATGGGAAAATTCGGCCTTCGCGGGTTGGCGCAAAGCATGGCGCGGGAACTTCACCCGAAGAACATTCATGTCGGCCACGTGGTGGTCGACGGCGGCATCGCCAATCCGGACCGCGGTCGGACCCAAGGGGGCGATCGGGGCGAGGATGCGTGGCTCGAGCCCGACGCAATCGCCGAGACCTATCTGCATCTGCACCGCCAGCACCGCAGTTCGTGGTCCTGGGAGATCGAGGTGCGGCCGTGGGTGGAGAAATTCTAGGGCTGCCTAGTCCATGCCGAGGGCGGTCTTGTAGAGATCGAGGAGTTCCTCCTGCTCGCGCCGGTCGCTGCCGTCCAGCTTCCGGAGACGGATGACCTGCCGGATGATCTTGGAGTCGAATCCGACGCTTTTGGCTTCGGAATAGATTTCCCGGACGTCGGCGCCGAGCGCTGCTTTTTCTTCTTCCAACCGTTCGATCCGCTCGACGAAGGACCGCAATCGGTCAGCCGCAATTCCGCCAACATCGGCCATGGGTGTCTCCTCTTTAGCAGGGGTGTCGTCTGAACCCGGAGATTTGCCACGGCGCGGCGGGCCGGGCAAGACCCGACTAAAGGCCCGCGACGGTCTGCTCGATCAGGTCGTCGACGACGGCGCGGAGAGCCTCTTCCGGGGACGCGCCCCGGCCGAGGGCATCGTCGAACGCGGCGATCTGCCGGTGGGCGCTGGTGCCGCGCTCGATGATCGTCCGGGCATGTTCCACCTCGGCGACGCAGTCGAGGGCTTCGGCATCCTCACGGATCAGTTCCAGCAATTCCTCGACGAGATCAGCAAAAGGAACAAGCGAGCCCTTTCCGAAATCCACCAAGCCTTCATCCAGACCAAACCGGTGGGCGCGCCAGCGATTCTCCGCGACCAGCATATTGGAATAGCTGCGCCAGCGCTGATTGGAGCTGCGAAGGCGGTAGAGCATGCGGATGATGCAGACATAGAGCGCCGCGATGGTAATCGTGTCCTCGATCCGGGTGCAGATGTCGCTGATCCGCATCTCCAGGGTCGGGAACCGGGCGCTCGGCCGGATATCCCACCAGATCATCGTCGCATCCTCGATGAGTCCGGCGTCTATCATGACGTTCACATGCCGGAGATACTCGCCGTAGGAGTCGAAACGCTCCGGCAGGCCGGTCCGCGGCAGTTCGTCCCAGACGCACAGCCGGTACGACATCAGGCCGGTCTTCTCGCCTCCCCAAAACGACGACGAGGTGGAGAGAGCCATCAAATGGGGCAGGAAATAGGCGGCCTGGCTCATCAAATCGATCCGAAGATCTTCGTCGTCGACGCAGACGTGGACGTGCATGCCGCAGATCACCAGCCGCCGGGCCACCGCCTGAAGGTCCCGGGCGAGCGCATTGTAGCGGTCCTTGTCGGTGTGAACCTGTTGTTCCCAACGGGCGAAGGGGTGGGTGGAGGCGGCGATGGGGGCGAGGTCATACCTGTCGGCGACCTCGGCGATGGTGGAGCGCAGTTCGCCCAGTTCCCGGCGCGCCTCGGCTATGGAGGCACAAACATCGGTCGCCACCTCGATCTGGGACTTCAGGAACTCCGGCTTGACCAGACTCTGGAGCCGCGCCTCGCATTCCTTGAACATTTCCTCCGACGGATTTTTAACAAGGTCGCGGCTGTCGCGCTCGACGAGAAGATACTCCTCCTCGATACCGATTGTCAGGGCAGGTTCAGAGATGGGCATCAGAAGTGTTTGACCTCGTGGATGTCGTCGATCCGCAGAATTCGGTTCAGGCAATCCGCGACGATACCGGCCCACTCCTCGGCGCCTTCGTCATCCGCCACCAAATCCTGCCGGATTTCGACCGCGCAATTGGGCAGGCCCGCCGCGCCGCCGTGAATATCAAGGGAATGAGCCAGGTCCGCACCGGAGTAGGGCAGGTTGTCGCCGACGTTGAGGCCTTCCGGCCGCCGGCGGAGTTCATAGATCAGCGGCTCGGCGATCCGGGGGTCCCGGTTCCACAACACGCCCACATGCCATTCGCGATCCTCGCCGTCCATGGACGGCGTGAAGCTGTGGACCGAGAACAGGGCCGGCGGCGCGCCGCGGCGCCACAGGTGGGCCAGACCATCCGACACGGCGCGGTGATAGGGCCAGTAGAGAGCGTCCCGCCGCGCCACCTCGTCGGCCTCCGACAGGTCCTGGTTGCCGGGAATGACGATATTGTCGCTGACCTCCGGGATCGCCGACGGATCGCCCGGCTGGCGGTTGTTGTCGATGACCAGCCGCGAATAGCCGGCGAGCACGGCCCTGGCGTCCAGTTTCGCCGCGAGCCGCCGCGTGACGTTGGCGGCGCCGATATCCCAGGCGACGTGCAGGTCAAGCGTCTCCGGCGTCAGGCCGAGCCCGTCCAAACTCTCCGGAACCTCGCGGCTCGCATGATCGCAGATCAGCAGCACCGGCGCGCCGCCCTCGGGGTTGAGAAGCTCGAAGGGCGGCGGGTCGTCCGGGGAAATCAAGGCGGCCGCCAGATCGGCGGCGCCGGGGGTTTCAGAATCCATGTCCGGACTATAGACCACCAAATCCCCGGCATCACTCACCGTTTGTTCCGGCGGGACGAGGTGGTCAGGGTCCGGACTCAATTGATTTCGTCATGGCCGGGCCCCGACCCGGCCATCCACGTGTGCGCCGCCCCCCGAAACGTGGATGCCCGGATCAAGTCCGGGCATGACGGTCTGGTTTGTGTCGTATATTCACTCGTCATGTAAGGTCAATTCGGACGAATTGACCGACCCGGGCCCACCGGACCGGTTCCCGGTCAAATTGATTCAATTTAGCCGGATACTGCTCTATAACCGCGCGCCATGTCAGATTCAGGGTCCGCTCATGACCGCCGGGCGATGGCCGCGCTGTTCCTCGGCGCGGCCGCCATCGCCCTGTCGCCCATATTCGTCCGCTTGAGCGAACTCGGGCCGGTCACCACCGGATTTCACCGGGTCTTCCTGTCGCTGCCGGTGGTATTCGTCTGGGTCATGATCGACCGGAGCCGGCGCGAGGCCGCCGCGGGTCCGCCGACTGCCAAGGACTATGCGCTGCTGATGCTGTCCGGGGTTTTCTTTGCCGGCGATCTGGCGCTTTGGCACTGGTCGATCAATCTGACGACGGTCGCCAACGCGACGCTGTTCGCCAACTTCGCCCCCATATTCGTGACGCTGGGGGCGTTCCTTCTGTTCAAGGAGCGGTTTAACCGGGTGTTTCTCGGGGGGTTGTTCTGCGCCGTTGCCGGCGTCGCCATTCTGGTCGGGGTGAGCGCCGGCACCAGCGAAAAGCACCTGATCGGCGATGCCCTCGGCATCGCGACCGCGGTGTTCTACGCTTCCTATATTCTGACCGTCAGCCGCCTGCGGGCCAAATTCTCCACCGCCACCGTCATGTGGTGGAGCGGTATCTCCACCTCGATCATTCTGTTGCCGGCCGCCCTGATCACCGAGACCCCGCTCTGGCCGGCGGGGGTTGCCGGCTGGACCGTGCTGCTGGGCCTGGCGATCGTGTCCCATACCGGCGGTCAGGGGTTGATCGCCTATGCGCTCGCCAAGCTCCCGGCCGCCTTCTCCTCGGTCGCGCTGTTGTTCCAGCCGGTATTGGCGGCGCTGATCGCGTGGGCGCTGTTCGCCGAAGCCATCACCGGCCTTCGGGGCCTGGGCGGGCTGGTGGTGCTGCTCGGGGTCTACCTGGCGCACCGCGGGTCGCTCGGCGGGAAAAGCCGCTAACGTACTCAAAAATTGATGCTTTTTCCGGGCGCCGGGGTTGACACCCGATGCCCCGCCGCCAACAATCCGGCCACTTTCACCCGCGCCTGAGGCACCGAAAGGCGGCAACCGCATCATGGATGAATTGACACCACCCGGCGACGGCGGGTCCGGAGGCGACAGCGGTGTGGCCTACTTCGTCGACCGGCAGCCTCAAGTGGCCGATTTCGAGCACGCGGTGATTGCCGGCTTGCGGGCCGCACAGAAGGAAATTCCGGCGAAGTTCTTCTACGATGAGGAGGGCTCTCACATTTTCAACCGCATTTGCGGGACCGAGGAGTATTACGTCACCCGGACGGAGATCGGCCTGCTGTCCGATCGAAGCGATGATATCCGGCGCCTCGCGGGTCCCGGCGCGGTCGTCATCGAATACGGCTGCGGCTCGGCGGCCAAGATCAATCTGCTGCTCGATGCGCTGGAGGACCCGGCCGAGTATGCGGCCATCGATATTTCACCGGAGCATCTGCGCTTCGTGGTCGAGGATATCTCCGCCCGCCACCCCGGTCTCAGGGTGGGCGGCATCTGCGCCGACTTCACCGGCGACTTCGAACTTCCTTCCGAGGTTGCCGGCGGCGGCGCGAAACTGGGATTCTTCCCGGGTTCGACCATCGGCAACCAGACGCCCGAGGAGGCTGGAATCTTCCTGGGCCAGGTGCGGGCGAACGTGGGCGACGACGGCGCCCTGCTCATCGGCGTCGATCTGAAGAAAGACGTCGGCCGTCTGAACCGGGCCTACAACGATGAGGCCGGCCACACGGCGGACTTCAATCTCAACCTGCTGCGCCGCATCGAGCGCGAACTCGATTCCGAGGTGAACATCGACGGGTTCGAGCATCACGCATTTTACAATGAGGGCGAGGGGCGGATAGAAATGCACCTGCGCGCCAAATCGGAGCAGCGCATTCGTATCGGCGGGGAGACATTCCGTTTCTCGGAGGGCGAAACCATCCATACGGAAAATTCCTACAAATACACCGTCACGGAATTCGGCGGGCTCGCGGCGCGGGCCGGATTTGCCGTCGGCGCGACCTGGACCGACGCGGACGATTTGTTCAGCATCCACTTCCTGAAGGCCGCCTGACGGTTGCGACCAATGGACCCGTCGGCCGCCGCGACTTATCCCGACGAAGACAATTTCGTCATGCTGCCGTCGGGGCGGCGGTTCGGTTACGCCGAATACGGCGACCCGGCCGGCCGGCCGCTGATTTTCCTGCACGGCACGCCGTCGAGCCGCGTGATGTTCCGGCTCGGCGACCGCGCCGCCAGGGAGGCCGGCGTCCGGCTGATCGCTCCCGACCGGCCCGGTTTGGGCCTTTCCGATCCGCATCCGGACCGGACCATCCTCGATTTCGCCGATGACGTGGCGTCATTGGCGGACCGCTTGTCGCTCGACCGGTTTCCGTTGGCCGGCGTCTCGGGCGGCGGGCCCTACGCGGCGGCCTGCGGGGTGCGGCTCGGCGACCGGCTGACGGCGCTGGGCCTGGTGAGCGCCATGGCCCCCGTCGCCTCTCCGGCAATCCGCAAACATTTGAAGGCCCGCTATTCGGTCATCTACGGCCTCGGCCGCCGCAGCCGCCTGATGACCGCGCTCGGGACGAAACTCTTCCGGCGGACCTTCGCCGGGAAACCGGACCGCGTGATGCGTTTCGCCATGTCGGCGATGGCCGGACCGGACCGGGAAATCCTCGCCGATGACTGGACGCGGGGGTGTTTGATCGCGTCCGCCGAGGACGCCTTCTCCCAGGGCACCTCGGGGCTGGCCGCCGAGTTGCGGCTGATGTCCCGGGCCTGGGGGTTCGCGCCGTCGGACATTCCGGTGCCCACATTCTTGTGGCACGGCGAAGCGGATACGGTCGTGCCGGCGGCGTTCGGCCGCTGGCTGGCCGAACGGATTCCCGATTGCCGCGCCCGGTTCATTCCCGGGGCGGGCCACTTCTGGATCGCGGCGAACGGGGCGGAGGTGCTGGAGAGGCTGGCCGCGGGCGCGTCTCCCGAATCCGGTCCCGAACCCCGTCCGGCGGCGTAAGTCGGAAAATGGTGCCGCCGGAGTGAATTGAACACTCGACCTCGCCCTTACCAAGGGCGCGCTCTACCCCTGAGCTACGGCGGCACATCAAGGTCGGTTTCGAGCGGCGCGCAACATGCCACAGCGGCATTGTCCGGGCAAGCGCGCCGCTCCGGGGTTCCGTCGCCACACTTCCGCCGCAATCCCCGGCATATTCTTGACGCTCCGCGACGAGACTGCGACAACCATGCCGACCGCCTTCGATCAATGTGCACCGCCAATGAGCACCATATGAACGCCGCCAAGGGCCGGCAGGGTCCCAACGTCACGCGCAAGGCCGAGGCCGCCCGCCGGGAGCGGGAGGCCAAGCTGGCCGAGGCGCTGCGGCGGAACCTCGACCGCCGAAAGGCGCGGCAGCGCGGCCGAGCGGACGGTCAGGCGGACGGGGAACCGGAACAAAAGGACTAGCGTGGATCAAATCGTCATTCGGGGCGGAAGACCCCTCAACGGCACCATTCCCATCGCCGGCTCCAAGAACGCGGCGCTGCCGCTGATGGCGGCGTGTCTGCTGACCGACGAGACCCTGACGTTGGCCAATCCGCCGCACCTTGCCGATATCTCGACCATGGCGGATCTGCTGGCCGAGCTTGGCGTCACCGTGGATATGGACGGCGTTTCCGGTAATGGCGAACAGGCGGGCCGGGTCCTGCGCCTGACCGCCGACGGCGACATCGGCCGGACGGCGCCCTACGATCTGGTCCGCAGGATGCGCGCTTCGGTCCTGGTTCTGGGCCCGGCGCTGGCCCGATTCGGGGAGGCGCGGGTCTCGCTGCCGGGCGGCTGCGCCATCGGGACCCGGCCCGTCGATCTGCACCTCGAAGCCCTGCGGCAATTGGGCGCCGAGATCGAACTCGAGGAAGGCTATATCAGCGCCAAGGCGCCGGACGGATTGGCCGGCGCGCACATTACCTTTCCCTCGGTCTCCGTCGGCGCCTCGGAGAACATCCTGATGGCGGCGGTGCTGGCCGAGGGCGAGACGCAGCTCGCGAATGTCGCCCGGGAGCCGGAAGTGTCCGACCTGGCGCACTGCCTGGTCGCCATGGGGGCGGAAATCGACGGCATCGGAACCGATACCCTGGTGGTGCGGGGACGGACGTCGCTGCACGGCGCCGACTATTCCGTCATCCCCGACCGGATCGAAACCGGCACCTATGCCGTCGCCGCCGCCATTACCGGCGGTGAACTCCGGCTGCGCAATTCGAGAATGGATTTCCTCGATTCCGTGGTCGATACCCTGGGCCGGGCCGGGGTCAGCGTGACCGAGGCGGACGGGGACATCCTGGTCAAGCGGACCGACAACCGTCTGGACGGCATCGACGTGATGACCGAGCCCTATCCCGGCTTTCCCACCGATATGCAGGCGCAGATCATGGCGCTGCTGGCGGTGTCGGACGGCGCTTCGATGATTACCGAAACCATCTTCGAGAACCGCTTCATGCATGTACCGGAGCTCAACCGCATGGGGGCCGACATCAACGTTCACGGCTCCTCGGCGATCGTCCGCGGGGTCCCCGAACTCTCGGGCGCGCATCTGATGGCCACCGACCTCCGGGCGTCGGTTTCGCTGGTGCTGGCGGGTCTCGCCGCCAAGGGCGAAACCGTGATCAACCGGGTGTACCACCTCGACCGGGGCTACGAGCGGGTGGAGGAGAAGCTCGCGGCGTGCGGGGCGGAGATTTCACGGGTCGGCGGATAACCGCCTTCAGCCCTGGAAAAACCGGAACAAAACCTTTAAGGATGCGCTCCCAAACCGGGAGTGAGAGCCGTGCTGGCCAACGAAAAACTCATTCTGGCGTTGCCGAGGGGCCGAATCCTCGACGAGGTTCTGCCGCTGATGGGCCGCGCCGGCCTGGAGCCCGAGGACGCGTTTCATCGGGATGACGCGCGCCAAATCCGTTTTTCGACCAGCGATCCGTCGGTCGACATTATCCGCGTGCGCAGCTTCGACGTCGCCACCATCGTTGCGTTCGGCGCCGCCCACATGGGCGTCGCCGGCGCCGACGTGCTGTTGGAGTTCGAATCCCGGGAGATATACGCGCCCCTCGATCTCGATCTCGGCCACTGCCGGATGGTGGTCGCCGCGCCCGGGGACCTGGTGAAGCGGGACAACCCGAAACGCTGGAGCCACATCCGCATCGCGACCAAGTATCCGGAGATCACCAAGCGGCACTTCGCCGCGCGCGGCGTTCAGGCCGAATGCGTCAAGCTCTCCGGCGCCGTCGAAATCGCGCCGGCCCTGGGCCTTTGCGAGCGCATCGTCGATCTGGTGTCCACCGGCGCCACCTTGAAGGCCAACGGCCTTGTCGAGGTGGAGGAAATTGCCCGTATCTCTTCCCGGCTGGCGGTGAACCGGACGGCGCTGAAGACCCGCTCCGACGAAGTCTCCAAATGGATTTCCCGGTTCCGGGAGGCGGTCGATGCCCGCCCGGCTTGACGCCGCCGATCCGGAATTCGACGTTCGGTTCCAGGAGTTTCTAGACGTCAGGCGGGCGGCGGAAGCGGATGTCGATCCGGCGGTGCGCGAAATCGTCGAGACCGTGCGGGCGAAGGGCGACGCCGCGCTGCTCGAGTACACCCGCGAATTCGACCGGTTCGACGCGGCGGCGACCGGACTGCGGATTGGCGCCGGGGAAATCGCGGCCGCCAAAAAGGATTGCGAGCCCGACACCCTGGCCGCCCTGGACCTCGCGGCCCAACGGATCAAGAGCTACCACGCGCGCCAGCTGCCCGACGATCTGGACTACACCGATGATGCGGGCATTCGTCTCGGCCACCGCTGGCGGCCGGTCCCGGCGGTCGGCATGTACGTGCCGGGCGGCACCGCGGCCTATCCGTCATCGGTCCTGATGAACGCCATCCCGGCGCACGTGGCCGGCGTGCCGCGTCTGGTCATGGTTGTGCCCACGCCCGACGGGGAAATCGCCCCGCCGGTCCTGGCGGCCGCCGATCTGGCCGGGGTCGATGAAATCTACCGGGTCGGCGGCGCCCAGGCCGTGGCGGCGCTGGCATATGGGACCGAGACCATCGCGCCCGTCGACAAGATCGTCGGCCCGGGCAATGCCTATGTGGCGGCGGCCAAGCGTCTGGTTTTCGGCACCGTCGGGATCGATTCCATCGCCGGGCCATCGGAAATCCTGGTGGTTGCGGACGACCGGGCCGATCCCTCCTGGATCGCGGCGGACCTCCTGTCGCAAGCCGAGCACGATACCAGCGCGCAATCCATCCTGGTCACCGACAGCGCGGCATTCGCCGATGAAGTGGCGCGTCACGTCGACCGTCACCTTCAGGCCCTGCCCCGGAGCGACATCGCCGGCGAGAGCTGGCGGCGCCACGGCGCCATTATCGTCGTGCCCACACTCGAGACCGGGGTCGCCATCGTCGACCGGATCGCGCCGGAGCATCTGGAAATCGCGACCGCCGACCCGGACGGGCTGGCCGGGAAGATCACCAATGCCGGCGCCATATTCCTCGGGCATCATGCGCCGGAGGCGGTGGGCGACTATATCGCCGGTCCCAACCACGTTCTGCCGACGGGGCGGAGCGCAAGGTTTTCCTCCGGCCTCGGGGTTCTGGACTTCATGAAGCGCAGCTCGATCATCGGGGCCGATAGCGCCTCGCTGGCAAAAATCGGACCGGCCGCCGTGACCCTCGCCAGGGCGGAAGGCCTCGACGCCCATGCGCTCTCCTTGCGGCTTCGCCTGTCGGAGGCCGACGAGGCGTAAGCGATGGACGATACGCGCCGCATCGTCGCCGTATATCTGGACGAGAAGACGGTGCCGCGCCGCTCCCGCGAGGTCGACCGCGACAGGGCCGTCGCCATCTATGACTTGCTGGAAGAAAACAGCTTCGAGCCGGCCGATGATGTCGCCGGTCCGTTCAATCTGCACATCAGCGTCGAGGAGAACCGGCTCCGGCTCGACGTCCGGAACCAGGAAGACGGTCCGCTGACCGAGTTCACGCTGCCGCTCACCACGGTCCGTTCGGTCATCAAGGACTACATGCTGATGTGCGAGAGCTACTACGAGGCCATCAAGGTCGCCTCGCCGTCGAAAATCGAGGCCATCGATATGGGGCGGCGGGGCCTGCACAATGAAGGTTCGGAGTTGTTGCGGGAACGCCTCAAATCCCACGTCGCCATGGACTTCGACACGGCGCGGCGGCTGTTCACCCTCATTTGCGTCATGCTGTGGCGATAGGACGATGACCGACCGCCCCTCCGCCGTCCTGTTCGCCTGCTCGCTGAACGCGGTACGCTCGCCCATGGCGGAAGGGTTCCTCAAGCATTACCACGGGCATCGGATATATGTGGACTCCGTGGGGGTCGAGATCGGCGACCCCGACGCTTTTGTCGTCGAGGTCATGCGGGAGCGGGGGATCGACATGTCCCGCCACCGCCCGAAGTCCTTCAACGATCTGAACGATTTGTCATTCGACCTGATCGTCACCCTGTCGCCCGAAGCCCATCACGTGGCGCTGGACCTCACGTCCCGCGTCTCCTGCGAGGTGGAATATTGGGCCACCGAGCATCCCGGCGGGATCGAGGGAACGCGAGACGTGCAGCTCGAAGCCTATCGCCGGGTGCGCGACGCCGTCCACGATCGAATTCATCGGAGATTTCCTGTCGCAAA
The DNA here is from genome assembly GCA_022823235.1 of Rhodospirillales bacterium. Classification (GTDB taxonomy): domain Bacteria; phylum Pseudomonadota; class Alphaproteobacteria; order Rhodospirillales; family UBA2165; genus JAJDXO01. Next base: position 49,704 of record JAJDXO010000030.1, read on the forward strand.
GCCCCCCGGTGGCTGACCGGCCCCGCAATTTCCGGCGGAATCCGGGGCAAAAGGACTTGACCCCAAAGGCCGTTCGGACCACTTTCACCCCTCACTGCAACAGCCGCGGGAGCGGAGATGGCGAAGGAAGAGCTTTTGGAGTTCGAGGGCACGGTCACCGAACTGCTGCCCAATGCGATGTTCCGGGTCAAACTGGACAACGATCATGAAATTTTGGCCCACACGGCCGGAAAAATGCGGAAACACCGGATTCGCGTGCTGGCGGGGGACCGCGTCAACGTCGAGATGACCCCGTATGACCTGACGAAGGGCCGGATCACCTTCCGCTTCAAGTAGTCTGCTGGCGCCTGATCCTGGCGCGGCCGATGACCCATTCCCAGATACCGAACCTCATCCTCGCCTCGGCATCGCCCAGGCGGCTTGATTTGCTGCGCCAGGTTCGCCTGGAGCCCGGCTCGATCGTTCCGGCCGCTATCGACGAAGCGGCGAAGCCCGGCGAGTTGCCGAAAGACCTGGCGCTGAGGCTCGCGGCCGACAAGGCGCGGGCGGTTGCGGCGGACAATCCGAATTGTTTCGTTCTTGGCGCCGATACGGTCGTCGCCCGCGGCCGCCGCAGCCTCGGGAAACCGGACTCCGAGGGCGAGGCGCGCCGCATGCTGGAACTGCTCTCCGGGCGCAGGCACACCGTTCTCGGCGGCGTCTGCGTCGTCGGCCCAGGGGGGGTGGAACACACCCGCCTGGTGTCGACCGGCGTCTCGTTCAAACGCCTGGATGCCGCGGAAATCGACGATTATATCCGGTCATTGGAATGGCGGGGCAAGGCGGGCGGATACGCCATTCAGGGCCTGGCCGCCGGTTTCGTCCGCGTAGTCTCCGGTTCCTACAGCAACGTGGTGGGACTGCCCTTGTTCGAGGTCGTGCAATTGTTGGGCGGCCTTGGAATCCGGCCGCAAGCGGAGCGATCGTGAAGCGCGAACTCGTCATCGAAGCCGGTGAGGCGGCCGACCGCATCGCCTTGCTCGAGGACGGAGATCTGGCGGAAGCGTATCTGGAGTTGAAGCGCCACCCGAGCCGGGTAGAGGGCATTTATCGGGGCAGGGTCGCCGGCAAGACGGCGGGGGGCGACGGGTTCGTCGAATTCGGCGGCGGGTCGACCGGCTTCCTCAACGGCCGGGACCTGCCTATGGGCTCGCCGGCGCTCCAGGAGGGGCAGCGGCTGATCGTGCAGGTGGAGCGCGACAGCTTTCCGGGCAAGCTGGCCCGGCTTACCGCCAGGCCGCGGATCGCCGGCCGCCTGGCGGTCTTCCAGCCGGATGGCGAGACCGTCCGGGCGCCGCGGTCGCTTCGCGATCATCCCGAAGTCGACACCCTCATCGACGCGGTGGATGGGAGTTTGCTGGGCGAAGAAGGGGTTGTGCTGCGCACCCGGGCGGCGGATGCCGGCGCGGACGCGGTTGTCGAGGAGGTTCGGAGGCTGCGCGGCGTATGGTCCTCGATCCGGGACATGGAGGACGATACGGTCCTGTCGCCGCCGGTTTCGCCCGTGGAGAGCTTCTTAAGGGATTTTCCGGCCGGGGATTGGTCGCAAATCGTCGTGACCGGCGGCGCCGTGCCGTTCGTCCGATCCTGCATCGGCCGATGGGCGCCCGAGGCCGCCGACAGGCTGGCGGCCCACCACCGGACCGCCGGACCCTTCGCCGGCATGGGGCTGGAAGACGCCTGGCAGGCAGCCTTCGAGCCGTTGGTCCGGCTTCCGTCGGGGGGCGAGCTGATCATCGAGCCTACGCAGGCGCTCGTGGCCATCGACGTCAACGCGGGGAACGCCGGGCAGGGACCGCTGCACGTCAATTTGGAGGCCGCCGCCGCAGCCGCCCGGGAGATCCGGCTCCGAAATCTTTCCGGTCAGGCGGTTATCGATTTTATCTCCCTTCCCCGCGGCGAGGACCGCAATCAGGTGCTCCGCCGGCTGCGCGAGCGCTGTGCGGCCGACCGATCCGTTTTTGTCCATGGCTACAGCAAGCTCGGACTGGTCGAATTGACCCGGCGCCGCAGGCGCCGCAGCCTGCCGGAGGCCCGGGCGCTCCTGGACGCGGAAGACGGAGACTAGGGACAGGACTCAATTAGGGGATTCCCGTTTTGCGCCTTCTCCCTGACCCCCTCCCCCTCGAAGGGGGAGGGTTGGGGTGGGGGTGAAGATGAGTGTGGGGTGAAATGACAATCCCCCCTCACCCAGCTACGGCTAAGGCTCGCAAGCTCGCCAAGCCTTCGCATCCCTCTCCCTCCAGGGGAGAGGGGATTTTGTGCCGTACCCCAGATCAGTTCCCGGTCAAGTGGTTCAATTTGGCCGGAAACTGCTCTAGTCTGTGGTGCTTTAATTTGGAGGCGAGACCGCCTGTGTCCGTTCACCGACTTCCCGTCAGCGCCAAACGCAAGAAATGTCCGTCCTGCGGCCGTCCCGCGGCCGCAGATTACCGGCCCTTCTGCTCCAAGCGCTGCGCCGACCTCGACCTCTCGAAATGGCTCAACGAGGACTACCGGATCGCGGCCGTCGAAGACGAGGAGCCGGGCGACGACGAGTTCGCGGATGCCGAGATGGACCGGCCCGGCGACCGGAGGGAACACGATGCCTGATGGAGTCAACGCCCCCGGGTTTCAAAGCCATCCCGGCTACGAGGTGAATATGGAGATCAGCCCGCGCCGGGTACGCGTCGAGTTCGGCGGCGAGGTCATCGCGGATTCCCTCAAGACTCTGCTGATCCGGGAAACCAAACACGTCCCCGTCTATTATTTTCCCAAGCCCGATGTCCGGATGGAATTGTTGAGCCCGACCGGCCACTCGACTCATTGTCCGTTCAAGGGCGATGCGTCCTACTGGACCATCGACGCCGGCGGCAAAACGTCGGAAAACGCGGCCTGGGGATACGAGGCGCCGTTCGTGGAATGCGCCGGCCTCAAGGATCATGTGGCGTTCTACTGGAACAGGGTGGATCACTGGTACGAGGAGGATGACGAAATCTTCGTCCACGCCCGGGATCCCTATAAGCGCATCGACGTGGTGCGGAGTTCCCGGCCCGTCAAGGTCCTCCTTGGCGGCGAAACCGTGGCCGAGAGCACCAACGCCCGCTTTCTTTTCGAAACCGGGTTGCCGACCCGCTACTACCTGCCGCCCGAGGACGTTCGGACGGAGCTTCTAACCCCGAGCGACGCCGCGTCGTCCTGCCCCTACAAGGGGAATGCGGTGTACTGGACGGCGGCGGTGGGAGGCCGGGTGTTCGAGAACATCGTCTGGGGCTATCCGGAGCCTGTACCGGAGATGCCCAGGATCAAGGGCCTGATGTGCTTCTTCAACGAAAAGGTCGACGACATCCAGGTCGACGGCGTCTTGATCGAGAAGGTCGAAACCCCCTGGTCCTAGGGTCTGTACTCGATTAGGGGATTCCCGTTTTTGCGTCCCCCTCACCCAGCCCACCGGACCGGCTCCGCCGGCCGGAGGACAGGCATGGCTAGGCTCGCTTCGCTCGCCAAGCCTCCACATCCCTCTCCCCCGACGGGGGCGAGGGAACACGATGCCGTGCCGCAACCACTCCCTCTCCCTCCCGGAGGGAGAGGGCCGGGGTGAGGGTGATATGGAAACTCCCCCACCCAGCGCCGCAACACTTCTATGGCGGCTAAATCGAATCCGGACCCTGATAGCTACCCGGCCGCGTGGCCGAGCGCCGGCGCTTTCAGGATGCCGGGGTTCTCCGCGGCGGTGAGCCTTGCCCCGGTCCTGTCCCGCAGCTCGTCCAGGGTCATTCCGTCGACGATCTCGCGCGCAACGAAGCCCGCCGGCGTCACATCGACCACGGCGAGGTCCGTATAAACACGGTCGACGACGCCCGCCGCGGTCAGCGGAAAGGTGCATTCGCCGAGAAGTTTGGGCGTGCCGTCCCGGGCGCAGTGCGTGGTCATGGCGACGACCCGCGGGGTGCCGGCCGCCAGGTCCATGGCGCCGCCGACGGCGGGCAGCCGCTTGTCGCTGTCGGTCGCCCAGTTGGCGAGATCGCCGGCCTCCGAAATCTGGTAGGCTCCGAGCACGCAGAGATCGAGGTGGCCGCCCCTGATCATCAGAAACGAGTCGGTGTGATGAAAGTAGGCGCCGCCCGGCACCAGCGTCACCGGTTTCTTGCCGGCGTTCATCAAATCATGGTCTTCCCGGTCCTTCGGGGGTTTGGGCCCCATGCCCAACAGCCCGTTCTCGCTGTGAAAAACGATCTCGCGCCCCTCGGGGATGTAGTCGGCCACCAGTTCCGGCATGCCGATTCCAAGATTGACGTAGCTGCCGTCGGCGATGTCCTGGGCGATCCGCCAGGCAATCTGGTTGCGGTCCAGACCCACGTTACGCGCGCCTCGGAACCCGCAGAACCCGGTCGACGAAGATGCCTGGGGTCACGATGATCTCCGGGTCCAATTCGCCGGCATCCACGGTTTCGTCCACCTGGGCGATGGTCAAGTCCGCGGCCATGGCCACGGTGGGTCCGAAATTTCGGGCCGTCATGTTGTAAACGAGGTTGCCCCACCGGTCGCCGGTCTTGGCGCGGAGGAGAGCGACGTCGCCCTTGAGCGGCCGTTCCAGCACATGCGGATGCCCGTCGAACTCGCGGGTTTCCTTGCCTTCGCCGAGCCTGGTGCCGGCGGACGTCCGGGTGTAGAAGCCGCCGATGCCCGCCGCCGCGGCGCGCATGCGTTCGCTGATCGTGCCCTGGGGCGCCACTTCCAGCTCGATCTTGCCCGCCGCATGGAGTTCATCGACGACCACCGAACCGGACGTGATGGGGTAGGAGCATATGATCTTGCGCACCCGTCCGGCCCGCATCAGTGCGGCGAGCCCGAACTCGCCCTCGCCCGCATTGTTGCTGACCACGGTCAGGTCCCTGGCCCCCTGATCGACCAGCGCCTCCAGGAGTTCGATGGGCGAGCCGGCGTTGCCGAAACCGCTCACCAGGATCGTTGATCCGTCCTCGATCCCGGCCAGCGCCTGCTCAAAGGATGTGACCCGTTTGTCGATCAATTGCCTGCCCCGTCCGGCATCTTCCTTACGCGTCCGGAGCGGCCGGGTCCAGCGGGGAATTTCGATGAAATCCCATCCGGTTTCGGAAAACCAAAGCGGCCCGATTCCCGGCCGGAAGATATCTTTGGCCCAACGGCGACGGCGCCGCCTGATCGCGCCGGGGGTTTGATCCGCGCAGTCCGATTGGCTAAGACTTCGGCCCGCGAACGGATCGGAGATTTTCGCATGATCAATGTGGCCATGGTCGGCCTTGGCTGGTGGGGCCGACACATCGTCGGCTGCCTGCGGAACAACCGCGCCAGGCTGCGGGTGACGCGCGGCATCGACATCGCGCCGGACGCCCATCGGGACTTCGCCGATGCGAATGAGTTCGATCTGAGCGCGGACCTCTCCGATGCGCTGGATGATCCCGGCATCGATGCTGTTCTGCTAGCGACCCCTCATAGCCTGCACGAGGCGCAGATCGTGGCCGCGGCGGAAGCCGGGAAGCACGTCTTCTGCGAGAAGCCGTTGGCGCTGACCAAGGCGAGCGCCGAACGCGCGGTCGCGGCATGCGCCGCCGCCGGCGTCCAACTGGGCGTCGGACACGAACGCCGGTTCGAGCCCGCGTTCCGGGAGATCAAGCGGCTGATCGACGAGGGCGCGCTGGGCGAAATCCAGCATGCCGAAAGCAACTTCTCCCACGACAGGCTGGCCGATGTGCCGGCCGAGGGATGGCGGGCGGACGCGGACGAATCGCCAGCCGCCGGCATGACCGCGACGGGCATTCACCACTCGGACGCCTATTTATGGATGCTGGGCGACATTACCGAGGTCTTCGCCCAGACGGCGCGGCGCTACATGCGGCACGGCGCCGGCGATGTCCTGTCGATCCAGTTCCGGCACGCGAGCGGCGCTACGTCCTATTTTTCCTCGCAGCTGGCGACGCCGCTCTACATGCGGTTTGCCGTCTTCGGGTCCAAGGCCTGGGTGGAGGCGCGCGGCGACACGCACCCGAGCGAGATCGGCAAGACCCGGCTGACCGTCTCCCGGGCGGAAGGTGTGGAAGAAACCGCTGTGCTCGACGATATCGACACCGTCACCGCCAATCTCGAGGCGTTCGCGGATGCGGTCGAGGGGCGGGCCGGCTATCCGTTCACCGACGAAGAAAAAATCCGCAACGCCGCCGTCCTGGAAGCGGTCGTCGGGTCCGCGGAGAGCGGCAGGCCGGTGACCGTTTGACGGACCCGAATGTCCTAATTTTCCGCGGTTTGCGCGCGCCCGACGGCGCGGGGTCTTATAGAAGATTGGGTTTGATTCGCCCCCGCCCGTTCTTTATGTCTAAACCCGTTCTTGGGAGTGACTAGGGAGTCGTTTTTATGTCCTCAGGTTTTGCAAATTTCGGTATCACCGGCGTCGACTGGCAGCAGCGGGTCAATTGGGACCGTCTGCGGAATTACCGCCTGGAACGCGCCCGTGAGCGCATGAAGGCCCACGGTCTGGGCGCCTTGCTGCTCATGTATGACGAGAACGTCCGGTATGTGACCAGCACGCTCACGCCCGGCTGGAACCGGCTGAAGCCCGGCCTTCGCTATGCCATGCTATGCGGCGACGGTCAGCCCATCCTGTTCGAACAGGGCGACATCGGCATTCAGATCGAGCGTCACAGCCCGTGGATCCCGCCGGAGAACATTCGCTATTCCTACGCCTGGATCAAGGGCGCGGCCGGTCCCGCCTCGACCCAGCAGGTGACCAAGTTCATCAACGCCGCCAAGGAAGAGATGAAGCGTCACGGCGTCGAGGGCGAGAAGTTGGGCGTCGACTTCATCGACATCAACATGCTCCAGGCCTTCGCCGACAACAACATCGAGTGGGTCGACGGCATGACCCCGATGATGGAAGCCCGTGCGGTCAAGAACGAAGACGAGCACGAGTGCATGCGGATCGTCGGCGCCATCGGCGACGCCGCCCACTGGGAGTGCATGAAGTTCCTGAAGCCCGGCATCACCGAGAACCAGGTGACCGCGCACATCATGGAATTCCTCTACAACATCCCGGGCATGGAGGACGTCGAGGACGTCATCGTGTCCTCGGGTCCGAACACCTGGCCGAACTGGCGGAACTTCTCCGACCGGATCATCCAGCCGGGCGACATCGTCTTCATGGATCTCGCGGCGCTGACCTGGAACGGCTACAAGTCCTGCTACTACCGGACCTATTCGGTGGGCCAGGAGCCGACCAAGGAGCAGCAGGAATATTATGCCCGCGCGCTCGAGTGGCTGCAGGCCTCCATCGACGCGGTGAAGCCGGGGACCACGACCCGCGAAATCGCCGAGAAGTGGCCGTCGGCCAAGGAGGTCTGGGGCTACGAGGAAGAAGACCAGGCGGCCGCCAACCTCTGGGGCCACGGTCTCGGACTCGCCCAGTACGATCCGCCGGTGATCTCGCGCATCTGGTCACTCGATCACCCGATCGAGATCAAGGAAGGCATGGTCTTCGCGCTGGAAACCCAGCACGGCAAGGTCCACGAGTGGGGCTGCCGGATCGAGGAAATGGTGATTTGCCACGCCGATCACACGGAGCTGATCACCCACTTCCCGATCGACCGCATCATGCCGGTCGAGGTCGTCTGAGGGCCCTGAAGTTTGACGGGAATCGAGACCGGCGGGCTTTCCCGGATGAAGGTTCGCCGGTTCCCGCTTAATTGATTGCAGGGAACAGCGATGAGCCGGTACGCCGTCCAACTGAATTCGGCCGAAGCCGCCGACCCCGGGCGCTTCGGGCCCAAGGCCGCCAATCAGGCCGCCCTCGGCCGGAAAGGGATGCCGATTCCGGACGGGTTCTGCATCGGCGCCGACGTCTACCGGGCGCAATTGAAGGCCATCGGGGTGGAAGAAGCCGCACTTGCCTATTACGGCGCCGAGTACAAGCAGGCCCGGGAATTCGCCAACCAGGTGCGCCTCGGGCTCTACACCAGCGATATCGACCCCGGGATCCGGGAAGAACTGCTGAAGGCGCGGGCCGGGATGGCCGGGCGCACCGGCGCCCTGGTGGTCGTCCGCTCCTCGGCCCTGGTCGAGGACCGGGAAGGCTCCACCTTCGCCGGCCAGTTCGAGAGTTTCCTGGGTCTCGAGACGGAAGCGGACTTCATCACCGCGGTGAAGGCCTGCTGGGCCGCCCTGTGGGCGCCGCGCGCGCTGCGCTACATGCAGACCCACGACATCGATCCCGGCTCCACGGCCATGGCGCTGCTGGTCCAGCCGCTGGTGGATGCGGTGGCGTCCGGCGGCGGGCTTTCGAGGACGGCATCCGGCGGCATGATGGTGTCCGCCACCTGGGGTCTCGGCGAGAGCATCGCCCAGGGCGAGGTGGTGCCCGACCGCTACGACCTGGATGCGGACGGCGCCATCGTCGACATCGCGACGGGCGATAAGAAGCACAGCGTGTCCTGCCACCATCACCACGCGCCCCACGCCCATCACAACGACCATGAACAGCAGGCGCGGCAGTGCCTGAACGAGGATCAGGTGGGCGAACTCGCCGGGTACTTGCGAGAGTCGGAAGACATGCTGGGCGTGCCGGCGGAAATCGAGTGGGCCATGGACAAGGGCGGCATCAAGATGCTGCAGGCCCGGCCGCTGCACATGGAGGACGCCATCGTGCCGGACGCCATGTGGCAGAAGCATCCCGGTTTGCGGGGTCAGCCCTCCGGCGTCGGCTGGGGGACCGGCCGCGCCGTGGTGATCAACTGCGAATGCGAGATCGGCCGGATCGCGCCGGGCGATATTCTGGTCACCAACGTGGCGGGGCCGGCGCTCGCCTCCGTGCTGCCCCGGGTCTCCGGCGTGGTCGCGGAACTGGGCGGGTCCACGTCCCACCTCGCGTCGCTCGGGCGCGAGCGGGGCATTCCCATGGTGCTGGGCGTCCAGGACGCCACCGAAAAAATCCCCGACGGCTCGCAGGTCGGCGTCGACGGCGTCGCCGGCATCGTCAGGTGGGTTCAGTAGGGTCCCCGAGAGTTTAGTCCGGTCCCTCCTTAAACCCGCGAGTACGAAATCGATTCCGGCTTAACCACCTTCCTGTTGCCCGTGTAGTTGGTGCCGAACGCCTTGGGCGGCGGCGGGCCCCAGAGGTAGAACGCCACCTCGATGGGCCAGTCGCGGGGCGTCCACTTGTCGTCCTCGGCGATGTAGTCGATGTCCGAGAAGTACTCGCACAAGCCCATGTGCGGGTCGCGCACATACCAGAAGAAGTTGGACCCCAAGGCATGGCGGCCGAAGCCCCAGCCGTTGCGGTAGCCTCGATTGAGCAGACTCTGGCCGCCCATGCCCACCTCGTCCGGGTTCCCCACCTCGAAGGAGATGTGATGGAAGCCCGGTTTCTTGTCCTTCACGAAGCCGACCACGTGATGGTCGCTGCCGCCGGGGGGGCGCATGAAGGCGATCAGGTCGCCCGAGCGGTCGGTGAGCTGCAGGCCCAGCACGTCCGAATAGAAGTCGACCTTCCTGTCCACGTCGGGGGTGAAGTGAACCATATGGCCGAGGCGCCGGGGCACCGGCTTGGTGTCGATGGGGAGATCCAGCTTCTCGTTCACGCGGTAGAAATGGCCCGGCGTATTGACCTTGTATTCGGGCTGCTTTTTGGCCGGCTTCACGCCGCCGAGCGACCTGGCCGCCGGATCGTCGTTGACGTTGTAGATCATGCCGTCGAAGTCATGGCGGATCCAAAGCCCCCTGTAGGGGGCGTTCTTCGGCGGATCGATGACCGAGACGTCGTCCCGTTCCTCGGCCCGCTTCTGGATTTTCCTGATGCCGGCCTTGGTCGCGCCGAAGGAGAGGTCATGGAGGCCCATGGTGGAGCCCTCGGTGATGATCACCTGGTCCTGTTTGCGGTCCTTGCAGCGCATCACCGCGTTGTTGCCGCGGGCGCGGCCGGTCAGGCCGAAATCCTTGTAGAACTCAAATTGCGCCGCGACGTCCGGCACCTGCAGGGTCGCGTGATGGAAATGCTTAACCGCCATCGAGACGTCTCCCAATAAACTATCCGTTTGCTGCGGTTATTGTTCCCCGTGAGCGCGGGAACGGCAAGGGCGCTTGCAAATACCGGCGGGGATTGGTCCCATCGGCGGACACGGGGGGGATGTCGAATGGATCAGGACGCGCGCGGACTTGGAATCACGCTGGCCTTGGTGTCGGCGGTCGGCTTCGCGCTCTCCAATTCCATCGTCGGGCTCGCCTATCAGGGCGGCACTAACCCGATGACGGTCTCGGCGACCCGGTTCATCCTGCCGTTGATCGTTCTGGTGGTGATCCTCAAGGCCCGGAGCATTCCCCTGTTCCTGCCCAGGCGGGTGGGAATCGCCGCGTTCATCCTGGGGATCGTCACCGCCGGCTATACCCTCGCGCTATTGAGCGCCCTCGACAAACTGCCGGTCGGGATCGCCATCCTGGTTTTCTACATCTTCCCGCTGGTCACCAGCTTCGAGGCGGCGGCCCTGCGCCTCGCGCCCCTGCGCACGACCACGGTGATCGGCGCCGTCGTCGCCTTCGGCGGTTTGGCGCTGGCCCTCGGCGTGAAGATCGACGAATACGAAGTGACGGGGATTGTCCTCGCCGCCGCCGCCGGGGTGGGCCTCGGCACCGTCTCGGCGGTCAGCGGCCGGGTGATCGCCACGTCGCACCCCATGCAGGCGACCCTCTACATGTCGGCGGGCGCGTTGATCTCCTTCGTGGTGATCGTGTTGATCGTCGGCGGCTTCAAGCTGCCGGAAACGGGAGTGGGCTGGACCGGCTTCTGGCTCACGCACCTGTTCTACGCCGCCGCGATGATCATGTTCTTCACCGCCATCGGGGCCATCGGCGCGCCGCTGACGACGATCCTCTCCAACATCGAGCCGCTGGTCGCCATTTCCGCCGGGTTCATCCTGTTGGATCAGAGCCTGTCGCCGCTCCAGTTGCTGGGGGCCGCCATCGTCGTCCTGGCGCTGTTCATCGCGGCCCGGAAATAGGCGTATAGGAAGAAATCCTACCTCTGGGCGGAAACATAAGTCCAAGGAATGGAGAAATAGAAGTTGGCTGCGTTGTTGAGGTCATTCAGGTCATTTAGCCAACGTTCGAGTTCACTTTCTGAAACACCGAATTTTTTAGCGACGGATTGTATTTGAGTTAGGTAATTCCGCGCGTAGCTTGAGTCGCCCAATTCCAAATCGACAAAAATCCTCGTTTCCGTTCGCACTGTGCGGAACCTGGAGCCGGCGAATATGCCGGGGAGTTTTCGGCCCATCTCTCCGTCGGATTGCGGCATCCAATCCTGAGTGTAATCCGCGTAGCCCTGCACGATCTTCCTGGTGGTTGAGGAATACGAGCTATTGAGAACAACGGCGCCGAAGTCCTTGTGGCTGGCCAGAAAGGTGCCGCCGGGTTTCAGCAATCTCCAAACTTGGTCGATCAACCGCGCCTTCTCGGTGATGCATTCGAATACGTCGTGGCAAATAACCGCGTCAAATTGTTCGCTATCTAACTCAATTTCCTTCTCGATATCGGCCTGTATGAGACGAAGCTGGCCCTGGGAGATGGCCTCGGCGTTAGTTTCTCTGGCCTGATCCAGGAGATCGGCACTTATATCTATACCGGTCAATTGGCGGCAGGCGGGGATAATCGTCGGAAATAGTTTGCCGTTGCCGCATCCCAAATCGAGTACCGCATGGTCAGCCGATATACCGGCGATCTCGATGCTCGCTGTGGCCAGGTAGCCCGGTCCAAATCCCTGATTAAGAGATTCCATCACTGTACTTGCAGGTTGAAGTTGGATTGCGTGTAAGCGGGAAAGTACATATCGAAAATCCAGATAAAGAAAAAGCCCGGCCTCCCGAAAGAGACCGGGCTCCCTGGTGAACTTGGAGTGGAACTAGTCCTGCTTCAAGTTCTCTTCCGCAAAGGCGCGGAACTCGTCGTCGGTCATCAGCCGCTTGTGCTTCAGGCCCCAGTTCTTGATGTCCATGAGGAGCGCCATGGCGCTTTCCTCGGTATAGGTAAACTGGAACTTGTCGAGATAGTGCTTCACGTTGTCGATGCCGCAGCCCTTGCCGATGACGGCGATGGGGTCGGCCTGGCCGACCATCGAGGGGCGGAACGGCACGACGGTGGTGAGATCCTCGCCGACGCCGCAATTCAACAGCCAGGTGGCGATGATGCCGCTCTCGATCTTGAACAAATCGTCGCCGACGATCGGCCGGTTGCGGGGCACGACGGCGCCGGATACTTCGGCGACCATGTCGGCCAGCTCCTTGAACTTCTCGGTCTTGATGCCGCAATCGACGCCGTAGAGGGTTTTGAGCGCCATCACGGTCTCTTCCATGGGCACGTTGCCGGCACGCTCGCCCAGGCCCAGAACCGTGGACTGGATGACCTCGACGCCTTCGGCGACGGCCATGATGGTGTTGGCGACGCCGAGACCGTAATCCATGTGGAAGTGGGCCTCGAGCGGCACATCCGGGAACCGCTTCTTCACCTCGCGGACGAAGTACGGCATGGCGTGCACGGACGTGACGCCCATGGTGTCGACCAGCGCGAGGCCGTCCATGTGGCCTTCGTTGCCGACCTTCTCGATCAGGTCCATCACCCAGTTCAGATCGGACCGGGTAAAGTCGATCGGGAAGAACACCACTTCCAGGCCCTGGTCATGGGCGAACTTGGTGCTCTCGATGGAGAGGTCGATGGCCCGCTCCAGTTCCCAGCGGTAGCCTTTTTCGATCAGGTGCTGGGAGGACGGGACCTCCATGATCACGCCGCCGACGCCGGCGTCGACGGCGCGCTTGACGTCGTCGACCATGCAGCGGGCGAAGGAATAGATCTTGGGGCCGAAGTCGCGCTTGGCGAGGTCCTGAACCACGCGGGCGTCGTCGGGGGAGACCACCGGCATGCCGGCTTCGATCCGGTGGACGCCGGCCTCGGCGAGGCCCTCGGCGATACGGATCTTGTCGTCGTAATCGAAGGCGAGACCGGCCTGCTGCTCGCCGTCACGGAGCGTGACGTCGTGAATGCGGACCTGCTCGGGGAACTTCCAGTCCTTGGTCACTTCGTCGGCGAAGTTCCAGGGGCTGGTAAACCAATCGTCGGAAATCCATGGGGTGTCGGGCATTATTCTTCTCCTCGGGCGCCCGCGCGTCTACGCGGGCCAGACAGCAATCGGCAAAATAAATTTGAACTTATCCTCGCCGGGCGAAACGCGGCGGGAATCTAGGGAACGGGTTAGTGGGAGTCAACGCGGAAGCCCGTTGCGGAATCAACGGTTCCGCACCCCGGAGACCGCGGCTCAGACCGCGGTGTAGCCGCCGTCGACCAGAAGCTCGATACCGGTGACGAAACTGGCCTCGTCGCTCGCCAGAAACACGGCCCCGGCGGCGATTTCCTCGGGCTCGCCCAACCGGCCCATCAGCGTGTTGGCGTTGGCCTGCGCCTCTTCCTTGCTCGGCCACTGGCTGAAGAATCGCTCATCGGCGGTCGGCCCGGGGGACAGGGCATTGGCGCGGATGCCGTCCTTGGCGTGATCGACGGCCAGCGCCTTGGCGAGGCTGACCATGGCGCCCTTCTGGGAAGCGTACCAGGTGCGGCCGGGTTTGGGGGCGAAGGCGAGCTGCGAGGCCACCAGGATGATGCTGCCGCCGCCACGGTCACCGGCGCCGGCGGCCATGACCGGAACCGCGTGCTTGGCGAGCAGGAACGGGCCCGTCTGGTTTACGTCGATGCTTTTCTTCCACTCCCCGACGGGAAGGTCCGGGGCCGGCTGGTAGGGGGCGTCGTAGATCGCGGAGGCGACGACCGTCGTCAGTCCGCCGAATTCGCGCTCGGCCATCTCGACCGCACGGACCGCCGTTTCTTCGAGGGACACGTCGCCGATCAGGGCCGCGGCCCTGCCGCCTGCCTCGAGGATGGCGTTCTTGACCTCGCGGGCCGCGGCCTCGTTGAGATCGACCAGCACCACCGCCGCGCCCTCGGCCGCAAACGACCTCGCGATAGCGCCGCCGATGCCGCCGCCGGCGCCCGTCACGATCGCAACCTTGTTCTCCAGCCGTCCACTCATGTCCTTGCGTCCGAAAGTGATGTTCATCCGGGATTTAGCTTCTAAACTTCGGGCGGACAATGGCGAAATTCCGGGGAGGGGTCCTTGAGCGGATTTGACCGAGACACCATTCGCGCGCGGTTTCAGGCCGAGCGGGAAGCGGGCCGCGCCATCTACGATGCGCTCTGCGGCACCGGCATCACCGCCAAAATGGCGGCCCGCGGCGGCGCCGACATGGTCACCACCCATGACCTTGCCTATTTCCGGATGCAGGGCCTCTCGTCCATGGCCGGGTATCTGCCCATCTGCGACGCCAACGAACTCACTCTCCACGTCGGCGAGCGGTCGATGATCAACGTGGTTTCGGGCTGCCCGGTGATGGCCGGACTGCTGTGCGTCGATCCGACCCGCGACATGCGCCGCTTCGTCGATCGCGTCGCGGCCGCCGGGTTCAACGGCATCATGGCCTGCCCGACGGTGGCCCTGATCGACGGCAAGTTCCGCGGCGACCTGGAAGAGACCGGCATGGGGTTCGGCAGGGAAGTGGACGTGCTGGGCTATGCATCAAGCCAGGGCATCTACACCAAGGCGTTCTGCACCAGCGCCGATGAATCCCTCGCCATGGCCGAGGCGGGCGTGGACAACATCATCGTTCACTTCGGCAACTCGTCGGGCGGCACCATCGGCTCGCAGACCGTGATGGCCGAGGACGACGCGATCGGGCGCGCCTCCGACGTCTGCGATGCCCTGGCATCCGGATACGCCGACCGGATCGTCACCTGCCACGGCGGCGCCATCGAGACTCCGGAGGACTTCGCGGCGTTCTGGGCCAAGGAGCCGCGGCTGGACGGCTATGTGGGCGGCTCGTCCGCCGAGCGGTTTCCCATCGAGGACTCGGTCCCGGCCGTCACCGCGAGGTTCAAAGAAATCACCAAGCCGGCATAGCCCATGGCCGATCCCGTCCGCATTGCCGTTCTGGCGACCCTCGACAGCAAATCCGAGGCGGCCGGGCACGTTTGCGGCAGTCTCCGGAACGCGGGCGCCGAACCCTGGCTGCTGGACTTGTCCCTCCGGCCGCACGGCAAGCCGGGGGCCGCGATGACCGGCGGCGAGGTCGCGGCGATGGCCGGACGGACCTGGGAGGCACTGGGCGAGCTGGATCGCTCCGCCGCCGCAGAGGCGATGATTGCCGGCGGCGCCCGGGCATTGGCCGACGCCCAGGCGGCGGGGGAAATCTCCGGCGCCATCGGGATCGGCGGGGCCAATGGGTGTACCGTCTTTTGCGGGATGATGCGCGCGCTGCCGCCTATGTTCCCCAAGGTGATGGTGACCCCGGTGGCGGCCACGGCCGCCGTGCAATGGTACGTGGCCGAGAGCGATATCGCCATGTTCCCGACCATCAGCGATATCGTGATGAACCGGATTACCCGCTCGATCATGGAAAACGCGGCGCATGCCGTCGCCGCGATGGCGCGATCGTGGGAAGACCAGCGGGCCCGGACCGGGGAGTCCCCGCCGCTGATCGGCGTTTCGTCCTTCGGCAATTTGCAGGTCGCCGTCGACCGTATAACCGGTCAATTGCAGGAAGCGGGATACGAGGTCATGCACTTTCATGCCTCGGGTCCCGGCGGCAAGGCGCTGGAGAATTTGGCGTCCCGCCGCGAGCTGGCGGGGGTGATCGATTTGACGACGTCGGAAGTGACCGACCTGCTGACCGGCGGGGTCTACAGCGCCGGACCGGACCGCCTGACGGGCGCGGCGAAGGCCGGCCTGCCGCAGGTCGTTGCGCCCGGCGCCATCGATCACACCAACTGGTGGGTCGGCGAGTGTCCGGAGCGATTCAGGGACCGGGAGTTCTATCAATACAACATGGAAATCCTCCTGATGCGGACCAACGCCGAGGAAATGGCGGAACTGGGCACCATGTTCGCCGAGCGCCTGAACCGGTCGACGGCGCCGTTCGTGGTCCTGGTGCCGAGCCGGGGCTTCAGCCAGCACACCATCCGCAAGACCCACGATCTGGACGGCAACGAGATCGGCTCCTGGTTCCAGCCCGAAACCGACCGGCGCTTCACGGACGCCGTCGGCGACAAATTGAGCGCCGGGGAACTCAAGGTGATGGACGTTCACATCAATGACCCCGAATTCGCCGATGCCTGCGTGGCCGAGCTCAGGCGTCTGATGGACCGCAACTGAGATGGCCGGGATCGAAACCAGGTACTTCAAGACCGACGTCCTGATCATCGGCGGCGGCGCGGCCGGCACCATGGCCGCCTTCGAATGCGCCGAGGCCGGTGTGTCGGTCATCCAGGTCACCAAGGGCCGGGCGACATCCGGAACGACCACGGTCGCCCGCGGCGGATTTGCGGCGGCCATGGGCAAGGAAGATTCGCCCGGGAAGCACCTGGACGAAATCCTCGAACATGGCGGCGAGCTGATCGACCCCGATCTGGCCCGCGCCTGGTGCGAGGACATCATCCCCATTGTCCGGGACCTGGAAGCGTGGGGCGCCGACTTCGTGCGCGGCGGCGACGGCGAGTTGGACCTCAAGATGTTTCCCAACCACACCCTGCCCCGCGCCGTACACCATCACGACACCACCGGCAATATGGTTACCAAGACCCTCTCCAGGCGGCTCCGGGCGGACGCGCGCATCGACAAGCACTCGCTGACGGCCATTGTCGATCTCGTGAAGGACGGGGACCGGGTGGCCGGCGCCTGGGGCGTCGATTACGGGGAAGGGTGCCTGGCGGCCTACGCGGCCTCCCAGGTCATTCTCTGTACCGGCGGCGGTAGCGGCCTGTTCTATGTGAACGACAATCCGCCTCAGGTCACCGGCGACGGCTTCGCCCTCGGATTCCGGGCCGGCGCCCCCTTGATCGGGATCGAAATGATCGACTTTCAGGCCATGTGCTGCGCGCCCGAGGAGCTGTTCGGCTTCGCGCCGCATCCGACCGGCTTCATCAATGCCGGCGCCATCTTCAGGAATCGGGACGGCGAGGAGTTCCTGAAGCGCTACTATCCGGATACGGCGGAGCGGAGCACCCGCAGCGAGGTGATCCTCGCCATGGCGCGTGAAATTCACGCCGGCAACGCCAGCCTCACCGGCGGCATCTATATGGATGCCACCCACGTGCCGAAGGAGACCATCCTGAAGGCCATCCCCCACGTCTACAGGACCTGCCTGCACCGGGGGATCGACTTGACCGAGACGCCCCTCGAAGTGGCGCCGGGCAGTCATACCTGGCTCGGCGGCCTGAAGATCGACGTTCACGGCAGGACCCCGATCGACGGTCTGTGGGCGGCGGGGGAAACATCGGGCGGCGTGCACGGCGGCAACCGCATTGGCGGATCCGCTTTGTCGGACGCCCTGGCCTTCGGCCGCCGGTCCGGCCGGGGCGCCGCGGCGGCTTCGCTGGATCACCGGGCTCCGGACGCCGTAAGCCTTCCCGAAGACGCGGCCCAAAACCTCGAAGCGCTGATGGCGCGGGAGGACGGTCCCCTCCAGGCCGAGGTCCGGCTGGCCTGCCGCATGCTGGCGCACGGGAAGCTGGGCCCGATCCGGGATGCCGAACAATGCGCCGCGGCCCTCGCCGAATATGAGCGTATAGAGGCCGAGGACATCCCGGCGATGCGACTCTCGCCCGAGGCCGGGGTATCGGCGAAGACGCTCGGCCAGGAACTGGAGAGCGCACTCTCCATTCCCAACCTCACGCTCCTGGGCCGGCTGCTGGCAACCGCCGCGGGCGCCCGGGAAGAAAGCCGCGGCGCTCACTTCCGATTGGATTTCCCGGATGCCGACGACGATCGCTGGCGGGCGGTTACCCGGCTGGAACACGCGGCGGGCGGAAAAATCCGCTTCGAAACCGATCCGGTGAAAATTTAATTCCGGCAAGAAAATTTACTTTTGGGATATCAAAATTTTGCGGTGGAATATCACCAGACCAATTTTTTCTGTGCTCCGTTTTCGCGATGTTCGCCAGGTATTTTATACAACATATTGAAAAATATATAATATTTTAAGATTTTCGTTGTTGGAATGGTTCCAGGACCACGTCAAGCATCCCTATTGACTTTGAAGACGAATTTCTGCGATATTCTTCATAGTGATATTTCAGAAAGCGCTTGAGATGCTTGATCGGCCGCAAATTCAGGATCAGACCGAAGACGCGCCGCAGGGATTGATGCGGGATACGGTGTATGACCAGATCCGTGCGGATATTCTGAACTGTGATCTGCGGCCGGGCGCTCAGCTTCGGGAAAACGATCTCGCCCGGCGCTATCGGGTTTCCAAGTCTCCTGTCCGGGACGCCCTGCTCCGACTTCAGGAGCAGGGTCTCATCGAAGTCCTCCCGCGCAAGGGTTACCGGGTTGTCCCTGTCTCGGTCTCCGACGCGCGGGAGCTTTATGAGATGCGGATAATGATGGAAAAGGCATGTGCCCGCCGCGCCATCGAAGAGGCGAGCGACGAAGAACTGGCCACTCTCGATATTTTCCGGGCGGTGGATGCCGACGGCCTCGCGGCATGGGTTACGTACAACCGGGACTTCCATTCCGCCGTCGCCAGGCTGTCCGGCAATACGCGGCTTGCGAAGACCGCCTGCGAGGTAATTGATCAGTTCGACCGCCTGACTTTCATGGGCGTTTCGGGCCAGCAGTCGTCGGCTCAGGGAAACGGCTCGGCGGAGAAGCTGGTCGCCGAACACGTAGCGATCATCGATGCGATCCAGGCGCGCGACAAGACCAGGGCCGCGAGCCTTATCGGGTCGCACATCAAGAAATCCCGGAAACGTTTGTTTGCCGTACTCGAGAACCCGCCGATCGTGCAGTAGGCGGTTCCCGACCCTTTCGACAGGGAGAGGAAATGGAAATGAGGGCCTTTGATTTTGTATCCGCGGAGAACGCCGATCAGGCGGTTTCTCTTTTGAGCGAACATGGTCCCAACGTCATCGTGCTCGCCGGCGGGACGGACATTCTCGTCGATCTCAAACACGCCAAGCACGACCCGGATGTGGTCGTCGACATTACCAGGGCCGAAGACCTGAAGGGCATCGAGGTGAATGACGAGGGGCTGCGCATCGGCGCCTTGGTCACCCACACCCAGATCATGGATGACCCTTACATTCAGGAAAACTTCCCGGCGCTGGTTCACGCCGCCCACACCATCGGCGCGGTGCAGACCCGGAACCTCGGAACCCTCGGGGGCAATCTGGTCACCTGCGTGCCGTCGATGGATTCCGGTCCCGCCCTGATGGCGCTCGAAGCCGAGGTGACGGTGGCCGGTCCGGACGGCACCCGCCGCATGGGCCTGGAAGAGTTCTTCGTCGGCCCGCGCAAGACCGTCCTCGAGCACAACGAAGTGCTGCTCGACGTGATCATTCCGAGGAAGAACCTGGGCAAGCCCACCGACTTCCTGAAATTCGGGCTCCGCAAGGGCCAGGCGCTGGCGCTGGTCAATGCCGCCTCCGCCCTCTGGATCGGCGAGGGGAACACCTTCAAGGACGTGAAGATAAGCCTGGGCGCCGTGGCGCCGACGGTGATCCGCGCGGCCATCGCGGAGGACTTCCTCGAGGGCAGGGAAATCACGCCCGAGAACATGGCCGAAGCCGGCCGGCTGGCGGTCGAGGACGCCAAGCCCATCGACGACTTCCGTGCCTCGGCATCCTACCGCCGGGATCTGATTGCCGTGCTGACCAAGCGCACGCTCGACAACGCCTATCGGCTCGCCCAAGGCAGGTAAGCGGGCGGAGAAAAGGAGAACGGACATGACGGACGTTACGCTCACCATCAACGGGGAAGAACGCTCGGCATCGGTGCCGCCGGAGACCAGCCTGCTTCGGTTGCTCCGGGATGAATTCTATCTCACCGGATCCAAGCTCGGCTGCGATGTCGGCGACTGCGGCGCCTGCACGGTCATCGTCGATGGTCTTCCGGTAAATGCCTGCCTGATGCTGGCCGGCCAGGTGGACGGCAGGGATGTGGTCACCATCGAGGGCCTGGCGACCCTGGAGGACCTCCATCCGATCCAGAAGGCGTTCGAGGAGTTCGCGTCCCTGCAGTGCGGTTTCTGCGGCCCCGGCGTGATTATCGCCGCCAAGGGACTGTTGGACAGGAACCCCGATCCGACCAAGGAAGAGATCAAGGACGCGCTCTCCGGCAATCTTTGCCGGTGCACGGGCTACACCAAAATGATCGAAGCTGTTCAGGATGCGGCGCGCATTCTCCGCGGCGAGAAGGAAGCCGCCTGAGGGCGCAGAGAGGAGCTTGAACCATGACTGATGATGTCAAAGTCGCCGACAAGACGGATTCGCTGACCGACCTCAAGGAGACCGACGAAGACCTTCGACTCCCGTCGGTCGTCGAGCCGGCTCATTTTCCGGTCGAGACCATCGATACCGAGGCGCGGCACCAGACGCCGGCGGTGGGCCAGCGGGCGACCCGTCCGGATGGCCGCCTGCACGGTCTGGGTCAGACCAAATACATCGACGACATAACGTTCCCCAACATGCTGTTCGCCAAGATGAAGCGGGCGGGCATTTCCTCGGCATTGATCAAGTCCATCGATACCTCCGAAGCCGAGGCCATGCCCGGCGTGGCGGCGGTGCTGACCGGCAGGGAAATTCCGGTCAACTCCTATGGTCCGTCCTATCAGGATCAGCCGGTCCTGGCCGACGAACGCGTGTTCCACGCCGGTGATCCGGTTGCCGCGGTGGCCGCGGTGACCGAACAGATTGCCGAGGAAGCGTGCGAGAGGATCAAGGTCGAGTACGAGCCGCTGGAGCCGGTCTACGATCCGGTGGAGGCGATGAAGGACGAGATCAGGGTCCATCCGCCGCACAGCAACATCTACGCGACCAAGCGGATCAAGAAGGGCGATCTCGAGAAGGGCTTCGCCGAAGCCGACCACATTTTCGAGGGCGTCTATTCGACCCAGATGATCGAGCACGTGCCGTTGGAGCCTCATGCGTCCATCGCGCAGTGGGATCCCAATGGCCGGGTGACCTTGTGGTCGAGCCTGGGCAGGATAACCCTGGGCCGGGCCGACATCGCCCGCACGCTCGATATGCCGATCAACAAGATCCGCATTGTCGGCACCATCGTCGGCGGCAACTTCGGCGGCAAGAACGAGATCACCACCGAACCGGCGCTGGCGCTGCTGTCGCGGAAGACCGGACGGCCGGTGAAAATGGTCTATACCCGCGAAGAGGAATTCATCGCCTCGACGACCCGGCACCCGTTCATCATGGAGTACAAGACCGGCGTCACCAAGGACGGCATGATCACCGCCCGCAAGGTCCGTCTCGTCCTGGATGGCGGCGCGTATTGTTCGTGGAGCGAAACCACGCTGGGCAAGGCCTGCATTTTGTCGGCGGGGCCGTACAATATCGAGAACCTGCTCGCCGAGGCCTACTGCATGTACACCAACAAGACCATGGCCGGCGCCATGCGCGGGTTCGGGGCGCCGCAGGTGTGCTTCGCCTATGAATCCCAGATGGACGAGATCGCCCACAAGCTGGGCATCGACCCGCTGGAGCTGCGGATGAAGAACGCCTTCCACGAAGGTTCCGCCAGCCCGACCGGTCAGGTGCTGCAAAGCGTGGTGGTCAAGGACTCCCTCGAAAAGGCCGCCGAGCGGTTCGGCTGGAAGGAGGACGGCCAATGAAAAAGCGCGGCAAAGGCATGGGCTGCATGTGGTACCCGATCGGGTTTACCGTGATGGCCAACCCGTCGGCGGCGACCGTAAAGGTCAATGAGGACGGCACCGCGACCCTGATCACCGGTACCGTGGAAACGGGCCAGGGCTCGCTCACCGTCCTCGGCCAGATCGCCGCGGAGGAACTCGGCATCTCCACCGACGACGTGCATGTGGTTTCGGCGGATACCGACGCGACGCCCATGGATACGGGCGCCATCGCCAGCCGCACGACCTATGTCACCGGCAACGCGATCCAGCTCGCGGCCGAAAAGGCCAAGAACATCCTGTTCGACGTTGCGGCGCCGATGCTGGGCGTCCGTCCCGACCAGCTCGAGGCCAAGGACCGGCGGATCCAGGTGAAGGGCTTCCCGCAATCCTGCCTGCCCATCGGCGAGGTGGCGGCGCACGCGCAGAACGGCGCCGGCACGCCGGCGCTGGGGTCCGCATCCTACAATCCGCCGACCGTCGCGATGGATCCGGAAACCGGCCAGGGCAAGCCGTTCTCCACCTATGTCTACGCAACCCAGATCGCGGAGGTCGAGGTGGACGAAGAGACCGGAGAGGTCGAGGTTCTGCGGATCGCGGCGGCCCACGATTGCGGCACCGCGATCAACCCGATGTTGGTCGAAGGCCAGATTCAGGGCGGCATCTCCATGGGAGTCGGCATGGCGATCCAGGAAGAGATGCTGTTCGACGACGAGGGCAGGCAGATCAATCCGAACCTCACCAACTACATCATGCCCACCAGTCTCGATATGCCCGACCTGGAGGTCGACATCGTCGAGAACTTCGACCCGACGGGACCCTTCGGCGCCAAGGGTGTGGGCGAGCCGACGGCGGTGGCTACCTCGGCGGCGATCTGCAACGCCATCTACGACGCCGTGGGTGCGCGGATCTACAATTTGCCGGCGACGGCGGAGAAGGTCCTGGCGGCGATCAAGTCGAAGGACCACAGCGACCGGCAGAAATATCTGCCGGCCGGGTAGCGCTCGAGATGGCCGATCCGATCCGCAGACTGACGCCGTTGGCGGAGACGGTCGGCCGGCTTCTCAAGGACCGCGGCGAGACGGTCGCGGTGTCCGAATCGTCCACCGGCGGTCTGGTTTCAGCCGCGCTTCTCAGCATTCCCGGCGCCTCGGCCTACTTCATGGGCGGCGGGGTGATTTATACGCACAAGGCGCGCGAGGTGTTTCTCGAAATCGATCTCGACGATCACCCGGGTGTGCGCTCGGCCTCCGAACCGTTCGTCAGGCTGACCTCCGCCGCCGTTCGCGAGAAGCTGGGCACGACCTGGGGACTGGCCGAAGCCGGCGCCGCCGGGCCGACCGGCAATCGCTACGGCGACGATGCGGGACACACCTGCATCGCGGCCGCCGGCCCCCTGGAGCGGGTCGTCACCATCGAGACCGGCCATGCGGACCGCGAAGACAATATGTGGCGCTTCGCGGAAGAAACCCTCAGGTTTTTCGAGGCGGTTCTGCGCGACGCGTAATTCTCCATCCCGCCGATCTAGCCGATGCGCGGACACTCCGGCGGATGCGTCTGTCGGCGGGCGCGCTCACCCGATATCCTCAAGGCCGGTCGACAACCACCGCCGGGGAGGAATTGGTCGTGGCGGAAATCGTTCTCGGGATCGGTACCTCGCATAGTCCGATGCTCTCGCTTGCACCGGCGCACTGGGATATCCGGACGGATGCGGACCGGGCGGCGCCGGCGCACCCCTACCGCGGGGAAATGTACTCCTTCGAGGAGCTGAAATCGGTGCGCGATACGGCGCGCTACACGGCGCTGGATACGCTGGAGAACCGCGAGGCGAGCTACGCGGCCTGCCAACGGCATCTGGATGCGCTGGCCCGGAAGCTCGCCGAGGCCGATCCCGATGTGCTGATCATCGTCGGCGACGACCAAAAGGAATGGTTCTTCGACGACGTGCAGCCGGCCTTCGTCATCTACCACGGCAGCTCGATTCGGGCGCGGGCCGTCGACGCCTCCGATCCCGACCTCCCGCCGCCCATGCTGCCCGTCCGCCTATCCTATTGGCCGGCGGAGGATACCGACTATCCCGTCGACGGGGCGTTTGCCGAACACATCATCCTGCAAACCATCGAGGATCGGTTCGATGTCACCTCGTCGCGCCGCCCGCCCGCCGATGCGCATGGTCCGCGCACCATCGGGCACGCCTTCGGCTTTATTTACCGGCGGCTGCTGGAAGACCGGCCGATCCCCTTCGTCCCCATATTGATCAATACTTATTTTCCGCCCAACCAGCCGACCGCCGCGCGGTGCCACGAGATCGGCCGGTCCATCGCGCGGGCGGTCAAGTCCTGGGAAGCGGACACCCGCGTCGCCGTGATCGCATCGGGCGGCCTGACCCATTTCGTCATCGACGAGGCGTTCGACCGCAAGCTGCTGGACGCCATGCTGGCGGGCGATCGCGCCGCCA
Organism: Rhodospirillales bacterium; assembly: GCA_022823235.1. Taxonomy (GTDB): domain Bacteria; phylum Pseudomonadota; class Alphaproteobacteria; order Rhodospirillales; family UBA2165; genus JAJDXO01. The sequence continues at coordinate 73,932 of JAJDXO010000030.1, forward strand.
TGACCGAGGACGGAAACGAAGCCTTTCAGTCCGGAACATCCGAAATCAAGAACTGGATTGCCGCGTGCGGCATTCTCGAAGACACCGGCCTCGAGATGACGCTGCTGGACTATGTGCCCTGCTATCGGTCCGAAGTGGGAACCGGTACCGGGATGGCGTTTGCAACCTGGACATAGGCCCGGAGGACCCGTAAGCCGCTTTAGCCGGGCGCCCGCTCGACGCGGATCGGGTCGCCGGCCCGAACCGCCGCGAGTACCCGGACGTCGCTGGAGGCGTCGGCCCAAATGTTGACCGCGGCGGCGAGACGGATTTCGTCACCCTGGCTGACCGGTGTCCTCCCGAAGCCGATGGCGATGGCGTCACCCTGGCACCAGAAGGCGATCTCGCCCGCCTCGACCACGTCACGGGCGTCACCTTCCCGCGAGGCCGAAACCGGCGTCGGGAAGTACACCTCCTCGCCCCAGGTGTTGGCGGTCGACGTGAAGGGGAGGGCGGCCCAGATAGCTTCGGCCGTTGCCGTCTCGCGGAGGGCCGCCTCCATAACAACCTCACCGGCGGTGATCCGGACGGTGCGCATTTACCGCTCGACCGGAAACCCGACGATCGAGCCCCATTCGGTCCACGAACCGTCGTAGATTTTGACGTTCTCCCAGCCCAGGATCAGCGCCATGGCGGTCCAGGCAAGGGTGGCCCGATGAGAGAGGCGGCAATAGACGACGATCTCGTCGACGTCGTCGGGGTCGGCGCCCGCTTCCCTGAATTTGGCGCTCAGTTCGTCGGCGCTCTTGTAGGTATCGTCGTCATTGAGCAGTTCCTTGAAGAACAGGTGCCTGGCGCCGGGGATGCGGCCGCCGCGCTCGGCGCCGTGGTCGAATTTACCGTACTCCATCACCCGTTCGCCCGAATATTCCTCGGGCGTCCGCACGTCCAGCAGGAAGCGCCCGGGGTCGCCCAGGCGTTTGCGCACGGCCTCGCGCCCGAGACGCATGGACTGGTCGGGCGTTCCGGGGGTGTACCCGACCGGCTCATAGGCCGGAACGTCGGTGGTGAATTCGCGGCCGTCCGCGAGCCACTTCCCGCGGGCGCCGTCGAGCAACCGCAGGTCGGGATGGCCGGCCATCTTCAATGCCCAGAAGGCGTAGTTTCCGTACTGAACCGGATCGCCGTAAAGAACCAGCGTGGTCTGATCGCCGATCCCGGCGGCGCCGAGCCGCTTTGCGAGCTCATCCGGCGTCACGAACTGGCGGTCGGTGTCGTGCCAGCAAAGGTCCTTCCAAAACCAGCGGATGGCGCCCGGAATGTGTCCCTCGTCGTAGGCCTTGCCCTCCGGGTCCGATTCAACCTCAATGATCCGGACGTCGGGATCGTCCAAATGCTCGGCAAGCCAAGCCGTGTCTACCATCGGTGAAGTCATCTCAACTCCTCAGGCTGCGTGGTCGAGAATGATTTTGATGCCCTTTCCGTCTTCGAGCATGTCGAGGGCGGTGTTCATTTCCATCAGGGGCACGACATCGGTGATCAGCGGACCCAAATCGACGATCCCGCGCTGCACGAAGTCGATGCAGGCCGGGAAGTCCTCTGGCTTCGCCACGCGCGCGTTCACCACCTGGATTTCCTTGAAGTACAGATCATAGAACGGGAGCTCGCCCTCGGTAACGGTCAGGATGCCGAACGGCAGGATGCGCCCGCCGATGCGCACCAGATCGATGGCCTGGGCGACGATCGACAATTGACCGACGGATTCGATCACCAGGTCCGCGCCGCCCCTGTCGCCCGTCGCCTCGATCACCTGCGCCTTCACATCCGCGGCCGGATCGATGGTGAGGTCGGCGCCCAGTTCCTCCGCCAAATCCCTCTTCCATTTGCTCCGCGTAATTCCGATCACCGGATAGGCGCCGTGGGCCTTGGCCAGCTGGACATGGAGCAGGCCGGTGACCCCGAGACCGATGACGATCACCGCTTCGCCGGGAAAGATTTTGGCCAGCCGCTGGGCATGGAGGCAGGTGGTCATCGGTTGAATGAGCGGCGCATGGGTGACGTCCATTCCGTCCGGCAGGGCGTGGACGTTGTCGCTGGGCGCGACCAGATACTCCGCGAATCCGCCATCCACATCCCGGCCGATGAGCCCGCCGTTGGGGCAAATGTGCATCTGCCCGTTCCGGCACTGAAAGCAGGTGCCGCAGAAATAGGCCGGGTCGACGATGACCGATGTCCCCGGCGCCAGCGTACCGCCGGAGACGACCTCGCCCACCGATTCGTGGCCCATGATCCGGGGATAATCGACGGGAATGCCGCCCTGATAGATTTTCAGGTCGGTGCCGCAGATGCCGGTCTTGGCTACCCTGACCAGGGTTTCGCCGTCGCCCGGTGCCGGTTGCCCGACATCCCGTGCCGAGACGTCCTTGGGGGCCGTCAGCACCATGCCTTTCATGTCGGGCTCTCCCTTGGCCGCGGCCCTAGCGGGGCTTCACGGGGTATTTGGGCTCCTCGCCGGCGAGTACGGCGGCGACGTCGCTGGCGACCGTGGTCTGCAGATCCAGCAAGGCGTCTTCGGAGTAGAACCCGGTGTGCGGCGTGAGCACCACATCGTCGCGCCCGACAATGGGGTCGTCGGCGGCCGGCGGCTCGGACGGCAGCACGTCGAGGCCGGCGCCGGCGATTTCGCCCGCGTCCAGCGCGGCGGCCAGATCGGCGGTATCGACCAGGGGCCCGCGCGCGGTGTTGATGAGGAACGCGGTGTTCTTCATCTTCTTGAAGGCGTCCATGTTGAACATCTTCTCGGTCTCGGGCGTCAGCGGCGCGTGGACTGAAATGTAGTCCGAACGCGCCAGGAGACCGTCAAACCCGACCTTGGCGACGTTCAGCCTCTGAAAGACTTCATCGGGGCAGTACGGGTCGGCGGCAATGACGTTCATGCCGAACGCCTGCGCCTTGCCGACGATTTGCTGCGGGATGTTGCCGAGGCCCAGGAGGCCGAGAGTGTTTCCCCGGAGCCGCGCAATCGGGACCACCGCCGGCATTTCCCAACGGCCGTCGGCGACCAGCTTGTTGGCGTACGGGATCTTGCGCGCCACCGACAGCAACAGCGCCATCGCGTGATCCGAAACCTCGTCCAGGCAATAGACCGGCGCGTAGGTGACGACGATTCCCTTCTCGGCCGCCGCCCCGATATCGATGTTGTCGGTGCCGATTCCGAACCGGCCGATGGCTTTACAGTTGTTGAGGCCGGCAATGACGTCGGCGTTGATCTGGCCGTAGGTGACCAGCAGAGCGTCGGCATCGGCGGCCACCTCCAGGATGCCTTCCGCGGTGGGCTCGGAAGCGAGCGTGAGTTCCGCATCAACGCGGGACAAGGCCTCCCTGGCAGGGTCGAGGCTGGGAAAAACGGTATCGGAAACGGCTACTTGGGTACTCATCAATCAATTCCTTGCCGGATCAATTCGCGGGCCCGGAGGCGGGCAAATATCGGTTGCTGAAGGTGCCGTGACATAGCATTGCCCCCCGGGGGTTGCCAGATAATTTTGGGCCGAATTCCGCGCCAATTCCGCACTTTCGGGTGCGCCCGGCGGATGCTCAGGCAACGATGGGTTGGGCAATGATCCACAGACTGATCATCGTGTAGCCAACCATCAAAACCAACATCGGCAGTTGGCTGCGGAGGGCGCGGCCGCGATCCCGGTAGAACTTCAGCGCCTCGGCGTGGGCGAGATAGACGGCGGCCACATGGCCGGCGACGATCGCGCCGACGGAAATGAACCAGACCGACCTCGCGCTGATCACGGCGATGTCGACCTTGTGCCCGGCGGTTCCGAACAGGTCCCAGCCGAACCCGAACGGATCGGAAATGCGCGAGATGAGAAGCTGCCCGTCGATGGCAAGCAGCGTGTAATAGTGAGAGAGGTGATAGGCGATAGCGATGGGGACGATGGAGTAGACCATGATCCGTGCCAGTCGGAACGTGTCCCGGACGTCCCCGCCCATGGCGCTGATCGCCGCCATGAAAATCAGATAGACGGCAATAAACAGGATCGGGAACGCAGCGAGGCCGATCAATTCGACGATCGGCACGGCCAGCCGCCCGATGTCCTGGATCATGTAGAAGGCTTCGAGGGCGATGCGTTTCGATTGTTCGGTCTCGGTGAAGCCGTCCCAGCTGACAGTTGCCAAGAGCACCAGAATGAAGACCATCAGGCCGGCATTGGGCAGTTTATCGACCCGCAGTCCGATACCGGGCGGCCGGAGATTCCATTCTCGTCCTTCCGGCCCGGCCCGGCCCTCGGTGATGGAGAACCGCGCAAACGTTCCGAACACGTTGTGAAAGGCCTCGCCGCGCTCCAACCATTCCTCGCGGCCGGTGAGAAACATGCCGGTCCAGGTGATGAGCGAATAGACGGTGAGCGCGATGGCGATATTTCGCGGGACCGCGCCGCCCGGCCACGAAATTTCCATCCAGGCAAAGACGGCGAACAGGATGACGGCCGGCCAGGACCCCATCCCGGGCGGGCACGCCAGGCCGCGGGACAGCCGCCTGCCCGTTGCCGCTCCATGGATCCGTTCGGCCCACAGGAAGAGCGTGTTCCAGGGATTGAGAAGCGCCCAGGCGTTGCCGATCAGCGAACATACGAAAGCCAGTCCGACCCAGGCGATCACCCAGACCATGACCACCGAGAAATTCTGCAAGGGGTTTTGGTTGCCGGCATATCCGGTGGCGACGATCAGAAAAAAGACCCCGACGAAAATCAGCCTGACGACAAAGACCAGAACGGGGTGGGCCAGAATACGAAACGGCCGGGCGTTCAATAGGTTAACTGTCGGCGGCTGGTCGTCGGGCCGGTGACGCATGAATAGGGCGGCGACAACAAACGACAAGGCAACCGCCGCACCGGCGCCGAACAGGAAGAACGGCAGCGGCACCGGCAAATCGAAGCGTTGACCGAACGCGTGCGCGGCGGCCGGGCCTGCCGGCGCGGCAAGCAAAATCGCCGCGAGGCCGAGGGTAGGTAAGTGGGTCACGCTCAAGATGGTATGCCGTAATTCGGATAATTCTATCGGGAATGTTGAGGATCATACCCGGTTCGTATTATTCGTTAAGCCCGCTTTTGGCCGGGGAGGCGCCGGCTTGGAACCTTGACTCGACCAGGGCGGACAAGTACACCACCGCGGTCTTATATAAGACTAAAAAAGGTGTGGTTATCGGGGCCGGCGGATTTTACGGTACCAAGGCGGCAAACGGACCGAAGATCCGAGCCGCGAATTGACAGGAAGGGAAGCCTCAGTTGGACGACACCGAAGCCGAGACGTCCGAGAAGCATCTCAACTATAATTCGGTCGCCGCGCTGATTTTCGTCGCGCTGTCGATCGCTCTATGGGTCCTCATTCCCGATCATGTCGACAAGCCGCTCATCCGCGTCGTCGGAGACGTTTCCCTGCCGGCGGAACTCTTCCCCCAGGTCATTGCCGTCGGCATCTTTGTGCTCGGTATCTGGTTTTTCTGGAAAAGCCGGTCGCTGCATCAACGGAATGAACTTCGTGACCTCGACCGGGAAGCAATTATAAATGTGGCGGTGACCGCCGCCTGCATGGCCGGCTATGTCTGGCTCATGGTCAATATCGGCTTCGTGGCGGGCAGCATGATCATGATCTTCGTGGTCTCGACCTATTTCGGAAACCGCAATTATTGGGCGGGCGCGCTGGTCTCCATCATCGTGCCCTTTGCGCTGTTTATGCTGTTTACGAAGGTGCTGGTAACGTCGTTGCCGCCATTTCCGATAGATGAGGCCGTTCCCAGCAACTGGGCAATTTACGAGCCGTTGAAGTGGCTCAGCAACAAATCGGTATTTTAGGGCGGCGCTGACGCATGTTTGAGGCATTCATCGGCGGATTTGGAATCCTGTTCAACCCGGAAACGGTGTTGATGACATTCCTTCTGATTGCCGCCGGATTGTTCCTTGGCATGTTCGTCGGCGCCCTGCCCGGCTTCACCACACTGATGGCGATGGCGATCCTGCTGCCTATCTCGTTCTTTCTTCACCCCCTGCTGGGGATTCCGTTTTTGATCGGTGTCTATAAAGGCGGAATTTACGGGGGCAGTATTCCAGCGATCCTGGTGTCGATGCCGGGTACGGGCGCGGCCGTGGCGACCACATTCGACGGTCCGCCCCTGACCAAGAAGGGAAAGGGGCGGAAGGCCCTGGAAACCGCACTGTTTTCATCGGTGATCGGGGACACCGCGAGTGACATCTTCACCATTGCCTTGATTGGTCCCATCGCCGCTGTCGCGCTCCTCATGGGACCGCCGGAGTTGGCCGCCGTCCTGTTCTTGGCGTTGATCGTCATTTCGGCTACGTCCAGCGGCGTCTTCGTCAAAGGCCTGCTGATGCTCGCCATCGGTCTGTTCTTCGCCATGGTCGGTCAGGACCCCATCGGCGCGCTGTCGCGGTTCTCGTTCGGGATAACGTCGGTGGAATCCGGTATCCCGCTGCTGCCCATGCTGATCGGCGTGTTCGCGCTTCCCGAGATTTTTGCCGGCATCGAGAAAAAAGCATCCCAGATCATCAGCGCCGAGGGATTGAAGGTTTCCGGGGAACGCCTCACCTTTGCCGAATTCAGGAGCTGTCTTCGTACGATTGGCCGGTCCACCGTGATCGGCACGACCATTGGGATGGTGCCCGGCGTCGGTCAGGTGGTCGCCGCGTTCATGGGATATGCCGCGGCCAAAAGCGCGTCCGATCACCCCGAGAGATTCGGCCAAGGCGAGCTTGAAGGAGTGGCGGCCGCGGAGGCCGCGAACAACGCCGTGAACGGACCGACACTGGTGCCGCTCCTTACGCTCGGAATTCCGGGCGACAACCTCACGGTCATTCTTGTCGGCGCGTTCATTGCGCACGGCATGCGGCCCGGCCCCCAGCTCATGGAGGAGCAGGGCTCGCTCGTTTTCGCCATTCTGCTCTCCATTATTCTTGCAAACATTCTATTCCTGTTCATCGGCTACCTGTGCATTCCCTTCTTCGCGAAGGTGGTGACGATCAGGAAGTCATTTTTGTTGCCGCTGACACTGGTGTTTGCGTTTGCCGGCTCGTGGGTGTTCCGGGGACAGCCCTTCGATCTCGCCGTCCTGGTGTTCTTCGGCGTCTTTGGATACGTGGCCAAAAAACTGCATTTCGATGTGACACCCATGGCCATGGGCTTCATCTTGGGGCCGACACTCGAGTATTCCTTTGGTCAGACCGTGACCTTGGCGCAGGGGGACCTGTTGACCTTCGTTACGCTGGAGCGTCCGGCGACCGCGGCCATCCTGGCGTTGACGCCGTTGCTGACCTATTTGATGTGGCGGCGCAACAATCGGCTCAGGCAGCGGTTTGGTGAAGGCGCCGCGCACTGATGAAGGATGTCGGGGTGCACTTGACCACGAAGCGTGCTATGTAGTCTTATATAAGACCTTGACGGCACAAAATGATTTACGACCCCTGTTTTACAGGGAACATTATTGAAGAGAGACGACCAACAGAGAGGAAAGACAATGCGGATAGCGAATTTGTCCAAACTACTTCTGGGAGCCCTTCTCGTATTCGGTCTGCTCGGCGTCGATGACGTCCGGGCCGAATTTCCCGAGAAGCCCATTACGATGATCATGCCCCTTGGTGCGGGCGGATCTCACGACCGGAACGCGCGGGTGTTCACCTCCGTCATTCCGCAATATCTCGGCAATGCGATGATCGTGAAGCTGATGCCGGGCGCGTCGGGCCAGACCGGTACGGCGGCCGCGGCCAAGGCGAAGCCGGATGGGTATACCCTCCTGTTCTCGCACAACTACTTCGATCAGCTGCAGAAGCATGTGAAGAAGCTTCCCTATGACACCGACAAGGATTTTGTCACCGTCGCGAAGCTGAACTCCGGTTTCTTCTCGATCATCGTGCGCGCCGACAGCCCGTTCAAGTCGTTCCAGGATCTCGTCGCGGCGGCCAAGGCCAAGCCGGGTACGATCAAGTTCGCCCATTCGGGCAACTGGGGCGCCACCCACGCGCCGGCCCTGCAACTGTTCACCGAAGCGGGCATCGCCGACAAGATCGTCATGGTGCCGTACAAAGGCGGCGGACCCTCCATGGCCGGCTTCCTGCGCGGCGAAGCTGACTTCACCATGCAGTTCAAGTCGACCATTCTCGGCCAGGGCAATAAGGTTCGCGTCCTGATCAGCGCCGGGACGAAGAGCGACTTCAAAGGGGTGCCGACCTTTAAGGATCTGGGCTACACCGCCGATATCGGCCAGATGCACCGCATTCTGATGGCGCCGCGCGGCATTCCCGCCGACCGCCTGAAGAAACTCCGCGATGCCATGGTTGCCATTCAGAAAGACAAGACGTACCTGCGTCTGATCAAGGCCATCGGCGAGGTTGCAAACTTTGAGAGCGGCGAAGATTACGAGAAGCGCCGCCCGAAACAGAGCGTTGCCTACAAGAACATGATCAAGGGCTTGGCCTCCAACTAAGCCAGATCGGTTCCGGAAATGGCATCCCCTCCGGGGGATGCCATTTTCATATTTACCTGCAGTGACCGGATAGGGACGAGGGTCGCGTTGCTCTCGGCCAATTCCAGTCTTATATAAGACTTCAAAGGCAATTTCCGGCTTTGGCCGGGGTTTCAGGGGTTATGGGCATGTACAATCCGATTAACGTGGCGATAATCGGCACCGGCTGGTGCGGCGGCATACGCGCGGCAAGCTGTGCGGATAACCCGCTCGTCGGTGAACTCCACATTGCGGAGACCAACCCGGAGCGTCTCGAGGAAGTTCGGTCCATGACCAGTGCCGTCACGGCGACGGCGGACTACGAGGAACTCCTGAAGAACGACGGGATTACGGCTGTCATCATCTCGGCCACCCCCGAGACCACCCACTACCCGATGGCCAAAGCGAGCATGGAGGCCGGGAAGCACGTCTTCCTGGAAAAGCCCATTGCCCTGACCCTCGCCGAAGCGGACGAACTGGTGGACCTCGCCAAGGCAAAGGACCTCAAATTCACCATCGGCTACTCCCAGCGTTTCAACCCGAAATTCGCCTATGTCGCCAAATCCATCGCCGACGGCACCATCGGCAAACCGGTGAGCGCGTTGGTCAGCCGCCATATTACCCGGGGACTGGGGAATAAGATTTCCGGCCGAATCAGCCTGTCACCGGCCGCGATGGAGGCGACCCACGACATCGATTTCGCCCTTTGGGCCATGGGCGGCGCCAAGCCGGTCCGGGTGTATTCCCAGTCGGCCTACGGCATCATGAAGGAAAAATCCGGGCTCGAAGATACCCAGTACATTATCGTCACGCTCGACAACGGCATCGTCATCAACATTGGCGCCGGCTGGACCATGCCGCACAACTATCCGAATTACGCCGGTACCTGGATCGAATTCATCGGAACCGACGGCATGCTGACCGTCGACGATACGCACCGCGACGTTTTGTGGAACACGGTGGAGAAGGGCATCCAGCTTCCCATGTCGACCATGCCGGGTGAGTTCGTCGATCACGTCTACGCCGGACCGATGGTTGCCGAGACCGTTCACTTCATTGACGCGGTCGCCCGTGACCGGGCCGTCATGGTGACGCCGGAGGAGGCACGGACGGTGATGGAGGTTTATGTCGCCGCCGACATGTCGGTAGAGCGCAACGAGCCCGTCAATCTGCCCCTCAACAGCCGCGATTTGCCGGCGGCCGCCGAGTAGGCTCTCACATATTCTTCTTGGGGCTCTTCTTGGGGCGTTTCCTGGGGGCCCGGCGCCGGGGCTTCGCCTTTTTGATTTCGTCGAAGTCCCGGTAGACCAGCGTGAAATCCTCTTCGGACAAGCCGAGGGACATGGCCTGCGCCAAAAAGGCGTGGGTATCGGCGCCCAACCTGGCATCGACCCCCAGCGCCTTGGCGAGATCAACGGCCATACCCGTATCCTTGTAGAGATTGTAGACCCGCGACCGCCCGTCCCATTTCCCGTTGAGGATGTGGTCGGGAAACCGCGCCTGGCTGGCGTTGGAACGGGCGTTCGAAACGTTGAAGACGTCGATCAGGTCGGCGAGGTCGATCCCCGCCTTCTCCGCCATTCGTCCGCCTTCGCAGGTGGCCAGGAAGACGGCGTGGCAGACCATGTTGTGGATGAGCTTGGTGGTGTGTCCGGCGCCCGACGGGCCGAGGTGGAACAGCTTGTCGGCGATCGCCTCGAGATGACGCCTGGTCCGCCCGAAGGCCCTTTTGTCGCCGCCGATCATCAATGTCAGGGTTCCCTTGTCGGCGCCGCCGGCGCCGCCGCTCATGCCCGCGTCCAGATAGGCGATGTCCTTGCGCGCCGCCTTTTGCGCGAGTTTCTTGGTTTCCGCCGGGTCGGATGTCGTAAAATCGTAAATGACCAGGCCCTTCCTGGCCGTGGCGAATATTCCGTTGCGGCCGAGGCAGTGTTCCTCGATCTCGGGCGTCGCCGGCACGACGAAGAAGATGATCCGGGACCGGACCGCCATCTCCTTTGGGTCGGCAACGGCTGCATTCTTCAGTTTTGAGAAATTTGCCCGTGCCGACGGGTCGGAATCCCAGACCCAGGTCGGATAACCCGCCTTGGCGAAGTTGCGGGCGATGCCGCCGCCCATATTGCCGAGACCGACGACTCCGATGGCGGGCAAGCCCTGTTTGCTCTTGGCGGCCATCAGCCCTTCTCCCGCACGCAATCGGCGGCGCGTTCCATCGAAGCGCACACGGCCGCCGCGTCTTGATCGCCGTACCCTTGCGCTACCGCGGACATATAGGTCTGGAGCGCCGCGTGGTAGATCGGCGTCGGCACCTTCATTGCCGCCGCGTGGCCCTGGATGAACGCCCGATCCTTCATCGGGATGGAGAAGTTGCTGCCCTCGTAGTCGTAATCGTTGGCGACCATCAAGGCGCCGCGGACTTCGAACATGGAGGAGGACGAGCCCGAGCCGCTGATGACCTTGTGAAACAGCTCCGGGTCCAGGCCGGACTTCATCGCCAGCACCATGACCTCGGCGGCCGCGGCATTATGGACGAGATTCAGAATGTTGCCGCAGAGCTTGGTCTTCATGCCGTTGCCGAAGGGGCCGACATAAAACGTGCGATTGGCGAACCCGCGGAGGATCGGCTCGATTTCCGCGTAGGTGTCTTCATCGCCGCTGCCGAAGGCGGTCAGTTTTTTTTGCTCGGCCAACATGCGGTTTCCGCTGACCGGGCAGTCCATGGCGGTGTAACTGGCGCCCTCGACCGTGTCCCGGAAGGCCTCCTTCTCGGCGACGGGAAAGGTGCTCGCCTCGATCACCACCTTGCCGCTGCCGTCCTGGCCGGCGAGTTGGGCGGCGACATCGTGGAGCGCCTCGAGGCTCGGCAGACAGGTGACGATCCCGCCGGTCAGCGACGCGGCCTCGGCGACCGAGTTCGCCGCCGTCATCCCCATCCCGGCGAGCGTCGACATCGCCTCCGGCCGGACATCATATCCGACGACGCCAAATCCGCTGTCGATTAGGTTCGGCACCATGGCCGAGCCCAATACGCCCAGACCGATGAACCCCACATCCGTGCTCATGGCGGAACCTCCCAACCGAAACTGAAATTCACCGGCGCTCAGCCGCGCTCGGAGACATAGTGATGGCTTGATGTATTGCAGCGGCTGACCCGCCATTCCACCGGCCGTCCGTCAATGGTCATCGACGTCCGGTCGATCTGCAACAACGGCGCGCCCGCCTTGATGCCGAGAAGCCCGGCCTCTTTCCTGGTGGCGCTGACGGCCGTGATCAACTCCCGCGCCTTGGCGACGGTGACCCCGTAGATGGATTGATAGAACCTGAAAAGATTGTTGGGCGGCTGAAGTTCGATGCCAAAATCCGGGAACAGTTCCTGGGGCAGCGCAATTCCCTCAACGATGCTCGGCACGTTCTGGAACGAACGGACGCGGGTAAACCGCACCACTTTGGCGCCGGGCTCCAGTTCCAGCCGCTCGACCTCGTTCCTGGTCGGGTCGGTCTGCTTGCAATCCAGGAGCTCGCTCTCGGGCAGGGAACTGGAGCCGTCCTTTCCCTGGATCTTGAAGAAGAAGAACAGCGCCCGGCGCTCGGTATGCTCGGAGACGAAGGTTCCAAGTCCCTGACGCCGGTAAAGCAAATTTTCCGCGACCATGTCGTTGAGAGCCTTGCGGACCGTCCCCTGACTGACGTCCAACTCCGCCGCCAGCTGCATTTCGCTGGGCAGCGCGTCGCCGGGCTTCCAGACGTTGTCGATCAGCCGCCGGCGGATGATATTGTCGACCTGCTGGTAGAGCGGCAGGGAGCGTTGCTGCTTTTTGACAGCCGGCCTTTTCGCCGATTTTGCGGTGGATTGTTTTTTGGCTGCCGGCCGCGCCATGATGCCGCTGAGCCTCCCCGGAAGCGGAAAAATAGGTTATAGTCCAGTATGCTATGAGCAAACCCGGATCGCAAACCGCGCGGTTTCCGGGTCTACATGTCAGGTGAGGAAGCCCAATGTCCGAAACGATCGTAGTGAAGATCGACGAAGTTCCCGTGCATGCCCGTGGCGACGGGGTGGAATCCACGCTGCTGGTCGGCAACAGTCGTTGCGGTGCGCCTTTTACGTCCGGGATCACCAGATTTCCGGCCGGCCAGAAGGTGCCCATGCACTCGCACAATTGCGATGAGCAGGTCACTATTCTCGAAGGCCAGGCCGATCTCGAGGTGGATGGAAAGTTGACGCCTGTAAAGGAACTGGACACCACCTACGTCGAGGCCGGCAAACCCCATCGGTTTCTCAACACCGGCGATGGTCCCCTGACCATCCTGTGGGTCTATGCTTCGACGGACGTAACCCGCACGTTTACCGAGACCGGCAAAACGGTCCCGCATCTCTCCGAACAGGATCTGGTCACCCCGTAGCGGACGCATTGGCGAGACGGCTTCAGGGGACCGCCATGAGCGATGCCGGAAACTATACGGCGGCGCAGCTCTCGGAATTTATCCAGGACGCGCTTGCATCGGCCGGAATGCCGGCCGGCGATGCCGCAAAGGTGGCCGGTCTGATGGCGGACGCCGACCTGAACGGGTCGGATGGGCACGGCGTCTTTCGTCTGCCCGGCTATCTGAAGCGGATCAAATCCGGCGGCCTCAACCTGACCCCGGACATCCGGATCGAGCGGGAGCGGCCCGGGATGGCCCTGGTAAACGGCGACAACGCCCAGGGTCATCTGGTGATGAGCTATTGCGCCGAAACCGCCATCGAGAAGGCGAAGACGGCCGGCGTCGCGTGGGTCGGCGCCCACCACAGCAATCACGCGGGACCGGCCAATCTGTACGCCAAAATGCCGCTTGCCCACGACATGATCGGTCTCTATGTCGCCATCGGGAATGCCAATCACCTGCCGCCCTGGGGCGGGTTGGAGATGCTTTTGAGCACCAACCCCATCGCCATTGCGGTGCCGGCCCTCGACCGGCCGGATGTCGTTCTCGATATGGCGACCACCGTTGCGGCCTACGGCAAGGTAAAGACCGCCGCCCAGCGTGGCGAGCAAATGCCCGAGGGCTGGATGATGGGACGCGACGGCAAGCCGCTGACCGACCCCGCCAAGGCGGATGACGGATTTCTGCTGCCGATCGGCGGGGCCAAGGGTTACGGCCTTGCGCTGATGTTCGGCCTGCTGGCGGGGACGCTCAACGGCGCGGCTTTCGGAAAGGACGTCGTCGATTTCAACGCCGACTTCGAGACACCGACCAATACCGGGCAATTCATCGTCGCCGTCGACATTTCCGCCTTCGGCGATGTGGACGGCTTCAAGCGGCAGGTCGACCGGATCGTGGACCAGATGAAAGGCTCACCGACCCTGCCCGGCTTTGACGAGGTCTTGCTGCCCGGCGAGCAAAGTCATAAGAAACGTGTGTACCGAGAGGCGAACGGTATTCCGCTCCATGCCTCTTTATTGAAGGCCCTGAACGCGACGGCGGACGAATTCGATATCGCCCGCCTGGATCAACGATAAGCCGGGAGATTTTTCCTGATGTCCATTTCAATGCATCATCTTGTCCGGACCGAAACCGAGCAGTTGCTCACCGGAATGCTCAACGTTCTCGACCATGCCGAAGGGCTGGTGAAGGACGGCAAGGCCGAGGAAGCCGATTTGATGGCCAGCAAGCTGGCGCCGGACATGTTTTCGCTGTCCTTGCAGGTGTGGCGCGCCGCGGACCATGGCCGGGCGGCTGCGCGGCTGGCTGGGCGGGAAACGCCGCCGTTCACCGATATGGGCGAACTCGGCATCGCCGATGCGCGGGCAAGGATCGAAGAAACGATGACGCTCGTGAAATCGGTAACCGAGGATGAGCTTGAGGGCGCCGAGGACAGGACCGTCGAGATCACTGCCCGCGGCGAGCCGACCCGCTTCAGGGGCGAGGACTATCTTCTCCGGTTCGCCATCCCGCAGATCGCCTTCCATGTCACCACCGCTTACGCGATCGTCCGCAACGCCGGCGCCGAACTCGGCAAACGCCACTATTTGTGCGACGCTTTCGACTACACCCTAAGCTAGGAGCCCGCCGCCAATGTCCGAACCCATCACCCTCGAGATATTCACCGACTACGTCTGACCTTGGTGTTATCTCAGTACCGGGCGTATTGAAAAATTACGAGACACCTTCGACGTCGACGTCGAATTCGTGCATTTTCCGCTTCACCCGGAGACTCCGGGCGAGGGCCAGACCCTTGAGGAGCTGTTCGCGGGCCGCGACTACGACATCGATGCGGCCTACCGGCGCATGAAGGGCCTGATGGACGCCGAAGGCCTCGATTACGGCAAGCGTACCCACACCTACAATAGCCGGCTCGCGCAGGAACTGGGCAAGTGGGCGGAAACCCAGCCGGACGGCGACGCAATCCACATGGCGCTGTTCCGCGCCTACTTCGTGGACAACCGAAACATCGGCAATGCCGAGGTGCTGATGGAGATCGCCCGGGAGGTGGGTCTCCCCGAAGACGGCGCCCGTGAGGTCATCGAGGAGCGGACCTTCGAAGCCGCCGTCGACGTGGACTGGGCCAAATCGCGGCAGTATGGCGTCACCGGCGTCCCAACCTACGTAGCCGAGCGCCAAGGCGTGGTCGGCGCCCAACCCTACGAAGCACTGGAACAATTCATGGACGGTGTCGGCGCCCAAAGGAAAGAGTGACCGGCCCGGGAGAGGCAGACGTGGATACCCTCAACGATCCTAAATCCGGGGTGACGGGCGACGAACTCATCCAGCGGATCAGCGACATGGTCCCGGCGCTTCGGGAGCGTCAACGCGCGGCCGAGGAGGCGGGCCGAATCCCTGAAGAGACCATCGGAGACCTCAAGCGGGCCGACCTGTTCCGGGCCATCGTGCCAAAGCGCTATGGCGGCCATGAGGTTGACTTCAAATACATTCCGCAGATTTTCCGCGAGCTGGGACGCGGCTGCATGTCCACCGGATGGACCATGGGGTTCCTCATCTACCACAATTTCCAGTTCGGCCATTACCCGGTGGAGGCTCAGGACGAGGTGTGGGGCGGCGAGCCCGGCTACACCATGGCGGCCGGGCAGGTCATGCCGAGCGGGACGGCCGAGCGCGCCGACGGCGGCTTTCGGCTGACCGGCCGGTGGGGGTACGCGACCGGAATTCTTCACGGCGACTACATGGCCCTGGCGGCGCCGGTCGCCGATAGCGGCGATCCGGCGGAAATGCGGCGGTTCTTCGTACCGGCAAGCGAGTTCACGATCCTCGACACCTGGGACGTGTCGGCGATGGCGGCAACCGGCAGCCACGACGTGGAGTTGGACGGCACGTTCGTGCCGGAGCACCATTCGGTGCTGGTAAGTGATTTGCGCAATGGCCGGGCGCCCGGGCTGGAGGTCAACACCGATCCTGTGTGGCGGGTGCCGCTCCTGACTTTCATGGTCTACGGCGCGGTCGGCCCGTTGATGGGCGCCGCCGAGGCGGTATGCGAGCTCGTCTGCGGGGTCCTCAAGGGCAAGACCAACGCCTACTCATACGCCGCCATGGACAAACAGATGTCCACCCGGGTGCGAATGGCCCAAAACCAGATGACCGTGGAAGCGACCCGCCGTTTATTCGACGCCGGCATCCAGGAAGTTTCGGACAAAGTCGCCCGCGGCCACGAATTCAGCCGCGAGGAACGCGTCAAGGCGCGGATGGTCGCCAGTCACGTCGCTCGCACGTGCCATACGGTGGTCAACGATATGGCGCGCGAGGCCGGTTCCCGGGCGATCTACAATGACTCGCTGATCCAGCGATTCCAGCGCGACACCAATGCGCTGGCCACCCACGCCATCTTCGACGTGGACCACGTCGGCGACATCTATGGCGGCGTCCTGCTGGGTCAGGAAATCCCGCCCAACGTCATGCTTTAGCAGGCTGCCAGGCGGCGCCTACTTGTAGAATTCCGCCGGATCGATAGGCAGCGGAACTTCTTCGCCCCGCTTCGCGGAGAGATCCATGGCCATGGTGTGCATGAGGTTGTTGTGACCGTCGAGCGCCGAGGCGTGCGGCGTCGGCAGACCCAACATGATGCGGCCGAACCAGCCGATGGTTTCTTCGCGCATCGGACCGTAGAGCTGGTCGTTCCAGAGATCGCCGGGCGGGTAGCTGGTCATGAATTCGACGTGGCGTTCGGCGGGTTCGAATCCGTTCGGCACGTAGCCGCCGCCCAGTTCCTCCGTGGTCGCGACAACCAGATCCCGATGGGTGTCCTCGATGTCGATGGCGCCCTTGGACCCGACGATGCCGATCTCCAGGCCATAAACGGCGCCGGGCCAGACCTCGGGCAGACCCCACGAGATATTCATCGAGAAGATGGTGTCGTCATCCATGGTGAAGATGCCGAAGGTGGAGTCCTTGGTGCCCCACTCGGACAGCACCGGATCGACGGACTTGGCGTAGATTGACTTCGGCGTCTTGCCTTCCATCAGCCACATGGACATGTCGAGGGAGTGGGTGCCGGACACCACCATCGGCGTCAAATTATGCCGCTCGTTGGTCTTGGCGATGGTGGCGATGGGCACCATCCGGTTCATGAAGGCGCGGGTCACGACCGAGTGCACGTCGCCGATCTGGCCGGTTTGGAGGCGTTCCTTGACGGTGAGGAAACGGCGGCGAAAACGCTGGGTGTAGCCGATGCAGGCATCCAGACCTTCCCCGGTGATGGCGTCGAGGATCTGTTTGGATTCCCGGGCCTCGGTGGCCAGCGGCTTTTCGATAAACAGTTTGTGGCCCTGTTCGACCGCCAGCAGCGTCGGCTCGGTATGTTTGTTTTCCTCGGTGATGATCATCACCGCATTGACTTCGGAGCGCTTGATCAGCTCCTCGGCGGACGTCGTGAAGAAATCCGCCTTGGTATCCTCCGCCAGCTTGCGGCCGAGGGGTTCGTTTATGTCCGCGAGGCCGAGCCATTTCACCCCCGGATATTCGCGCGCATACTTTGCGCGGATGCGGCCAATGGTGCCGCAGCCGATGATTGCCAAGCCGATCTCATCTACCGTGTCAGTCATGCATTCAACCCTTTAATTCGGAGGCCGGCGCCTGCCCTTCCGGCGCCGGAGTTCCGCAAAATTATTGTCTGCGGTGGATTAATCAATCCCCGGATCACATGTTCCATATGGGGGTGATTTCCGATTGGTGCGTTATGCGCAAGTAGGTACCGTATTCAAACAAACGCGATTATGTTGTTTATGGTCTTATATAAGTCTATTCCTTAGATGGACGGTGTGTAATCGTTTGCACAATGCCCGTAAAGGGGAACAGGCAGGTTACTTCGTTCGTGTTCGTGACGGCCGCATTTGCGGAATGGTTGCGTGTGTTTCACCCAAGTGCCTTAGGGAGGCGTTTATGAAGAGAGTACTCAAATATACTATGGCGGCCGTCGCGGCTGTCCCGATGATGGCGGCGGCGATGACCGCCAACGCGCAGACCGTTAATGTCGGCGCGGCGGCCAACGTCGGCGGACTGATCGTGTTTGTCGCGCAGGCGAAGGGCTTCTTTGCGGCCAACGGCATTGACGCCAAGGTCGTGACCCGGAACACCGGCGGCGCGCTCACCAAGTCGCTCCGTGCCGGCGAGATGGATTTTGCTCCCGCCGCATTCACCAACCTGCCGGCGGCGCTGGAGCGCGGCTTCAAGGTCCGCGGTTTCGTGGGCTACACCGGCGGTTCATTCCTGAAACCGACCAGTGACAACTTCGTCGGTATCGCGGCGCGCGCCGGCACCGGCATCAAGACCGTCAATGATCTCAAGGGCAAGAAGGTCGGCGTGACGTTTGCCAGCACCGGTGATCTGTATCTCCGCACCGTCCTCGAGAAGAACGGCATCACCACCCGTGACTACCAGCGCATCAACACCCGTCCGCCGAGCCTCGTCTCGGTTCTGGATACCGGCGGCGTGGACGCGATCGTCGCCTGGGAGCCGAACCTCACTCGTGCGCTCGACAAGGTGAAGGGGGCGACCCTGGTGTCCCGCGGCGGTGACCACGTCTGCTTCTGCGCCGGCCTCCACGGCCTGCCGGAAAAGGTCTATGCGGACCGCAAGAAGACCCAGGGCGTTGTCGACGCCATGGCGCAGTCCGCCTGGTATATCCGCCAGCCCAAGAACGCCGATGAGGTTGCCGAAATCGGTTCCCGGTTTATCCGCGGCGCCGACAAGGATCTCGTGAAGCGGACCATGAAGCACATCGTCTTCGACGTGCGGATCGGCGAGAACACCAAGAAGGCCTTCAACTTCTCGGTCAAGCAGCTGATCGCCCAGAAGAAGATGAAGAAACCCTATGATCCGGATCAGTACTTCGACTTCTCCTTCATCAACGAGACGATGAAGAAACGTCCGGAGTGGTTCGCCGACCTCAGCAAGAGCTAGCCGCAGACCGGAGGCTGAATGGATGATGGCGGGCGTGAGGTTGCTCGCGCCCGCCATTGTCGCAATGAAATAATCATAACGAGCGCTGCCATGAATTCGATGACGCCGAAACTCGTTGTTGAGGGCCTGACGCACTATTACCCGGACGAATATACCGGCGAGTCGGTCCACGCCTTGGAAGACATTAATTTGGAGCTTTATGAGGGAGAGTTGGTTTCCGTCGTCGGCCCGTCGGGCTGCGGAAAATCCACCCTCCTGAACATCCTCGCCGGGCTGCTGCCCTACAAAATCGGTACGGCGAGCGTTGACGGCAACGTTATTCATGGTCCGGGTCCCGACCGGGGGGTGGTCTTTCAGGAGCACGCCATCCTGCCGTGGCGCACCGTCGCCAAGAACATCGGTCACGGCCTGGAAATCCGCAAAGTACCGCAGGCCGAGCGGGAGAAGCGGGTTCAGGAATTCATCGACCTCGTCGGCCTGACCGGGTTCGAGGATAAATTTCCTCACGAACTTTCCGGCGGCATGAAGCAGCGCTGCCAGGTGGCGCGCACCCTTTGCTCCGATCCGGTGGTCATGCTGATGGACGAACCGTTCGCCGCGGTGGATGCGCAAACCCGCATCACCCTTCAAGAGGAGCTTAACCGGATCGCCATGGCGACCCACAAGACCATCCTCTTTATCACCCACTCGGTGGAGGAGGCGGCGTTCCTGGCCGATCGCTGCCTGGTATTTTCGGCGCGGCCCGGCCGTTTGAAGGAAATCGTCGAGATTGGTATTCCGCGCGAGCAGCGCAACTGGACGAATATGAACGATAACGCGATCTTCATCGCGGCCCGCGACCGCATTCTCGCATCGGTGCGCGAGGAGGTATCCATTGCAGTCGAGGAGTAGCATGGACCGGCTGTGGTGGCATTTTCAGCAACTGCTGAAAATCGACGCCATGAATCTGGTCATCCTGGTGATCGTCGTCCTCATCGGGTGGACGATCATCTCGGAGACCATCCCCAATCCGGCGCGCTATCTGCCATCGCCGTTGGCCGTTTCGTTGTCGTCGGTGGACATGCTCGTCAAAGGACTGCTGCCCAGCTACTACAGCGATACGCTGGTGCGGCTCATCATCGGAAGCTCCATCGGCCTGGCGGCCGGTATTCCGTTCGGATTGCTGCTCGGTTTGAACAAGACCGTCGCCGATATGTTCCACCCGATGATGAACTTCTTCCAGTCGGTCTCGGGCATCGCCATCTTTCCGATCGTGGTGATCTGGTGGGGCAACTCGGACACCACGGTTCTTGCGGTCATTCTTTACACCAGCTTCTTCCCGATCGCCTTCAACGTCTTGTCGGGCGTCCGGGAAATCCCAATTCGCTACGTCAATGCGGCGCGGACCATGGGCGCCAGCAAATATCAGATCATGAAGGATGTGCTTTTTCCGGGCGCCATGCCGCACATCGCGACGGGTTCACGTCTCTCGATCGGCTTTGCCTGGCGGGCGGTGATCGCCGGCGAGATGCTGGCCGGCCGCCAGGGCCTGGGCTGGATGATTTTCACCGGCCAGGACGCGGACCGGACCGCCGAGGTGATTCTGGGCATGGTGATGATCGGACTCACCTGGATCATTCTCGATCATTATCTGCTGCGGCCCATCGAAGCCGACACCATCGAGAGATGGGGGCTGGTGCAGCGATGACCACGGCGGTCGGAAATCTCTCCATTGCCATCCAGCGGCGCTTCGGGCGCCAGCGGCTCCGCAAGATTATCCTGGGGTCCATCCCGTTCGCGGTGATGATTACCATTTGGCACGCCAATACGGTGTTCGAGTGGCTGCCGCCGGTGTTCATTCCGCCCATCGGCGACGTCTGGGAGGCGATCTTCTTCCTGCAGGAGGATTGCGCCGGGTTCGTCGCCCTGGTCATGCTGGACAATAGCTGTCTGATCACCACCCATGTGTTTTCCAGCATCGGACGGGTGATATTGGCGGCCATTGTCGGTCTGCCGCTGGGCATCGCCTTCGGCATTCTTTGCGGGATGAGCCGGACGCTCTCCAAGTTCCTCGAACCGGTCGGCGTGTTCGCCAATTCGATCTCGGGCATCGCCTGGATCCCGCTGGCAATCGTGTGGTTCGGCGTCGGCTGGGTGACCACGTTGTTCATCATGCTGAACACCATTTTCTGGTTGATGTTCTTCAACTCCATGCTTGGTGTGCGGTCGGTCGCCAAGGTCTACGAGGAGAGCGTGCTGACCATGGGCGGCAGCCGCTGGGACGTGATCAAGCAGGTCTATTTGCCGGGGGCCATGCCCTCGATCATCACCGGCATGCGCATGTCCATGGGGTTCGGCTGGCGGGCGCTGATCGCCGCCGAGATGATCGGCGGTGACAGCGGCCTCGGGTTCATGATCTTTACCTCCGCCGCCGAGTTCAAGATCGAGGAGGTCTTCCTCGGCGTGATCTTCATCTCCATTATCTTCATGGCCACCGACAAGTATCTGCTGGCGCCCCTGGAGAAATGGACGGTGGAGCGTTGGGGACTGGTCTGGAGGCCGACCTAGGATGGCGCGTGCACAGACCGACGCCGAGGGCAACGTTCTCGAGGGCGAATATCAGTCGGGCGTGGTCAGCGAGACCGGCTTCAGGCGCCGGCGGTGGTATCACCGCCGGGACGTCCGGTTCGTCAGCCTGGTCGCGGCTTTCGTCATCGCATTCCAGGCATATGGTTACATTACCGGCCCATCCCGCATCAGCGGCGACGTTCAGGCGCGTATCGATCAAGGGGCTGAAGCCATAGATATCCTCGTCACGGCAAATTTCAAAGCCGAAGCCTTCCATATGGAGATCTATCAGGAACTGGGTGCGCTGGCGGGCGAGGAGGGAGACGCGGTCATCGTTCGGCGAGTGACGCCCGACGAAATTCGATTTCTCGCGCGGAAGTACTGGATCAAATCCATAGATTTGGCAAAGTAGCGCAGAATTAAATCCTATTACCGGCGAGGATCACATGACACTCAAATATTCCGCCAACCTCGGGATGATGTTCACCGAGGAGGACGACCCCATCGCGCGCATCGGTGCGGCGGCGGCAGCCGGGTTCAAGGCGGTCGAATTCCTTTTCATCTATGACCTGGATCTGGATGCCATCCGGCGCGAAATGGATGACCATGAGCAGGACATGTCGGTGATCAATATCGCCGTCGGCGAGGGCATCCAAATGGGGCCGCTGGTGATGGCGGCGCCCGGCAGGCAGGAGGCTTTCCGGGAAAATCTGGCGGCCGGGGTCGAATACGCCTCGGCGCTCAAACCCACCGGCTTCGTCATTCCGGCCTATATGCCGCCCGAGGGGGTTTCGCGCGCGGAGGCGATTGATGTCTTTAAGGAAAATCTGCCGGCGGTCGGCGACGCCATGGGGGATATCGGCGTGCCGGTCCTGATCGAGGCGCTTAATCCCGATATCCGGCCCAAATCCATTCTTCGCGATACCGCCGAGATCATGGAGGTTATCGACGCCGTGGGTCATCCCAATATCGGCATCGAGTACGACGTTTATCATATGTACACGACGGAGCCGGACATGATCGCGGTCATTCGCGAACATCTGGACCTGATCGGCAACATTCAGATTGCCGATACGCCCGGCCGCGGCGAACCGGGAACCGGCGAGATCGACTACGGGACTTTTCTCAAGGATCTCGATGAACTGGGGTACGACAAGTGGGTGGCGCTGGAATACATGCCGACGGTGCCGACACTCGAGTCGCTCGAATGGATGAAAACCCTGGCGGCATAATTGCTTGCCGCCGAAACCCGATCGTCAGTTAGGTAAAGCGCATGAAAGCCGTCTTGATGAAGGACTACGGCGGTGCCGAGGTTCTGGAATTCGAAGAAACCGATGATCCCGTGCCCGCCGCCGGGCAGGTGCTGGTCGACATTCACCGGGCGACCGTGAACCCGGCGGACTGGAAGGTCCGCGAAGGCCGCCGCCGGGACGCCGTCAAGGCCGCGTTCCCTCACATTCTGGGCCGGGATTTCTCCGGCGTCGTCGCCGAACTGGGCGACGGGGTGTCCGGCCTGTCGGTCGGGGATGCCGTATTCGGGGTTACCGACACCGGTCAGGAAGGGTGTTATGCCGAACGCTTGGCGATCCGCGCCGATCTCTGCGGCAGGAAGCCCGACGCCATGTCGCACGCCGAAGCCGCGGCCCTCGCATTGACCGGCCTTACGGCCATGATTTCCATCGAGGAGTATCTCAAGCTCAAAGAAGGGGAAACCATCCTGATCCAGGGCGGCGCCGGCGGCGTGGGTAGTTTCGCCGTTCAATTCGCGCACCATATGGGCGCCCATGTCGTCACCACCGCGAGCGGCCGGAACCGTGACTACCTCAAGAGCCTCGGGGCCGACGAGGTGATCGATTACAACAAAACGGATTTCACCGAAGCGGTATCGGACGTCGACGCGGTCTATGATCTGATCGGCGGCGAGATTCAGGTGCGGTCGTATGGCGTACTGAAATCCGGCGGACGGCTGGCGTGGAACGCGCCGCCGCCGGCAGGCGCCGAAGTGGGCCGGGACGATATCGAGGTGCTGCATCCGAATGTGGCGCGGGACGGCGAATATATGCGCCGGATCGCCGAGCTTTATTCGGATGGCGCGATCAGACCGCCGGAAATCCGGGAAATGCCTCTATCGGAAATCCGCGCCGCCCATGAATTGAGCGCCACCGGGCACGTCCGGGGGAAGCTCGTCCTCGTCGTCCGCTAGAGTCCGGACTCTAAACGACGCCGTCTTTTCGAAGCACGGCGATCTCCTCGGCGCTCAACCCCGCCAATTCGGCCAGGACATCGTCCGTATCGGCGCCCAGAACCGGCGGCGGCGACTGCACCGCGGCCGGTGTATCGGAGAATCCGTACGGGATTCCCAGGGCGCGGATCGGTCCCGCCGTCGGGTGATCCATCTCCACGACCATGTCGTTGGCAATCGCCTGGGCGCTCGCCAGCGACTCGTCGACGGCATTGACCTTCGAACATGGAATGCCCCCGGCCTCGAACAGAGCCATCCAGTCTTCGGCGGACCTTGCCGCGAGCGCTTCGATGATGAGGGGATCCAGCTTGTCGCGGTTCGTAACCCGCCCCGCGTTGGTCTTGAACCGATCGTCCGCGGCCCACTCCGGATGTCCGACCAGTCCCGCGAACTTTCCGAACTGAAGGTCGTTGCCGACCGCCAGCGCGATTTCCCCCTCGGCGCACGGATAGTCGGCATACGGCACGACGTTCGGGTGGCCGTTGCCGAACCGGCCCGGCCGGCCGCCGCCGATCAAATGGTTGGACGCCACGTTGATCAGCATGGAGAGCGAGGTGTTGAACAGCGACAGATCGATCCTTTGCCCCTTGCCGGTGCGGTGGCGCGCCTGAAGGGCGGCCAGAACCGTCATCGCCGCGTATTGGCCGGTGCACACGTCGACGATGGCGACGCCGAGCTTGGTCGGGCCACCGTCCTTCTCACCGGTGATGCTCATGAGTCCGCTTTCGGCTTGCAGCAGGAAGTCGTAGCCCGGCATGCCGCCCTTGGGCCCCTTGTCGCCATAGCCGGTGATCGAACAGTGCACCACCTGCGGCGCATTCTCCTCCATCCATGCGCGGGTGAAGCCCCAACCGTCCAGCTGGCCGGGCTTGAAGTTTTCGATCAGAACGTCGGCGCCGGCGAGCAGTCTGCGCAGGATTTCCCTGCCGCGCTCGTCTTTCAGATTGAGCGTCACGCTCCGCTTGTTGCGGTTGATGCCCAGGAAATAAGCCGCTTCACCGCCGGCGAAGGGAGGGCCCCAGCTACGGGTATCGTCGCCCCGGCCGGGCTGCTCGATTTTGATGATCCCGGCGCCCATGTCGCCCAAATTCATGGTGCAGAACGGCCCGGCGAGTATCCGGGTGAGGTCGATCACCCGGATGCCGTGGAGTGGACCCTGGACGTCCGAATTCATGGATCAGCCCCTCGGCGGCGCCATATTTCGGTCATTGGCCAGATCATCGAGATAGGTGTCGACCTTCTCTTTCCGCTGGAGCCGGAATTTGTGGAAATCGGCCGGCCGTTTCTCCAGGAACGCGTTCATGCCTTCCAGGGACTCCTCGGAGCCCCAGATCTCGGCCAGCAGTTCCATACCCTGCTGCCACGACGCGTACAACTCGTCGGATTCGAAATTGAGGGATTTCTTGGTTGCCCGCAGGGTCTGGCCCGAATAGCCCTTGATCTGCCGGCACCAAGCCTCCGTCTCCTCCCGAAGATTGGCTTTGGGTACGACCTTGTTGATGAGGCCGATCTCGACGGCCTCCTCGGCGCTGAACCGCCGGCAGAGGAATATCATTTCCTTGGCCAGCCGGTCGCCGATAAGGCGCGGAATATACTGGGTCGCGCCGACTGTCGGGCAGGCGCCGACCTTGGCGCCGGTCTGACCGAAAATGCCGTCATCGGCCGAGATTACCAGGTCGCACCAAAGCGCCAGTTCGTGGCCGCCGCCCATGCAGTAGCCGTGAACCATCGCGATCATCGGCACCGTGGCGCCGCGAATGGCCATGGCGAGCCCGAGCATCCGGTCGTTCCAGTGCATCGCGTTGGCGCGGTTGAGCTTCATCATGGCGTGGAAATCGCCGCCGGCGGAGAACGCCTTGTCGCCCACGCCGGTGATGACGCCGGCGACGATGGACTGGTCCTCGCGGATCGACTTCACCGCATCGATGAGTTCGTCCAGGGTCTGCTCGCGGAAGGCGTTCATCACCTCCGGGCGGTTGATGGTGATCCAGGCGACGTCGTCCTTCACCTCGAACAGAATTTCGTTGTAGCTGCGTTCAAGCGGCACGGGTTTTCTCCCTTGTGCGTGGGTCGGGCTAGTGGGTTTCTTCGATTTCGATGAGGGTGCCCATCGAATCCTTGGGATGAATGAAAAATAGACGGCTATCCGGCGTCGGTTCGCCGAGGACGCGGATTCCGTTCCTGTTTGCGGCGGCGGCGGCGCTGTCCACGTCCGGGGTGGTCAGACAAAAATGATGGATGCCGCCAGCCGGATTGCGTTCCAGAAACCTGGCTATGGGCGAGTCCTCGCCAAGTGGCTCCATGAGTTCGATGCGGGCGTTCTCCAGCTGGATCATCACCATGCGCACGCCCTGGCGGGGATTTTCGGAAGGTTTGCTCACCTCGCAGCCGAACCGCTCCCGATAGAGCCGGATGGCGGCATTCAGATCGGGAACCGCGATCGACACGTGATCCAAACCTTGGGCGGGAATTGGCGCTTTCTCGGACATGATCTATCTCACCGGGTTTTCCAGTGTCCCCAGGGGCTCGATGGTGACGCTCACCACGTCGCCCGGTTTCAGGAAGATGGGCGGATCGAAGCCGATGCCAACGCCAACCGGGGTGCCGGTGGCGATGATGTCGCCCGGCTTGAGGGTGATCCCGGCCGAGATGCATTCGATCAGGGCCGGAATATCGAATATCAGCGCGCTGCAGCTGGAATCCTGGCGCTTCTCGCCGTTCACGTGGGTGGTGAGCCGGAAATTGTCGGGGTGGCCGGCCTCGTCGGCGGTCACAATGGCGGGGCCCAGCGGGCAGTAACCGTCGGGGCTTTTGCCGATGAACCATTGCTTGTGCTGGTGCTGCAGATTGCGGGCGGTGAGATCGTTGCAGACCGTGTAGCCGTAGACGTAGCCGAAGGCGTCTTCCCTGGCGATGCCGCGGCCCTCCTTGCCGATGATCACGGCGAGTTCGCCCTCGTAGTCGACGGAGCCGGTCGGATCCAACTCCGTGAGAATGGGATCGCCGGGACCGGAAACGCTGGTGGTCGCCTTGGTGAAAATGATCGGATGATCCGGAACGGCTGTCGCGCCAGCGGTGGCGTCAAAGCCGGAATCGTGGAATTCCCGGGCATGTTCGTGATAGTTCCGCCCCACCGCCATTACGTCCCTGCGCGGCACGGGGATTGGAGAGAGCAGTTTGACCTCACTCACGGGATGTTTCGCGTCGTCGCTCGCAGTCGCGACGGCATCGGCCGCCCGCGCGAGGGCCGCATCGCCGGCTTCGATGAAGCCGTTCATGTCGGCGGGCAGGTCCGGCGCGGCTCGGGAAAGGCCGACAACAATATCGCCATCCAGGACGCCGACGGATTCCGCGCCGTTGGCGGTGAACGTAACTAATCGCATGTGATGATCCCTGATGCGGAAGGATGGTTGTTCGATTGGCCGGGATTTTACCCAGCCAATTCCGCAAAAGACAGCCCGCAAGCCCGCGAAATCAGGCCGCCCTGCCTCTCCGGAAGATGCCGTCGTAGAAGGTGTAGAGGACGATCACGATGAGAGTGGTGCCGATCGGCCGCTCCGAGATGATCCACCAGACCGATCTGTCCTCGAACACCAGCAAGGCGCGGCGCAGGTTCTCATCGGCCAGCGGACCGAGGATGACCGCAAGCACCATCGGCGCCAAGGGAAAGCCGAAACGATGCAGGACGTAGCCGACGATGCCGGCGGCGAACATCAGATAGACGTCGAAATAATTCAGGCTGACGGCGAAAGCGCCCATCACGCAGATCGGAATGATCAGCGGCATCAACAGCGTGCGCGGCAGGCTGAACAGCTTGACGCACGGTTTGATCAGCGCGATCGCCATGAAATACATCAGGAAGTTGGCGATGATCAGGCCGATATAGATGAAGAATATGATGCCGGGGTTTTCCGTTTGGATGGTCGGCCCGACCACCACGTTCTTCATTTCCAAGGCGGCGAGAATGGCCGCCGCCGCGGCATTGCCTGGAATGCCCAGCGTCAGGGTCGGCAGCATGGAGCCGCCCACATTGGCGTTGTTGGCCACTTCCGCCGAAACGATGGCCTCATACGACCCCTTGCCCCATTTTTTCCGTTCTTCGGGCTTTGCCCGCCGCCGGCCGATGTCATAGGACAGGAACGACGCGACATTGGCGCCGGCGCCCGGGATGGCGCCGATGATCGTGCCGACGATCCCGGAACGGACGGCGGTTCGGGTGTAGCCGATCAGCTTCTTCAGCGGCGGAACGACTTTGCCGACCTCGCTTGGAATGCCCGGCGGGCTGTATTGCGGCAGCACTTTCAAGATTTCCGTCAGCCCGAACAGGCCGATCAGCAGCGGTATGTAGCTGATGCCGTCCTCCAAAATGCGGACTCCGAAGGTGAAGCGCGGCACGCCGTGAATGGCATCGAGCCCGACGAACGAAATCAGCAGGCCGATCCAGCCGGAAATCCAACCCTTGATCGGCATGTCCCCGGCGGCCATGGAGCCGCAGATGGCGATCCCCCACATGGACAACAGGAACATTTCCCAGGACCGGAACTGCAGGGCGAGAAACAGAAGGGCCGGAATAAACGCGATCAGGAGAACGATGCCGATCCAGTTGCCCATGAACGAGCCCATGATCGCGGTGCCGAGCGCCAGGCCGCCTTCGCCCCGCTTGGCCAGGGCATGGCCTTCGATCATGGTCGGGACGGCATCGGGCGTGCCCGGAATGTTGATCAACACCGCGGAGATGGCGCCGCCGAACACGCTGCCCGTATATACGCCGAGCATGAACATGATGGCGACATGTTGAGACATGCCGACGGAGAGCCCGATCAGCAGGGCCATCGCCATGGTCGTCGACAGGCCCGGCATGGCGCCCCACAGGATGCCCAGGGTCACGCCGATCAGGCAGACAAAGATCATCCAGGGCTGAAAGGCGATGGCGGCCTGGGTGAGGACTTCCTGGAGTTCGAACATGCCCTGTCTCCTCAACCCGCGCCGGGGAGAAGAATCTGAAACCCGTCCCGGAAGACGACCGCCAGAAATACGACGATACCGGTCGCCACCAAGAAACAATTGAGAAGGGTGGAGCGCCAGAAAAACCGCAGGATGAAGAAGATGAAGGGTATCGAAATCAGTTCGAACCCGGAGAATCGGAAGGTGTAAACCTCTGTCTTGAACCGCCAGTCCAGATCGACCTGACCGAGGATCATGACGTAGGCGAAGATCACCAGCATCAGCATCAATGTGCGGCGGGCTTCGGGATCGGAGAGGTAATTTCGGACCGCCCGCAGGCTGTCGCCCGCGAGCATTTCATCCAATCCGTACCGCCGTTTGGTTTTCAGGAACAAACCGGCCCCCATCACCACGAGGCTCGCGCCGGTGATGAACGGCAGGACACCCGGTGCCGTGAATATGCTCTCCGGGTTGCCAAGCCGAACCGACAGGATCATGGCGAATATGCCGAGTACCGCGACGGCGACCGAAGCGATGAAGTCCTTCCGCGGGGTGGAGCGCTCGTCGCCGCCTTCCTCGCCGGTAAAGACGCCTTTTTCCAGGCTCTCGATATCGGCTTCTATTCCGGTTTTTTGACCTTCTGCCATCGCGGAGCGGCCTTTGCCCTGAGGACTTCATTCCATGACAAAATGAAAATACGGGTGAGCCGCGATTGCCGCAACTCACCCGTATTCCAGGATAATACCATCCAAGGGACGGCGGTTACTTCATCATCATCTTGCTCTGCTTGTCCCACCAGGCATCGAAATTCTCGGGCTTGGGCAGACCAAGCGCTTTCAGCGACCGGGCACCCTTGATGCCCAGTTTCTCGAAGGTTGCCGCGGTCTGTACCTCGACCTGAGCCGCGCGGCGGCTGGCGTCCGAACCCGTACGAATGTCGACGTCGAAGAATTTCTGCTTCGCGACTTTGGCAAAGGCGTCGGACTTGACGGCCGCAACGAAGGCCTTTTCGATTTTGCCTTGGACATCCTTCGGAACGCCCTTCAGCATCGCAAGATTGTAGATGCCGGAGAAGGGCAGCTGGCTCTTGATCTGCGGCAGGAAATTGCCGACGGATTTCAACATCTTTCCGCCGCCCGCATCCAGATCCTTGGTGCCGGTTTGCTGGATGTGGACAAGCTTGCCCGCGCGAATGAACTCGATGTGCTCGTGCACGCCGCCGCCGGCGATCATGGTCTCGCCATTCAGACCGGCAAGCGTCGCCGGTTTGCCGCCCTTGTAGGGAACGTACTTCAAGGTCACGCCCGCCGACACGGCAACGACCGCGGCCAGTTCATGCCACAGACCGCCGGTACCGGAGGTCGAGATGGTGACCTTTCCGGGATTGGCCCGCGCCTCCTTGATGACGTCTTCGAAGGTCTTGAACTTGGAGTCCGGACGAACGGACCAGCTGCCAAGGGAATTCGCGGCCTGCATGTACTGCCAGTCTTTCCAGGCCCGCGTTTCGGTGTGGCCCATGACGCTGGCATACTTGTTGTAGTTGGCCGCCCCCAGAAGCGTGTAGCCGTCGGCTTTCTTGCCCGCGACAAACTTGGTCGCAACACCGCCGACCGCACCCGGCTTGTTGATGACGTTGATTTTCCAGCCCGTCGATTTGGTCATTTCACCGACCAGCGTCCGGAGAACGGTATCGGTACCGCCGCCGGCGCCGTACATCACGACAACCGTAATCGGACGCTCAGGCCATTCCGCCTTTGCGTCGGTGGCGGTCACGGCCATGAGGGCCGCTGCGCCGATGGCGGTGGCAAATACCGCCGAAGAGCTTCTGATGGATTTTCTCATTTAGGACACTCCCAGTAGGAAATTTAGACGCCGATTGAAAATTGAACTCACTGGAACGCGAGCGGTCTTATAGAAGAGTGGAACGTACCGATGGGTCCGCCGCGAGTCAACATTGTGACCGCAGGTCGGACAAGTAACGCGTACGTCGAGGTGCGTTGACTCTCCTTGGTCGAGTTGGGCAAGGTACGAAGCAATAACCGTCGCCGTCTCGGCGGCCCCACGAACAACTTCACCCGGGTCTGACGTGAAACCTGCACCGTTCAATTACGCCAAGCCGTCCTCCGTCGATGAGGCGATCGCCCTCCTCGGTGGTGACGCAACCCTTCTCGCCGGCGGCCAAAGCTTGGTTGCCACCCTCAACATGCGCCTGAGCGCGCCCGAACTGCTGGTCGACATTAACGGCATCGAGGAATTGTCCGGCATCTCGGTCGACGGCGGCACGGTTCGTATCGGCGCGCTCACCCGTCACCGGGAACTGGAGAGGTCCGAGGTCATCGCGGCGCAGGCGCCGCTGATCGCCGAAGCCGTGCCGTTGATCGCCCATCCGGCGATCCGCAACCGCGGGACCATCGGGGGCAGCATCGCCTTTGCCGATCCCGCCGCCGAACTGCCGGCGTGCCTGCTGGCGCTTGACGGAACGGTCGAGATTGCCGGTTCGGGCGGCCGCCGCAAGGTGAGCGCCGGCGAATTTTTCCGTGGTGTCTACGACACGGCGCTCGAAGACGGTGAAATGATCACCGCCATCGAAGTGCCGGCGGCCGCCGGCAACCAGCGCTTCGCCGTCGAAGAGGTGGCGCGGCGTCATGGGGATTACGGCATGGCCGGCGTCATGGCATCCGTCACCTTGAACGGGGCGACCGTGGAGGCAGCCCGCCTCGTCTACCTGGCCGCCGGCGGTACGCCCATGCTGGCCGAAGGGGCGGGGGCCGCGCTTGCCGGAAATGCCATTGACGAGGCGAGCATCGGGGCGGCGCAGTCGGCGCTCAAGGACGACCTCGATCCGTTTGACGACATGAATTCCACCGCCGCGACCAAGCTTCACTTGGCGCGGGTGATGACCGAGCGGGCGCTGAAGCGCATCGCGGGAGCGTAGACCCATGCCGGATTCCATCGAAATTCCCCCTGTCGTCGTGACCGCGACGGTCAATGGCGAACGGGTCTCGCGCGCGGTCGAACCCCGGATGAACCTCGTCGATTTCCTCCGCGAGGAACTGGAACTCACCGGCAGCCACGTCGGTTGCGAACACGGCGTTTGCGGCGCCTGTACCGTCAGGGTCGACGGGACCATCGTCCGCGGCTGCCTGATGCTGGCCGTCCAGGCCGACGGCGCCGAGGTCCTGACCATAGAAGGCCTGTCGGAAAGCGGCGAGATCGCCGATCTGCAGGAAAACTTCAAGACCCGCAATGCGGCGCAATGCGGCTTTTGCACGCCGGGCATGCTGATGACGGCCGCCGAACTGCTGGCCGAGAACCCCGGCGCCGGCCGAACGGAAATCCGGGAGCACATTTCCGGCAATTTCTGCCGCTGCACCGGTTACCAGGCCATTGTCGACGCCATAGAGGAAACCGGCAAGAACCGGGGAGAGAAATAATGGCTGATAGCCCCGTCGTCACCGTTCACGATCGGCCCAACAGCTATATCGGCCGCTCGGTTCCCCGTCCCAACGTCCAGCGGCTGCTCCATGGCCGCGGCACATTCACCGACGACATCAAGCTGCCGCGAATGGTCCATGCGGCGTACCTGCGCTCACCGTTCGCCCACGCCGACATCAAGTCGATCAACGTCGATGCGGCCAAGGCGGCGCCGGGAGTCGTCGGTGTCTTCACCGGAAAGGAGATCGCCGAACTGTGTGAACCCTGGGTCGGTGTCCTCTCCCATCTGGAGGGCATGCGCTCACCGCCGCAATACCCGATGGCCATCGATAGGGCCCGCTGGCAGGGCGAGCCGGTGGTTGCCGTGGTCGCCGAGACCCGCGCGCAGGCCGAAGACGCCGTCGAACTGGTTGACGTGGACTGG
Source organism: Rhodospirillales bacterium (assembly GCA_022823235.1). GTDB lineage: Bacteria > Pseudomonadota > Alphaproteobacteria > Rhodospirillales > UBA2165 > JAJDXO01. The sequence goes on from JAJDXO010000030.1 coordinate 106,416, forward strand.
GCCGAACTGCCGGCCGCCTGCGACATGTCGGCGGCGCTCGATGCCGACGCACCGGTGATCCACGAAGAGTACGGCAACAATCTCTGTTGGGAGCGGATCGTCGACGAAGGCGATGTGGACGCCGCGTTCGATCAGGCAGCGGTGGTCGTCGAGGACGAGTTCACCTTCGGCCGCCACACCGGCGTCACGTTGGAACCAAGATCCATTATTTCCAGTTGGGATCCGTCCGAGGAAGAGCTCACGGTCTATATGTCGACCCAGGGTCCGCACATGCTTCAGGCCATCTTCGCCAAGCACTTCGGTTTGGACGAGCACCGGGTCCGGGTGATTTGCAAGGATGTGGGCGGCGCGTTCGGCATCAAGGTGCACACCTACGGCGACGAGATCGCGACCGCCGCGCTGACCATGCTCCTGAAGCGGCCGGTGAAATTCATCCCCGACCGGATGGAGAGCTTTACGGCCGACATTCATGCCCGCCATCACACGATCAAGGCGCGGATGGCGGTTGCCGGGGACGGCAAAATTCTCGCCATCGATTTCGACGACCTCACCGGCATCGGACCCTACTCCATGTATCCGCGGTCAAGCGGCATCGAGATCAATCAGGTGCTCAACTTGACCGGCGGGCCCTACACCATCGAAAACTATCGGGCGCGGGGACGGGTGGTGTTCCAGAACAAGCCGCTGATGTGCCAATACCGGGCGGTCGGCCACCCCATCGCCACCGCGATGCAGGAAGCGCTGGTCGATCATGCGGCCCAGGCGTTGGGTATGGATGTGGTGGAAATCCGGGCAAGGAACCTTGTCCCCGACGATGCCTATCCGACCAAATCCATCACCGGCATGCCGTTCGACAAGCTCTCCCACCATGCCGCCAAGGACAAGCTGCTCGGTATGGTGGACTATGCGGGATTGCGGGCCGACCAGGAGACGGCGCGGGAATCCGGCATCTATCGCGGTATCGGATTTGCCTGCATGATCGAGGTGACGAGCCCCAGCCCCATGTTCTACGGGGTCGGCGGCGCGCCGATCTCGGCCCAGGACGGTGTGACCCTGCGCCTGGATGCCAAGGGCAACCTGATTGTCGCGTCGGGCGTCACCGAACAGGGGCAGGGCGCCGAAGCGGTCCTTTCACAGGTCGCCGCGACGGCGGTCGGCGTGACCCCGGACAAGATCAAGATCATCACCGGCGATACGGAGATCACCCCTTATGGCGGCGGCACCTGGGCCTCCCGCGGCACCGGCATCGCGGGCGAAGCGGCGGCACAGGCCGGCCACGCCCTCCGGGATCAGATATTGGAAGTCGCCGGCATCATGCTGCAGTCGGAACCCCGGAAGCTTGATATCCGGGACAACGCGGTCGTCGATGCCGATACGGGCAACGAACGGATCAGCCTCGCCGAGGTCGGACGGGTGGTCTACTACCGAGCCGATACCATGCCCAAGGATTATCAGTCGGAGCTCATTGCCACCCGGCACCACGTACCCAAGAAGTTTCCATTCGCGTTCACCAACGGCATCCATTGCTCCCACGTCGAGGTCGACGTGGATACGGGCATGGTGAAACTGCTTAACTATTGGGTGGTCGAGGATTGCGGCACGGTGATTAATCCGTTGCTGGTGGAAGAGCAGGTGCGCGGCGGCGTGATTCAGGGCATCGGCGGCGCGCTCTACGAAGAGTGTCTCTACAGCGACGAGGGGCAGTTGCTCAACGGCAACCTCGCCGACTATCTGGTGCCCATGGCCGCGGAGATGCCCGACATCGAGGTTGGCCACGTGACCAGTCCCAACAGCGATTCCGAACTCGGCGCGAAGGGTGCCGGGGAGGGCGGAACCGGCGGGGCGCCCGCGGCGATCCTCAACGCGGTCAACGACGCCCTGCTGCCCTTGGGCGCGCGGTTGACCGTCAACCCGATGACTCCGGAACGTGTGCTTCGTGCACTCGGCAAGACCGAATAGACATCGCCCAGGCGGACTAATTGTCACGCTGCTTTCACGCTTTCGTGGGCAATTTCCGTGTGCTACCGTCTCTTCGAATTTTTCGATGCCGGACACTGACGAAATGATCCGGTGAAGCCTTAAAATCAAATCTGGGAGGCGTCTTCGATGCGATTTTTCAGACAATTAGTATTAGCCATTGCCGCGTTGGCGGTGGTCGTTGCCTACTCGCCGCAGGTGAGTGCGCAATCCGGCAAGCCCATCAAGATCGGTTTCTCGATGGCGCTCACCGGCGTTCTCGGCGCCGGTGGCAAGAGCGCGCTGATCGCCATGGAGATTTGGCGCGACGACGTCAACAAGAAAGGCGGCCTTCTCGGACGCCCCGTCGAGCTGGTGTATTACGACGATGCCACGACGCCTGCGAAGGTGCCGGCCATCTACACCAAGCTGCTGAACGTCGACAAGGTCGACCTCGTGGTTTCCAGCTACGGCACCGACGTGATCGCGCCGGCCATGCCCATCGTCATGCGGTCCGGCAAGGTGTTCCTGGGGCTGTTCGGTCTCGACGTGAACCACAAGTTCAAATATGACCGCTACTTCCAGATCATGCCTGCCGGTCCGAACCCGGCCCAGGATTGGTCCCGCGGCTTCTTCGATATCGCCAAGGAAAAGGGCCTGAAGAGCGTGGCGATTGCCGGTGCGGACGCGGAATTCGCGCAGAACGCGGTCAAGGGAGCCCGCGCGAACGCCAAGCAGGACAAGCTGAATATTGTCTATGACAAGAGCTTCCCGCCCTCCACGGCCGACTTCACGCCGATCCTCCGGGCCATTCAGGCGACCAATCCCGATATCATCTACTTCGGGTCCTATCCGGCGAACTCCGTGGGTATCGTCAAGGCGGCCAACGAGCTCGGCCTCAAGGCCAAGCTGGTGGGCGGCGGCATGGTCGGTCTGCAATTCGCGGCGATCATGAAGAACCTCGGCCCCGGCCTGAACAACCTTGTCAACTACGATTTCTGGGTTCCGGCGAAAACGCTGAAGTTCCCCGGCATCGAGGAGTTCCTGAAGAAGTATCAGGCGGCTGCCGCCGGCAAGGGTGTCGACCTCTTGGGTCACTACCTTCCGCCGTGGGCCTATGCCTACATGCAGGTTCTGGGTCAATCCGTCGAAGCGACCAAGTCCCTGGATGACAAGAAGCTGGCCGAGTACATCCACAAGACCACCTTCAACACCGTGGTTGGACCGGTCAAATTCGGCAAAAACGGTGAATGGGCCACGTCTCGTGCGCTGATGATTCAGTTCCGCGGCATCAAAGCGAACAATCTGGATCAGTTCAAAATGGAAGGCACACGCGTCGTCCTGAAGCCCGACACCGTCAAATCCGGGGATATTATGTTCCCGTACAAGAAGTAGACCAAGTACGACCTGACGGAAGCCCGCGGCGACAGTATCCATGGATGCATCTTTATTCCTGAATGCGATCGCCGCGGGCATTCTTCTGGGTGGCTTCTATGCCGCCGTGGCGCTCGGCCTGTCGATCGTTTTCGGCCAGCTCGACATCGTTAACATTGCCCACCCGGCCTTCATCGTGGCCGGGTCTTATCTGGTATTTGCCCTGAACGGAGGCTTCGGCCTCGACCCGGTGATCGCCGGCATTCTGCTGATGCCCATATTCTTCGCGGTGGGCGTCCTCGTTTATCGCGTCTATTACGCGGCATTCGAGCGAACCGGCCGGGAGTCGTTGGCGGGCCTCGCCTTTTTCTTCGGCCTCATGTTTGTCATCGAGGTTCTCTTCATCATTTTCTACGGCGTCGATTACCGGCTGGTCGAAGCCGACTATATCGGCAAACAGATCGAGATCGGCCTGGTCGGCATTCCGTGGCGGATGCTGGTGCCGTTCTGCGCGGCGCTGGCCATGACCGGCGCCATTTATCTGTTTTTGTCCCGGACCTTCCTTGGCCGTGCAATTCTGGCGGTGTCGCAGGACCGGTTGGCGCTGCAGCTCATGGGCGCCGATCCGGTCAAGATCAAGCAGATCGCCTTCGGCATCGGCATCGCGACGGCGGCGCTCGCCGGCGCGCTTCTGATCATGATCGGCCCGGTGGAGCCGACCATTGGGCGGCTTTATATCGGCCGGATTTTCGCCATCATCGTACTCGGCGGCATGGGCAGCATCCCCGGAACGCTCGTCGCGGCGCTTATCATCGGCCTGTCGGAGAGTATCGTCACGACCTATATCGGGCCGTCCTGGGCGCCGACGGTTGCGTTCGGCTTCTTGTTGATAACGCTGGCGGTTCGCCCGCAGGGCCTGTTTGGACGGCAATGATGAAAATCAGCGGGTTCTGGATAGGCATTGTTTTGATGCTCGCCGCGGGCTTTGTCCTGGCCGGCGTCGCGGACAACCAGTTCCTGTTTTTCGCCGGCTACGTCATCCTGCAGGGTCTGATCATGGCCGTGGCGTGGAATGTCCTTGGCGGGTTTACCGGCTATGTGAATTTCGGCAGCGCCGGATTCTTCGCCATCGGCGCCTACACGGCAATCGCGCTTCACCAGTTTGCCGAATTGCCGCTGCTGGTCCTGATCGTCATCGCCGGTATCGTGTGCGGATTGATCGGCCTGGGCACCGGTTATTTGACGCTCCGGCTGCGCGGCGTCTACTTCGCCATCGCCACATTGGCCATGGCCATCGTGTTCGAATCGCTGATCACCAACTGGGATTACGTCGGCGGTTCCGCGGGCGCCTATGTGATTACCCCCGCGGAGGTGCCGTTCTTCGACAGCTTCATCGAAATGATGTTCATTCTGATGCTGGTTTTGTCGCTGATCTGCGTGGCGGTGTCCCGATATCTCAGCATGTCGCGGATGGGACGGGGACTGGCGTCCATTCGCGATGATGAAACCGCCGCCGAATGCATGGGCGTTCCGACCCTTCGATTGAAGCTCATCTCGACCACCGTCATGGGCGTCATGATGGGGGTGGCCGGCGCGCCGTTCCCGTTCTTCGTCACCTACATCAACCCGCTCTCCGCGTTCGATCTGCTGATCGCCGTCAACGCGATCGCCATGCCCATGATCGGCGGCACGGCGGTGTGGTTCGGACCCGTCATCGGCGCGCTGCTGCTCGGCACGATTCAGCAAATCGTGACCGTCACCATTTCTTCCGAGTTGAACATCCTGATCGTCGGCGTGGTGCTGATTGCGTTCGTCGCGCTCGCCCCCCGGGGGATCGTCGGGCTGTTCCAGGACTTCGCGCGGAAGCGCCGCGAGGGGGGCAAGTGATGGACGCCAATGGCCGCCTTCTCGACGTTCGGGGCCTGACCAAGCGGTTCGGCGGCTTTGTCGCGCTCAACAACGTCAGCATGCATCTGAACCCGCGTGAGCGGCTGGGTCTTATCGGTCCCAACGGGTCCGGCAAGACGACGATGATCAACTGCATTTCCGGCGCGCTGTTCAACGAAGAGGGATCGGTCGTTTTCCGGGGGGAGGAGATCACCGGCCTGCCGGCCTTCAAGCGGGCCGAGCTCGGCATATCCAGATCCTTCCAAATCCCGCGGCCTTTCCGGACCATGAGCATCCTGGAAAACATGCTGGTTCCCATGGAGTATGCCGCCTGGGGGCGCGTCGATCATGCGACGCACGAGGATCGGGCGATGGAAATTCTGGCGCTGGTCGGATTTCAGGACCGTGCTCAGGAGAATTCGGGCAACCTAACCCAGGTTGATCTGCGAAAGCTCGAACTCGCCCGCGCGCTTGCCGCACAGCCCGACGTGCTGGTCTCGGATGAATCGATGGCGGGCCTGTCCAGCTCGGAAATTGACGAGGTTCTGGAAATTCTGTTCAAGCTCAATGAGCGGGGCGTGGCCGTCATCATGATCGAGCACATCATGCGGGCGGTCATGCGTTACTGCGAGCGGATTTACGTCCTGGATGCCGGTCAGCTGATCGCCGAAGGGACGCCGGAAGAGATTCAAGGCAATCCAGACGTGGAGCGTGCGTACCTTGGCGAATAGCTTGAGCATATCCAACGTCGAAGCGGGCTACGGTTCCGTCCGGGTCCTTCACGATGTCACCATCAACGTCGGCGGCGGCGAAATTGTGGTCCTGCTCGGCTCCAACGGCAACGGCAAGTCGACGCTGATCAAATGCATTACCGGGCTGGTCGAGCCGGATAGGGGCGAGATCATCTTCGAGAGCGATGGCGAGAAGATCAATCTGGTCGGCAGGTCGCCGGAAGACATCGTTGATCTGGGCATCGCCATGGTTCCGGAAGGGCGGCGTTTATTTCCGGCGTTGACCGTCGAGGAAAATCTGACCCTCGGCGCCTACCGGCCGGCGGCGCGCGCAAAGCTCGACGAGAACCTGGAGTTCGTCTATGGGGCGTTTCCGAGGCTCCTGGAACGCCGCGGCCAGCTTGCCGGTTCCATGAGCGGCGGCGAACAGCAGATGGTCGCCATCGCCCGGTCCATGATGTCCGATCCCAAAATCCTGCTGGTGGACGAACCCTCGGTCGGCCTCGCCCCCATCCTCGTCAGCCAGACAATCGCCAAGATCAAGGAGTTGCAGGAGCAGCGGAACCTGACGGTTCTGATGGCGGAACAAAATTTCAATCAGGCCATCAAGATTGCCGACCGGGGCTACATCATCGTCCACGGTCAGATCGAATTCGAGGGCGCCGATGCCGCCGCCCTCGAGAACAACGAGATGATCAAGCAATACTACCTGGGCGCCTGAGCGCGCCGGGCGCGATCAGTCGTAGTAATTCAATTCAATGGTGATGTTGTTCGGGTCTTCCAGGAAGACCTGCTGCAGGTTCATTTCCGGCACCTCCCGCTCGCGATAGGGAACTTTCAGCTTCTCGAGCCTTGACTTGAGCTCATCCACATCGCTTGCCCGAAAGGCCAGGTGATCGACGGCGCCGCCGCCGTCCAGGTCATCGAGATCGACATCTCCCAGATATTCGATCAGGCCCGAGGGGTCGTCCTCATCGATGCCGACCAAATGCACCACCGCCATCTTGCCCACGTACATCCAGTAGCCCGGAAAATCGAGCGGCGGCCGATCACCGACACTCATGCCGAGGATGGTCTCGTAAAATTCCTTTGATTCCTCGAGCTTTATCGTACGGATCGAAAAATGATCCATTTCATCGAGCGGCATGGCGGCCTCCCTTCGTCATCCAGCGCGTCGGGACATTATACCCCAACGGAGCCGGTCGTGCATGATCCGCTTCAGTTGTTTCCCATGCCCGGGGTCTCATCCATGATCACCGTTTCGACCTCGCCCGAACCGTCACGCCGATGAACGGCCGCGGCCTGATAGGCATCGGACTCGAAGCAGGCCACGGCGGAGTCGAAGTCCGGAAACTCGACGATCACGAAACGCTCGAAATATTCCGGGCCTTCCATCACCTGATACCTGCCGCCCCGCGACAGCGGTTTGCCGCCGTATTCCTTGAGAATGTCGCCAACGAGGTCGGTGTATTTGCGGTAGTTGTCCGGATTGTTGATTTTCGAACGGGCAACCCAATACGCAGCCATTTCCTCTTGCTCCTTATGCAAACTCGCCTTCGCCGGGAATTGGCAGCGGCTGATCGTTTTCCGGGATGTTCCAGCCGGTCCGAACGGCCGGACGGGCCGCCAGCAATTTCAGCCAGCGCAAAACGTTGGGGAATTCGGTGAGGTCCACTTCCTGCCAATTCCAACGGGCGACCCATGGAAAGATGGCGATATCGACGATGCTGTAGCCGCCGCCGAGGAAGTACTCGTTGTCGGCGAGGCGTTTGTCCATGACGCCGTAAATTCGCCGGCATTCCTTGTCGTAGCGTTCGGTGGCGCCGGTGTTCTCGCCCTTGCCGTACCGGCGGAAGACGTGAACCTGGCCGAACATGGGACCGACACTGGCCTTCTGGAACATCAACCACTCCATCATCTTCCACCGGCCGGCCTCGTCGGTGGGCGCAAGTTGACCCGATTTCTCCGCCAAATACAGCAGGATGGCGCCGCTTTCCATCAGCGACAGGTTGTTGTCCGTGTCGACGATGGCCGGAATTTTGTTGTTCGGGCTGATTTTTAGAAATTCGGGATCAAGCTGTTCGTCCTTGCCGAGATTTACCGGGTGGACGCTGTACGGCAGGCCGCACTCCTCGAGCATGATGGAGATCTTGCGGCCGTTGGGCGTGAACCAAGTATGGAGTTCGATCATTCTCAATCGTCCTTGATGTAAATTCGGCGGGAATGTACCGAAGGGCCCCGGGTCCTTCAATCACCTACCGGATAGTGCGTTAGCCGTCGATGACCGCGGTGACCTCGATCTCCACCAGCCAGTCCGGATGCACCAGTTTGGAAACCTCGACAGTGGTCGAAACCGGCTTGGTATCGCCGAAAAACTCGATCAGCACCGGCGCGCCTTCGGCGATGTAGCGGGCGACATCGATGGTGTAGACGTTGATCCGCACCACATCCGACTTGCCGGCGCCCGCGGCGGCGAGGGAATTCTCGACATTGGCCAGGATCTGGCCGACCTGGGCGGCGACATCGTCCTTGCCGACCAGTTCGTTGTCGACCGTCCATGGGACCAGCCCGGCGACGTGCACTTGAGTGCCGGACGCCTTGATGACCTGCGTGTAGATACCCTTGTTGGGCTTGTAGACCGTATCGGGATTCAATCGTTCGATGCTCATTTGCCGGCTTCCTTGTACCAATCCAAAACCTGGGCGCCGGTCCAGATGACCACGTCGTCGTGCTTTTTGATGTGCTCGAATAGCGCTTCGACGTATTTGATCCGGTGCGGCGCGCCCGAAATATAATTGTGAAGGCTGATGGCCATCACCCGCGCGGAGTTTTCACTGTCCTTGTAGAGCTGCTCGAACTGGTCGATGCCGCGCTTCAAAAACTCCTCGGACGAGTGCTGCTGCAGGGCGAAGACGGTAATGTCGTTGGTCTCCACGGTGTAGGGGACCGAGACGATCGGCCCGTGCCTGGTGGTGATCTCCACCGGCTGATCGTCGAGGATCCAGTCGGCGACGTACTCGATGCCCGCGCCGGCCAGGAAGTCGATCGTGTCCATGGTCTCGGTGAGACCCGGGCTTTCCCAGCCGCGGGGCGGATGACCGGTGAAATCCTCGATCGCCTTCACCGTCGCCTCGATATCCCGTTTCTGGTCGTCGACCCGGTGCATGGGGCCCTGAATGTAGCCGTGGCCCATGAAATCCCAATCGTCCTCCAGCGCGGCCTCGGCAATGCGGCGATAGCTCTCGAGCACCGTCGCATTCATGGCGAAGGTGGCCTTCACCCCCTGGCGGCCGAGCACCTCCCGGATACGCCAGAAACCGACCCGGTTGCCGTATTCATGCCAAGCCCAGTTGGGGAGATCGGGGATCAGCGGCTGGCCCATGGGCGGCGGCAGCACGGTCCTGGGCTGCGGTTTGGTGGCATCCCACTCTTCCACATTGACGATGGTCCAGACCGCCATGCGCGCCCCGCCGTGCAGCTTCAGCGGCGGACGGTCGACGATCGCGGAGTAGGGGAGGCGGTCCTTGAGGGTATCCATCTTGATTTCCTATTCCTGCTTTCCCCGGTCGAGCCCCGCCATTTCCTCCATGACCCGGCAGACGGCGGCGGTGTCCAGCTTGTCCATGCCCTTGGCGAGGGCGGACAGATAGACCGGAACGCAGGCCGCGAACACCGGGACCGGCATGTTCATCGAGGCGGCGAATTCACCGATGACGTTCATGTCCTTCTGCCAGATGTCGATCTTCATGGTCGCTTCGTCATACTTGTCCTCGGCCATCATCGGCCCCCGGAGCTCCAGAACGCGGGAGGTGCCCGCGCCCCGGGTGAGCACATCCAGCATCAGCTTGGGATCGAGGCCCGCCTTCATGCCCAGCACCATGGCTTCCGCCGACGCGACGTTGTGAATATGCACCAGGTGGTTGGCGACGTATTTCATCTTGCTGCCGGCGCCGAACGGGCCGACATGGGTGTGGGTCCGCGCGAAGCCGTCGAATACGGCCGCCGCGGTTTCGTATGCCTGCGCGTCGCCGGAGGCGTAGACGGCGAGATCCTTGGTTGCGGCCTGGGACCCGGTGCCGCTGATCGGGCAGTCCAACAGGATCGAGCCGACGGCCGCCAAGGCATCGCGTCCCGCCTCCTTGTCGGCGATGGGCAGCGTGCTGGCCTCGATGACGATCAGGCCGTCCTTCAATGCCGCGGCAATCCCATGGTCGCCGGACACCACGTCGTGGAAGGCGGCGGCGCTCGGCAGCGATGTGATCATGATATCGGCTTCGAGGGCCGCCTCCCTGGGCGATCCGGCGCCGGCGCCGCCCGCCGCCTCGATGGCGGCGACGTTCTCCGCCGCCACATCGACGCCGATGACCTCGAATCCGCCCGCGAGAAGGTTCCGGGCGAACGCGCCGCCCATGATACCGAGACCGATAATGCCGACTTTCATCCCGTGATCTTTCCCTGGTTGGTTTACCCGTTTCCCCAGATGCCGCCGAGCGGCGGTCTGCCAAGCCGTTCCCTGCCGTTTCCCAACACGTTCTCTATCGCCAGGGACGCCGATAGCAACGCCTCCTCGGCGAACGGCCTGGCCATCAATTGCAGCCCCACCGGCATCCCCGAGCCGTCGAGCCCCACGGGCAGGGAAACGGCACATAATCCAAGTGCGTTGCCGGGCATGGTGTGGCTCAACGCGGCCGGGTTTATTTTCTTGTAGTCCTCGAGATCGGCCACGTCGTCCAGGGTTGGCGGCGTCATCGGGACTGTCGGCACGGCGAGGACATCCACGTTGGATAGCCGTTCGGCCGCCGCCGCATTGAGTTCGGTCATTCTGAGGCGGGCGGCCGCGTAGTCGGCCGCTGTGACTTTCATGCCGTCCTCCATGCGTGTAGCCACGCCCGGCTGGAGGGTCTCCAGCCAGCCGGGCAACCGGGTCTTGAGATGGCCCCAACCTTCCGCCGCGACGACGGCGCCGCCCATCAGCGCATCAAGGGACGCCTGTGCTTCGGGGAACGGCATTTCGACGATGGCCGCGCCGGCGGCCTTGAGCTCGTCGAGGGTCGATTGAACCACCGCGGCGACGTCGGGCTGGCAGCGTTCCCAGAAGTAGTCGGCCGTGATGCCGATCCGGACCCGGGAAATGTCCGCTGCTCTAGGAATACTATCGGTCCTCGGATCGAAGGCGGCGAAGCCATAAGCCAAATCGGCGACGGTCCGGGTCAGGATGCCGGGCGTGTCCAGGGTGGAGCTCAACGGCACGATCCCCTCCGTCGGCCACCGCCCGGCCGTGGTCTTGAGGCCCGCGGTGCCCGTCATGCTCGCCGGCGCCCGGACGCTGCCGCCCGTATCCGTGCCGAAGGCGATCAGGGCGGATCCCTCCATCAAACTGGTGCCCGCGCCGGCGCTCGAGCCGCCGGGGACCCGGTGATTTTCGGAATCCCAGGGATTCCGGGGCGTCCCCCAATGGTCATTGGTGCCAAGCCCGCCATAGGCGAACTCGACCGTGTGGGTCTTGCCGGTGATGACGCCCTGCTGTTCTCGAACCGCCGTGACCATGGGGCCGTCGCGTTCATACTCGGGGGGCAGCGCCTTGGGACTGCCGGCGAATGTCCGATGCCCCTCGGCGCCGAAGATGTCCTTTACCGATATGGGCACGCCCTGCAGCGGACCTTTGTCCTGTCCCGCGCGAAGAGCCTCGTCGGCCGCATCGGCCTGCGCCAGAATCTCGTCCGCCCGCCAGTCCCGGTAGGCGGCAATTTGGTCTCCCCACTTATTGTGGCGGGCGATGGCCTCTTCGGCGATTTCGCGCGCGCTCGTGACGCCGTCGCGCAGTGCGTCGGCGATGTCGGCCAGGGAATTGTCGATCGGGTGGCGCATGGGTCGGGAAGTCCTGGTGCGGGGCGGGAATTACGATTGATCGTCAGGGGCTGTTATAGCCGCCCGGTCGAGTGCTGTCAGGCGCATTAGTAGCGCTCGATGCCGCGTTGCCGGGCGCGCAATCATCAATGGACTTCTGTCATTGCGCCTCTAAAATCACGGGCCAAGTCACGGGCCATTCCGAGCCCGGCCCAACGAACGCCATGAAATCAGGGAGGCCCCGATGGCACGCACGCCAGCAAAAAAAGCTGCAAAAAAACCCGCCCGTAAAACGAAACCCGCCCGCCGGAAGAAAAAGCTGCTGAGCCAGGCGGATATCAACCGCAAGGGCCGCCAGCTCTCCAACTGGGGCAAGTGGGGCAAGAACGACCAGCTGGGCGTGCTCAACTACATTCAGCCCGAGGACATCATCGCCGCCGCCCAACTGATCCGGGAGGGCAAGGTCTTCCGGCTCGGTCTGGAGCTCGACGAAAACGGGCCGCAACAGGGCATCTGGGGCGGGCGATGGAACACCATGCACCACATGATCGCCACCGGCACCGATGCCGTCGCGGGCCGTCAGGACAAGGACTACGGCATCCGCTGGGCGGACGATTTCATCAACCTGCCGACCCAGACCGCGAGCCAGTGGGACGCGCTGGCCCACGTGTTCACCGGCGACAAGATGTGGAACGGCTACCCCGCCGCGCTGGTCGACGCGCGAGGCGCCCACAAGAACGGGATCGAGCATTTCGCCGACAAGATGGTCGGCCGCGGCGTGCTGCTGGACGTCGCCCGCCACAAGGGCAAGAAGCGCCTCGCCGACGGCTACGGCATTACCGTCCGCGATCTCGACGCGACAGCCAGGAAACAGGGCGTCGAGGTGCGCCGGGGCGACTTCGTGATCGTCAATACCGGCCAGATGGCCGACTGCCTGGACAAGGGCGAGTGGGGCGGCTACGCCGCCGGCGATGCGCCGGGCCTCGCCTTCGAAACCGTCGACTGGATCCACGAAAAGCAAATCGCCGGCATCTGCTCGGACACCTGGGGGATCGAAGTGCGTCCCAACCAGACCGTGCCCGGCATCTTTCAGCCCTGGCACCAGGTGACCATCCCCTACATCGGCATCGTGCACGGCGAGATCTGGTATCTGCGGGAATTGGTCGAGGATTGCGCCAAGGACGGCCGTTACGAGTTTTTCCTTTGCGCCCCGCCGCTGGTGATCAGCAAGGGCACCGGCTCGCCGATCAATCCCCAAGCGATCAAATAAGGCAGTCAAATAAGGCGATCAGGCAGGCGAATAGTTAGACGGAGGGTCCGGCCATGGGCCGACAATTTGTCGACATCTCCATGCATCTCGAGAACGACGTGATCTCGGATCCGCCGGGCTATGAGCCCAGGATCGAGTATCTGACCCACAAGGACACGGCGTCCGACGTCACCGCGTTCTTCCCCGGCCTCAAGGAAGAGGACCTTCCGGACGGCGAGGGGTGGGCGATCGAGTGGATCCGGCTGATGACCCACAACGGCACCCACCTGGATGCGCCCTACCACTTTCACTCGACCATGGACAGGGGCGACCGGGCGATCACCATCGACGAGGTGCCGCTGGACTGGTGCTTCAATCCCGGCGTGAAGCTCGATTTCCGCGCCTTCGAAGCGGGCTATGTGGTGCAGCCGGAAGACGTGGAGGCCGAACTCGGGCGGATCGGGCATGAGCTCCGGCCGATGGAGATCGTGGTCATCAACACGGCCGCCGGCGATGCCTACGGCACCGACCGCTACGTGGCCGCCGGCTGCGGCATGGGCCGTGAGGCGACCCTGTATCTGCTGGAGCGCGGCGTCCGGGTGACCGGTACCGATGCCTGGAGCTGGGACGCGCCGTTCGTGCACACCAAGGACAAGTATGCCGAGACCGGCAATGCCGATTTGATCTGGGAGGGTCACAAGGCGGGCCGGGAGATCGGATACTGTCACCTGGAGAAACTCCACAATCTCGAAAAACTGCCGGGGGACGGCTTCCGGATCGCCTGTTTTCCGGTGAAAATCCGCGGCGCCTCGGCGGGCTGGACCCGCGCCGTCGCTATCTTCGACGACTAACCGACCCTAGGGGAGAAGGACATGGCCAACAGCGTCATCATCACCTGCGCCGTTACCGGCTCCATCCACACGCCGACCATGTCGGACCACCTGCCGATCTCGCCCAACGAGATCGCCGAGCAGGCCATCGGCGCGGCGGAGGCCGGGGCTTCTATCCTCCACCTGCATGCGCGGAATCCGGACGGCTCGCCGACCCCGGACCCGGACGTGTTCATGGAGTTTCTGCCCCGGATCAAGCAATCCACCGACGCGGTGGTGAACATCACCACCGGCGGCGGCCACGGCATGACCCTGGAGGAGAGGTGCGCGGGCGCGCTGCGGGCGAGCCCCGAGATGACGTCCCTCAACATGGGCTCCATGAATTTCGGCCTATTCCCCATCCTCGACAAGCCCTACGACTGGAAGCACGAATGGGAGCCCAAGTACCTGGAGATGACCCGGGACTTCATCTTCCGCAATACCTTCAAGGACATCGAATGGGTGCTGAAGGAGCTCGGCGAGGGCCATGGCGTGCGCTTCGAGTTCGAATGCTACGACATGGGGCATCTCTACAATCTCGCCCACTTCATCGACCGGGGCCTGATCGAGCCGCCGGTGTTCGTTCAGACCATCTTCGGCATCCTGGGCGGTATCGGCGCCGACATCGAAAACCTGGTTCACATGCGCCGCATCGCCAACAAGCTGTTCGGCGAGGAAAACTACGAATGGTCGATCCTGGCCGCCGGCCGCCACCAGATGAGCTTCGTCACCACCGGCGCCATCCTGGGCGGCAACGTCCGGGTGGGCCTCGAGGACTCGCTCTATATCGGCAAGGGCGCGCTTGCGGAATCCAACGCCGATCAGGTGGCCAAAATCCGCCGCATCGTCGAGGACCTGTCCCTCGACGTGGCGACGCCCGCCGAAGCCCGCGAGCGCCTCAGGCTCAAGGGCGGCGACCAGGTGAAGTTCTAGGGGCTAATCCCCGCCCGGGGACTATCATGAATTTGGGCTCAGTTGGGACAAGACGTAGTTGGCTAGTACCTTGTCCCAGGTCCCGCCATTGGGAAGTTTTACTCCACAACGATTTAGTTCAGCGGCCAAGTTACCCCCCTTAATTTTGAGCGAACCGCTAAGTGACATAATGAATGGGCCGACCTCGGCCAAATACTCGGGGGTTATTCTTGCCACCTGGACCCGCCGTTGGAGCTGGAGGGCGGGCGCCAACCCAGTCCGGCGGATGCTAGCATTTTTTAATTTCTTGCTGCTACGTTTGAGTTTTGTTTTATCGCGGTTGAGTGATCTCTCCAAAGCCAAGTCATGCCGAGTGTCTCGTTGACTAAATTTGGAAGAGGATTTGTACATTGGCTAACCCACAGTCGATAGAATACGGACTAGTTGATAAACTATAGGTACTCATATTTCTACCCCTGACATTTGTCAGTCATTACACAGATTTGATTGTAGCTACTCGACCCTAGGCTGGCGAAGCACAGTTGGCGTTAGTTTCATCCCGTAGCATTTGGAATTTCTAGCCGCTCAAGTATCGGTTCGATGCGGTCACGATCAAAGCCGCTGACCATCAGATGGTATGGGCGCCCACTCGCCTTGAATATCTCTATGCCGTCCCCCCAAACCCTAAACCGGATTATGTCGTCCACTCTAATGGATAGATTTTTCTTTTCACCTGAGCAAATTATCCTATGGCTGGTTAGCAGAATTCTCCCCTCGTCAATTTTTTGCCATTCGTCATAAGAAACCACTCTGGATTGGGTTCCACCGACAAGAGCGCGTACGCCCCCACCAACCGGTACACTAAATCCGCCTCCAGTGTGTCCAATGCGACGAGTTTTTGTCCTCTCCTGGTACCAACCTCCTATACAGTCGTAGTGGCAGGTTTCCTTCTTTTGAAGCCGAACACCATCCACGCTTTTGATAACTGGCAACTGGCAATTCTTGAGTACCCAAATATCGCGTCTTAGGCTGAGATTGGCTTCCAATGAGGTCTCCAATTTTATGCGCGCATTGGTCTGTCGTTGGCACGCACGCAACAAATGAAAGTGCTCTGGAGAAAAGACATCGAATGAAAGAATATAAGATGCCAAGTTGCGGCACACGTAGCGAGCAAACTTCAGATATATGCCATCGATAGTCTCTTGCTCCAACGCCAGAGTATCAACGACATCATTTATTGGCTCCCACGAATCGGTTTCTCCCAGAGTTACTGATTGGCCGTGGACTTTCCACGCTTCGCTCAACCACTCATAGAGATACGGCTCCAAGAATTCCTTTCTAACCCGATGCATAACTCCGGGCGTTAGTCCTGCGAGTTCAAAAACGGTTTGAAGCGACTGGTGGATATCCCGTGAGTAATAACTGGGTAAGGTTTCGGAGAACTTGGCTAATGCAATCTCCTGAGTCGTCAGACCGTTTGCGGCAGCCTCCCAATACCAATCCAAATAGTTTCTATATAGTTCCTTCAAAGACCCATCATCGATAGATGACCCGAATCGTTTCGACGACTTATAGAATTTACGTAGCGCCAAAACGTCGACCTCCTTGACTTTCGTCGGAGTCCCGGCCTTAGAAATCAAATTATTCAGCTCAATCAGGAAGTTGGCGCGTGGTGCTCTATTGAACAGCCTATCGACTAGGGATTTGCTTTCGAGGGTTTGGGTCTGAAACGGTGCGGGACCTGATCTCGGTGGGCTGGAACCTTTATTCAAAGGAAATGGTGAGGGCTTATCCGGCACCTCGGACCGTAAGATTTCTATAGTGGGAATACTGCTCGTTTTTGGTCTGTTGCTGCCAGCACACTCAAAGTCGACAAAACAAGCTATCTCCAAAGACTCATTGATCGCGTCTGAAATAACAGAGCTTGAGTTGATGTACTGGTCGTTTGTTGGATGAGCCTCTGAGAATTCCAACAACCAAATGTACGTCATTCCCGCATTAAGCCGAACCGCTAAGTCCAACTTGGTGTCCAAACACGTCTCAGTTAGTTCCCAAATGCCTACTGCACAAAATGATTCCTCGAATAAATTTCCACCTCTTTCGTCAGATTCATACAAACCTGAGGCGAAGTCCTCCAGACTAGCTCGGAGTCCTAAATCCGAAACCTTGCTAATTTCCTCGCTCAAAGCTTGAAAGAATTTATTGTCAGGTGACATCTCGTGACCTGCTCTGTCGATTAGTCCAGCTTGAATGTAGTGCATCATCCGTTTTTCCTCCATGGGGATGATGCTTTTTGGTGCTGGTGGCCTGTAGCCAAGGGCTCAATGTGGCCACTTCGTGTTGCAAGGCCCCGGCCCCGATTTGAACCGAAAGGCGACTTCATGCGAACATGGCCATCGGGTGAAGCGGAGACTGTCGCTGGGGCGATCCGATGGCCGACACCGACCTCAAGCCTAAGACCGAGACCAAGAAGAAGACGCAGCGCCCGCGTCTCTACAAGGTCATCCTGCTGAACGACGACTACACGCCCAGGGAGTTCGTCGTCGTGGTATTGAAAAAGGTCTTCCGGATGAGCGAGGAGGAGGCGCTGCATGTGATGATGACGGCCCACACCAGGGATGTTTGCGTCGTCGCCGTCTATACCAAGGACGTGGCGGAGACCAAGGCCACCGAGGCCACCGATCTGGGTCGCGAGAACGGCTATCCCTTGATGTTCACCACCGAACCGGAAGAGTAGGCGGGTTTCGTGAGCGACGATCTGGATGCCGTCCGCCGCACCGCCCGGGAAGCCTATGACAGGGGCGATTTCCGATCGGCCATCGAACACCTCTCGGCGGTGATCAACATTCTCGGTCCCAACAGCCGGGCGGCGGTGGAGGATCAGGTGACGCTCGCCCGGTACCTGTCCGCGGTGGCCGATTACGACGCCGCGCTCAGCGTGCTGACCCATGCCGAGCGGCATCTGCCGGTCGATGCCGGCCTCCTGGTCGACAAGGGGATCGTATTGGCCCGGCTGGAGCGTTTCGAGGAGGCCGAGGCGGTGCTCCAAAGCGCGCTGGCGGCGGGCGCCGACGATCCCGGCCTCTTCGACGCCCTCGCCGGCGTTTCGGCGCGGCTCGGGAAGAACCGGTAGACCCGCCGCTTCGGCGCGTCGGCCGGAACGTGGCGGTGGCCGAGGGCTGAATGATCAATTGTGGACGATTTATCCTTGGTCAAAAATGCGTTCAATGCGATGGAGAAACGTATTCACGAATGCATTCGAACCGGCTGCCAGGAATGACTTTATTTCCTCCCGATAGGCTGTGTCGTAGATGTTGGAAAACCGCTTTTTGACAAGAATCCGATACTTCCCGTTATCGCTCTGCCACTCGACAGGCAAATTCAGTTCTCGATCTATTTGACTCCGCTCCTCCCGCAGCGAGGCATAGGCCCTATCGCCGAAATCTCCCCTGTAGAAGGTTAGGTAAACGCCGACTTCGTTCTTTGCCTTGGAGAAATATATTGTGATCCAAGATTGATCCCCGGCCCTTGGTATAATGAATACGTTGCCAATCTTGGTCGGGTTGGGCAGCGGTTGAGATACGTCGTCCAGCCGCAGTTCTGCCAGGAACTCGGTCCAGAAGTCCTGATAAAAGCGTTGCAGATTCGTTAATTCTTCGTCCTCCAACATTTCATCGGCTTGGTCACGGGCTCGGAGGCCTTCGTCGGCAAGTTCGATAACCGAACGTTTAACAATTACAGATTGAGCAATGACTCGTGGCTGAAGCAGTCGGCCACGTTCCGGCACTTCATAGACTCCCATCTCAACGAGACCGAATGTGAATTGAAGGGTTGCATTCTGATCAAGGAATTCGGTGATCGCGCCGACACCCTCACGGATACCGTCACCGACGATGAGCAATAAGAAGTCGCCGGTGCGCAGTGAGCGAGATACACCATCGACGAAGGAAGTCTCGTCGACGTCAGGGTGCGCGCGCTTTACTGCCTCGAACACATAGTTGCCGGGTTCACCCGCTGCGCGGGACACCTCGCGCTGTAGGTCTTCGTAGGACCAACGGGCGATTTCCTTTGCGTAGTCCAATATCTGTCCGATTACTTCCCGTCTAGCTTCCGGATTGCGCCACAGTTTCGCTTCGACAAGGACCAGGCGGCCTTCGGGGGTCGCATAGAGAACGTCGATGTATCCGGCGGGTGTTGACACCTCTCGGGCCAACGGGACCAAGCCCAAAAAACTTTGGTTGATCTCGGAAATTGGAAGACATGCTGGATGGCGAAACATAATGTCCTGCAACCAGCTCTCGTCATAGCCGGACGCCCGGCTGCCAACATCCAGCGGCGTCCGGGTGAGCGGGCACTCAGAACCGTCTGGACCGATTAGGACCGGGGTTGCGTATTGGTTTACCATCGCGTCTTCCATTCCTTGGACTAAGTGATGTCTGCGGCCCCTTAGGATAGGACTTCGGACAAGGCCCGACGAGATCGAATATCCAACCAGCGGTAGCGACTTGCTTGGCGGCCGGAACGCGGCGACGCGTGACTGAGCGTGGGAAGAAATGGCGTCCCCAGGGGGACTCGAACCCCCGTTTTCGGCGTGAGAGGCCGATGTCCTAGGCCGCTAGACGATGGGGACGGCGCAAAAGGGCGCTCGTCTTAACCCATTTGGCCCCCCGGGATCAAGTGGGATCAAGTGGCATCGAGCGGCATCAGGTGACTCCGGCGATCAAAATCCGCTGACGGCGCCGTCCACCCGAAGCTCGATCTGCCGGAAACCGCCGGTTTCGGGGTCTAGAACATGGCCCGCCGATTCACGGGCCTGCCCGGCCAGGACCGAAATGATGACCCAGACCAGTTCCGGTTCATACGCCTGGGCGAGGTCCGTCTCCGAGGGGTGGGCGCCGTGGTCGGGATGGGAGTGATAGTGCCCGATGATCGATTCACCGGTGTGGCGCAAATCGCGCATGAGATCGATCCGGACCTGCGGATCGACCTCGAACCGGTCATGGGCGCCGGTCTCGACGACGTTGGGCGAGGCGACCACGCGGCTCACCTCATAGACATGCCCGTTGAGCACGCCGACCAGAAGGCCGCAGCATTCCTCCGGATAGGCGGCTTCCGCCTCGGCGCCGATCTGCTCGATCTGGCCGGCGGAAAACCGGATCGCGTCGCCTGAAATCATTTCCCGTCAGTCACCGGCTATGGGGCCTTGAAGGTGAATTGCCCGGTAATCCCGCCGGTGACGGGGTCCAGGATCACCAGCCGTTCCGGGCCCTGCCGGGACTGGATATGCACCACGACGCGGCCCGCCGACGGGAGGGCGGACAGGATGCTTTCGCCCTCGGCCAGGGGCACGTCCACATTGCCGAAGCTTCCCGCGGGGCCGCCGTTGACGATCCCGGAGAAGTCGGCGTCGCCCGATTTCGAGACCAGGCCCCAGGCGACCGCAATCAGGCCGATGACGATCAGCACCGCCATCCCAATCACCAATGCGACTAATCCCTTGTGTACACCCATGAAACTACGTCATTTTCCAGAGGATGACCCCCGCCGGCCGGCAAGATATCCGACATGTAACCGTCGATGAGAGCGGCGCGGGGACCCGTTTGGACCGGATGTTGGCGGACGCACTGCCCGACGTATCGCGCAGCCGCGTCAAGGCCCTCATCACCGGCGGATCGGTCAGCCAGGCGGGCGCGAGGGTATCCGAGCCCTCCCGGCGGGTCAAACCGGGCGAGGCCTTCGAGGTGCGTATCCCCGAAGCGGCGCCCGCCGAGCCCGTCGCCCAGCCGATCCCGCTCGCCGTCGTCTTCGAGGACGAACACCTGATCGTCGTGGATAAGCCGGCGGGCCTGGTGGTGCATCCGGCGGCGGGCAATCCGGACCGGACGCTGGTCAACGCGCTGTTGGCGCATTGCGGCGACTCGCTGTCGGGAATCGGCGGGGTCGCCCGGCCGGGGATCGTCCATCGCATCGACAAGGATACGTCGGGACTGCTGGTGGCGGCGAAGAACGATGCCGCTCATGCCTCCCTCGCGCGGCAGTTCGCCGAGCATTCCCTGGAGCGCGCCTACCAGGCGGTGTGCTGGGGGGCGCCGTCGCCCAAGGAAGGCACCATCACCGGAAATATCGGCCGAAATCCGAAGAACCGGAAAAAGATGTCCATCGCCGCCCGAGGCGGGAAAGAGGCGGTCACCCGCTACCGGGTGCTGAGGGCGGTCAACCGCTGGGCAAGCCTGGTGGAATGCAGGCTGGAGACGGGGCGCACCCATCAAATCCGTGTTCACCTGAGCGCCAGGGGCCATCCCATCGTCGGCGATCCGCTTTACGGCCAGGCCGGCCGGCGCCGGCTGGACGGCGTCGACGAAGGGTTCGGGAACGCCGTTTCCGGGCTCGGCCGCCAGGCGCTTCACGCCTATCTCCTGGGCTTCGAACACCCGAAAACAGGCGACTTCCTGAGATTTCAGAGCGACCTGCCCGACGACATAAAAACCCTTCTGTGATGGGCGTTTGGCCGGAAACTGCTCCAGGTTCCGGACTCAATTGATTGCGTCATGGCCGGGCGCAAGTCCGGGGTATCCACATTTCCAATTCTTGAACCACAGAGACGGTGAGACAGTGAGGAGCACCGGTTGAGCCACAAAATAATTACGTCATGGCCGGGCCCGGACCCGGCCATCCACGTGGATCACCGGGTCAAGCCCGGTGATGACGACTTGCGGGTGAGCGGGGAGCGCCGGAGTCGAAACCTCTTGTCTCAACCTCTGTGCCTCCGTGTCTCTGTGGTGAATATCCTGGATGCCCCGCACGGAGGCGGGGCATGACGGCTTGGTTTGTGCCATATATCCACTCGTCATACCCCGCTTTATGCGGGGTATCCACATTTCCAGGCGGGTTTGACATGGTGATGACGACTTGCGGGTGAATGAGGAGAGGGGACAGGGTGAGGGGAGCGCAAAAACGAGAGTCCCCTAATCGAGTCCGGACCCTAGTCGGCGAAGGGATCGCGAACGAGGATCGTATCCTCCCGCTCGGGACTGGTTGAGAGCAGTGCCACCGGGACCTCGATGAGTTCTTCTATTCGCCGGATGTACTTGATGGCGGTCGCCGGAAGATCGGCCCAGGACCGGGCCCCCTCGGTACTCTCCGACCAGCCCTCCATCGATTCGTAGGCCGGTTCCACCCGGGCCTGCGCCGTCATCGACGCCGGCAGGTAGTCGTACGGCTCGCCGCCGATGCGATAACCCGTACAAACCCTGAGTTCCTCCATGCCGTCCAGCACGTCGAGCTTCGTCAGGGCAATTCCCGTAACGCCGCCGACTTTCAGGGCTTGGCGCACCATCACGGCATCGAACCAGCCGCATCGCCTTTTTCGGCCCGTCACCGTACCGAATTCGTGACCTCGCTCGCCGAGACGCCGACCGACCTCGTTGTCCTGCTCTGTCGGGAAGGGGCCTTCGCCGACCCGCGTCGTATAGGCCTTGGTGATGCCAAGCACGAATCCCGCGGCGTCGGGGCCGACACCGCTGCCCGAGGCGGCCTGCCCCGCGACGGTGTTGGAAGAGGTGACGAACGGGTAGGTCCCGTGATCGATATCCAGCATGGCGCCCTGCGCGCCTTCGAACAGGATACGCTTGCCGGCGCGTCTTGCTTCATCGAGACGCCGCCACACCGAATCCATGTAGGGCAGGATCTTCGGCGCGACCTCCTGAAGCTGGGCGACCAACTCCGATGCTTCCAGCTCCGCTTCGCCAAGTCCCCGGCGGAGCGCGTTGTGGTGGACGAGCAAGTTGTCGATCCGGGTCCGCAATGCCGGCAGGTCGGCGAGGTCGCCCAGGCGGATGGCCCGGCGTCCGGCGCGATCCTCGTACGCCGGGCCGATCCCGCGGCCGGTGGTGCCGATCCGAATTCCCGAGGCTACGCCTTCCCGGGCCTGGTCCAACCGGCTGTGCAGGGGAAGAATCAACGCCACATTTTCCGCAATGGCCAAATTCCGGGGAGAAACCTCGACGCCTCGTGCCGTTACGTCCTCGATTTCCCGGAGCAGCGCCCAGGGATCGAGGACCACCCCGTTGCCGATCATCGACATTTTTCCGGGACGGACGATCCCCGACGGCAGCAGGCTCAACTTGAACGTTTGACCATCGATGACCAGGGTATGGCCGGCATTGTGACCGCCTTGAAAGCGGACCACGACGTCCGCCCGTTCCGACAGCCAGTCGACGATCTTTCCCTTGCCTTCATCGCCCCACTGGGCGCCGACCACGACCACGTTAGCCATCCTGGGCGTCTCCCCCGGCGTTGATCCCGGAGACCTCGCCGTCGACGAGGATATGCGTGCACCCCAGAGCCCGGGCCCGGTGCGCTCCATCTTCTTCCGCCGACAGCGACGGTACGGTGATCCACCCCTCGGCCCTCAACCGTCGGGCATCCCCGGGGGCGCTCCCGGTCGGCAAATAAATCCTTTTCGGCTGCGGCGATTCGGGGAGCGACCGAATGACCGTATCGAGGAACAAGGTGATTCCCGTTGCCGCCTCGCCCGCGGTTTCCGCGCCGTTGCCCGCGATATATCGCCCGCCGCGGCCCAATTCGCCCCGGGCCGATTTCGCGAAAATGGTGAAGGTGACCCCGGAATGGTACTCGTAGCCCCGGATTTCCACCGGATCGATGGTCAGCTCGAGGGATGGCGCTCTCCGCTTCACGATCTCCGCGACCGAGACAAGGTGCGACCATTCACGTTTCGCGTCATCCGGAAGGTCGATCCCGTTTATCCGCTCGATTGCCGGGGCCGCGCCGCCGGCTGCCTCCAGCAGTTCTCCCAATACCGGTGCGGCCGGTCCTCCGAACTGCTTGATCGCCGCCGCATCTTTCTGATTGAGCGCGCCGCGCAGGACGCCGTCATTCCCCTGCAGGTCGACGCCGTGTTCCCGGCAGATCGCCGCGACCAGCGTCGGCAGGCCGAGGTCCACGCTCAATCCGTCGGAGCCGGCCGCGTTCAGGGCTTCGCCGGCCATCAATATGACCTCGGCGTCGGCTTCCGGTTTGTCCGAGCCGATCAGCTCGGCGCCGACCTGGGCAAACTGGCGTTCCGGCCGGAGGCTGGAACCGCGCACCCGCAATACCTCGCCCGCATAACTCAGCCGCAGCGGACGGGGCTCGTCGATGAGCCGCGTCGTGGCGATGCGGGCGACCTGCAGCGTCATGTCGGGCCGAACGCCCAGCATCAATTGCGACACCGGATCCATCATCCGGAAGGTCTGCGAGGACGTTGCCTCGCCGCTTCCCGAAACCAAGCTGTCCTCGAACTCGATCAAAGGAGGCTTGACCCGGTCGTAGCCGCGCGAAACGAACGCCGAAATCAGCGTCTCGCGAACGGACGCCTCATTTTCGGCATCCGGCGGCAGGACATCCTTCAGCCCGGCGGGGAGGAGGGCACGGTGCACTTTATCGGTCATGTGGGGCCGGTTTTGTCGGTTTGGTCAAATCCGAGGGCGAAGATACAGCCAAATTGCGATTTGGCAATCGCGCGCCTTGGCGGCGACTTGGCTCACCGCGTTTCACTGTTTCGCCAAGTGCTTCCATCGGCCCCGGGATCATCCGGCGAACCAGGGGTGGGGGCGGCGCTCCTCACTGTCTCACCGTCTCTGTGGTTCAAGAATTCGAAATGTGGATACCCCGGACTTGTGCCGGGGTATGACGCAGTTATTTTTTGCCTCGACCGCTCCCCGTTCACCCGCAAGTCGTCATCACCATGTCAAATAAGGTCAATTCGTCCGAATTGACCTTATTTGACCCGGCCTTCAGTCGGCCGAAGCCGACTTTCGGACGGCGTAGGCCGGTGATCCACGCCTGGCGGCAGGCGGTACACGTGGATGGCCGGGTCCTTGCCCGGCCATGACGCTTTACCGATTGCCGCGGGTGCGCGGCGCGTCCGCGGCTCAGAGATCGAGGTGCAGGGGCGATGTCGGAACGTTCCGCGTATCGAAATTCATGAATCCAAGGAACAGCTGTATTCCGACCAAAAAGGTCAATGCCGGGAGAATTATGGTCCCGGTGGAGGCGGGGACATTGGTCGTTATGCTGTCGTACCAGTGCACGCCGCCGAATATCAGTGCGAAGCCGATCAAAATCAGCCCGGCGATCAGTTCCACGGATGCAATGGTGAAATCACGGAGGAAGTACGAATAGATCAGCCGCCGAAAGGTATTGGCAATGTTCTTGCCGAGAAACGGCATCAGGATTTTCCAGATCACAAGGGAGCTGCGCTCGTCGCCATAGATGGCCGGGATAGGGACATCCGCGACGACGGCCCGCAGCGTATTCAGCCGGAACAGCATGTCGGACTCGAAAAAGAACCCGTTGTCGATCTTGGCAACCGGCAGCAACTCGGCCACGCGCCGGTCGATCGCGGTGTATCCGTTCGTCGGATCGAAAATATTCCAATAGCCGCTCGACATCTTCGTGGCGAAGGACAGAAAGAGATTGCCGAAGAGGCGGACCTTGGGCATCGCGGAAACGCTCTCAACGCTGTGAAACCGATTTCCCTTCGTGTAGTCGGCCTTGCCGTCGACGATTGGACGGACCAGCTTATGCAGCTCCTTCGGATTCATCTGTCCGTCACCATCCAATTTGACGATCACGTCCATTTTGTCGTCGATTGCCCGGCGGTAGCCGGCCAGCGTCGCTCCGCCAACGCCCTTGTTTTCCGATAGTTTCAGCACCGTGACGCGGGGATCGGAACAGGACTCTTCGACCAGATCGCCGGTCCCGTCCGGACAGGCATCGTCGATCACGTAAATTCTCTCGACTTCGTCCCCTATGCCGGCCAAAACCCCGAGAATTCTCTCGGTTTCGCGGTAACAAGGGATCACGGCGGCGATTTTCTTCTTCGCGGCGCTGTCCGTTTCGGCGTGCATCGATGGTTTTTCCCGTCCTCGATTGCTACGGACCATAGTCAGCATGCCGAAACGGCGCAAGCTGGGGCGCTATTTGTCGTTTATTTTCTGTGGATTACCGAGTATCGCTATCCGTGCCCGGTGTTTGCGACACGGGCCGGGAAATCGGGGTGTGTTCCATGTCCAAGACGGTCCTGATCGTCGAAGACAATGAGCTCAATATGAAGCTCCTCAACGATCTGTTGCAGGCGAACGGCTACGATACGCTGCAGGCCAACGACGGGCTCGAAGCCATGGAACTGACCCGCAACCACCGCCCGGACCTTATCCTCATGGATATTCAGCTGCCGACAATTTCCGGCCTGGACGTGGTTAAGCGGCTAAAGAGCGATGAAGATGTCGCCGATATCCCGGTGATTGCCGTTACGGCTTTCGCGATGAGGGGGGATGAAGAGAAATTTCGCGACGGCGGCTGTGACGGATATATCGCCAAGCCCATCTCCGTGCCCGCTTTTCTCGAGACGGTCGCCGCGTTCCTGAACTAGGGTTCGGACTCAATTGAGCCGCCATATGAGTGTTGCGGCGATGAGGACGGACGCCGGGTGAGGGGGTGAGCCTACGAGCCATAAAATAATTACGTCATGTAAGGTCAATTCGTCCGAATTGACCGAGCCGGGCAAGGACCCGGCCATCCACGTGGATCACCGGGTCCTTGCCCGGTGATGACGACTTGCGGGTGAGACGGTGAGGAGCACCGGGATTGAAACCTCTCCTCTCAACCTCTGTGCCTCCGTGCCTCTGTGGTGAATATCCTGGATGCCCCGAACAAGTCGGGGCATGACGGCTTGGTTTGTGCCGTATATCCACTCGTCATACCCCGCTTTATGCGGGGTATCCACATTTCCAGACGGGTTTTACATGGTGATGACGACTTGCGGGTGAGTGAGCGCGCAAAAAAAGGGAATCTCCTAATCAAGCGCAGACCCAAGAGCAGTATCCGGGCAGAGCCGTCTATTTGATTTTGGTTTCCTTGAACAGCACGTGTTTCCGCGCGACGGGGTCGTACTTGCGGAATTCAAGCTTCTCGGTCTGGGTCTTCGGGTTCTTCTTGGCGACGTAATAAAACCCTGTATCGGCCGTGCTTTCGAGCTTGATCAAGATTGTGTTGGGCTTTGCCATTTCACGAATATCCAGCCAATTTCGCAATTCGAGGGCCGCAACATAACGGTTAACGGCAACCTGTCAACGCCAGAGCAGTATCCGGCGGGGAGCCGTTACCTGCCGCGGCTGGCCGCGATCGTCGGCGCGACGGCCAGCAACTGCCGGTACTGGTCCGGATGGTCCAACAAATATTCGCCGAGCCGGACCTCGATATCGCGCCGTTCGCGTGCCGCCGGGCATACCCGGCGCAAGACTTCCCGGTTCGACGCGTCTCCCGCGGGGACCGACCGCCACCGCGCCATGTGCTCATGGGTCTCGGCCATATGGCGCAGCGCCGAACCGACAAGCCCGCCAACGCCGCCGTCCGGCCCCGACGTACAAACCGACGGCGAGACCCCAAGATCATGAAGCGAGTAGCCCGAGGGCGCGACGAACCGCGACCAGGTCAGCGTAATTTCGCCGTTGTTGGGCAGCCGGGTGATTGTTTGAACCGTGCCTTTGCCGAAAGAACCGGTGCCGATGACGACCGCCCGTTCGTGATCCTGGAGAGCCGCCGCCACGATCTCGGCGGCGGAGGCGGACCGGCCGTTGATCAGAACCACCATGGGCAAACCGTTGGTGATGTCCGTGCCGTGGGCGTCGTAGTCGCGGACACTATTGGGATGCCGTCCCCGGGTCGAAACGATCCGGCCGCTCTTCAGGAACAGATCCGCCACCTTCACCGCCTGGATGAGAAGCCCGCCGGGGTTGTCGCGGAGATCCAGCAAAATCCCGTGCAATTGCGCATCCCGGCGAGCCATGGCTGCCTTCATGGCGCGAATCAGGTGTCCCGATGTGCGGTCGTTGAAGCCGGAGATGGTGATATGCAGAATATTATGGTGAACCTTGGTCCGAACGGTCGGCAGGATGACGCGCGAGCGTTCAAGCGACCGGAAAGTCGGACGGTTTGTCCGGGAACCCACGTATCTCAGCAGCACGGTCGTACCGACCTCCCCCCGGAGCATGTTTCGGATTTCTTTCCGGCTGCGACCGGCCAGCGGCTGCCGATCCACGTGGGTGATCAGGTCGCCGACCCTTAGTCCGGCCCGGGCGGCAGGGGTATGAGTAAAGACCGCGGTTATTTCCGGTCCGTCGGACCCGACTCGATACCGTATACCGATCCCGCCAAATCCCGACCGCTTGGCGCGATTGTCCAGGGCCTCGGAGGCGCTGGCATAGCGGGAAAATGAATCGAGTTTCGACAGCATGCCGTCGAAAACCGCCTCATAGAGGCGCTCCGCGGGCATTCGGCGGATAGTCTCGGACGCGTTTCGCGCTTCGGCCAGCGCGTCGAACGTCAGCGTCGCCCACCCTTCGGCATCGTCGGGCGCCGCCGCATGGGCCACGCGCAGGACCGCGCCGTCATACAGCAGGCGGATCCGCCGGCCGGACCGCCTGAAATCTATTTTGGGGTCGATGGCACCGAGGCCATTCAACCCCTCGACCGCAAGCGCGCCGATGGCGACCGGTTCGATATAGCGGCTGGCGATCTGGCGGTAACCGGCGGCGAAGGTGGATTCGGCGCGCCGGGCATCCAGGATCGTGGTCGTATCGGCATTGGGGTTGGGTGCCGCGCACGCGCCGAGAACCGCGGCCGCAAGGGCCGTCAATGCAACTCGCGCAGGGCGGAATACCAGCCTCCGGCTTCCACCCTCCCAGGTGAAATAAGCGTTTCTCACTCTTTTTCAGCCCGATTCCGGACAATTGCCCGTATTCTCGCAGGCAAGGAATCTTGCCGTCAAATATTAATTAATTACTCCGAATCAATGGGTTGCAGGATCAGCCGGCCCCTGAGCGGGTCAGCTTCCTTAATGGCGACAGCCAGGGTTTGGCCAAGCGAATAGCGCAATCCGCCCCGACGGGCCCCCAGGGATTGGCTCTTTTCATCGAAGCCGAATCCGCCGGCGCCGAGGAGGCGTTTGGGAATAAATCCCTCGGCGCCGCTGTCTTCCAGCTCCACATAGAGGCCAAATCGGGTGGCTCCGGTGACCCGGCCGACGAGCCGGTCCGACCCGACATTGAGCGCAGCGGCGACGGCGAACCGGTCCATGGCTTCGCGCTCGGCGGACACCGCGCGACGCTCGGTCATCGACACATGTGCCGCCAGGTCGTCGAGCCGGTCCGACGGCAGAAACTCTCCGTCGTCGCCAAGTTTCAGCGCCTTGATCAGCGCCCGGTGCACCACAAGGTCGGAATACCGCCGGATGGGCGACGTAAAATGGGTGTAGTTCCGGAGGTGCAGGCCGAAATGACCGTCGTCGGAGGCGCTGTAGACGGCTTGCGCCTGGCTTCGGAGAACCAGATCAGCCAACAGATCGGCCTCTTCCTTGTCCGAGGCGTTGGCCAATATCCGGTTGAAGTGACGGGGCAGCAGGACCTGACCCTTTGGCGTCGGGTGGCCCATGGCGCGCAAGGTCTCGGTCAGGCCGGCGAGTTTGTCGACGGGCGGTTCCTCATGAACGCGAAACAGCGCCGCGGTCCGTTTGGCGGCCAGCGTGCGCGCCGCCGCCACGTTGGCGGTGATCATGAACGACTCGATCAAGCGGTGGGAAACGTATCTTGGCCGCTCCTCGACACGCCACGACTCCGCGTCCTCGAACACCACCCGGCGCTCGGGCAGGTCGAGATCCAGCGGCTCCCGGCGGTTTCTCTCGTTTTCGAGCGCGGCGAAGGCGCCCCGCAACGGCTCCAGGACCGAGCCCGTTAGTTCCGTACATTCCTCGTCGGGGTTTCCGTTCCAGGCGTCGTGGACCCGGCGATAGGTCAACCGGGCCGCCGAGCGCATCAGCGCCCGTTCGAATCGGTGATCCAGTATTCGGCCGTCGGCGCCGATCCGGATGTGCGCCGCGAGGCAGGGCCGGTCTTCCCCTGGCCGGAGGGAGCACCAGCCGTTCGACAGGGCCTCCGGCAGCATCGGCACGACCTGATCCGGCAGATAGACGGAATTGCCCCGCTCCCTTGCCGCTTGGTCCAAAGCGTCGTCCGGGCGCACATACCGGGCAACGTCGGCGATCGCGACGATCAGTTTCCAGCCGCCGGGATTTTCCGGATCGGCATCCGGCTCGGCGAACACCGCATCGTCGAAATCCCGGGCATCCTCATCGTCGATGGTCACCAGGGGGACTGCGCGGAGGTCGACCCGCCCGTCCAGCGGGGCTGCAATTGCCGCTTCAGCCAGAGCAAGCGCTTCCGCGGTGAATTCAACCGGTATGTCGTTGGCGCCGAGGGCGGCGCGGCTGAAGGTCTCGGCGGTTCCGAACCGGCCGATGCGCTGGACGATTCGGGCCTGGCGCAGGCCATAGCGGCTTCCATGCCGTACCGGTTCGGCGACAACCAGCTCACCCGCCTCCGCGTCCATGCTGTCGCCGGGTCCGATCTCGAGCTCCGATCTGGCCTTGCGGTCGGTTGGCTTCACCCGCGCGCTGCCGTCGTAGACCCCGATCACCAGGGGGCTGCCGCCGGGCAGCGCGCGGATCAGTCTGGCCTGGTAGTCACCGTCATCCTGCTGCCGCAGGCGCACCAGCAGCCGATCGCCAAGGCCGGGCGCCGGCCCGGGCCGACGGTCCGCTTTCAGGTAAATGAGAGGCGCCGGCCGGTCCCCAGATTCGTCATTTGGCCGGTTGTCGGGCGTTACCAGGACCTCGCCGTCGCTATCGGTTCCCGAAACCCGAACCACGGTCACCGGCGGCAGCGCGCCGGTCCGGGACAACGGCCGGTCATCGCCGTCTTCGATCAGTCCCATATCCTTGAGGTGCCGGATTTCGCTTCGCAGGCGCGCGCGGTATTTCTTGGCGACGTCGAAGGCCGAAATTATATGGCGGACGGTCGTGTGATCCGGATTTTCCGAGATGTAGTCGAGGATGTCCTGCCGGCTCGGCAGGCCGGCTTTCGGTTTTTTGCGTCCCGCCAAGCTGAAGCGACCTAGGCAGCCGGGCGCCGTTTAGCCGGCGTCGGCCGGCGCCGGGTCCTTGGGCGCCTTCTTGGCGCCGGTTTTCTTGGCCGCCTTTTTGGTTTTCTTCTTCCGCGCCCCGCCCTTCGCCGCTATCAGAGCGACGGCCTCTTCAAGGGTGGGCGTCTCTTCTTTTTTGTCCTTGGGCAGCGTCGCGCGGGTCTTGCCGTGCTGTACATAGGGGCCCCAGCGGCCCGTTTTCAGAATAATGGGTTGCCCGTCGTCCGGGTGATCGCCGATGGTGACCGGCGCGGGCTTGCGGGGCGCGTTGGCGAGGAGTTCCACCGCCCGGTTGTGGCCGATGGTCAGAACATCGTCCTCCTTGAGCGACACGTAGGTGCCCTCGTGCTTGATATAGGGTCCAAAGCGGCCGATGCCGGCCTGGATCATTTCGCCGGTTTCCGGATGGGCGCCGATATCCCGCGGCAGCGCCAGCAGGCCGAGCGCGATGTCCAGGTCAACGGCCGCCGGGTCCATATCCCTGGCCAGCGATGCCCGTTTCGGCTTTTGTTTGCCCTCGGGCTCGCCCAACTGGACATATATGCCGTGAGGCCCGCGCCGCATGGTGACGGTCAGGCCGGTGCCCGGATCGGCGCCCAGTTCCTTGGGTCCGGCATCGAGCGCGGCGGCGCCATTGCCGCCGTTGTCGACGACAAGGGGCCGCGTATGCCTGCAATCGGGGTAGTTGGAGCAGCCGATGAATGCGCCATAGCGCCCCACCTTCAGGCTCAGTTGGCCTTCTTCACAGGATGGGCATGTCCGGGGATCCCGTCCCGAGCCGTCGTCGCGGAAGAAATGGGGGCCAAGAAGCTCGTTGAGCGCATCCAGCACCTCGCGAACCCGCAGTTCGGTGGTGGCGCCCACCGAGTCCGAGAACTTGGCCCAGAAGTCCCGGAGGACCGCCTTCCAGTCGATCCGTCCGCCCGAAATGTCGTCCAGCTGGTTCTCCAGATCGGCGGTGAAGTCATATTCCACGTAGCGCGTGAAGAAGCTCTCGAGGAACGCCGTGACGAGCCGGCCTCTGTCCTCGGGGAAGAACCGCCGGCTCTCGAGCCGCACGTAATCCCGGTCCTGCAGGACCGAGATAATCGATGCATAGGTCGACGGACGCCCGATACCGAGTTCCTCGAGGCGCTTTACCAGGCTCGCTTCGGAAAAGCGGGGCGGCGGCTGGGTGAAATGCTGCTCCGGCAGGATGTCGGTCCGATCCAGAGCCTGGCCTTCCTTGACGTCCGGTAGCCGCGCTTCCTTTTGCTCTTCGGTATCGCCGTCATCGCGGCCTTCCTCGTAGAGTTTGAAAAAACCGTCGAACGTAACGATCGAGCCGCGCGCCCGCAGCGTCAGCCGGTCGTCATCTTGAGGCGCACCCGCGGGCCTGAGGTCGACGGCGACCTGGTCGAGCACGGCCGAGGCCATTTGGCTCGCCACGGTCCGCTTCCAAATCAGATCGTAGAGTTTGAACTGATCCGGATTCAAACCGGAGAGTTCCCTGGGCAGCCGGCCGATATTGGTCGGGCGGATCGCTTCGTGGGCTTCCTGGGCGTTCTTCGCCTTGCTCGAATACGCCCGGGGGCGTTCGGGCACGTAATCGGATCCATAGGCCGACCCGATATGGCGGCGAGCCTCGTCGACGGCCTCTTTGGCCATCTGAACGCCGTCGGTCCGCATATAGGTGATCAGGCCGACGGTCTCGCCATCCACGTTGACGCCTTCATAGAGCCGCTGGGCGACCTGCATGGTCTTGCGGGCGGAGAAATGCAGTTTGCGGGCCGCTTCCTGCTGAAGCGTCGAGGTGGTGAACGGCGGCGCCGGATTCCGGCGGGATTGCCTGCGCTCGACCCGGGAGACGGAGAAATTCGCCGCCTCGATGGCGGCGACCGCCCGGTTTGCCGCGGCTTCGTCACCCAGCGCCAGTCTATCCAGCTTCTCACCGTCGAGATGGGTTAGCTGGGCGGTGACCGGTTTGCCGTTTTGATCTGCAAAGACCGCATGTACCGACCAATATTCCCGGGGCACGAAGTTCTCGATCCCGGTTTCGCGCTCACAAATCAGCCGCAGCGCAACCGACTGGACACGGCCCGCGGACCGGCTGCCCGGCAGCTTGCGCCAAAGTACCGGCGACAGGGTGAAGCCAACGAGGTAGTCCAGGGCGCGGCGGGCCAGATAGGCCTCGACCAGCTCCTGGTCCACGTCCCGCGGGTGATCGAACGCATCGAGGATGGCGTTCTTGGTGATCTCGTTGAAGACCACCCGTTTGACCTCGACGCCCTCCAAGGCCTTCTTCTCGTCCAGGACCTGCTGGATGTGCCACGAGATTGCCTCGCCCTCACGGTCGGGGTCGGTGGCCAGATAAAGGTGATCCGCCTTTTTGACGGCCTCGGTGATTTCCTTCATCTGCTTTTGGGAGTCGGAACCGATCTCCCACTTCATCGAGAAGTCGGCACCGGGATCCACCGATCCGTCCTTGGCCGGCAGATCGCGAATATGGCCGTAGCTGGCGAGGACCGTGTAGTCGCTCCCCAGATACCGATTGATCGTCTTCGCCTTGGCGGGCGATTCGACAACGACGACGTTCGACATTTGGCGTCCGTTATATCTCGGCGAGTAATGAAACCCGATTGCCAGGGTGCCGTTCGATTCTCCCGGCCAACTCCAATTCCAGGAGGATGGTCGCGACCGCGGCAGGGGACATTTGGCATTGCCGAATGAGTTCGTCAACCGCAACCGGCGCTGGGCCCAGAAATTCCTCCAGGTCCGCGCGGTTGGAATCCGTTGGCGTTTCGGCCGGCGTCGATGGAGTTTCTGTTTCAAATTCAATGACTTGCGAGGGGTCGTCCAGCTTCGGCCGTGGCGGCGAGAAAACATCCGGCAAATTATTCGTCACGTCGGCGGCGGATTCCGTGAGGACGGCGCCGTCCCGAATCAGCAGGTTGGGTCCCTGGGCGCGGGGATCGAGCGGCGAGCCGGGTACGGCGAACACCTCGCGGCCCTGCTCCAAGGCGGTGCGCGCCGTGATCAACGATCCCGACCGCTTTGCCGCTTCGACAACGATGACGCCTTCCGAGAGGCCCGATATCAACCGGTTTCGGCGGGGGAAATGACGGGCCTGCGGGGTAAGCCCGAGCGGCATTTCGGAGATAACCAGACCCTCGGCGGTCAGCCGCTCATAAAGCTGCGCGTGTTCCTTCGGGTAAATCACGTCCACACCCCCGGCGAGGACGGCGATGGTGCCGGTACCGATGGCCGCTTCGTGCGCGGCGCCGTCAATGCCCCGGGCCATCCCCGAGACGATGGCAAAGCCCTCCTTGCCCAGTTCGCCGGCGAGTTTGCCGGCCATGCGCGTCCCATTGATCGAGGCGTTCCGGGTCCCCACGAGCCCAAGGCACCGCCGGGCGGCCAGGCCGGGATCCCCTTTGGCAAACAGGACCGGCGGCGCGTCTTCCAAATATTCGAGGAGAGGCGGATAGGTCTCCTCGCCAAGAAACAGCAATTGCACCTTCTGTTCCCGGGCTGCGTCAATTTCGTCCTCGATTTCCGAAACCGCCGGCAGTGACGGGGATTTGGCGCCGCCGCGGCGCGCCAGATCTGGCAACGCCTCCAACGCCGCCGCAGCCGTACCGAAGCGTTCAACCAGCCGGCGATGGGTGACCGGGCCCACACGTTCGGCCCTGATCAGCCGCAGAATGTCCCGTTTCTCGTCATCCGATAAAGACATCGCGCTACACTATCGAACGGCAATGGATGTTGACAGCGCGCAGATGGTTGTCGCTTCCGCCGGGGCGCCGACATTGTTAATCCGCGGGCGGCAAAAAAACTAGCGTGTTCAATGACAAGCTGCTTAATATATCGGCCAATACGGAACAACGCGGCGTGATTGCCGCACCAATCAACACTGAACGGAGAGGAATATGTCACGTCTCAACAAAACACTCCTTATGGCCGGAACGGCGCTCCTGGGAGCCTCGCTGCTCTCCGGCGCCGCATCGGCACAAACGGTTTCCCTAAAGATGGCCCACTGGCTGCCGCCGGTGCACCATATGACCCAGACCGCTCAGGCCTGGATCGATGCTGTCGAAAAGGCTTCCGGCGGCACACTCAAAATCCAGCTCGACAAGAACGCGCTGGCGAAACCTCCGGGGCAATACGACCTGGCCAAGAACGGCGTCCGCGATCTCGCCTGGAGCGTCGGCGCCTATACCCCGGGCCGTTCTCCCTTGTTCCGCTTCGCCGAGGTGCCGTTTGCGTCACCCAATGCGGAAACAGGCAGCCCCGGCCACATCAAGTGGTACCTGAAGCATGGTTTCGACAAGAAGGAAATGGGCGATACGGTCCTGATCACCTCCTGGGTGCACGGACCGGGTCTGCTTCATTCCAAGAAAGAAGTCACCAAGATGGAAGACATGAAGGGGATGAAGATCCGCGTCGGCGGCGGCGGCGTGCTGACCGCCAAGAGCCTCGGCGCCGTTCCGGTCAACCAATCGGCTACCCAGTCCCATGAAAGTCTGACCCGCGGCACCACCGAAGCCGCGTTCTTCCCGTGGGAAGCGGTACACGGGTTCCGGCTCGCGGGATTGGTCAAGTATCATCTCGAGGTGCCGGGTGGTCTCTATACCACCCCGTTTGCCCTCAATATGAACAAGAAGAAGTTCGAAGGTCTTCCCGCGGCCGCGCGGAAAGTGCTGACGGCCGAGGGCGGCGCCAAGGGCGCCAAGCTGATCGGGGCGCTTTGGGACAAGGCGGATGCGGTCGGCAGGCAGGACGCCGTCAAGGCCGGCAACAAGATCCAAACCCTGTCCGACGCCGAACGGAAGCGCTGGGCCAAGGCGATCAAGATCATTACCGATCAATGGATTGCCAAGGGCAACGAAATGGGCCTCAACGGCAAGGCATTGATGGACGAACTCCGTCAAATGATGAAGGCAGGCTGACGCCGCGCTGATTCATTGATATCGGACTTCGGATGAATCCATCAGGAGGATTTCTGATTTTCCTGAGCGAGCGAGTCACTCTGTGGCTCGCTCGCGCGGGTTCTGTCGGTCTTGCCATCATGATGTTTCTGACGCTCGCCGACGTGGTCGGACGTATTTTCGATCATCCGGTCGCGGGTACCGTCGAGTTGACCGAACTCATCATGGGGATGATCATTTACCTCGGGGTTGGGTTCACCACCTTCAACCGCGGCCATATTCGCGTCGACATCCTGATTACCATGATGTCGACGCGCGTTCAGGCGGTGCTCGATGTCGTTACCCACGTGATTGCGACGGTCTTTATCGGCTTTGTGGTCTGGCGGCTGTTTCTTCAGGCCGCATCCCGGATCGAGAACAACGACCAGACCATTATCTGGGAGATTCCCGTCTGGCCGGTGGCGTA
This sequence comes from Rhodospirillales bacterium, assembly GCA_022823235.1. Lineage (GTDB taxonomy): Bacteria > Pseudomonadota > Alphaproteobacteria > Rhodospirillales > UBA2165 > JAJDXO01. Next base: position 142,652 of record JAJDXO010000030.1, read on the forward strand.
CGTGATGGCGCTGGCCAGCGTGTTGATGCTCACCTCATTGGTGCTTCATCTCGTGATTGCGGCCCGGACGGCGGTTACCGGGCAAGTGATGGTGGTCGGCAATCCGTCCTCGACGGGAGCCGACTAGGCGGCAAATAATGGACCCCATCACCCTAGCCATCATCGTCTTCCTGGTTTTGTTCCTGCTCTTGGCGATCGGACTGCCAATCGGCTTTGCCATGGGGGTCACGGGCTTCGTTGGCGGATCGATCCTGCTCGGGGACTTTGATGCGGCATTGTTTCTGCTCGGCCAGACGGCGTACGAAACGGCGATTACCTACAATCTGTCGATTGTCCCGCTGTTTATTCTCATGGGGTATTTCGCCAGTAATTCGGGCCTGTCCGAGGCGCTGTTCAATGCCTGTAATACCTGGCTTGGACACCGGCGGGGCGGCCTGGGCCTGGCGACCATCGGCGGCTGCGGCGCCTTCGCCGCTATCTGCGGGTCGTCTCTTGCGACCGCGGCGACAATGACCCAGGTCGCGCTGCCGGAGATGAAGCGCTACAACTATGCGGACAGTCTGTCGACGGGCTCCATTGCCGCCGGCGGAACCATCGGCATTCTGATTCCGCCGAGCATTATCCTGGTGCTTTACGGTATCTTGACCGAATCCAATATCGGCGATCTGTTCCTCGCCGGCTTCATTCCCGGCATCCTGCTGGTGATCACATTCATGCTCACCATCTCGGTGGTGACGCGAATCAAACCGGAGCTCGGCCCGCGCGGCGAGAAAACCACCATTCGCCAAAAACTGGGCGCGTTCAAGAACGTCTGGGGAACCGTCGTCCTGTTCCTGCTGGTGATCGGCGGCATTTATCTTGGAATTTTCTCGCCCGAGGAAGCGGCGGGCATCGGCGCATCGGGGGCGCTTGGTCTGGCGCTGCTTGCCCGCACCATGACTCGGCGGGTTTTCGTCAACTGTCTCATGGAAACGGTGCGGACCACGTCGATGATCTTCACCATCCTCATCGGCGCCATCCTGTTCAACAATTTCCTGGTCCTCAGCGAAGTCCCCAACGCCCTCGGCGGTTGGATCGAGGGCCTGGCGCTGTCCAAGACCATGATCCTGCTGATTATCCTGTTGATCTATCTGGTTCTGGGGTGTGCGCTGGATTCGCTCGCCATGATTCTGCTGACCATCCCGATTTTCTTTCCCGTGGTTCAGAATCTCGGCTACGACCCGGTCTGGTTCGGCATCGTGGTGGTGATGGTGGTGGAACTCGGGCTGATAACGCCTCCCATCGGGATGAACGTGTTCATAATAAAAGGCATGGCGCAGGATGTCGCGCTCGGGCGCATCTATACGGGCGTCCTTCCGTTCGTCGTCTCGCTGATCATTCTGATCGGCATCATCGTCGCGTTTCCCAAGATCGCGACCTGGCTGCCGAGCACGGCGGCGATGTTCCGCTGACCGGCCGAACTACTCCGCTTCGGATTCGGATTTCTCGCCGATTTTGGATTCCCGGCCGCTCGACAGCCGGCGGATGTTTTCGTGGTGGCGGGCAATTCCGAGTATGGCCAATAATGCCGCCAATACGGCGATCCGTTCACCGGACAGCCACCAGGCGATGAAGGGTGACGCGGCGAAAGCAAGGATGGCGGCGAGCGACGAATAGCGGGTAACCACCGCGACGGCGAGCCATACCCCCAGGCAGGCAAGTCCCAACGGCCAGGAGACCGCCACGAGCACCCCGAACGAGGTGGCGACGCCCTTGCCGCCCCGGAACTTCAGCCACAGGGGAAAATTGTGGCCGAGGACGGCCGCCAAACCGGCGACGACGGCGAGATCGAGGCTGAACCGGTGGGCAATCAAAACGGGGACGGCGCCCTTGGCGATGTCGAACAGCATCGTTGCGGCGGCAACCCCTTTGCGCCCCGTCCTCAGTACGTTGGTCGCGCCCACGTTGCCCGAGCCGATGGACCGTATATCGCCGAGCCCCGCAATCCGCGCGAGCAGCAACCCGAATGGGATGGACCCCGCCAGATAGGCGAGGACGGCGGTCAAAAGGTGTTCGCTACCGACCAAGTGGGCTGGACCCGGTGATTAATTCTCGACCGCGTAGACGGTGCGCCCGTCGATTACGGTACGGATAACCATACCCTGGACCGGCCGGCCGTCGAAGGGGGAGTTTTTCGATTTGGAGGCGAGCTGATCGGCATCGACTTTCCAGGCCCGGTCCGGGTCGAAGATAACGATGTCGGCGGCCTCGCCGGGCGAAAGTTTCCCTGCCGGCAGGTTCATCAGCTCGGACGGGGCCCGGGTCAATTTCCCGACCACCTCCAGGAGCGGCAGATGGCCGTTGTGGTATAGCTCGAGCGACACCGAGAGCAGGGTTTCCAGCCCCACGCCGCCGTTGGCCGCCTGGGCGAAGGGCAGGCGCTTCGAATCCTCGTCCTGAGGCGCGTGGTCGCTGGCGATGACGTCGATGGTGCCGTCGGCGAGCGCCGCGACCACCGCCTCTCGGTCACGCTCGCCCCGGAGCGGCGGCGACAACTTCGCGAACGTGCGGTAGTCGCCGACGGATGTTTCATTGAGCGCGAAATAGGGCGGCGCCGTATCGCACGTTACCCGCAGGCCCGCCGCCTTCGCCTTGCGGATGGCGTCGAGGGCTTCGGCGCAGGAGACATGGGCGAAATGCAGCCGGCCGCCGGTCAGCGCCAGCAGCCGCAGGTCCCGCTCGACCAATATGGTCTCGGCGGCGCTCGGCAGGCCGGGCAGTCCGAGACGGGTGGCGATTTCGCCCTCGTTCATCACCCCGCCCGCCGCCAGGCCGGGTTCTTCCGGGTGTTGGACGATCAACAGGCCGAAGGTCGACGCGTAGGATAGCGCGCGGCGCATCACCTGGGCGTCCGCGATGGCTTTCTCGCCATCGGTGAACGCGACCGCGCCGGCCCCGGCCAGGGTGCCGATCTCGGCGATCTCGACGCCCTTCAAGTCCTTGGTGACCGCGCCGTAAGGGTACACCTTGGACAGCCCCAGCAAACGCGCGCGGCGGGCGACGAATTCGACCTCGGATACCTCGGCGATGACGGGCGTCGTATTCGGCAGGCACACATAGGTGGTCACCCCGCCGGCGGTTGCCGCCCGGCCCTCGGATTCCAGGGTTCCCTTGTGCTCTTCGCCGGGCTCGCGGATCTGTACCCGGATATCGATCAGGCCGGGCGCCAGGCACTGGCCCCGGCAGTCGACGATGGTGTCCGCGAGGGAAGCGCCTTCGCGAGTGATATTGGGTCCGACGGCGACGATCTTCTCGCCTTCGGTCAGTACGCCGCCCATGGCGTCCAGCCCGGTTGCCGGATCGAGAAGCCGCGCATTGACGTAGGCGACGCTCCCCAGCGGGTCGTCGGGCATGGCATGGGTCCAGTTGCCGTGGGCCATCAGAGGTTCCTCGAGCCAAGCTCTTCGGTGTTGCGGCCCAGAAGATCGAGGCACGCCATTCGGACGGCGACGCCCATCTCCACCTGTTCGCGGATGACGCTGCGGGAGAAATCGTCGGCGACCTCGCTGTCGATCTCGACGCCCCGGTTCGACGGGCCCGGATGCATGATCAGCGCGTCTTCCTTGGCGGCGGCCAGCTTGTCGTAGTCGAGGCCGAAGAACTGAAAATACTCGCGGATCGACGGAATAAAGTTGCCCTGCATACGCTCCATCTGGAGGCGCAGCATCATCACGATGTCGCAGCCTTCGAGGCCGGCCTTCATGTCATGGAACACCTCGACGCCGTAGCGCTCCACATCGGCGGGCAGCAGGGTCCGGGGCCCGATCACCCGCACCCGGGCTCCCATGGTGGTGAGCAACAGCAGATTCGACCGGGCGACCCGGGAGTGCAGCACGTCGCCGCAGATGGCGATGGTCAGCCCCTCGAGGCGCCCGAGGCGCCGGCGGATGGTCAACGCATCCAACAGCGCCTGGGTAGGGTGTTCGTGACTGCCGTCTCCGGCATTGATGACGGCGCAATTCACCTTTTCCGAGAGCAGCGTGACGGCGCCCGATTCGCCGTGCCGGACCACCAGCACATCCGGGTGCATGGCGTTCAGCGTCATCGCCGTATCGATCAGGCTTTCGCCCTTGTTCACCGAACTGGTTCCCACCGACATGTTGATGACGTCGGCGCTGAGCCGCTTTCCGGCTAGCTCGAATGAGGTGCGGGTCCGGGTCGAGGATTCGAAGAACAGGTTGATGACGGTTCGGCCGCGCAGCGCATCGCGCTTCTTCTCGGCCTGACGATTCAGTTCGACATACGCGTCGGACGCGTCGAGCAGAATAGTGATCTCATCGGGGGAAAGGCCTTCGATACCGAGCAGGTGGCGGTGGGGAAATGCAGCGGTAACCGGTGGATCGGCCATAAAGGGGGGTTATAGGGTGACGCGCGCGCCGGGGCAAGCGTCATCCGCGCGGGATCGGGCATTGCCGCCCGCCCCTGATTTTGTTCGCCCCCCCCCTTGCAGCCGCGCGCGCCCGGGCTAAATAAATAGGTGAGTGCCGTCCCGCCACCGGGGCGGCGTTTTTCATCTGGAGGGGAGCTATGCAGGTTTGTACGGGCTAAATGGGAGGTACCTCCCAAATGGGTGTCAATAAATGTCCACTAATGTCCATGAATGTCCATTCCCGCGAAACGGCCCGAATGGGAAAAAATTATAAATCATGTTATTTCAACAACTTAGAGCTATGCGTCCGGTGCATGGCTCGCGCGCGCAACACCTTACGACAAACGCGCGCTCGTCAGGCGATCCAGGGCGCCTTGAAGGATGTAGGCGGCGGCCATTTTGTCGACCAGTTGGGCCCGGCGGCCGCGGCTTAGATCGGCTTCGTCGATGAGGAAGCGCTCCACCGCCGAGGTCGACAGACGTTCATCCCAAAAGGTCATGGGCAGATCGGTCTTCGCCGACAAATTCGCGCCGAACTGCCGCACCGATTGGCAGGCCGGGCCCTCGGTCCCGTCCATGCTGACCGGCAGGCCGATGACCAGTCCGCCGACGGCCCGCTGCTCGAATATCCCGATCAGCTCCGCGGCGTCCCGGGTGAACTTCCGCCGGCGGATCGTATCCATGGGCGTGGCGACGGTAAGGGAGGGGTCCGAAAGCGCGAGCCCGATGGTCTTGGACCCCACGTCCAAACCCATCAGGCGCCGGCCCCGCCCGACGGTCCCGGCCAGTTCCTGCACGGTGTCGACGATCATTGCCGCCTCATACGCCAAGAGCCGGTGCTTGTCGAGGCGGCCCATGGCCGGGTACGCTCGGTCCACCAAACCGAGCGGGGGGATGATGGCGTTTCCGGACAAACCGATCCGGTGGATTTTGCCTTTCCCGCCCGGCGGCTCTTCCAACGAGGTGGCGGGGTTCATGAAGCCCGTGATGGAAGAGGCACTGGGCCGGTCGATCGAGTTCGACGTCATCACCGGCGGGCGGGGCGGCAGTAACGGGCCCATTGCCGCTGCCGCCGCCGAGCCCGACGGCTGCACGATGCTGATGGCGACGGTCGGCAACATGGCGCTCCTGCCCTCCATATTGCCGGACTACGAAATCACGCCCCTCGAGGACTTGATTCCGGTCACCAAAGTGGCCGATACGCCTGATCCATTGGTGGCCCATTCGTCCCTTGGGGTTTCGACGCTGGACGAATTCATCGCCGCCGCCAGGGATCGTCCCGGGGAGATCACCTACAACCCGATCAACGCCGCCAGCATTCACCGTCTCGAGTTCATCTCGCTGATGAACGCCGCCGGGATCGACCTCAGGCAAGTTGACGTGGAGGGCGGCGCCAACGGCGCCATCGCCGCGGTCGAGAACGGAGACCTGGACGTCCTGTTCATGACCGCGCCCCGCACCCTGGCGCCCATCGCCGATGGACGGATCAACGGTTTGGCGGTGGCCTCGCCCCGCCGGGCCGGCGCGTTGCCCGATGTCCCGACTTTTGCGGAGCTCGGGTACCCGGCGCTGGAAATCGGATCGTGGATGGGTCTGCTGATGCCCGCCGGCTCTCCCGATGAGGCCGTCGCGGCCATTTTCGATGCGGCGGCCGCGGCGCTTTCGGATGCCGACATCATCGGGAAGGCAGCCGAACGCGGCCTGGATATCGATGCCAGCGCCAGTCCGGCGGCCTTCCGGGGCTTCGTCGAGGCGGAGACCGCGCGGCTGGCCGGTTTGGCATCGGGCGCCGGTTTGACGGGGTGGAATTGAACAGGAAAATGTGGTTTATGTTTGCGGGTATCCGCGCGAAAATTCAGCCATCCGTCAAAATTCGCCGGAGAGAAAGACTTGAATAAATCTTGGTTGATTCCAACGCTGCTGTTTCCGGTGACGCTGGCGGTCATGCCGGCGGCAGCGGCGCAAACGGTGCCCGACGGCCCGCTCACGGTGGCCTCGTTGGTGTCGGGAGACGGCTACGATTGCCGTGGCTACTTTGTCCTCAAGAGTGCCGAAATTGTTGGCGGGCGGCTCCAACTACGGGCCGAAAATCACGGGGAAGCAGTTGCCTGGGACTTGGCGTTGAAGGGCGGCAGGTTCTCGGCCTGGAAGCGGCTGCAGATGATCGGCACCTTGAGGCCGATACCTGTGGACGAGAGCGCTCGGATCACGGGGAAGGTCACGGACACCGGTTTGGAAGGTCGGGTGGAGGGCAGCCTTTCCGGCCGCGGAAACGATCAGTGTCTGGTCAAATTCACCATGGCCCCCGCAGGCAGTGAACAGGCGACAGCGATCAACGCAGGCGAAAAGCCCCTGGATCCAAAATTGGATATCGCCAGCCAGTTGGGTGCCGTCATCACCGCCGCACCGGCCCGGGAACAGAAGAGCCAGGTGGCCGCGGTTGAGCCGGCTGCAACCCCGGCGCCGGCAGGCAATATCAAATCCGATACGATGACGATCGAGAAGCCGCCCGGGGCGGACATTCCCGATGGAGAGGTCTCACCGTTTCGGATTGGTCAGACCTACGAGGCATTCGCGCCGATTTTCGACGGGTCCGACTACATGCAGATTCCGCTCCCGGCAGGCGCGTGGCAGGTATTCGGGGTCAAGGAAACCCAGAGTCAGACCGGGGTTTCGACCTTCGCAACAGTATATCTGTTGCAGACAGTCGACAAACACCCGGTTTCGGTGTTGATTGTCGGCTATCCCGTCATCAACCGAAGCCGGGGATGGCGTGTGCCGTCTTGGTGTACGCGCGGACGGAAACATCACTTCGAGGGCAAGGCAATGTATGCCGGCACCCAAATTGATTGTTGGGGTGTCGCTCATGCCGAAATGACCAAGGCCAAGGAAGAGAGCCCGGCAAGTCAGCTGGTCCGGTACGCGCAATCGTTGGGGATCAAAGTTCCCGCCAACACCGTCTACGCCCAATACACTCGGGCAAATTACGGTCGGTATTTTCGGGTTGCCTACTATGTTAATCCGGAGATGGCCGGCCTCGGCCCCCCGGAGCACGCTGATTTCAGCAGCAGCGACTACCACCCTGACCGGGTCGGCAACTATCCCAAGAAGAAGGCGTTCGTCGAGCATGTTACGGCGTGGTCAAAGGCGTGGAAGAAGGCAATCGACTTGGGATTTGCGGGCAAACTGACCACTGCGAGAATGGCCGAGTTTGCAGGACTCCATCCGTTGCCGGGACCCGTGGCGGCGCCACCTTCCCCGCAGAATGTCGAAAGGACGGCCGGGCGGACGGTCATGGAAGACGCCAAACCCACCAAGGCCGCTTCGGCCGGGGACCGCCCGCGCCGGACCGAGCGGCCGCTCGATCCGTTGCCGGGACCTGCGGCGGTTCCACTTTCCCCGCGGAATGCCGAAAAGACGGCCGGGCGGACGGTCATGGACAACGCCAAGTCCGCCGGGGCCGCTTCGGTCGAGGATCGCCTGCGCCGCATCAAGCGGCTGCTGGACGAGGGCCTGATCACAGCCGATGAGGCAATAGCATTGCGTCGCGAGGCCTTGAAAGACCTCTGAGATTCTGAAACGCGATGGCGGAACTGGGCGAGCCTCGGGACCGGATCGATGCCCGTATCGACGAGGTGCGTCAGAAGGCCCGGCGGTAATGCCTCCGTCCGGCCCCGGTGTGCCCCCGAAACAATATGACGATCAGGAAGCAGGCTCGAAGAACTCGCTGCCGCCGTAGCCCGCTTCCGCCGGAATCCGAAAGATCCGGCCGCCATCCGCATCCTCCATGGTGGGCTCCACGGTAACCAACGCCTCGCCGGCGGCGTTGGCGAAGGCCTGATCGACCGTCGAGGCTCGACCGAGTTTTTCCAGATTCAGCCTCGTGGCGAAGACGATGGAGCGCTTGCCGGCGGCCTGATCGGCGAGGGCTTGGGCGGGCGTGATCCAAACGGAATCCACCGATTCCGCGCCGTCATGGTCCCCAAGCTGTTCGTCGGGCGCGACCGCCAGGTAAAACATCGTATCGAACCGTTTGGGCGCCACTTTCGGCGTGATCCAATGGGCAAACGGGGTCATGTGGCCGCAGGCGTAATGGATGCCTTCCGCCGCCTGGATATCGCCCAAGGAAATCTCGTTGGCGTGGAGTTTGGCCCGATACCGGTCCCGCAGGCGGTCGAGGCGCTGGCCGCCCACCAGCGGCCCGTCGGCTTCATCCCGGGCCAGCAGGATACCCGCTTCCTCGAATGTCTCCCGGATGCCGCAGAGACGAAAGGCGGTCTCCTCCGGGGAAAGGCCGTTTGCCGGGCGGGCCTCGGCGAGCGCCGCGTCCGCCGGGTCCAGCTTGCCGCCGGGAAATACCAGGGCGCCCGAAGCGAAGTCGATCTTGCGGTGGCGTTCGACCATGAACACTTCGAGGCCATTTTCACCGTCCCGGAGAAGAAGGACGGTCGCGGACGGATTGGCCGGAACCGGGGATTGATCGGACATGTTCACCCATCAATAGCCGGTCGAAACGGCGCCATCAAACATTGCCGCGCCGGCGGGGCGATTGTGGGACCGGACCGCGGCAACGGGAAACTGCTCTAGGCGAACGCTTCTTCCCAGGTTCCCCGGGTGGCCGCCTTGGAATACTCGGTCGCCCGGTTCTCGAAGAAGTTGGTGTGCTCGACGGCGTTGAGCATGCCGTCCAGCCACGGCAGGGGATGCCGCCGCTCGCGATATATCTCTTCCAGTCCCAACTGGGTGAGGCGACGATTGGCGATGTAGCGGATGTAGGCCTTGATGTCGCCGGCCGCGAGTCCCTCCACCGGACCAAGTTCGAAGGCGAGATCGACGAAGGCGTCTTCGTGGGTGACGATGGTTTCACACGCCTTGTAGAGACCGCCCCGGAATTCCTCGGTCCAGATGCCCGGATTTTCCGAGATGAACGTCCGGAACAGCTTGATGATCGAGGCGCAGTGGAGGCTTTCGTCGCGCACGGACCACGTGACGATCTGTCCCATCCCCTTCATTTTGTTGAGCCGCGGGAAATTCAGCAGAATGGCGAAGCTGGCAAATAGCTGCAGACCCTCGGTGAAACCGCCGAACACGGCCAGGGTCTTGGCGATGTCTTCCGGCGTATCGACACCGAATTCCTGCATGTAATCGTACTTGTCTTTCATCTCCTTGTATTGGAGGAACGCGGAGTACTCGGTCTCCGGCATGCCGATGGTGTCGAGCAGATGCGAGTAGGCGGCGATATGCACCGTCTCGATGTTGGAGAACGCAGACAGCATCATCTGCACCTCGGTGGGTTTGAACACCTGCGAGTAATGCTTCATGTAGCAGTTGTTGACTTCGATATCCGACTGGGTGAAGAAGCGGAAAATCTGGGTCATCAGGTGACGTTCGGACTCATTGAGTTTGTGGTGCCAGTCCTTCACGTCATCCGCCAGCGGCACCTCCTCGGGCAGCCAGTGTACCTGCTGTTGCTTCAGCCAGGCGTCGTAGCACCACGGATATGAGAACGGTTTGTAGACCGGTTTGGCGTCCAACAGGGACATGACGCGGCTCCTCCTTGGGTAAATCCGCCTGCTCCTATTGGCAGGCCAGGCAATCTTCGTAATCGGTGCTCCCGGCGATTTCGACGGCCGGGGCTTCATTCGGCGTTTCGGCCGCCGCGCCCCGTTCCGTGACCACTTCCGCCCGCTGGATGGATTTGGAACGGCAGTAGTAGAGGCTCTTCATCCCCTTCTTCCACGCCTGGAAGTGAATCTGATGGAGGTCCCGCTTGTGGACATCGGCGGGGAGGAACAAATTCACCGATTGCGATTGGTCGATGTGGGGCGTTCGGTCGGCCGCGAGTTCCACCACCCAGCGCTGATCCAGCTCGAAGGCGGTCTTGAACACGTCCTTTTCGTCCCGGGTCAGGAACTCCAGATGCTGCACGCTGCCTTCGTTGGTGGTGACGGAGCTCCAGGTCTCCTCATTGTCCCGGCCCTTCTCCGCCAGCAGTTTCCCGAGGTGCCGGTTGCGGACGTTGAACGAGCCCGACAGGGTCTTGTGCATATAGCTGTTGCCGCTGATGGGCTCGATGCCGGGAGAGGTGCCGCCGCAGATGATCGAGATGGACGCGGTCGGCGCAATGGCCGTCTTGTTGGAGAACCGCTCCTCGATGCCGTAATCCTCGGCGTCGGGGCAGGCGCCCCTTTCCTGGGCCAAGGTCTTCGAGGCGGCGTCGACGCGCTCTTGAATTTGAGCGAATATCCTGTTGTTCCAGGCCTTGGCCATGGCGCTCTCGAAGGGAATCATCTTGGACTGGAAGAACGAGTGCAGCCCCATGGCGCCGAGCCCGACGGAACGCTCGCGCATCGCCGAATACGTGGCCCGTTCCATGGAATCGGGCGCCTTGTCGATGAAATCCTGGAGCACGTTGTCGAGGAAACGCATGACGTCCTCGATGAAGCGCGGATCATCCTTCCACTCGTCATAGGTCTCGATGTTGAGAGAGGACAGGCAACAGACCGCGGTACGCTCTTCGCCCAGGTGGTCGATGCCGGTGGGCAGGGTGATCTCCGAGCAGAGATTGGAGGTCTTCACCGTCAGTCCGGCGAGCTTGTGATGCTCGGGCACCATGGAATTTACCCGGTCGGAAAAGACGATGTACGGCTCGCCGACCTCGATTCGCGCGGTCAGCAGGCGAATCCAGAGCGAACGCGCCGACACCGTGCGAATCGGCGTTCCCTCCAATGGACTGATCAGCGCCCAGTCCTCGTCGGCCTCGACGGCGCGCATGAAGGCATCCGAGACCAGGACGCCATGATGCAGGTTGGGCGCCTTGCGGTTGGGATCGCCGCCGGTGGGCCGGCGGATTTCCATGAATTCCTCGATCTCGGGGTGATCGATGGGGAGGTACACCGCCGCGGAGCCGCGCCGCAGCGAGCCCTGGGAAATGGCGAGTGTGAGGGAATCCATCACCCGGATGAACGGGATGACGCCCGAGGTCTTGCCGGCGTTGCCGACGCGTTCGCCGATGGACCGCAGATTTCCCCAATAGCTGCCGATCCCGCCGCCGTTGGACGCGAGCCAGACGTTCTCGGTCCACAACCCGACGATGCCGTCGAGGGAATCGGAGGCTTCGTTCAGGAAGCACGAAATGGGCAGTCCGCGATCCGCGCCGCCATTCGAGAGGACCGGGGTCGCCGCCATGAACCAGAGCCTGGAGAGGTAGTCGTAAATCCGCTGGGCGTGTCCGTCATCATCGCCGTAGGTGCTGGCAACCCGCGCAAACAGATCCTGGTAGTCTTCTCCCGGAAGCAGGTATCGGTCGGTCAATACGGCTTTGCCGAAATCGGTCAGGTTGGCGTCCCGGCTCTTGTCTATGCGAACCTTGGGTCCCCTCGCGGTCTGGATGGAATCCAGCATGACCGCGGCCATTTCCTCTCCGGTCTTAGGCAATTCCAGCGACAATTCGCCGCTTGCTTCCGTATTATCCAGCACATCGGCCTCCGTTATTGATCCTTATCCGGCCATCCCGCCCGGCCCCTCATCCCGCCCGGCCCGGAACGTCGTCAGTCGATGGTCAGGTCTCCCGGCTCACGGATACGCCGTCCGTTCCTGCCTTCCCGGGTCCCCAGCGACCCGGTGGAACCGACCATCCGTCTACAGTTGCGGGGGCAGCGCCGGACTTGGCTGGGCTGAAATCAGCCCTAAAAAAACAACCCGCACCGGCTTCCCTCTCAATCCCCAAGGGGAACCATCAACTACTAGATATAGTATGTGGACCAATTTTGACGTCAATACTTTGTTGCCTTGGAATCGTCGATTTGGCCAAAAAATGGGTCGGTTAGGCCCGAGTGTGGCTTTCCTGCCATAGGATGCGCGACGGCAATTGGCGGGGGCAGCGGCCTCGAGGCGGCCCGCACGTCCGATCCGGGTGCCTTGTCGTCCCTCGGGCCCGGTGATAGTTTCCGCGCCGTTCCGAAGGGAGAATTTCCATGGCGCTCGACGAGGCCACCGTCCGCAACATCGCCCGGCTCGCGCGGCTCAAGATCGCCGACGGCGACGTTCCCGGTCTGGCGGCCGAACTCAGCAATATCCTGGGCTGGATCGAGCAGCTCGACGAGGTGCCCACCGACGACGTTCCGCCCATGGCCTCGCCGACCGAAAAGGACCTGCCCCGGCGTGAGGACGCGGTCACCGACGGCGGTCTCGCCGGGGACCTGATGGCCAACGCGCCGGACCCGGCGGGCAGCTTCTTTACCGTGCCCAAGGTGGTCGAATGAGCGGCGCGCTGACATCGCTCGACATCGCCGGGGCCCGCGATCTGTTGGATGCCGGGGAGACATCCTCGCTTGAGTTGACCGAGGCCTGTTTGAAAGCGATGGAGGCCGGCCGGGATCTCAACGCCTTCATTACCGAATCGTCCGAGGCGGCGCTGGAGCGCGCCCGGACCTCGGACCGGCGCCGGGCGCGCGGTGAAACGCTGGGCCGGTTGGACGGCATCCCCATCGCCATCAAGGATTTGTTCTGCACCGAGGGCGTCCCGACGACGGCGGGCTCGCATATTCTGGACGGGTTCGTGCCGACATACGAATCGACGGTCTCCGCCAAGCTGTGGAGCGCCGGGGCGGTGATGCTCGGCAAGACCAATCTGGACGAGTTCGCGATGGGGTCCGCCAACGTCACCTCGTATTACGGGCCGGTCAAAAACCCGTGGACGCTGGACGACGGCAAGGACCGGGTGCCGGGCGGGTCTTCGGGCGGGTCGGCCGCCGCCGTCGCCGCGCACATGGCGACCGCCGCCATCGGGACCGATACAGGCGGTTCCATCCGTCAGCCCGGCTCGTTCTGCGGCATTGTGGGCGCCAAGCCGACCTATGGGCGGTGCTCCCGCTGGGGCATCGTCGCGTTTGCGTCGAGCCTGGATCAGGCGGGACCGATGACGCGAACCGTCCGCGATTCGGCCATCATGCTCGGCGCCATGGCCGGGCACGATCCAAGGGATTCGACCAGCGCCGATCTCCCCGTTCCCGATTTTGAAGCGGCGCTTACCGGCGACGTGAAGGGGCTGAAGGTCGGCATCCCGAAGGAATACCGCGTGGATGGAATGGACGCGGAAATCGAAGGACTATGGAGCCAAGGGGCCGAGTGGTTGAAGACCGCCGGCGCCGAGGTGGTCGATATTTCCCTGCCTCATACCCGGTATGCGCTTCCGGCCTATTATATTGTTGCGCCGGCGGAGGCGTCCTCGAACCTCGCCCGCTATGACGGGGTCCGGTATGGGCTCCGGGTCGACGCGGATGACCTCACGAATATGTACGAGGAAACCCGGGGGCGGGGCTTCGGCGCCGAGGTGCGGCGCCGGGTGCTGATCGGCACCTATGTTCTCAGCGCCGGCTACTACGACGCCTATTACATCAAGGCTCAAAAGATCCGCACGCTGATCCGCCGGGACTTCTCGAGCGCCTTCGAGGATGTCGACCTGATATTGGCCCCGACCGCGCCGTTTGCTGCCTTCGCCATCGGTGAGAAGATGGACGATCCGGTCCAGATGTACCTCAACGATGTGTTCGCCGTACCGGCGAGCCTCGCCGGCCTGCCGGCCATGTCGGTACCCGCCGGCTTGTCGGCCGAAGGGTTGCCGCTGGGGCTGCAGCTGATTGCCAAGGCATTCGACGAGGAAACCATGTTCCGGGCGGCGGGCGTGATGGAAGAGGCCGCCGGGTTCGATGCCGCGCCGGCGCTCCGGGTGGGGGGCTGATCATGACCTACCTCGTCAAAGGCGCCGGCAATGACTGGGAAGCGGTGATCGGGCTGGAGGTGCATGCGCAGATCGTCTCGGACGCCAAACTGTTCTCCGGCGCCCCGACGGCGTTCGGCGCCGCGCCCAACACGCAAGTGTCGCTGGTCGATGCCGCCATGCCCGGCATGCTGCCGGTGGTCAACAGGGTCTGCATCGAACAGGCGGTGCGCACCGGGCTCGGCCTCAATGCGAAGATCAACCTGCACTCGGTGTTCGAGCGCAAGAATTACTTCTACCCCGATCTGCCCTTCGGCTATCAGATCAGTCAGTATCAGCATCCCATCGTCGGCGAGGGTGTGGTCACGCTGGACCTGCCGGACGGCGGTGTCCGCGAGATCGGCATCGAGCGGCTTCACATGGAGCAGGATGCGGGCAAGTCGCTCCACGACCAGGATCCCAAGCGCACCTACGTCGATCTCAACCGGGCCGGCGTGGCGCTGATGGAGATCGTCTCCAAGCCCGATCTCCGGAGCCCCGACGAGGTCGGGGCCTATCTCCGGAAGCTCAGGTCCATTCTCCGCTATCTCGGGACCTGCGACGGCAACATGGAGGAGGGCTCCCTGAGGTGCGACGTCAACGTGAGCGTGCGGCCCGCCGGTTCCGGCGAGCTTCGGACCCGTACCGAGATCAAGAACGTGAACTCGGTGCGGTTCGCCATGCAGGCGGTGGAATTCGAAGCCGGGCGGCAGGTGGGGGTTTACGACGACGGCGGCGAGGTCGATCAGGAGACCCGGCTGTTCGATCCGTCCAATGGCGAGACACGCTCCATGCGCTCCAAGGAAGAAGCCCACGATTACCGGTACTTCCCGGATCCCGATTTGTTGCCGGTCGAACTGACGGAGGAAGAGGTCGGCCGGATCCGCGCCGATCTTCCGGAACTCCCGGACGCCAAGAAGCGGCGCTTCATCGACGAGTATGGCATTTCAGCCGAAGACGCCGGTGTCCTGGTCGCCGAGCGGGAGACCGCGGCTTTCTTCGAGGAAGTTGCCGATGGCCGCGATCCGAAATTGGCCGCCAACTGGGTGATCCACGAACTGTTTGCCGTCCTGAACAAGGAGGGGAAGGGGATCGCCGAGTCGCCCGTCTCTTCGGAAGATCTTGGGAAACTGGTGGGTCTGATCGCCGACGGCACCATCTCGGGCCGGATCGCCAAGGACGTGTTCGGGATCATGATCGACGACGGCGGCGATCCCGCCGTCATTGTCGAAGAGAAGGGACTCGTCCAAATCACCGACACCGGCGCCATCGAGGCCGAGGTCGACAAGGTGATCGCCGGCAACCCGGGCCAGGTGCGGGAATACAGGGACGGCAACCAGAAGGTCGTCGGCTGGTTCGTTGGCCAGGTGATGAAGGCCACGGGCGGCAAGGCCAACCCCAAAATGGTAAATGACCTGCTGAAGAAAAAATTGGGTTAAACTCTTCGGCCATGCATCGGTTGAAGCCGCACGGACGGGTGTTTCTCTACGCCGTTATCTTCGGCATGCTCGCCTACGCGGTCATGCAGGGCCTCAGCGTCGTTCATCGGCTGGTTTTGGGGTAGGGGACATGTTCCTCCTGTTGTCCGTACGCTGGGCGCTCAAGACCGGACAGTTCGCCGCGCCCATCGCCGCGGGTCTGGCCGTCATCTGGGTCGTTCTGTGGTTCGCTGCCTGGTGGCCGCCGGTATTCGGTCTCGAGGGCGCGGCCTATTTCCTGGCTGCGTTTTTCACCTCGTGGACGCTGGTCCCGATCCTCTGGGTTTCGGAGTTTGCCCGCATTGTCCGGCTCATCGACGGATATGCCGAGGCGGCGCTCGTTCTTCTCGATCGCAAGATCGCGCACCGGCGTTGGATACGGGACTAAAGCTCCTCGGCGCGCGCCGTCAATTCATCCAACACGGCATTCAGCATCCGGCGCTGTTCCGGCGTGATGGTGGCGAGCAATCGTTCCTCGTAGGCGCGGGCCACCGGGACGATCTCCCGATAGGTCTTGCGGCCCCTTGCGGTGAAATTGATGAAAGCGTTGCGCCGGTCTTCGGGGTCGGGCCGCCGGGCGACGTGCCCCTTGTCCGCCAGAAGCGCCACCGCCCGGCTGACCTGGACCTTGTCGAGGCCCGTGTGCCGCACCACGTGCGAGGCCGTCGCGTTGGGATAGCGGCCGAGCGCCGCCATCACCCGCCATTCCGGTATGGTGATCCCGAACCGGTCCACGTAGGTCTTGGCCAGCGAATTGCTCACCTGCCTGGTCAGGACGGTGATCTGGTACGGAAAGAAGGTTTCCAGGTCGAGGGCGTCTTCATCCGGGTTTCTGGGCGGGTTGCGGGGGATTTCGTTCATCGGCGGCTGCGCTTTCCGACCATTAAAATACCGTTTGAAATTAGTTTCATTTGAAACTAATATGAGGGAAACGTCAAGAACCGAGAGCAGGGGAGGACCCGGCCATGGATACGATCGTCGCCAGCGATCTCGACTATCAGTCGGGGTTTGGGAACGAATTCGCCACCGAGGCATTGCCCGGCGCATTGCCCGCCGGGCGCAACTCGCCGCAAAAGGCGCCCTACGGTCTCTATACCGAGCATTTGAGCGGCACCGCCTTCACCGTGCCGCGGGTGGGCAACCAGCGCGCCTGGTTATACCGCATCCGCCCCTCCGCCCAGCACCAGCCGTTCGAGCGTATCGACAACCGGCTGGTCCGCTCGACGCCGTTCGGTGAGGCCGAAACCCCGCCCAATCGGATGCGTTGGGACCCGCTGCCGATCCCCGATGCGCCAACCGACTTTGTCGACGGCCTGGTCACCTATATGGGCAACGGCGACTCAACCGGTCAGACCGGCATTGCCATTCACCTCTATGCGGCCAACCGGTCCATGGAGGACCGCTACTTCTTCAATTCCGACGGCGAGATGCTGTTCGTGCCCCAGCAGGGCCGCCTCCGGCTGCACACCGAAATGGGGGTTCTCGACGTCGCGCCGAATCAGATCGCGGTGATCCAACGGGGCATCAAGTTCCGGGTGGAGTTGCCGGACGGGCCCTCGCGGGGCTATGTCGGCGAAAACTACGGCGCCACCTTCCGGCTGCCCGACCTCGGTCCCATCGGCGCCAACGGACTCGCCAACCCGCGCGACTTCCTCACGCCGGTCGCGGCCTATGAGGACCGGGACGAGCCCTGCGAGCTGGTGACCAAGTTCGCGGGCAACATGTGGACCGCCGAAATGAGCCACGCGCCGCTCGACGTGGTCGCCTGGCACGGCAACTACGCCCCCTACAAGTACGATTTGTCCAACTTCAACACCATCTGGACGGTCAGTTACGACCATCCGGATCCCTCCATCTATACGGTGCTCACCTCGCCCTCCAACTCCGCGGGCACGGCGAACGTGGACTTCGTCATCTTCCCGCCCCGCTGGATGGTCGCCGAGGATACCTTCCGCCCGCCGTGGTACCACCGTAACGTGATGAGCGAGTTCATGGGGCTGGTGCATGGCATCTACGACGCCAAACCGGAGGGCTTCACGCCGGGCGGCGCCAGCCTTCACAACTGCATGGCGGCCCACGGTCCCGATGCGGATTCCTTCGAGGGTGCGACGAAGAAGGACTTGGCGCCCGAGTTTCAGGCCGACACCATGGCCTTCATGTTCGAATCCGCGTATCTCTACAAATTGACCGAGTTCGCACTCAACACCGACCTCCTGCAGGGCGATTATTTCGAGTGCTGGCAGGGACTGAACAAGCATTTCACGGGAAAATAGATGACCAACCTGAACGGCACGCATGACCCGGCTCTCACGAGCTGGGTCGAAAGCGCGAACGCGCCCGAAACCGACTTCCCCATTCAGAACCTGCCCTATGGCGTCTACCGCAAAGCCGGTTCCGGCGGTCCGGGCCGGGTGGGCGTGGCGATCGGGGATCAAATCCTCGATGTGACCGCAGCCGCCGCCGGGATGAGCGGGGCCGCGAAGGACGCGGCCGGACTCTGCAACGGCGGGACGCTCAACGAGTTAATGGCGGCGGGCAACGGCGCCTGGTCGGCGCTTCGTGCCGGATTATCCGGGCTGCTCCGCGAGGGCGGACCAGCGGACGCGCCCAGGGACGCACTTAGGGGCGCGCTCACCGCCCAGGCGGATGCCGAGATGCTGGTGCCGGCGAATATCGGCGACTTCTCGGATTTCTGGGCGTCGCTCACTCACGCGACCAACGCCGGGAAGATCAACCGGCCCGACAACCCGCTGCTGCCCAACTACAAGCACTTGCCCATCGCCTATCACGCCCGGTCGTCGTCGTTCGGCGTCAGCGGGACCGCCGTCCGCCGGCCCGAAGGCCAGATCAAGCCGCCCAGCGCCGATTCCCCGGTCTTCAGGCCGTGCGCGCGGCTCGACTACGAGATGGAACTCGGCCTCTATATCGGCCCCGGCAACGACATCGGCTCGCCGATCGCGCTGGACGACGCCGAGAAGCATCTATTCGGCGTCTGCGTGCTCAATGACTGGTCGGCGCGGGATATTCAGGCCTGGGAGTACGTGCCGTTGGGCCCCTTCCAGGGCAAGAACTTCGCCAATACCATCTCGCCCTGGGTGGTGACCATGGAGGCGCTGGCGCCGTTTCGCACCCCGGCCTACGAACGCGCGGCCGGCGACCCGGCGCTCATGCCCTAC
This sequence comes from Rhodospirillales bacterium, assembly GCA_022823235.1. GTDB lineage: Bacteria > Pseudomonadota > Alphaproteobacteria > Rhodospirillales > UBA2165 > JAJDXO01. Next base: position 161,474 of record JAJDXO010000030.1, read on the forward strand.
CTCGCCTCCGACGCCAACGCGGCGGGCGGCGGCATCGACGTCAAGCTGGAGGTGTTGATTTCGTCGGCGAAAATGCGCGCGGCCGGAACGCCGCCAGCCCTGATCGGCGCATCCCGTTTCAAGGACATGTACTGGACCGCGGCGCAGTTGGTGACCCAGCACACGGCGAGCGGCTGCAATCTCCGCCCGGGCGACCTGCTGGGGTCCGGGACGGTCTCCGATGAGGATTCGTTCGGCAGTCTGCTCGAAACTTCGTGGGCCGGGTCCAGGACCTTCACCCTGCCGGGCGGCGAAGAGCGCACGTTCCTCGAGGATGGCGACGAGGTGATCATGCGCGGCTATTGCGAGGCCGACGGCGCCAGACGCATTGGTCTCGGGGAATGCCGGGCCGAGGTTCTGCCATCCTGAGGGCGCAAGGAGGATTGCCATGAACGATCAAGCCCTGGTTGGCGGCTTCGATGTCAACGAGCTGACAACGGAGTTTCTGGAAGATCCGTTTCCGACCTACCGGGCGCTCCGTGAGCTCGATCCGATCCACCGGAACAAGGACGGCTCCTACTTCCTGACGCGCTATGCGGATCTGGAACTCGCCTACAAGCATCCGGCCATGAGTTCGGACAAGAAGGTCGACTTCAAGAAGACCATGGGTGACGGACCCCTCTACCTCCATCACACGACCAGCCTGGTTTTCAACGACGACCCCTATCACGCCCGGGTGCGCAAACTGCTGGCCGGGGCTTTCACGCCCCGGAAACTCGCCGAGTTGGAACCGATCATCGAGCGGGTCATCACCAACCTTGTCGGCGAGCTCCGGGGCCGCGAGACCTTCGATCTGATGGATGATTTCGCCCTCGTGCTGCCGACGGAGATCATCGCCGACATGCTGGGCGTCGATGAGCGGACCAAGCCTCTCCTGAGGGATTACTCGCTTACCGTCCTGGGCGGTCTCGAGACGGCGCTCACCGACGAGGCGCGCGAGGCCGGGGACAAGGCGGTGGCCGAGTTCGGCGCCTATCTTCGGGATCTGATCGACCACCGGCGAAAAAATCCGGATGAGGGCGGACGGGGCGAGGTATTGGCGGCGCTGATCTTCGGCGAGGTGGACGGGGAAGTCCTGAGCGACGTGGAGTTGGTACACAACTGCATCTTCCTGCTGAACGCCGGTCATGAGACCACCGCCAACCTGACGGCCAACGCCATTTGCTGTCTGATGGACAATCCCGAACAGATGCGGCGCCTCAGAGACGACCCGGGCCTCATCGGCACCGCTGTCGACGAGACCCTGCGCTACGACAGCTCCGTGCAGCTCGGCAACCGCAAACTCACCGAAGACGTGGACATGAACGGGACGACGGTCCCCAAGGACGCCTACCTGCATCTCGCCATCGGGGCTGCGAACCGGGATCCGGCGAAGTTCTCCGATCCCGAAAAATTCGATATCGGCCGCACCCCCAATCCTCATTTGGCCTTCGGCTGGGGCAAGCACATCTGCCTCGGCGCGACCCTGGGCAGAATCGAGGGCCGTCATGCGGTCGGCAAGTTCATTCAGGGCTTCGGGACGATCGAGCCCGACGGTGAGCGGGAACGCGTGCTGCGGGCCCGCTTCCGCGGCTATCGCCACGTGCCGGTGAGGGTAGGTTAGAGCAGTTTCGGGCCAGATTGATCCAATTTGGCCCGAAACTGCTCTAGGCGGCCTGCTTCAGGCCCAGCAGCTCCCGCGCCTCGGCGGCCGTCGCCGGCTCCTTGTCCAGAGAGCGCATGATCCCGACCCCCTTCTCGACCAGCGCCGCATTGCTCGGCGCGGGCACGCCTTTCTCCAAATAGAGATTGTCCTCGAGCCCGACGCGGACATGGCCGCCATAGAGAAGAGACTGGGCGAGCATGGGGAACTCGCCGGCGCCGATGCCGAACGACGCCCAGTGGGCTCCGTCGGGCAGACGATCGCGCATGAACATCATGGATTCCGGCGTTTGCTCGATACCCCAGGGAATGCCGAGGCAAAGCTGGTACAGGGGCGGCTCGTCGATGACGCCGTCCGCAACCATCTTCTTGGCCAGCCGCAGATGCCCGGTGTCGAACACTTCGAGCTCCGGCTTGGCGCCGCAGTCCCGGGCAACCTCGGCCATGACCCTGAGATGCTCCGGCGTATTGATGATCACGAAATCACCGAAATTCATGCTGCCGTAATCAAGGGTGCAGATCTCCGGCTTGTTCTCCCGCACATGCTGCATGCGCACCTCGGGCGTTTTCATCGCGGGCGTGCCCTCGGCGGTGTTGGCGTCGGGCGGCGAGGGGTTGAACCGGGCGCCATGTCCGCAGGTGAGATTGATCACGACGTCAACGCCGCTCTCGCGGATGCGGTCGACCACCTCCTTATAAAGTTCGGGCGCCATGGAGGGGGCGCCGGTATCGGGGTCGCGGACATGGATATGAACCACGGCGGCGCCGGCTTTGGCCGCGTCGATGCCGGAATCGGCGATTTGCTTGGGCGTAATCGGCAAGCCCGGATGTTTGGTCGGCGGTGTTACGCTGCCTGTCAGTGCACAGGTCAAAATACGCTTATCGGCCACTGGAGCCTCCCCCGTCTGTTGCGCCGCTGTATCCAGAACGTCGCGGAAGGAGAGGGCGAATGCAAGTCCAATCCGACGGCCCGAATTTGCCATGCAAACCCCCGGGCCCGCTCGCACGGACCCGGGGGCGCCGGGATCGCGTCTGTGCAACAACAACCCCGTAGTGGAAGCCGCAAGACTTCCATCGACAGAATGGCGGGCGAGGTCCACGGCCGTCAACCAATCACAAACTTGCAAATTTATTGTTCAAATTTTAGTTTTGATCAAAAATTAGGCATATTGACTGCCCCCTTGGCACACATCCCCAGCGTCATCACCCGCCGGGCCTCACATAACCCATTGAAAAATATACGATAATAAATTCTCCGGCGATTCATGAGGATTTGGCACGGAGGTTGCTTTTTCGTTTTGCGGTGCAACAACAACCTCGTAGTGGAGATCATCATGAAGAAGAATTTACTGTCACTGGCCGCCGCGGGAGCCTTCGCCGTTTCGATGGCTCTTTCCGGTGCGGCAAATGCGGCCGACACCATCAAAGTGGGCGTCCTGCATTCCCTTTCCGGGACCATGGCCATCAGCGAAACGACGCTGAAGGACACCATGCTGATGCTGGTGGACGACCTGAACAAGAAAGGCGGCCTGCTCGGCAAGAAGGTCGAGGCGGTGGTCGTCGACCCGGCCTCCAACTGGCCGTTGTTTGCCGAAAAGATGCGCGAGCTTCTGAGCGTCCACAAAGTGGATGTGGTGTTCGGCAACTGGACCTCGGTCAGCCGCAAGTCGGTTCTGCCGGTGGTCGAGGAGCTCAACGGGCTGCTGTTCTACCCCGTCCAGTACGAGGGCGAGGAGAGCTCCCGGAACGTGTTCTACACCGGCGCCGCGCCGAACCAGCAGGCGATCCCGGCCGTCGAGTATCTGATGAGCGAAGACGGCGGCGAGGCCAAGCGCTGGGTGCTGCTCGGCACCGACTATGTCTATCCGCGGACGACCAACAAGATACTCCGGGCTTTCCTGAAGTCCAAAGGCGTGGCCGAGGAAGACATCATGGAGAACTACACCCCGTTCGGTCATTCCGACTGGCAGACCATCGTCGCCGAAGTCAAGAAATTCGCTTCCGCCGGCAAGAAGACCGCCGTCGTCTCGACCATCAACGGTGACGCCAACGTGCCGTTCTACAAGGAGCTCGGCAACCAGGGCATCAAGGCCGAAGACATTCCGGTCGTCGCGTTCTCGGTCGGCGAGGAAGAACTCGCCGGTCTGGACACCACACCGCTCGTCGGTCACCTGGCGGCCTGGAACTATTTCATGTCGGTGGAGGACCGGAACAATGAGGCGTTCATCAAGAAATGGCACGCCTTCATCAAGGATGAGAAGCGGGTCACCAATGATCCCATGGAGGCCCACTACATCGGCTTCAACATGTGGGTTCAGGCGGTGAAGCAGGCCGGCACCACCCAGGTGGATGCGGTTCGCCAGGCCATGTACGGGCAGAAGTTTCCGAACCTGACCGGCGGCGTCGCGGTGATGAACACCAACCACCACCTGTCCAAGCCGGTGCTGATCGGTGAAATTCAGCCGGATGGCCAGTTCGACACGGTGTGGCAGACGGACGGCGTCGTCAAAGGCGATGCATGGTCCGACTTCATCCCCGAGAGCGCGAAGCTGACCGCCGACTGGACCTTCCCCTGGGTCTGCGGCAACTGCACGGAGCCCAAGTTCAAGACTCTGATCAACTAAGAAACGTCTCCGAGGCCGGAGGGGCCTGCCCTGGGTCCCAATCCGACAGGCTCCTTCGGCCCTCGCTTTGGTACGACTTCACTGATTGGCCGCGACAAGTCGGCCCACCAATACCAATAAACCGTGAGAGGTTGGCGTGGCGCGCATCTCAACACTACCAAGCAGACTGGCGGCCCTTGGGATTCTGCTCACCGTTTTGCTTGGCGGCGCCTTGGCGGCTCACGCTCAGGACGCACGAGACTTCGATGCACTCGTCGCCGGCCTCAACGCCAAGAGCTTCAAGGCCAAGATCAAGGCCGTCGACGTCCTCGCGGCGTCCGGCCACGAACGGGCGGCCGAGGTGTTGACCGTATTCCTCGGGGGCAAGCTGTTTGCCCGCCGATCGGACGGCAGGATTTTCATGACCGAACGCTCCGGCGGCGTTTATCTGCTGACCGACGCGGTAACCGGCGCGGACGCCGGCCAGGCGTCCGGCAAGAAGCTTCGCAAGGTACGCCTCAACAACCGGGTGCGGGTCGCGATCCGGACGGCGCTCGGCGGATTGACCCTGCTCAGCCCCGATCCGGCCAAGCGCTCGGCGGCCGCGGACGCGGTGTTCAAATCGCCCAATGCCGGTTTCCTGCCGACCCTTGAGGCGGCCATCGCACGGGAGACGGTCGAGAAGATCAAGATCAAGCTCACCATGACCCGGGCCGCCGTCCGGTTGAAGACCGGCAAGACCGACGAGATCAAGCTGGCGGCCATCGGTACGCTCTCCGATCTGGCGACTCCGGCTTCGCGGGCGCTTCTGGCGGGCGTTGTGCACGCCGAGGGCGGCAACGCCATCTCCGAAGCGGCCGCCGAGGCGCTCGCCGATATCGAGCGCAAACTGGCCTTCTGGAACGCCGTCGGCAACATTTTTCAGGGTTTGAGCCTCGGCTCGGTGCTGCTGCTTGCCGCGGTCGGCCTTGCCATCACCTTCGGGGTGATGGGGGTCATCAACATGGCTCACGGCGAGTTGGTGATGCTCGGCGCCTATACGACATTCGTCATTCAGGAGATATTCCGCACCCATTTCCCGGGCCTGTTCGACTGGTCGATCATCGTCGCGCTGCCTTGCGCGTTTGCCGTCTCCGGCGCCTTCGGGATCGCCATCGAGCGGGGCATCATCCGCTATCTCTACGGCCGTCCGTTGGAGACCCTGCTCGCCACCTGGGGTCTGAGCCTGATCCTGCAGCAACTGGTTCGCTCCATTTTCGGCCCCACCAACCGCGAGGTCGGCAGCCCATCCTGGATGTCGGGCTCCATGGAGATCGCCGGCGGCTTCGTGCTCACCTTCAACCGGGCCTGGATTATCCTGTTCAGCCTGCTGGTCCTTGCGGCGCTGATCGTGGTGTTCAAGAAGACCGCCTTCGGCCTCCAGATGCGGGCGGTCACCCAGAACCGGGCGATGGCCGGCTCCATGGGCATCCGCACCGGCTGGGTCGATGCCATGACCTTCGGTCTCGGCGCCGGCATTGCCGGGGTGGCCGGCGTTGCTCTCAGCCAGATCGACAATGTGAGCCCCAACCTGGGCCAGGCCTACATCATCGACAGTTTCATGGTGGTGGTGTTCGGCGGCGTCGGAAATCTTTGGGGGACACTGGTCGGCGCCTTCACCCTCGGCGTCGTCAACAAATTTCTTGAGCCCTTCGCCGGGGCGGTGCTGGCCAAGATCCTGGTCCTGGTGGTGATCATTCTCTTTATTCAGAAGCGGCCGCGCGGGCTGTTCGCCCTCAGGGGCCGGGCGGTGGAGAACTGATGTGAATAGGGCGGTTCCCCAGCGGCGTTCGGGCTTTTCGTTCCTCCTTACCGACCGGGGCGGACAGATTCTCCTCTCCGTCCTCCTGGTTCTGATCATCGCCGTCCCGGTCCTCAATCTCTGGGTGCCCGAGAGCTCGCCGTTCCACGTCCCCACCTTCGTCGTCAGCCTGCTGGGGAAGTATCTGGCGTTTGCCCTGTTGGCCCTCAGCGTCGATTTGATCTGGGGCTTCGCCGGTATCCTGAGCCTCGGCCACGGTGCGTTTTTCGCCCTCGGCGGCTACGCCATGGGCATGCATTTGATGCGCGAGATCGGCGACCGGGGCGTCTACGGCAACCCGATCCTGCCCGACTTCATGGTGTTCCTGAACTGGAAGGAACTTCCCTGGTACTGGTTCGGTTTCGACATGTTCTGGTTCGCCATGCTGATGGTGGTCGTGGTGCCGGGCGCACTCGCTTTTCTATTCGGCTGGCTCGCCTTCCGCTCGCGGGTGACCGGCGTCTATTTGTCGATCATCACCCAGGCGCTGACATTCGCCCTGATGCTGGCGTTCTTCCGCAACGACATGGGCTTCGGCGGCAACAACGGACTGACCGACTTCAAGGACGTGCTCGGCTTCAATCTGCAGTCCGACGCGACGCGCGTCGGGTTGTTCGTCGCGACGGCATTGCTGTTGGCGCTGAGTTACGCCCTTTGCCGATTAATCGTCACGTCGCGGCTTGGCAGCGTCCTGGTGGCTATCCGGGATGCCGAAAGCCGGACCCGGTTCCTGGGCTACCGGGTCGAACACTACCAGCTCTTCGTTTTCACCGTATCCGCCGCGCTCGCCGGTATCGCCGGCGCGCTCTACGTCCCCCAGGTCGGGATCATCAATCCCAGCGAGTTCACCCCCGCCAATTCCATCGAGATCGTTATCTGGGTGGCCATCGGCGGGCGGGGCACCCTCTACGGCGCGGTGCTGGGCGCGGTGATCGTCAACTTCGCCAAGACCTACCTTACCGGCGCGTTTCCGGACATCTGGCTCTACTTCCTGGGCGCAATGTTCGTTCTGGTGACCATCTTCCTGCCCAAGGGGCTGGTCGGCACGTTGCCCGCGTTCCCGAGCCTGTCCAGGAAGAGCGCGGCCAAGCCGCGCCATGTTTCGCCGGGCGCCCGGCCGGTGCGCCAGGCGGCGCCGGGAGAATAAGCGATGGCGATGGTTCAGGCGACAATGCGGCCCCTCGGCGAGGTGGACAACGATTCCATCCTCTACCTGGACGGTGTCTCAGTCAGTTTCGATGGATTCAAGGCCCTCAACAATCTGAGTTTCGTTGTCGATCCCGGCGAGCTGCGCGCCATCATCGGCCCCAATGGGGCGGGCAAGACGACGATGATGGATGTGGTTACCGGCAAGACCCGTCCCGACGAAGGGCGCGTGGAGTTCAACGGCGGCATCGATCTCACTAAGCTCGACGAGGCGCGGATCGCCAACCTGGGCATCGGCCGTAAGTTTCAGAAACCAACCGTGTTCGAGTTCCACACCGTCTTCCGGAACCTGGAATTGGCTCTCAAGGGGTATCGGGGTGTCCTGGATTCGCTGCTGTTCCGCCGCGGCGATGACCAACAGGCCCGCATCGAAGAAGTGCTGGAGACCATCGCCCTGACCCGGGCCGCCGATATGGAGGCCGGCTCCTTGTCCCACGGGCAGAAGCAGTGGCTGGAGATCGGCATGCTCCTGATGCAGGACCCGGAGCTGCTGCTGGTGGACGAGCCCGCCGCCGGGATGACCGATGCGGAGACCGAACAGACGGCGGTGCTCCTGAAACGGATTGCCGGCAGGCGGTCGGTGGTGGTGGTCGAGCACGACATGGAATTCGTCAAGGCGCTCGATTGCCGGGTCACCGTCCTTCACGAAGGCTCGGTCCTGGCGGAAGGGTCCCTGGAACGGGTTCAGGCCGACGAGCAGGTCGTCGAGGTTTATCTGGGACGCTGAACATGTTGGCAGCCGAAGCAATCAATCTCCACTACGGCGCTTCCCAGGCGCTCCGCGGCGTCAGCGTCCGGGCCGAGCTTGGCAAGGTCGCTTGCGTCCTGGGGCGGAACGGCGTCGGCAAAACAAGCTTGCTCCGCGCCATTGTCGGCCATCAGGAGATCAGCGCCGGCACCATCCGCTTGGAGGGCGAGGAGATTTCCGCCCTGCCGCCCTACGAGCGGGCGTCGCGGGGCATCGCCTACGTGCCCCAGGGCCGCGAAATCTTTCCGCTGCTCACGGTGGAGGAGAACCTGCAAACCGGATACGCCGCCATTGCACGGCCGCTCCGCCGCATTCCGGACGAGATCTTCGAGCTGTTTCCGGTGCTGAAGGACATGCTTTCCCGCCGCGGCGGCGATCTCTCCGGCGGCCAGCAGCAACAGCTTGCCATCGCCCGCGCCCTGGTCACGCGACCCCGTTTGCTGGTGCTCGACGAGCCCACCGAAGGCATCCAGCCTTCGATCATCAAGGACATCGAACGGGTCATCCGGCTGCTGGCCAGTCGCGGCGACATGGCGATCCTTCTGGTCGAGCAATACTTCGACTTCGCCCGCGATCTCGCCGATTTGTTTTGGGTCCTCGATCGCGGCGAAGTGGTTCTCCAGGGAAGCAGGGAAGACATGGTGGAAGAGGATGTACGACGACATCTCACCGTCTGAGCCTGTTGCCGCCATCCGGCCGGAGTGGGCCGAGGGACGGGCGGAACTCCGGTTTGCCGGGAAAGGCGGCGTCACCCGCCTCGATCATCTGTACCAGCATGCGCCGTTGCGGGTTTTGTTCCCGTCGCCCCGCGGCGCCGATCCCGTCACCGCCTCGCTGGTGACCGTCTCCGGCGGATTGGTGGGCGGTGACCGGATTGCCATCGAGGTGGCTGCCGAAGAGAGGGCGGAAGCCTTCGTTCACGCCCAGGCAGCCGAGAAGGTCTACCGCTCGGCCGGCGACGATGTGGACGTCCGGGTGTCGCTGTCCGCCGAAGCCGGAAGCTGGCTGGAATATCTTCCCCAGGAAACCATCCTGTTCGACGGCTCGCGCCTCATTCGCCGCACCAGGGTCGATGTCGTGCCGGGCGCCCGGCTGTTGGCCGGCGAAATCGGTGTCTTCGGCCGGGGGGCCAGCGGCGAGACCTGGCGGGACGGGCTCTACCACGAATGCTGGGAGGTCCGCCGCGCGGGCGAGCTGATTTGGAAGGATGTCCTGCATCTCGACGAGACCTCCGTCGAGGCGCTGTCCGGCGCCTTTGGGTTCGACGGCGCGACGGCCACGGCGACGGCCGTCTACGCCGGGGACGATCCGGCGATCTCACTGGCGACGGCCCGCGGCCTGCTGGCCGACGGCGGCGAGAGGGTGATATCCGCGGCGACGCTCGTGGACGATCTGCTGGTGGTCCGCTGGCTGGCGCGGGAGCCGCGCGCGTTGCGAGACGCATTTGGAAAATTCTGGGCCGGGTTCCGGTCCGGCATCGCCGGGCTGCCCGGCACCTTGCCGCGATTGTGGCATGTCTAGGGAGGGGCTTCACGAATGAATCTGACACCCAGGGAGAAGGACAAGCTCCTGGTCGCCATGGCGGCCATGGTGGCGCGCAAGCGGCTGGACCGCGGCGTCAAGCTCAACCACCCGGAAGCCATCGCGCTGATCAGCGACTACGTGGTCGAGGGCGCGCGGGACGGCAGAAGCGTCGCGGAACTGATGCGGGACGGCGCCGCGGTCGTTGGCCGTTCGGACGTGATGGAGGGGGTTGCCGAAATGATCCACGACATCCAGGTCGAGGCGACCTTTCCCGACGGGACCAAGCTGGTCACCGTCCATGAGCCGATCCGGTAGGGGAGGGCGGCATGATACCCGGCGAATACATCATCAAGGACGGCACCCTGATCCTCAACGAGGGCCGGGCCACCATCACTCTCGAGGTCGCCAACACGGGCGACCGGCCGGTGCAGGTCGGCTCCCACTATCATTTCTTCGAGACCAACAGCGCCCTCGATTTCGATCGGGAGGCCGCCAAGGGGTTCCGGCTCGATATTCCGGCGGGCACCGCGGTGCGGTTCGAGCCCGGCCAAACCCGTGAAGTGACCTTGGTTGCCTACGGCGGGGCGCGGGTGGTTCACGGGTTCAACGGTGCCGTCCAGGGCGCGCTGGAGAACTAGGCCATGGCATACGAAATCGAACGCCCGGCCTACGCGGCCATGTTCGGCCCGACCACCGGCGACAAGGTGCGGCTTGCGGATACGGAGCTGTTCATCGAGGTCGAGGACGACCGCACGATCTACGGCGAAGAGGTAAAATTCGGCGGCGGCAAGGTGATCCGGGACGGCATGGGCCAGTCCCAGGCGAGCCATGCCGATGGCGCCGTCGATACCGTCATCACCAACGCCCTGATCGTCGATCATTGGGGCATCGTCAAGGCCGATATCGGTATCAGGGACGGGCGCATCGCCGCCATCGGCAAGGCGGGCAACCCGGACGTTCAGCCCGGCATCGACATCGTCATCGGTCCCGGCACGGAGGCGATTGCCGGCGAGGGGCGCATCCTCACCGCCGGCGGCATCGACGCCCACGTTCACTGGATCTGTCCCCAGCAGATCGATGACGCCCTTTACTCCGGCGTCACCACCATGCTGGGCGGCGGCACCGGCCCCGCGGACGGCACCAACGCGACGACGTGCACGCCGGGACCCTGGCACATGGAGCGGATGCTGCAGGCCGCCGAGGGCTTCAACATGAACCTGGGTTTCTTCGGCAAGGGCAACGCCTCCCGGCCGGCGGCGCTCATGGAGCAGGTGGAAGCCGGCGCCTGCGGGCTCAAGCTTCACGAGGATTGGGGCACCACGCCGTCCGCCATCGACACCTGCCTTGGCGTGGCGGAAGAAACCGACGTTCAGGTGGCGATCCACACCGATACCCTGAATGAGAGCGGCTTCGTCGACAACACGGTTGCGGCGCTCAAGGGCCGGACCATCCATGCCTTTCATACGGAAGGCGCCGGCGGCGGCCACGCGCCGGATATCATCAAGGTCTGCGGCGAGGCCAACGTACTGCCGTCGTCCACAAATCCGACCCGGCCGTTCACCGTCAACACCGTCGATGAACATCTCGACATGCTGCTGGTGTGTCACCATCTGGACAGCCGGATCCCCGAAGACGTGGCCTTCGCCGAAAGCCGCATCCGGCGGGAAACCATCGCGGCGGAAGACATCCTTCATGACCTGGGGGCGTTCTCCATGATCGCGTCGGACAGCCAGGCCATGGGCCGGGTGGGCGAGGTGATCGTCCGGACCTGGCAGACGGCGGACAAAATGAAACGTCAGCGGGGCGCGCTCGAGGGCGAGACCGGCGACAACGACAACCTCCGGGTCAAACGCTATATCGCCAAGTACACCATCAACCCGGCGCTGACCCACGGCATCGCCGATCACGTGGGTTCGGTGGCGGCCGGCAAGCTCGCCGATCTGGTTTTGTGGAAGCCCATGTTTTTCGGCGTGAAGCCTGATTTGATCCTGAAGTGCGGCACCATCGCCGGCGCCGCCATGGGCGATCCCAATGCCTCCATCCCGACGCCGCAGCCGGTTCACTACCGGCCCATGTTCGGCGGGTTCGGCGGCTCGCTGACGGCGAGCTCGGTCACTTTCCTCTCCAAGCCGGCGTTCGACGCGGGCGCCGCCGACAAGTTCGGGCTCGCCAAGACGCCGCTGCCGGTTTCCGGCTGCCGGTCGGTGAAGAAGACCGACATGGTCCTGAATGACGCGACACCGGAGATGCAGGTCGACCCCGAGACCTACGAGGTGCGGGCCGACGGCGACCTGCTCGCCTGCGAGCCGGCGGCCGAGTTGGCCATGGCCCAGCGTTACTTCCTGTTCTGAGTCATGCGCCGCGCAATCGACATCAAGCATCACTGCACCGCCGACGACCGCTCGGCGGCGACGGTGACGCTGACCTTCGATGACCGGTTTCGCCGCCGGGTCAAGCTCACCGACGATCAGGGGGAGGACTTCCTGCTTGATCTGGCGGACGCACGCCGCCTCGACGACGGAGATATACTGGTGCTCAAGGGCGGCGGCGGAATCACGGTGATCGCCGCCCCGGAGCCGGTGATCGACATTCAATGCGCGTCGCCGTCGCACGCGGCGCAGATCGCCTGGCATCTCGGCAACCGGCATACGCCCGTGCAGATCCTCGAGAACGGCGCGATGCGCATCCGCCGGGACCATGTGCTGAAAGAGATGGCCCGCAAGCTGGGGGCCGTCGCGGTCGAACGCTCGGCGCCGTTTTCACCGGAGCGGGGCGCCTATGACGACGGCGGCGCCGGGAACGATCACCACCACGATCACCACCATCACCACGATCATGGCGGGCACGGCGCATGACCGGTTCCCTCGACAGCGCCGGGCTCTACCGGCTGATGGCCTGGATGTCGCCGGGGTTTCCCGTCGGTGCCTACGCCTATTCGGGCGGCCTCGAATGGGCGGTGGAGGAGGGCCGGGTGCCGGACGCCGACAGCCTCGGTGCCTGGTGCCGGGCCGTCATCACCCACGGCGCCGGCCGGGCGGACGCCAATTTTTTCACCGGGGCCTGGCGGGCCGTCGACGAAGACGACGCGGACGGGTTGCGCGAGGTGCTGGTTCAAGCGGCGGCCCAGCGGGCAAGCCGCGAGGCGAAGTTGGAAAGCGCGGCCCAGGGGACTGCGTTCCTGAGCGCCGTCACCGATGCCTGGGACATCCCGGGGTTCGAGCCCTGGTCGGCGATCCTTTTGGAGCGCGGGACCGAAATCCCCTACGTCGCCGCCGTCGCTGCCGTCTGCGCGGCTGCCGGCATACCCCTGCGCGAAGGTCTCTCATCCTATCTGCACGCGCTCGCCGCCAACTACATCAGCGCCGGCGTCCGGCTGATTCCCCTGGGCCAGACCGACGGCCAGCGGACGTTGGCCGGTCTGTTCGAAACCATCGAGGCGGCGGCGGACCGGGCGATCGCCCAGGGCGATGCGCCCTGGGGAACGGCGGCGCCCCTGTTGGACCTCTTCTCCATGCAACATGAAACCCAGTACACGAGGCTGTTCAGATCATGAGTTCATCCCGGACCCCATTGCGCGTCGGCATCGGCGGGCCGGTCGGAACCGGCAAGACCGCGCTTCTCGACCGGCTCTGCAAGCATCTTCGCGACACCTACGACATTGCGGCGATCACCAACGACATTTACACGAGGGAGGATGCGGAGTTCCTCACCCGGTCCGGTGCGCTGGCCCCGGACCGCATTGTCGGCGTCGAGACCGGCGGCTGTCCGCACACGGCCATCCGGGAGGACGCGTCCATGAACCTCGCGGCGGTGGCCGATATCTCCAGGAGGTTCGAGGGGCTGGAGATCGTGTTTATCGAATCCGGCGGCGACAACCTGGCGGCGACCTTCTCGCCGGAACTCGCCGACATCACCATCTACGTGATCGATGTCTCGGCCGGCGACAAGATTCCCCGCAAGGGCGGCCCCGGCATTACCCGTTCGGACCTGTTGGTGATCAACAAGACCGATCTTGCGCCGCTGGTGGGCGCCGATCTCGGGGTGATGGACCGGGATGTCCGGAAAATGCGGGGCGAACGGCCGTTTATCTTCACCAATCTCAAGGCCAATGACGGGCTCACCGACGTCGCCGGCTTTATCGTCGACAAGGGCGGTTTGGAGGTACGGGAGGCCGTCCCTATTGGTGATTGACGAGCAATAACTCCGCGCCTTAGAACATTGCCTCCGGGCGGCCCTCATTGGCGGCGCGTTCCCGGCAAGGGTGGAGTGGCCGAGCGGCTGAAGACGCTGGTTTGCTAAACCAGTATAGGGTTTATAGCTCTATCGAGGGTTCGAATCCCTCCTCCACCGCCACCATTAACCTGTGTCCAGACCGGAGACATGGGTAACGGAATGTTCCTAAGACATAGGTGACACCCGCGCGCCGACAGGCACCAAATCCGGGAGTGAAATATCAATACGTGTTGACATATCCGCATATAAAGCGGAGAATCACCCATGTTTCACGACCGGCGATCCGCCCTGTCAGGTTATGTGAGCGGTCTGCTCTCCACCGGCCAAGCGGTCTTCACCGCCGACGAGGCCGAACAGGCGCTCGGCGTCGGGCACGGCGCGTTCCTGGATGCCGCGGAACGGTTACAGCGCCGCAACGCGTTGCTCAACCCGCGGCAGGGCTTCTATGTCGTCGTCCCGCCGCAATATGCGTCCTGGGGAGCGCCGCCGCCGGCCTGGTACATCGACGCGCTCATGCGCCGCGAGGGCCACGCCTACTATGTGGGACTGCTCAAGGCGGCGGAACTGCACGGCGCGACGCACCAGGCGGTCATGGAGTTTCAGGTCGTCACGGCGAAGCGCCTGCCAAGGATCCGCGCCGGGCGCAGCATGATCGTTTTCTACTTCCGCAGGGACATGGAAGCGGTGACCGCGGGAACCGAGGACCGCAAGACCGATACCGGCACGATGAGGGTCTCATCTGCCGCGCTGACCGCCCTCGACCTGCTTCGCTATCCGCAGGCGTCGGGCGGCATGGACAACATCGCCACGGTCCTCTCCGATCTCGGACGCAGGATCGACCGGGAGCAGCTCGCCGCGTTGTCGGTGGTCGTGGAGCGGCCTGTCGTGCAGCGTCTCGGGTATCTTCTGGACCATCTCGGCCATGACGACCTGACGGGGCCCATGCGAGAATCCCTGGCGGCACGAGGGACGCTGCCCTGGATCGAGTTCGACCGGCGGGAGGCGCGGGACCCCGACTTCGCGTCCGAACCGCTCCAACGCGATGTCCGATGGCGGATCATCGCCCGCCGTCTTCCCGAGGTCGATGCATGATCCCTGCGCAGAATATCGTCGCCTGGAGCAACGTCGTTCCCTGGGCCGATCAGCGACAGGTCGAACAAGATCTCATCATCGGCCGCGCTCTGGTGGAGATATTCTCCGACGACATGCTGCACGCCGCAGTTCGGGTTCGTGGCGGCACGGCGCTCAACAAGCTGCACTTCCCGAAGCCCATGCGCTATTCCGAGGATATCGATCTGGTCCGCACTTCCGGCGGGCCGATCGGTCCCATCCTCGATCGGCTGCGTGTCGTTCTGGAACCGTGGCTGGGGCGAGCCCGGTTTGATCAGAGTCCTGTCGCACCGAAGTTCCGCTTCCGGGTCGATGCCGAAGACGGCAGCGGCGTGCCGATCCGGCTGAAGGTCGAGATCAACACCCGCGAGACCCGGGCTTTCGACGGCCCGGCATCGTCGCCGTTGAAGATCGACAATCCCTGGTTCTCGGGCGAAGCGGCCATTTCCACGTTTTCCTCCGAAGAGATGCTGGCGACCAAGCTGCGTGCTCTGCTGCAGCGGGATCAGGGACGCGACCTTTATGACTTGGCGCACGCGTTGGAGGTCTTGGAGAACCTCGATATCGCCGGTCTGGTCGAAATGTTCGGGCAGTATCTTGACCTTTCCGGCCAGACGATTTCCCGGGCGCGGGCCCAGGAGCGGATGTTCGCCAAGCTGGCCTACCCGCGCTTCCTGCTCGACCTGCGCCCCCTGCTGCCGGCTGCTCAGGCGGAAGCGCTGACGGAAGAGGCAATGGCGGATTCGTTTCGCCGCGTGTTCACGACGCTCGTCGATCGGCTGCCCGGCGAACCCTGGGGGAGGACGCAGGCCATGAAGGAACGCTTCGGAATCTCATGGTGACGCGAGCGAGGCCAACCATGCTTTTCCGTTCCGACCGGTCATGACGCGCCGGCTGTATCCGGGGCTTTACGAAGACCTGCTGACCTCCGCTCTGGAGGCGGAAGTCAATGCCCGGAAGGCGGAGGACTGGTGGGTTGACGCAGACTCGGCGCCCGAAAGTCCGATCCGCACAACAAAGGGCCCGTCAGTTTGTCAAACGGGAGACGCTACCTGTTGCGCGGCGGAGCGGTCGTACCGCGAACGATGAGGTTGGCTTCCAGTTCCGTGTAAGTCGGACCGGCCTCATCGTTTACGCACGCCAATAGGTAATCCGCGGCCCGTTGCCCCATCTCTTCCGAAGGAACGTGCATTGTGGTGAGCGGCGGATGGAAGTGGGCGGACAGCGTCAAATCGTCAAATCCGGCGATAGACACATCATCGGGAACGTTTCGACCGCTGGATTGGCACTCCAGAATTGCCCCGTATGCCAGAACGTCATTGCCACAGATCACCGCGGTTGGCGGCTCGTTTTGGGCGAGCAGCCTCTTCATCGCCTGGCGGCTGACGCCGATTTCGTAGGGGCACTCGATCACCATACCGTCAGGCACCGCCAAGCCCCGTTCCGATAGAGTTTGCAAAATACCTCGAAGTCGGTCGTCGGCCCGATCGTTGCCTTCGGTCACCCCGGCGATGACGCCGAATCGTCGATGACCAATATCGAGCAAGTAGGTCGTCAGACGGACCATGGCATCGACGTTGTCAAAACCTATGCAGGGTTCCCTCGAATCACGTCGGAACGACCAGGTATTGATGTAAGGCAGGTTTTTCTGCCTCAGCCGTTTATACAGCTGATCATGATGGTCGTATCCGACGAGCATGATGCCGTCGACACCCCGCGTCATGAGAGCTTCGGCCTGGGTTTGCTCCTCATCGTGAGAATAATTCGAGCTAGCCACCAGCAGCGTGTAACCGGCTTCCTTGAGTCTCTCCTGAAACGCCTGAATTCCGGTGGCGAAAATCGCGCTATCCAGCGTTGGAACGATCGCCCCGATCGTTCGGGACCGTTGGGACGCCAAAGCCCGTGCGGCGCCGTGGGGAATATAATTCAGCTCAGTAATGGCTGATTCAATTCGCCGGCGGCGCTCCTCCCGGACTTTGTCGGGTTTTGCCAAGTAACGCGATACCGTCGCAGTCGACACGCCGGCCAGCGTTGCAACGTCTTGCAATGTCGGTCCGCCACTCGGCTGTTTTTGTAATCGCTTACGCATTGATACGATTAACCTTTAGTGCGGCGCCTCGGTTTCCGACAGCGGCCAAAAATAGAATTCGTCGGAGATTTTCGCCATCAGTCAATGGTTCGTCCCAATGGCTCATCATTGTAGCAATGCTCGATAATCCAATAAATCCCTTGACGCGTATCTTAAACGGGTTCATAAATGGAAGACTATAATGTAAACGCTTACATTTTGGCGATCAAATGAATAAGCGCCAACAAAAACATCAGTGATCTAGCTGGGCAGGGAGGCATGACATGTCAGATCAACCATCCGACGATGCGGTCAAAAGGCCGAAACCGGGACGCTATCCGCTTTACGCCTCGGTAGCCGTCTTTCTTGTGCTGGTCGTGAACATTGTGGCCGGGAAAATCGCTGTCCTGAACGGGGCAACCGAGACCGTCGGCCTTGGCGACGTCGGAGAATTCATCGCTCTCTTCATAGCCACGGTCCTTTTCATCGCCGCCTGCCTGGCACGCGAACGTCAATCAGAAGACTAAATTTCCATCCAGCTAGAAATATGGAGGCTAGCATGACCACAAAGAAACATAATACGGACGAGCCCGTCTCGATTGAGCGCCGCCGCTTTCTCGAGTTGTCGGCCAAATACGGTTTCACCGCGGCGGTTGTCGCGGGGGCGACCGGCACGCTCTTGAGTTCCGAAGCGTCCGCTCAGACCGCGAAGGAGGAGCGTGACCGGCAAAAAGCCGCCAAGCACACAATGACGGTTGCGACCGCGTACGTCTTGGGTGCGTCGCGGAGCTACCCGATCATGCAGTTGGACTTCAAAGAGAACATACAGAACGCCACAAATGGCAAGGTTTACGTCAAGCTCGCCCCGGCCGGTCAGCTAGGCGCCGGTGGCGCGCTGGCGCAAAAGGTTCAGAACGGGACCATTCAGGCCGCCCAGCACTCGCTGTCCAATTTCGCGCCTTTCGCGCCGGTGGTTGACCTCATCAACCTGCCGTATTTCTGTGGCGCCAATCAGAAATTCGTCAATCTCGTCAACTCGGATGCGTGGCGCGCTGCCGTCGATCCGAAGGTCGAAGCCAAGGGGTTCAAGCCGCTTTGGTATGTCGTCATTGACCCGCGTGTCGTCGCCATGCGGAAGGGCGGCAAGGGCCCGATCAAGACTCCTGCCGATTTGTCCGGTGTCAAATTCAGGGTGCCGGGCTCGAAGATGCTCCAACAGTACTATCGGATGATTGGGGCCAACCCGACGCCGGTTGCCTGGGGCGAAACACCCTCCGCGATCAAGCAAGGTGTCGCCGATGCTCTTGATCCCGCCGTGGGCGCTCTGCACGTCTTCGGCTTCAAGGATATCCTGTCGTGGGTGACGTTCTCCCAGGCGGTGCCGGACAGCCAGGTGTATTCGTGCAATCTGGAGTGGTTCAAGGGTCTGCCGTCCGACGTTCAGGCCGGTATTGAGTTCGCTTCTGAAATCTCCGCTCAGCAGAATCTTGCCAAGGTCCCGGCGGCGCGCAACTTCGCGATGGCGGAAATGCGCAAAGCCGGCGTTCAGTTCTACTCGCTGAGCAAGGCCGAGCTCGGCGAATGGACCAAGGCCGGCGGATATCAGCGCGGCGAATGGGACGGCTTCAAAAAGGATCTGGCCGGCTCCATGGATGCATTTGGAAAGCTGGAGCAGGCCACCAACACGACGGGCCGTCTGTACGTGCACGACGCCTAATCCCGAGAACTGAATTATACCGTGGGGATGGTTTTCCCGTCCCCACGGGATTCTTCGGAAATGAATTATGCGTCATGCCATCACGCTGGCGTTGAAATCTGAACTGCGCCTCGCGGGGAGGAAGACATGGACGGGCCTAAACCATTCTGGAAGCGACTGGACCAAAACGCCGAACGATGGATGCTGCTTGGCTTCTACGCGATGATTGTCGCAACGATCGTACTTGAGGTCGTCCGGCGGTTCGTTCTTTCTTACTCATCGATTTGGGGGGAGGAAATCGCCCGCTACGCCTTCATCTATCTGGCTTGGGTGGGGGCATCCGCTGCGGTGCGCGACCGGGCCCATATCCGCATCGATGTCCTCCTCAACTACCTGTCGACCCGCGGTAAGGCCCTTATCTACCTATTCGGTGATCTCTGCATGCTGGCCTTGGCGATACTCGCCCTGTATACGGCCCTCGAATCCATGCAGGTATCCCTAAAATTCGGTTCGGTCACTCACGGTCTTCGGATAAGCCTCGCGTGGTTTTTGGCCGCCGTGCCGCTTGGATTCACCCTTATGACGTACCGATTGGTGCAGTCGATATGGCGCGACGTCGGCGATATACGCCGCGGTCAACCCGTATTCGAAGGCACCAAGATGTTCGATTAGGGGACCGGTCATGCTTTTCCAACATCTTCAACAGCAAACCGTTGAGTTAGGCTTCGAATTCTACGGTCCGGTACTTTTCATGGTACTGCTGATTCTGCTCGCAGTGCCGGTATGGGCCGCCCTCGGGATCGGATCCGTCGTGATGCTTGTGGCAACCGGCGCGCTTCCCATTTCATTGCTGGGTGAGTCTCTGTTCGATGGCATCGATCACTTTGCCCTCATCGCCGTGCCGCTGTTCATCCTCACCGGTGACGTTCTGGTGAGAACGGGACTTTCGAACAAGCTGTTGGATGTCGCTGATGCCACCACCGGCGGGTTCAGGGCGGGTTTGGGCACTTCAACCGTATTAGGTTGCGGATTCTTCGCCTGCATTTCCGGATCCGACGCCGCCGGTGCGGCCGCTGTCGGCCGGATGACCATTCACAAGCTGGTCGAGAAAGGCTACCCCCGTCCCTATGCATGCGCGCTGGTGGCGTCCGGCGCCTGCACCGGCATTTTGATCCCGCCGTCCATCGCCTACATCATCATCGGTCTCATCCTCGGCATCTCGGCGTCGACCCTCTTCCTGGCGGCGGCGATACCCGGCGTCATGATCATGTTGTCGATCATGATCACCAATATCGTGATGAACCGAATCCACAAATTCGAGGGCGAAAAGGCAGGCTTTTCGTTTGCCCGCTGGCGGCGCACGGTCTGGGACGGCAAATATGCACTGCTGGTTCCGATCATCATCTTGGGCGGGATCTATTCAGGAATCTTCACACCCACCGAAGCCGCCGCCGTCGCGGTCACGACGACCATCGTGATCGGAATGCTACAGGGCACGCTTAAGCTCGAAGATTTCCCCAAGATGCTGGTGAGTTCCGCCAAGGTAAACGGCGTTATCCTGCCGATCATCGCCATGTCGTTGCCGCTGGCCCAGACCCTGGCGGCTCTCCAGGTCCCCCAGGGGGTTGTGTTTGCCGTTACGTCGCTCACTGAAAATCCGGCTCTCATCATCTTGTTGATGATCGCCATTCTGATCGCCGCCGGCTGCGTCATGGAGACGACCCCGAATATCGTCATCCTTGCACCTATTCTGTTGCCACTGGCTCAGAACATCGGTATGAACGAAATTCAGTTCTGCATCATGATGGTGACGTCCCTCGGCGTTGGGTTCATCACACCACCCCTCGGACTAAATCTGTTCGTGATATCGGGCATAACCGGTGAATCGGTGCTCCGGATCGCGTCGCGGGTCGGCCCGTACGTTATCGGCATGTTGGTCGTGGTGCTTATCGTCGCTTACATCCCCGTCGTCTCGACAATTTTCCTTCCCAGCTAACTCAACAAAAATAAGGGGTCTTCGAAATGACCATCCAATATCTGAAACGCGCAGAGAAGACCGCTGCAACTGGTGAAGATGACGTCCGAGAATTGGTTGCCGATATGCTCAAGGAAATCGAAGAGGGCGGCGAAGAAAAAAGCATCGAGTACACCCGCAAATTCGACAAGTGGGAGGGAGACATAGTTGTTTCAGCGGCAGACATGGCCGCTGCTGCTTCCAAAATACCGGAACAACTCAAAAGCGATATCCAGTTCGCCCACGCGCGGGTCCGTGACTTCGCCAAGGCGCAGCTCGACAGTATGAGCGAGTTCGAGGTCGAGTTGTCGGATGGCCTCCACGCCGGACAACGCCTTATTCCGATGAAGGCGGCGGGGTGTTATGTCCCCGGCGGCCGATATTCGCACATCGCCTCGGCCATCATGTCGGTCACGACCGCCAAAGTTGCCGGCGTCGATCATGTCATTGCCTGCTCGCCGCCCGGCAGGGAAGAAGGCATGCACCCGGCTATTCTTTACACACTGGGATTGTGCGGCGCGGACACGGTTCTGAACCTGGGTGGCGTGCAGGGAATTGCGGCCATGGCATTCGGCCAGTTCACCGGAAACGCCGCCGACATTCTCGTAGGCCCCGGCAACCAGTATGTTGCCGAAGCCAAGCGTCAGCTTTACGGGCGGGTCGGCATCGACATGTTTGCGGGCCCCTCCGAGATATTGGTCATCGCGGACAAGGACGCCGACCCCGAGCTGGTCGCAGTCGACCTTCTGGGGCAGGCGGAACATGGCCCCAACTCTCCCGCTTGGCTAATCACGGACTCCCGCGAACTGGCGGACACCGTTATTAGCCGCATGCCCGAGCTAATTGCGGACTTGCCCGAACTCAACAGGAAGTCGGCCGAGCTCGCATGGCGGGACTACGGAGAAGTGGTTCTGGTCGATACCCGCGAGGAAGCGGTTCAGGTCAGTGATGACTACGCCTCGGAGCACCTCGAAGTACACGCCGCGGATCTCGACTGGTGGCTCCGGAATTTGCGGAACTATGGATCGTTGTTCCTGGGTGAGGAAACCAACGTCGCATTCGGGGACAAGGCTTCGGGTCCGAACCATATTCTGCCGACAAAAGGAGCGGCCAAGTACACGGGCGGTTTGAGTGTCGGCAAGTTCATCAAGGTCGTGACCTATCAGCGCTCGTCCCGGGAAGCGAACCGGGACGTTGCCCAGGTAACGGCGCGCATTTCCCGGCTGGAAGGGATGGAAGCCCATGCCCGGACGGGCGATGCGCGGCTCGCGAAGTACTTTCCGGACGAGGAATTTAGCTTGCACCCGTAAACAGCCACAGAGTCCTCGATTTCGACTTCTTGGTCGCTGGGGAAGGGAAATCGCGGGTCGAGGTCGGGACGGCAAATCGTGAATCGAGTTTTGAAAGAGCTTTTTGATCTGACCGGGCACACCGCTCTCTGCACGGGTGCGACATCCGGAATAGGGAGGCGGATGGCGATCGCGTTATCGCAAGCTGGTGCGGACGTCGTCCTGGTTGGCCGCCAAGAGGACCAACTGCTTCGAACTGCCGAAACCATAGACGAAAAAGGCACCTCCAGATCCGCCATTTTGGTCGCCGATCTATTGGAGCGCGATGGGCTTTCCGAGATCGTCGCCGAGGCCCGGTCGAAGCTTGGAGCACCTTCCATTCTGATCAATGCCGCCGGTATCAATCTGCGCGAGCCCGTCGAGGATGTCACACTTGGGACCTGGGACGACACGCTCAATCTCAACCTGGCGGTCCCTTTCTTTTTGGCCCGCGAGTGTGTGCCGGGCATGCTGGAAAAAGGCCGCGGTAAAATCATAAACGTTGCCAGCCTCCAGTCGTTCCGGGCGTTCGCCAACTCAATTCCCTACGGCGCATCGAAGGGCGGTGTCGTTCAGTTGACCCGCGCGATGGCCGAGGCCTGGTCGAGCCAGGGCATTCTCACCAACGCCATCGCTCCAGGATTCTTCCGGTCGCGATTGACGGCGCCGGTCTGGGACGACCCCGACATACTTGGGCACAACGCGCAGATGACGGCGATCGGTCGAAACGGGTTGGAGGAGGATATCGATGGGGTGACGGTGTTTCTGGCGGCGCGGGCATCGGACTACATCACCGGCCAGGTCATCGGCTTGGACGGAGGCTATTCGGCAAAATGAAGGGAAGTCGATGAAAGCACTTGTCTATACCCAGCCGTCGGAAGTGGTTTATCGCGAAGAGAGTGAGCCGGTGCCGGGTCGTGGTGATGCGATGGTGCAGGTCAGCGCTGTAGGCATCTGCGGGTCTGATGTTCACGCATTCCTGGGCCATGATGAACGGCGCGTTGCGCCGCTAATCCTCGGTCACGAAGCATCTGGGGTCGTCATCGGGGGCGCACTGGATGGGGAGAGGGTGGTCATCAATCCTCTGGTTACCTGCGGAGAATGTGAGGATTGTCTGTCCGGACGGTCCAATATCTGTGGCAGCCGAGAGATCATTTCCATGGCCCCGCGCCAGGGCGCATTTGCCGAATTCGTATCGATCCCTGAGCGCAATTTGGTCACTCTTCCCGCCGAACTGGACCTGACCCACGCGGCCCTGGCCGAGCCCATCGCGACGGCATGGCACGCGGTCGCTAAGGCGGCCGCATTGGCGAACCGCCCGCTCGACGCAGCGGAGGCTTTGGTGTTCGGCGGCGGCGCGGTCGGGCTGTCGGCTGCGTTATCCCTCCGTGCTCAGGGGTGCCGGGAGATATTTTTGGCGGAGACCAATGCGGCGCGCCGGGAGACTGCGTCGAAGGCGTCCATTTGCACCCCGTTTGATCCGATCAACGAATCCGTGGTCGGTGACAATTCAATCGATGTGGTCATCGACTGCGTCGGCGGCAGGGTAACTCGGGTGGGTTCATCATCCGCCATTCGGCCTGGCGGCGTCATCGTGCATGTGGGTCTGCTGGACCGGACGGACGGTCTCGATGTCCGCAAATTGACTCTGCAAGAGGTCATGTTCTGCGGCTCCTACACCTACACCATGGAGGATTTTCGGGCGGTGGTTTCGGCGATGAGTGCGGGCGAGCTCGGCAATCTGGATTGGTACGAGGAACGGGCGCTGGCCGATGGATCCAACGCTTTCTCCGATTTGGTCGACGGGCGTACCGGGGCGGCAAAAATCATACTCAGACCAAATGAATAACCCCGGGTGTGCCGTGGCGCATTCGGCTGCTTGACCAAGACGAGGAGAAGAAAAAAATGGATCACCCTGATTTTCTCGTTCACGACTCGACCGACACCGTCGGCGTGATCGTGGTCGAGGGTGTCGAGGCCGGTCAGAAACTGACCGGCTGGGTAATGGATACCGACGAAACCATCACCGTCGAGTCGCTGGACCCCATCCCGTTGGGGCACAAGGTCGCCCTGAGTGACATCGCCGACGGCGATACCATCATCAAGTACGACGCCGACATCGGCAAAGCGATCCTGGACATCGCCAAGGGCGGTCACGTCCATGTCCACAACATCAAGACCAAGAGGTGGTAAAATGAGCAAACCTAAATTCCGGGGCTACCGCCGGGAGAACGGCCGCGTCGGGGTCAGAAACCATGTGATCCTGTTGCCTCTCGATGACCTCTCCAACGCCGCGTGCGAAGCCGTCGCCAACAATATCCAGGGCACCATGGCCCTGCCGCATGCCTATGGACGCCTTCAGTTCGGCGAAGACCTCGAACTGCATTTCCGTACGCTGATCGGCACGGGAAGCAATCCGAATGTTGCCGCCGTGATCGTGATCGGAATCGAACCCGGCTGGACCAGCCGGGTTGTCGAAGGAATCAAGAAGACCGGCAAGCGGGTCGAAGGTTTCGCCATCGAACAGAACGGCGACATCAGCACGATCGCCGCAGCCTCCCGCGTCGCCAAGGAGTACGTACAGTGGGCGAGCGAACTGTCCCGCGAGGAATGCGACGTCAGCGAACTATGGATGTCCATGAAATGCGGTGAATCCGACACCACATCAGGCCTCGCCTCCAATCCGACCGTGGGCAATTTGACCGACAAGATGGGCGAGTGGGGCGCAAACCTGTGCTTCGGCGAGACGTCGGAACTTACCGGTGCCGAGCAGGATTGCGCGGCGCGCGGTGCCGACGATATGGCCGGCAAGAAGTTCCTCGATACTTGGCAGGCCTATATGGATGAGGTGATCGAGCCCCATAAGACGTCCGATCTGTCGGACAGTCAGCCGACCAAGGGAAACATCGAGGGCGGGTTGTCGACCATCGAAGAGAAAGCTTTTGGGAACCTCCAGAAAATCGGCAAGAAGACCAAATTCATCGATGTTCTCAAGCCGGCTGAAGAGCCCACCAAGGGCCCGGGCCTTTACTTCATGGATACGTCGTCGGCCGCGGCCGAGTGCGTAACATTGCAGGCGGCCGCCGGATACGTGGTTCACCTGTTTCCCACCGGTCAGGGCAATATCATCGGCAACCCAATCGAGCCGGTGATCAAGCTGACGGCCAACCCGCGGACTGTCCGCACCATGGGTGAGCACGTGGACCTGGACGTCTCGGGCATTCTCCGCCGTGAGATGAATCTCGATGAGGCGGGGGACGCCCTCATCGACATCACCATACGGACGGCGAACGGGCGGATGACGGCAGCCGAAGCGCTTGGCCACCGCGAGTTCGTGATGACCAAGCTCTACCGCAGCGCCTAATTCGGTCGACCCCGAAAGACGGTCTCCAGCTACTTTCGGGGTCAAGTTCCCGGGGCCGCGATTAAGCGAGGTCCATGTACAAGATGATCCTCATCCCCTGACCCTGGACCAGGACAAGGTTCCAATGAGCCTGCTCGAATCATTCTATCGAAGCCGGTCTACCGGCGGTGCCGATTTACGGTCGGCTATCCGTCACGAGGTCATAATCGACGCCTCTCGCGAACGAGGGACAGTGCCGGAACGGGCCGCCGGCAGCCGATACGGGACCCATGGTACGAACGCCGCAGGTGAGAGATTCATCGCCGACCGCGGGTTCTTGCCGTGATAACCAAATTTGCACAGAATGCCGGTGACTGGCCGAATTCTTGTACCTCTTCTTGCACCTTGGGGGAGACAGCGGCAAATGATAAAGGTCGCCGATGTTGCGTATGCGCGCTTTGCGGAGCCGGATCTCGACCGAATGGAATCGTTTCTCGTCGATTTCGGCCTCACCCGGCAGCACCGGGATGAAAAATCACTCTACATGCGCGGGACCGGCCGTGATCATCATCTCCACGTCACGCACCTCGCCGACGAGCCGGGGTTTATCGGCATGGCGTTCAATGCGCAAAGCATGGCCGATCTCGAGAAGCTCTCGGCGGCCGACGGGGCGTCCGCGGTCGAGGAAATCGATGAACCGGGCGGCGGCTACCGGGTCCGGATGACCGACCCGGACGGCTTTCAGGTCGAAGCCATCTTCGGACAGGCGACGCTCGACCCGTTGCCGCTCAACGAATTAATCGGCGCGGATCACGGCCCCGGGCGCCCACGGGGCGACGAAATTCAACGCGCCCGGAACATCGCCTGTCCGGTGATGCGGCTCGGCCACGTGGTCCTGGACGTTCCGGACTGCGGCGTCATGGACGAATTTTATCGCCGCCATTTCGGATTTCTGCAATCCGACATCGCCTTCGTGCCTGGCGGCGATGACGAGCTGGCTCTGACTTTTCTTCGCTGCGACAAGGGCAAGGAATATGTCGACCAGCACGCGCTCCTGTTTACCAAGTCCAAAGAGCCAGGCCTCGCCCATATCGCGTTCGAGGTGGAAGACGTCAACGCCTTGTTCGTCGGGCATGAATATCTTCATTCAAAAGGGTATGAGCATTCATGGGGCGTCGGCCGTCATACGCCGGCGGCGAACATTTTCGATTACTGGTTCGACAACTACGGCAATCGGGTGGAGCACTTTTTCGGCGGCGATCTGTTGAACGAAGATGACGCGACGATAACCCACGACTCCATAGGCGAGATTCTGGAATCCCAGTGGGGTGCGCCGATGTCCGAACGCCGCGCTTCCCTCGAAACCGACTACGACCCGCTGAGAGGGTGATGCCCGTCCCGAGTCTGGCCCCGACTCAATTTCTTTGTGGATTGTTTCCCGTGAAACAATGATCGGAATTGCGGACCCGCAATAAATTTGGGCAAGATCAAGCCCGGCGGCTCAATCCAGGCCGAATCGGCCGAATATTACCGGGGGAGACATGACCAGCAAATTTCAGCCCAGGTTCCGTAGCGATCTTCCCGCGCCGGCAAAACGTTGGAACGGGTTTCCCCGGTACAACTTCGTCGGCGGCCACAACGATGCCTCGGAGGTGCCGGTCGATGAACTGATCGCGGCTGCCGGTTCGGTTCTCGCCCGGGAGGGACGGACCTTGGCGTATTACGGATTGGAGAGCGGCGCGCAGGGCTATCTTCCCCTTCGGCGGCTTGTCTCGGCCCAGCTGACCGACCGGGCAAAAATGCGGGTCGGGGAGGACGACATCCTGTTGACGTCGGGCTCTCTCCAGGCTCTTGATTTGGTATTCGAGGCGTTTCTCGAACCGGGAGACACGGTGATCATCGAAGAGGCCTGCTACGGCGGGACGCTCAGCCGTCTTCAGCGGCTTGGGGCGACATATATAGGGATTGAAGTCGATCAGGACGGAATGAAGACCGGCCAGCTTACCGAAGTGCTGGGTGAATTGGCGGCCAAGGGACAAATTCCAAAGCTCATTTATACCATACCCACGGTTCAAAACCCCACCGGTACGGTGATGAGCGAAGCCCGCCGGATCGAGCTTCTGGCACTCGCCGAGAATTACGATCTGCCGATCTTCGAAGATGATTGCTACGCGGATTTGCTATGGGAAGGAGAGCGCCCGCCCTCCATCCGGGCGTTGGAGCAACAGGGAGCCGACAGCGGGCGGGTAATTTACTGCGGTTCCTTTTCCAAGACAGTCGCCCCCGCCTTGCGGGTCGGCTATCTGGTCGCCGACTGGCCGGTGCTCAGCCGCCTGCTGCCGCTCAAAACGGATGCGGGCAGCGGTGCGCTCGAGCAGATGGTCTTGGCGGAATACGGCGCGGAGCGGTTCGATGACCATGTCACCGACCTTTCGGCCGTCCTCAGGGAGAAAGCGGAACTCATGGCCGCGTCGCTGGCCGAACAATTCGGTACTCAGGTGGAGTTCACGGCGCCCAAGGGCGGAATCTTCATGTGGGTGACCTTTCCGGAGGAGGTCGACACGACCAGCCTTGCCGCGGCCGCTTTGGAAGAGGGAGTGGAGATCAATCCCGGCGTTGAATGGTCGGTCGACCCAGGCTACGGCCGTCGGCGTGTGCGCTTGTGTTTCGGCAGCGCGACCAAGCAGGAGATTTCCGAGGGCATCGCGCGGCTGGCCGATATTTGCCACAGGCATACCGGCATCCCCACGCGAAGCGGCAATGTGGAACGTTAGCGCCGGCCGGCCGGGAATCATTCGATGTCCAGGTTTACCTATAACGGGCGCTCGGCGCTTTGAACCCATCCGGAATGTCCGCTATAAAATGGGTTGTAGCGTTTGGAAAAATACCTCAGCATTTCAGTTACATAAAAAAAACCTCTTCCAAGCGCCGGGAGCTTCGACCGTCGGCGATATCGGCGAAAGGAATTGGATAGCGTTCGGAGTTGCGGGACCGATTGGCTCAAACGAAACTGCTTCGTGGGCCGGTTGCCGAAGTTGACCGTCCGCATGATCGCGGGCGGATTGAAAAACGGCCTAACCTATAGGCCATCAAGCAAGGAGGAAGACCAGATGAGATCATTATTCAAAGGCGTGGCGGCGATCGCCCTGGCGGCGGGTGTTGGTTTCGCCGGACAGGCGTCGGCGGCGGAGCTCAAGCTCGGCCACTTCATGTCCCCCAAGCACCCGATGCATGTCGGTGTATTTACGCCGCTGGCGAAGAAAATCGCCGAGGAATCGGGCGGCAGCCTGACGATCAAGATCTTTGACAGCGGCAAATTGGGCCGGGGCCCGGCTGCCCAGTACAAACGGACGAAAGAAGGTGCGTTCGATATCGGATTCGTGATCCTGGGTCTCGAGTCGGAGAGCTTCCCGAGGACGCTGTTGGCGGGCAAACCCGGCGTCGGCAAAACGGCCGCGGAGGTTGCCGCCAATGTTTGGAACGTCTACGACAAGCACCTGAAAGAAGAGTTCAAGGACGTCGAGGTCCTCGGAATTTGGGCGAACTACCCCAGTACCATTATTTCCAAAAAGCCGATCCGCAAACCCTCGGATATGAAGAACCTCGTCGTGCGGGCGCCTTCGAAGACCGACATTCCGACGATCGAGGGGTGGGGCGCAAAGGCGTCGCAGATTCCGATCACGCAAACCTACGATGCATTCCAAAAGGGCACGGTGGATGTCGTCTATATCGCGCCGGCGGCGCTATACAGGCCCTGGAACCTGCATCAGCCGGCGACGCACGTGACGTTCGGGATCAAGGGATCGGCGGCCTTGTTCCTGCTCGGGTTGAACAAGGACAGCTGGAACAAGCTTTCCAAGGAGCACCAAGCTCTCCTCAAGAAACACACCGGCCGTGACTTTTCGATCAACGCGTCAAAGTATTGGCAAAGGACCGACGAATTCGCGTTCAAACAGGTCGGCAAGCAAAAAGGTCTGGAAGTCATCAATCTGACGCCGGCCGAAGCGAAGGCGTTCGATGATTTGACGGATGCCGTCGTCAAACGTGAGTTGGACGAGGCCGCGAAGGGCGGTGTGCCGGCCCACGCCATCTTCAACAGCCTGATCAATTAGAGCGGTCAGGAGCCCGCGGGAGCTTCGAATATCATGAGCCACGACGCTCCCGCGGGCGACAATTCCGCCGAACAGGAAGACCCCGGTTTCCTGGGGAATTTCGATAAATTCTTGAGAGTCGTGGCGCTTTGGCTCGGCGGGGTGCTTCTCGCCGCCATGGTCATCCTCACATTCACGCATGTCGTGCGTCGCTATGTCTTCAGTGATCCGATCCATGGCTTCGTGGACATGGGGCAGATCATATTGGTCCTCGTGGTTGCCTTGACGGTCGCCTACAGCGGACGAACCGGGGGGCAGATAGCCGTCGAACTCATCGACGGCATGGTGAGCAAAACAAAGCTTCGAATGGTAGAGATATTCGTCCGTCTCGTCGGATTCTTGATGATCGCGGCCCTCGCCTGTCAAATCGCGCTCGACGGACCAAAGGCCGAAGAGAACGGCGAGTTCACGGGCACCATCGACATATCATTTGAACCGTTCATGTACGTCCTCGCATTCGGCCTGGGGCTTTATGCCATTGTCCTTCTTCTGGAGGCGGTGAGGCTGATGCAGGATAAGGATATCGGACAAGAGCAGGCCCGGCTATTCGGTGGAGATGTGGATGGAACTATCTGACGCCCATATCGGCTTCATCGGCCTGATCGCCATGTTCGCGCTGCTGTTCCTGCGCATGCCCGTGGCGCTATCGATGATGGTGGTCGGATTCCTCGGCGCCTGGGCCATCGAGGGGCCCCATCGGGCTTTCATCTACCTCAGTACGGAGACATTCGACATCGCGACGTTTCAAACGCTGTCGATTGTCCCGATGTTTATTCTGATGGGTAATCTGGCCGGCATATCGGGCATGAGCCGCGACCTCTATCGCGCCGCCTATGCATGGTTCGGACATTTTCGGGGCGGCCTTGCATCGGCCACCATATTGGGGTGTGCCGGATTTGCCGCGGTGAGCGGGTCATCGGTTGCCGGTGCGGTCACCATGGGCCGTGTGGCCCTGCCGGAGATGGAGCGCTACAAATACAGCCCGAGCCTGGCGACGGGCAGCGTCGCCGCCGGCGGAACGTTGGGAATCCTGATCCCTCCGTCAACCGGGATGATCATTTACGCCATTCTGACGGAGACATCCATTGGCGAGCTGTTCGTCGCCGGCGTACTCCCGGGCATATTGCTGACGGGGCTATTTCTTATCGCAATCGCAATCGTCACCCGGCTGAACCCGGCCGCCGGCCCGGCAGGCGCCAAGTCGTCCTGGCATGAGCGGTTCGTCTCCCTCTATGGGGCCTTCGCCCTCATCGGCATCGTCATCATTACCATCGGCGGAATCTACGCCGGTCTGTTCACGCCGGTTGAAGCGGCCGGGATCGGCGCCTTCATCACTTTCCTGGTTGCGCTGGCCAAAGGGGCGATAAACGCGGTTCAAGCGCCGATGCCGGCCGCTGTCGGCGCGGCTGCCAGTGCCGATACCCCATCGCCGGCCTATGTGCTGCGGGCGGCCGTCGACAGCTTGAAACTGCGTCAGACCATCCTCCATACGCTGCGCACCACCGCCACGGTTTTCATGATCCTGATCGGAGCGCATGTCTTTATTCCGTTCATGGCGCTTTCGGGTGTGCCGGAAATCATCGTCGGCTTCCTGACCGGCCTCGACGTCGGCAAGATCGGTATCATCATCATTATTCTGCTTACCTACGTTGCCCTCGGAACCTTCCTCGAAGGCCTGGCGATGCTGGTTCTCACCCTTCCGATCGTATTCCCGCTGATCCAGGAACTCGGCATGGGGCTGATCTGGTTTGGCGTGATCATCGTGATCGTGCTGGAGATGGGTCTGATCTCGCCCCCGGTTGGCGTGAACGTATTCATCGTGAAGGGCATTGCGCCCCATGTCCCGATGACGACGATTTTTGCAGGTATTTGGCCGTTCTGGTTCGCCATGGGAGTTTGCCTTGCCATCCTCGTGGCGTTTCCGGTGATCGCGACGCAGCTGCCGTGTTTGGCCTTCGACGCAATGAGTTTCGGAGAATGTTGGGAGGCCGCACCCTCGGTGCTTGACCCGCCGCCCGAGGATCTGGGCCCCGATCTCGGTCCTCCCACATAGGGCTGCCCGGGCAGCGATTTGCCGGTTGAGCGAATGCCCGGTCAGCGACCTCGCCTGTTTCCCGGTATTGCCGCCCGCGGCGCCATCCCGCCGCTTTGCCGTCCCGTTCAGGAGCTTTGAAAGATGATCCTAATTGGCCGCTATCTCTCGCCCTTCGTCCGCCGCGTCGCCGCGACGATGCATCTCTACGAACTGCCCTTCGAGCACCGGCCGTTTTCCGTCGTGGGGGAGGATCGGCCGAAAATTCGCGACGCCAATCCCTTGAGCCGCGTTCCCGCGCTGATCCTGGATGGCGGCGAGACCCTGATCGACAGCGGAGCCATCCTCGACTATCTGGATGAGCAGGTCGGCCCGGAGCGGGCGCTCACGCCGGCGTCCGGAGGCGAACGCAGACGGGTTCTGAAACTCATCGCCGTGGCCACGGGCGCGGTCGAGAAAGCTATTCTGGTTGCGTACGAGGAACGCTATCGCCCCGAGGAAATGCGGCATCCGCCATGGGTCGAGATGATCTCCGAGCAGAGCCGCAGCGGCTTCCAGTGGCTGGACGGCGAGGCCCGCTCACCCTGGCTGGGCGGCTCCCGGCTTACCCAGGCGGACCTGACCGCCGTATCGGCCTATGAGTTCGCGCGCATCGCCACCCCGGAACTGTTCGCCACCTTCGAAACGCCGAAGCTCGAGGCCCTGAGCCGGGAACTCGGCGAACTGGAGGCGTTCCGCAAGACCGCGCCACCGGTTTGAGCGTAGGGCCGGGATGAATCGTATAGGCTGCAATTCAACCGAAACCAAACCATGGAAAAAGCGCCGCGATCGAAACAGGGGACGAACGGAACATGGCCAAAGTGATCCATTCGATGATCCGGGTGACGGACGAAGAGCGATCGCTCGATTTCTACAAAAAGGCTTTCGACCTTGATATCGCCGATCGTTTCGAGTTTGACGATTTCACGCTTGTCTACCTGCGGAATTCCGAGGCTGATTTCGAAGTCGAGTTTACGGTGAATCATGGGCAATCCGAACCCTATTCACATGGGTCGGGATACGGGCATCTGGGGGTCGCCGTGGAAAACGTCGACGAAGAGCATGCCCGTTTCAAAAGCCTCGGATTCGAGCCGACGGATGTCAAGGAGTTCCATCGGGATGGATCGCTCATGGCGAAATTCTTCTTCGTGCAGGATCCCGACGGCTACAAGATCGAAGTGCTTCAGAACCACGGGCGGTATCGATAGTCGCCGCCAGCATCGGACCGGCTGATCCCTTTCAGCCCATGGCCGGCTTACGGTCTGCCGGCGGCCAGACCATATCCAGCGATTTCCTTGTAGCGATTTGAGATTGCCCTCGCGTCTCCGCAAAATGTCCTAAGGTCGAAAAGGCAGGTTGCCGCTCCAATGAACTATGTACTTCTGGCCAAGTTCCTGGCCGCATTTTCGTCGCTGAGCGCCGGGTTCTCCATTGTTGCGACCAGGTTCGTCATTCCGGACACCGACCCGCAATCGATGGCGGTCATTCGTTTCGGGATCGGCGCCCTCTGTCTGACGCCGTTTCTGATCGTCGGATTCAGGCGGGCGCCAATCGCGCTCGCCGATTGGCCGAGGATAATTCTCTTGGGCGCCCTGTTGTTTGGCCTGTTCACGTACCTGTTCAATGCGTCGCTCACCTACACCACGGCGGCCCATGGCGCCGTAGGCCTCGCCACCTCGCCGATCATCACCCTCGTCCTGGCATGGCTCCTTGGCCGGGAAAGCATGACCGGTCTGAAGATGACCTGTGTCGTAATGGCGTTCCTGGGTGTCGGAGTGGCGGTTAGCGATTCACTCTTCGACAGCGGTACCGGCAGGGATATTTTGATCGGCGACAGCCTGATGCTGTTGGCCGCCTTGACGGTTTCGATCTACAGCATCTACGCCAAGCCGTACATCATGAAATACGGCGGCGTGTACTTTACCTCGATCGTCATGTTGGTCGGGGTGCTCTCGCTCCTGGCCGTGTCGCAGGTGGTCGGAGAACCGGTCCGGATGCCCTCGTTCTCGGTGTTCGATTGGTGGATCCTGGTGTTCCTGGGGGTGGTTGGCGCCGCCGTTCAATTTGCCGCTTACATCTGGGCGTTGGGGCGGATTTCCCCGGCGACGGCCGGCATTTCATTGACGCTGGCGCCCATCTCGGCCTTCATTTTCGCTTGGCCGATCCTCGGCGAGGCCATCAGTATTCAGGCCGTCATCGGCCTGGTGTTGGTCGTGGGATCAATCGTGATCATGAACAGACAGCCCCATTAGATCGCTTCCGGTGAGACCATAAGGCCCTTGGATGGGGTCTGCCGCGGGCCGGGAGCGGACGAATGTATCGACCTGACGATCGGTTTCCTTTTCGGTCAATTTCATGCGACAACCAGCGACGTTCCAATAGCTTGCGGTTCCGATGCAGACTCTCTCCGGTATGGATTTCCTCATCGCCGTCGACCATCTGGCGGTTGCCGTGTTCGCCATATCCGGTGCGCTGGTGGCCAGCCGCAAGCAGATGGACATCTTCGGCTTCGTGCTTCTGGGGACGGTGACCGGCGTGGGCGGCGGCACGGTCCGCGACCTGCTGCTGGGGGACGGGGCGGTCAACTGGGTGCAGCAGCCATCCTACGTCGCCGTTTGCATCGCCGCCGCCGCCGTCACGTATTTCGCCGCCCATTTGTTTCAGTCCCGCTACCGGCTGATCCTGTGGCTGGATGCCCTCGGGCTCTCCCTGTTCTGCATTCTGGGCGCGGAGAAGGCCCTGGCGGTCGGCGCCCATCCTTTGGTGGCGATCATCATGGGGATCGTTACCGGCACGTTCGGCGGGATCATCCGTGACGTGCTCGGCGGCGAGGTGCCCCTGATCCTCCGGAAGGAGATCTACGTCACCGCCGCGTTGGCCGGCGCCTTGGTGTTCGTCGGGCTGTCGCTGGCCGGGGCCGGCGGTCTTTTGGCCTTTGGATTGGGTTTCTTGTGTTGCTTCACGGTTCGCGCCCTGGCAATCAGATTTGGCTGGTCTCTTCCGGCCTACAAGGCCCGGGAAGGCCGGGACGTTTCCTGAAAGTGCCGACGCGGATGAACCGGAGGATTGGAAAATGACGACTGTGGATGAAGCGCGCCGGCAGGTGGCCGTCGCCAACCGGATCCTGGCCCGCGAGGATGTGGTGGATGCGTACGGACATGTGAGTCTGAGGCACCCCGACGATCCCGAGCGATTTCTGCTCGCCCGGTCGGTGAGCCCGGCCCTGGTGACGCCCGCCGACATCATGGAGTTCGACCTCGACTGCAACCCGATAGACGATGATCGGCGGCCCTACGGGGAACGGCCGATCCACGGCGCCGCCTATCAGGCCCGGCCCGACGTCAATGCCGTGGTCCACAACCATTCCCACGCCGTGATCCCGTTCGGCGTCACCAATACGCCGATCCGGCCGTTGGTCCACGTCGGCAGCGGCATCGGCCCGGAAGTTCCCGTATGGGATATCGCCGACAATTTCGGCGATACCAACATGTTGGTCCTGACCATGGAGCAGGGCCGCGATCTCGCGAAATGTCTCGGGGCGGGACGGGTGGCGCTGATGCGGGGTCACGGATGCGTGGTTGTCGGTCCCAACCTCAAAGAGGCGGTCATGGTGTCGATCTATCTCCAGGTCAATGCCCAGCTGCAAATAGCCTCCATGCAGATGGGCGAGGTCAAATATCTGTCGCCCGAGGAAGAACGGCTTTATCAGGAAATCCAATTCTCGCCGCTTTCCATGGACCGGGCCTGGGAGTATTTCGAGGAGCGCGCCGATCTCAGCGGCATTTGAGCCGGTTACGCCTATTTCCCATTTGCGCCGAACCGCCGTATAATTAACAAGTTAAATAATTCAGGGCAGGGGACCGGCGGATGAAACTCGTCACCTATGAGCTAGAGGGCAAACAATCGTTCGGCGCCGTCATCGGCAACGGAATATTCGATGTCGGCGCGCGGAACGAAGCCGGCTGCGGCAGCGTTCTCGAAGTGCTGCAAACGGGCAGCCTCTCCAAGGTCGATAAAATGACGTCCGGCGCCGGGACCGATGCGGATCTCGCCGACATCAAATATCTCCTGCCCATCCCGCGGCCGCCGAAACTTCTGTGTATCGGGGTCAACTACGCCAACCGCAACGAGGAATATAAGGACGGTTCCGACCTCCCCCGGTTTCCATCGATGTTCTTCCGCACGCCAGGGTCCTTCGTCGGCCACGGGGAGGACATCATTCGCCCTCCGGAGTCCGGTCAGTTGGACTACGAAGGCGAGATCGTGCTGATCATCGGCAAGGGCGGACGGCGGATCCCCAGGGAGAACGCGCTCGATCACATTGCGGGCATGACGCTGATGAACGAGGGCACCCTCAGGGATTGGATTCGGCACGCCAAGTTCAACGTCACCCAGGGCAAGAACTTCGAAAAAAGCGGCGCCATCGGACCCTGGATGGTCACGCCCGACGAGACCGGCGGTTTCGATGGGCTCCATCTGACCACCCGGGTCAACGGCGAGGTGCGTCAGGACGATACCACCGACAGCATCATTTTCGACTTCCCCTACCTGATCAATTACATCTCCACCTTTGCCGAACTGGAGCCGGGGGACGTCATCTCGACCGGCACGCCGACCGGGGCGGGTGTCCGCTTCGATCCGCCGAAATGGCTGGTGCCGGGCGATACGGTAGAGATCGAAGTGCCGGGCATCGGTGTCTTGTCCAACGGTGTGGCGGACGAGAAAGTCTGAGCGCCGATGAGCCGCGCACCGCTCCGGGATTTCTCTCACTCGTTGCCGATGGCGCTGTTGCGGGCGCGCGAAGCGGTGATGAGCCGTTTCCGGCCGATGCTCAGGGCCCACGGCGTGACCGAACAGCAGTGGCGGGTCCTGCGCGCCTTGGAGGATTCCGGTGAGATCGAGATCAGTCGCCTGGCGGAACGGAGCTTTATCCTCATGCCCAGCCTGTCGCGCATTCTCCGGAATCTCGAGGGCCGGGACTTGATCACCCGGAGGGCTGCCGCGGCCGATCAGCGGCGGGTGTTGGCCGCCATCTCGCCGAAGGGCCGCGAACTGGTCGGTGAGGTCGCGCCCCATTCGGAGGCCAATTATGCGGCCATCGCCGAAGCGGCCGGAGAGGACAATATCGCCCAGCTCTACGGCCTGCTCGACCAGGTCACCAAATCCCTGGAGCCGCCGTCCAAGGACTGAGCGCGGGTTCACGAGTCGTTCGCAGAACTCTCACGGGCGGTTGATTTCACCTGCCCGGTTGTCCCGGGGTACAGGCGCCGGGCTTGTCCGGCGATTGGCGGAGTGGCAGGTTAGGGGCCGTCGTCATTTGCGAGCGGGCGGAGTTCGTT
The DNA here is from genome assembly GCA_022823235.1 of Rhodospirillales bacterium. Taxonomy (GTDB): domain Bacteria; phylum Pseudomonadota; class Alphaproteobacteria; order Rhodospirillales; family UBA2165; genus JAJDXO01. Next base: position 198,428 of record JAJDXO010000030.1, read on the forward strand.
GCGCGGTCCCAGGCCCCAAACATTTCATAGCGGAGTCAAATTGCCGGTCCCAGGGTCATGTGCGGCATAGCGGGAATCATTCACTACGGCCTTTCCGACGGCGTTCCCGAACCCGTACTCCGGGACATGAACGATGCGTTGTCGCACCGCGGTCCGGATGGCGAAGGGACATGGTTGTCCGATGACCGGCGGGTCGGCCTGGCCCATCGCCGGCTGTCGATTATCGACCTGACGGCCGAAGCCGATCAGCCCATGCGCAACGAGGATGGTTCGGTCTGGATCACGTTCAACGGGGAAATTTACAACCACCTCGAACTCAGACGGGAGCTCGTGGCCGCGGGCCACACGTTCGCAACCGACCATGCCGATACCGAAGTTCTCATCCACGGCTATGAGGAGTGGGGGATCGAACGGCTGCTCGGGCGTCTCCAGGGCATGTTCGCTTTCGCCATTTGGGATGAGAATGCAAAGCGCATGACCCTGGCCCGGGACCGCGTGGGCATCAAACCGGTCTATTTCACGAAGGCGGGCGGGCGGTTTCTCTTCGCCTCCGAGATAAAATCCCTGGTCCGCCATCCGGCGGTTACGCCCGAACTGTCCGGGACCGCGTTTTACCACTACCTGAGCTATCTGACGCCGCCCGCGCCGCTCACCATGTTCCGCGGCATCTACAAACTGCCGGCGGCCCACTATCTTGAGGTGGCCGATGGGGGAACCATGCGGGCGGTCCGGTACTGGGATGCCGTGCCTCGCGGCGGGGGTGACAGCGGGGAGGATTATGAAGCCGGCGTCCTCGATCGGCTGGAACGGTCGGTGGAGCGCCGGATGATGTCCGATGTCCCGTTCGGCGCCTTTCTGTCCGGCGGCATGGATTCGTCGGTGAATACGGCTCTGATGAGCCGCCACTCGGCGGAGCCGGTCAAGACATTTTCCGTCGGATTCAGCGATCACCGGCATCTCAACGAGTTGGACTACGCCCGGCGGGTGGCCGATCACCTGGGCACCGAGCACCACGAAGTGCTGGTAAATGAAAGCGACATGACCGGATACCTGGCTCAGTTGGTGCGGGACCAGGATGAGCCGCTGGCCGACTGGGTTTGTATTCCGCTCCACTTCGTCTCGAAGCTGGCTCGCGAGAACGGGGTGAAAGTGGTTCAGGTCGGCGAGGGATCCGACGAGCAGTTCTGCGGCTACCGCTCCTACATGATGTATCTGCGGCTTCACCAAAGGTATTTCGCCGCCTTTCGGAAGTTTCTGCCGGGCTCGATGCGGCGGGGTGTCGCGGCCGGTGCGCGGGCTGTCGCCGGTATGTTTCCCGGTTTCGAGATTTACGCGGATGCCGTCGGCCGCGCCGCCCGCGGCGGCGAGGCCTTTTGGAGCGGCGCCGTGGCCTATTGGGAATCCCAGAAGGCGCCGTTGATGAATGGCGCCGATCCGGCCGAGCCGGAAGACTTCGAGGAGCTCATCGGTATGGGACTGTTGCCGCCGCGATTCCGGGCGCGGGACAGCGAGCAGGTAGCGCTCGCCTATCTGGATGGGTTCGATGAGCGTTTTCCCGAGAGCGATCAATTGATGAGAATGATCCACAACGAATTCCGGCTTCGTCTCCCGGAGCTGCTGCTGATGCGGGTGGACAAGATCACCATGGCGTCCTCTCTTGAAGGCCGGGTGCCGTTTCTCGATCACGAACTTGTCGACTACACCATGGGCATCCCGATGGACGCCAAAATCAGGGGCGGAGAGGCCAAGGCGCTGCTCAAATCGGCGGTCCGCGGGATCATCCCCGACGAAATAATCGATCGCCCGAAGATGGGTTTCTCGGCGCCCATGGCGGAATGGCTGCGGGGCGATTTCGGGCGTCAGGCGGAAGCACAGATCACCGCCTCGTCCCTGCTGGACGCGGCGGGGCTGAACAAGGCGCATGTGCGGAATTTGATCTCGGACCATCGCAATGGCCGCCGCGATGCGGCGCTGTTGGTCTGGGTGCTTTATAACGCGGCGGCATGGTTCGACCATTGGGTGGACGACGGCGAGTGATCGCCGTTTTGCGGACGCTGGCCTTGCCGGGGCCGCATGCGCCATAGGTCATGTCCCCGGACGTTGGTGGACTGCCGGGCATAAATGATATAATCCACTGCTTCCGCTTGGATAACTTCGAGACCGGTTGTGGGCCACAAACTTCCGCGCAGCAACAAGATCCGCGTGCTGGTCAACGGAATTCATGCAAAGAGCGGTGGCGGGGTCACCTACCTGAGAAACATCCTGCCGATCCTTGCGGAAGATGACGATCTCGAAACCCATCTTCTCCTTCATCGCGATCAATCCGAGCTTTTTGGATTATTGAGCGAGAAGGTACGCGTCCATCTGCTCGAATTCGACAACCGGTTCTTCTCCGCCCTGGTGTGGGAGCAGCTGGCCTTGCCGTTTCTGGCCAGATCGATGTCCGCCGATGTCACCTTCTCGCCGGCCAACTACGGACCGCTGTTCGCGCCGAACCGGGTGATCGTACTGAGAAACTCCCTCGCGGTCGTTGGCCGGGAAACACGGATCTCGCGCCGTCTCTACTGGATTGGACTGTCCCTGATGACGGGTCTGTCGCTGCTGACCTGTATGAAGGCGATCGCGGTCTCGCGGTACGCCAGGAATGCCTTGACCTTCGGTTTCGGCGGCCGCCTCCGGGACAGGGTTACGATCGTCAATCACGGGGTAAACCCGGTGTTTTCGCCGGATGATACCGTGGACCGCGAACCTTACTTGTTGGCGGTATCTGATATTTATATTCAGAAGAATATCCATACCCTTATCGAGGCGATGGCAACGGTTCATCGCAGGCGTCCGGAGATCAAATTGAAGATTGCCGGGCGATCCATCGATTCCGGTTATATGAGGGAGCTTCAGGAGAGGATTGCCGAGCTCGACCTCGCCGAGGTCGTCGAGTTCCTGGGGGAGAGACGGACCGACGAGCTGCTCGAACTGTACCGCCGTTGTTTGGTGTTCGTGTTTCCTTCGACGGTGGAGACATTCGGCAATCCGCTGGTTGAGGCGATGGCCTGCGGCGCGCCGATCGCCTGCTCGAACACGGCAGCCATGCCTGAAATCGTGGGCGATGCAGCGGAGTTCTTTTCACCCTTGGATGCCGAGGAGATGGCTGCCAGGATTCTCGCGATTGCCGGTGATCCGGCGTTGCGGCGCGAGCTGGGACTCCGCGCACAGAAGCAGGCCGCCGGATATTCGTGGTCCAGAGCCGCCTCGGAAACGGCCGATGTCATCAAGAGCGCCGCCCGCCGGCCATTGCCGAGCGGAAATTCCACCGGATACGCGCCATCCTGACCGGTCACGCCGGATATGAGTCCGGCTGGTTTTTCGATGAGCGGTGTTCGTGCCGCCGACCCGCTTGGGGTTGCGCCTTCTATCGCCAGATGCCGCGGGTGTCGATGACGGTTTTCCCGGCGAGGCGCTCCCGTTCCAGGGAGCGGAACTCATTGTGATCGGTGAGCAGGACGACGATATCGGCGGCGTCTAGGGCATCGTCGAGTGCGCAAAGTGTCGCGTCCGGCAGGGCGAGGCCGTCCGGCAGGGATTTAATGTTCGGTTCGACGATCAGCATCGGCACCGGGGTTTCCGCCGCCAACAAACGGATCACGTCGAGCGCCGGGCTTTCGCGAAGGTCGTCGATGTCGGCCTTGTATGCCAGGCCGAGACAGGCCACCGGCCCTCCCGGTTGCTCACCGAGGGCGGCCTTGATTCGCCGCACCACGCGCGCCGGCATGCCGTCATTGACGTCCCGGGCGGTTTTGATCAGCGGTGTCGAATCCGGCGCCGTCTGGACGATGAACCAGGGGTCGACGGCGATACAATGGCCGCCGACGCCGGGCCCGGGCCGCAGGATATCGACCCGGGGATGGCGGTTGGCCAGCTCGACCAACGACCAGACATCAATGCCGAGTTCCTCGCACACATTCGCCATCTCGTTGGCGAACGCGATGTTGGTGTCCCGGTAGGCATTCTCGGCAAGCTTGACCAACTCGGCGGTCCGGGCGTCCGTGACGTGGCAGTCGCCCTTGACGAAGGCGGCGTAAAACGCCTTTGCCTTTTCGCCGCACGCCGGCGTCAAGCCGCCGATCACCCGCTCGTTGCCGACCAGCTCCAACAGGACCCGGCCCGGCAATACGCGCTCCGGACTATGGGCCACATGCACGTCGCAGGTCCCGCCCCCGTCGGCCGGAAAGGAAAGATCGTCCCGCTCCTCGGCCAGCCAGTCCGCCAGCTTTTCGGTGGTACCGACGGGCGAGGTGGATTCGAGCACCACCAGGTCGCCGGATTTCAGCACGGATGCGAGGTCGCGGGCGGCGGCCTTCAAATGCTCGAGGTCCGCGGTTCGCCGGTCGGTGAACGGGGTGGGGACGGCAATGACGAAGACATCCGCCTCCACCGGTTTGGCGCGGATAGTGAGGTTTCCCGACGCGATCGCGCTCCGCACCAGGATATCGAGATCGGGCTCGACAATATGGGTTTCGCCCCGGCCGAGTTCCTCGATCACGTCGTCATTGGTGTCGACGCCGACCACTTTGATGCCCCGATTGGCGATGACCGCCGCCGTCGGCAAGCCCACGTAGCCGAGCCCGATCACGCAAACGGTGCCGGATCCGCCGCTCATGAGCCGATCACGCCGGCTATTCGCGAGGCCGCCTTGCCGTCGCCGTAAGGGTTGATGGCTTTGCTCATCTCATCGTATGCCGCCGCGTCATCCAACAGCCGCTCGGTCTCCGAAACGATTTTCGCCCGGTCGGTGCCGACCAGACGCACCGTGCCGGCATCGACGGCCTCCGGCCGCTCGGTGACGTCCCGCATGACCAGAACCGGCTTGCCGAGCGACGGGGCTTCCTCCTGTATGCCGCCGGAATCGGTGATGATCAACCGCGCCCGGTCCATCAAGGCGACGAAGGGCAGGTAGGCGACGGGTTCGACCAGGTGCACATTGTCCCGGCCGCCGAGGATGTCGTGAACCGGCGCCTGGACGTTGGGATTGAGGTGGACCGGATAAACGATCTCCACATCGGGCCGCGTGCCGAGTTCGGCGAGGGCGCCGCAGATTCGCTGAAATCCGTCACCGAAGTTTTCCCGCCGGTGGCCGGTCACCAGGATCAATTGACGTTCCGGGTTCAGCGCGGGCAGTCCGGATAGGACGGAGTCGGCGAGGCCGCCGTCTTCGGCCAGACGATCGCGGGCGGTGAACAGCGCATCGATCACCGTATTTCCGGTGACCGTAATGCCGTTCTCGCCGATACCCTCGCGCAGCAGGTTTTGACGCGCCGACTGGGTGGGAGCGAAGTGCAGATCGCACAGCGTGTCGGTCACCCGGCGGTTCATTTCCTCCGGCCACGGCGCCATCATGTTTCCGCTGCGAAGCCCCGCCTCCACATGTCCGACCGGGATGTCCTCGTAGAACGCCGCCAGCGAGGCGGCCATTGTCGTCGTGGTATCGCCATGAACCAGTATCCGGTCGGGCGCCAGTTCCCTGAAGATCGGCGGCAGGCCGCGAAGCACCGCGGTCGTGATGTCCTCGAGGGTCTGTCCGTGGGTCATGATGTCGAGATCGAACTCGGGATCGATTTCGAACACGGCAAGAACCTGGTCGAGCATGTCCCGGTGCTGCGCGCTGACGCAGACAAACGACTCGATGCCGTCGCGCACCGCCAATTCGGTGACGACGGGCGCCATCTTGATGGCTTCGGGCCGGGTGCCGAAGACGGAAAGAACGCGCATGGAAGGAGTGCCCCCGTTAGACGTGGCACCGGTATAACAGAAGCAGGGCCTTGAAACGAATACTGAAAATACCGCGCGGGCGGGAGTTGGAGGGCCTCAGGAACGTTCCCGGAGTTCCTTGATCATTTGCCGCATGGTCCGGAGGTCGATCGCGCCCGGCACCACCTGATCGCCGATGACGAAGCCCGGGGTTCCGCTAATCCCCAAGCGCTCGGCGAGCCGAGAGTTGCGTTGCAGCGCCTGCTCCACCGCCGGATCATTCAAGCTGGCCTTGATCGCTTCCGGATCGAGGCCGACGTTCCCGGCCATGCGCAAAATGTTGCGCTCGGATAGGCCGCCCTGGGATTCCATCAGCGCGATATGGAAATCCATATACTTGTCCCGATCCTGATTCCAGGCGGCCAGCGCAGCCTTGGCGGCGAGCCGAGATTCCGGCGACAGGATGGGGAACTCCTTGAACACCCAACGAATGTCGCCGTCGGTCCTGAGCAGCTCCTGGATGGCCGGGAGCACCTGTTTGCAGAAGCCGCACCGGTAGTCGAAAAACTCGACGACGGTGATATCGCCCTTCGGGTTCCCGCCGACCGGCGAGGTGGGGTCGCGTTCCAGTTCGCGGCGGTTCGAGGCCAGATTGGAGCGCTGTTGCTCGTTTTGCCGCGCCTGTTCGCGCTGCTGAAGGATCTGAATCGCCTCGAGAATGATCTCGGGATTGCCGCGGAGGTGTTCGCCGATAAGCTCCCGGACCTCTTCCTTCTGCCGGTCCGTAAGTCCGTCCGGCAATGACCGGGGGCCGCTTTGCGCGGCGGCATCACCCGGGAGGGCGAGGATCGCGGCGGCGAGCGCCAACAGGACGGCGAGGCTTTTCATCAAACGGGATACCAAGCGGTTGCGACGCCGGGATGATGACCCAGCCCCCGCCGGGGAACAAGTGGGGACGGCCGAAACCCCCATGGTCTCACGAAAAAATGACCCACAGCGGTGAAGCCGGAGATTGGTGGGCCGCGGCTACCGATTGCGGCGCTGCCGGACCAGACCGGTCTCGGCGGCGGAAAGCACGTCCTGGGCTCGTATCCACGCAGGTGAGCCTGCCGGGAGCAGATTGATCGCCCGGTCTGCGAGCCCCTTGGCATCGCGATAGCGGCGTTGCAGCAGAGCCTGCTCGGCGAGGGCATGAGACATGCGTCCCCGCTCACCCTTCCGGCCATAGGCGATGCCCAGTTGACGCCACACCGATGCCCGGTTCGGCTCCCGGCTCAGCGATGCGGACAGGTTTTCGATGGCCGCGTCGAGCAGGGCCGGGTCCTGGGTCGACACCTGGACGCGGCCCATGTCGGCCCGCAGCACGGCCGAGTCCGGAACCAGACGGATGGCCTCCTCGTAGTAGGGCAGGGCCTCCCGCGCGCGGCCGCTCTCGAACAGAATCTGGCCCTTTAGTTCCCGGAAATAGCCATCTTCCGGAAATTCGGCGATCAACCCGCTGATGCCGTCCAGCGCCTGTTCAATGTCGGCGCCCCGGTAATGCGCGATGGAACGGGCATAGCGGGCGGCCAGGGATCGATCGCTATCGGGAAAGGCCCGGAAGGTGCGCGGCGGCGGCTCGATGAAGGCAATCAGCTTGGCCCGCATGCGGTTATGCAATTTTACCAATTCCGGATCGGGGGGGACGTCGGAATAGGGAGATTGCCGCACATGTTCTTCCAGAAACGATATTCGGTCCGAGGACAGGGGGTGGGTCCGCACATAGGGGTCCTGCGAGGCCGTACTCAAGGCTTCCTGTCCCCGGAGAACGTCCATGAAGCGCAGCAGCCCGCGGGCGGATTGCTTGGTGGCGTCGAGCAGCCGTACCGCCGCCTGATCGGCGGCGTTTTCCTGGGTTCTGGAGAACTGGAGGAAGCTTCGCTGCGCGACCCCTTGTTGGCCGGCGACGACGGCCGCACCCACATCCGGCCGGCCGCCGATGGCGGCGACGCCGCCCAGAATATAACCGAGAATGGCATGAGCGGTTGCGTTCCGGGCCGCGCCTGGAATTCGCGACAAATGTCCCCCTGAAATATGGCCGGTTTCGTGCGCAATCACTCCGATCACCTCTCCCGGGGTCCGGGCCCGCATGATCAGACCGGTATTGATGAACAGGTTCAGCCCGCCGGCCACGAACGCGTTGAGCGCCCGATCATTGATCAAAAAGATTCTGATCGCCGTTGGTTCAAGGTTTGCCGCTTCGAAAAGTGGTGTGGCATAAATGCGGATGATACGTTCTGTTTCCGCATCCCGGATGAACGAGGTTTTCTGTGCGGCCGCCTTGTCTGCGGGCAGGGCGAAGGAGCCGCCAACAGCGAGGACGGCCACGAGCAAAATGCGACACGCCATTCGACGACAAGACAAGTGGGGGGTCTCCAAATATTTCCGCGAGCGTAGACACCGCGGTTACCACCGTCAATTGACGTTGGCGTTGATGGCGTTCGGGCTTGCTGCGTGCGCCGAGGAGAAGCCGCTGGAGGGCGTCGAGGGCAGTGTCCTCGGCTTTGTCGGCGGTGTCGCGGCCGAAGAGCCCCGGGCCGCGCTGGTGGGCCGCCAAGTGCTCGCCTCGGGCGGGTCGGCGGCGGATGCCGCCACGGCGATGTATTTCACCCTGTCGGTGACCTATCCGTCCGCGGCCGGTCTCGGCGGCGGCGGCGTGTGCCTGGTCCATGATGTCGAAAGCGGGAAAATCGAGACCCTGCGATTTCTTCCGGGCCAGCCGGCCGATCCCGCGCCGTCCGGTACCGTCCGGACCGCCGTCCCCGGCAATCCCGCCGGTTTTTTTGCCCTGCATGCCCGTTTCGGCAATCAGCCCTGGGCCACGCATGTTTCGCGCGCGGAACAGCTGGCGCGGTTTGGAACGCGGGCTTCGCGGGCGCTCGCCTGGGACATCGCTTGGGCGCGGGCTTGGCTGCAGCCCCATCCGCAATCGTGGAGTATTTTCGCCCCTGATGGCCAGCCATTGAAGGAGGGCCAATTTCTGCGCCAGATCGATCTGGCGGGAATTCTGTCCAGTCTGCGGGCGCGGGGGCCCGGAGAGTTCTATCGGGGCAGGTTAAGCGGCGAGTTCGCCCACGCCGTGCGGCTCGCCGGCGGCTCCATGACGTTGGAGGATCTCCGGGCCTACAAACCGTCCTGGGGGACGACAATCGAGGTGGAGTCGGGCAACCACTCGGCACACTTCGCCGATGCGCCGTCGGCAGGGCGGGCCGCCGCCATCTTATACGCATTGCTCGCGGCCGACGACGCATTCGAGGATTTGGGCGGCGATGCACGCCTGCATCTGATCGCCGAGGCTTCATCTTCCGCCGCCGGCGAGTTACTCGCCGATCCTCAAGCGCCGCCCATCGGCGGAACCAAGAAGCGTCCGCGGCTGATCTCCGAATCCTACGTTAATCGCTTGGCGCGAAACCTGGCCTCGGGCCGACACCGGCCCGCTTCCATCGGCATCGGCCAAGCGCCCGGCGGCATTGGCGCTTCTTCTTCGACCGGGTTCGTCGCGGCCGACAGGGCGGGATCGGCCGTTGCATGCAGCCTGACCATGAACGCGCCCTTTGGCTCGGGGAGAATGGCTCGGGGAACCGGCGTGTTCATGGCGGCGGCGCCGACGCGTCCCGCGCCGCTCGGCCCGGTTATCGTTCTTAATCCCAACACCAAGCAGGTGCACTTCGCCGCCGCCGGCGGCGGTACGCCGACAACACCCGAGGCGGTCCCCGCCGTTGCCGCCGCGACGATGCTCGCGGGAATTCCGCTGAAGGAGGCGCTGGCGCTAAGGCGCGTGAGCCGGCCGGGAAATGGCGATACCACCTATTTTGAAGCGGGCATGGATGGAGAGTCGCTGCGGTTTCTTCGGGACAGGGGCCATCGCCTCCGCGAGGCGGCGGTTCTCGGACGTGTCAGTGCGCTTCATTGCCGGGCGGGCCTTCAGCGCGAGCCGGAGCAATGCCGGTTTGCCGTGGACTCGAGGTCTCACGGCCTGGCGGCGACGGCCGAGCAGTAGTAAATGGCGCTCAAGGTTTCATCCCGGGGGCTGATCTCGCCGTTCATTGTCATGGACGTGATGCGCGCCGCGAACGAGCGCGCGGCGTCCGGCAAGGATGTCCTGCATCTCGAAGTCGGACAGCCGGGAACACCGGCGCCCGCGGCGGTTCTGGACCGCGCCAAATCAGCCCTTGACGAGGATTTGATCGGATATACCGATGCCCTTGGCATTCCCGCCCTCCGAAATCTGATCGCCGAGCAGTACAAGATCAGGTACGGCGCCGATGTCGACCCCGGCCGGGTGATGATCACCACCGGTTCATCGGGCGGATTTTTGCTGTCGTTTCTGGCCGCGTTCGACGCGGGGGACAGAGTCGCTCTCGCCGCGCCCGGGTACCCGGCGTACCGCAACATCCTGACGGCCCTGGGCATCGAAGCGGTGACGATCGAAGTGGGACCGGAAACGCATTTCCAACCGACGCCGGACGTGTTGGAAAAGGCAGGCCGGGCCATCGACGGGTTGATTGTCGCCAGCCCGTCCAATCCAACCGGTTCAATGATCATGGAGCCGGAGATGCGGCAATTGACGGACTGGTGCCGGGACAACGGCGTCCGGTTGATCTCGGACGAGATCTATCACGGCATCACCTTCGGGCCGGACCCGGTGACCGCGCTTGCCTTCGACCCGGACGCTATCGTCATCAACAGCTTTTCGAAATACTGCTCGATGACCGGATGGCGGCTGGGCTGGATGGTGGTTCCCGAGCCGCTTCTGCGGTCCGTCGAGTGTCTGACCCAGAACCTGTTTATTTCGCCGCCGACGCTTTCCCAGATCGCGGCCACGGCGGTGTTCGATTGCCGGGACGAACTGGACCGGTATGTCAGGCAGTATGCGGAGAACCGGGAACTGTTGCTTCGCCAGTTGCCGCGCGCCGGTTTCCGGGAATTCGCGCCGGCCGACGGCGCGTTCTACCTGTATGCCGATGTCTCTCACCTGACCAACGACAGTGACGCGTTCTGCCGCAAAATGTTGGCGGAGACCGGGGTGGCCGCGACACCCGGGATCGATTTCGATCCCGGGCGGGGGCACCGGTATCTGAGGTTTTCCTTCGCCGGCGCCAACGATGTGATGGCGGGCGCCGCCGAACGCCTTATCGGCTGGCTGGCCTGATACCGCTCTAACGGCTCCACCATCCCCGCTTGGGCGGTTCGCCGGGATCGGGTTCGGCGGGGACGCCGTCACCTTTCTGAACGATTACCGGCGTCGATGCGGGTGGTTCGGGCTCGGTCGCCGGTGCGCTTTCTTCAACCGAGGCCGGTTGTTCTCCGGGCGGGTCCATGTCCGGCTCCGGCGCGGCAGCCAACGGCTTCGGCGCCTCAACCGGTTCGGCCTCCGGTTCGGTTGACGGCTCGGCGAGGGCCGCCGGTTCCGGTGACTCCGTGGGCTCTGCGCCGGCTTCGGGGGCCGGATCCTCTGATTTACCGTCCTCGTTGGCGGCCGCCGCATCGCCGGTATCGGAACTCGCGGTCCGCCGGCGAACCCGGCGTCGGCGGCGCGGCTTGGGTTTTTCTTCGGCGTTTTCCGACGTTTCCTCTGCCGCCTCCCCGTGTTCAGGCGCCGCCGCAGCCGCATCGCCTTCTTCGGCGGTTTCGGCCGCTTCGTTGCTTTCCTCGGCGCCCTCGGTTTCCGTGTTCCGTGACCGTCGCCGGCCGCCGCGGCGGCCCCGGCGGCGGCGGGGCTTCTTCTGCTCGCCGTCGTCTTCATCCGAGCCGGCGACGGTTTCGGCACTCTCCTCGGGTTCGGTCTCGTCGCCGGACGGCTTCAATTCCTCGTTTTCGCCGGCCTCGTTGTCCGCCTGCGTCTCGGCCTGATCATCGCCGCGCCGACGCCGGCGCCGGCGTTTCTTCTTTTTGCCCTCATCCGAGGATTGATCGTCACCCTTGGCCGAGGCTTCGTCCTGATCGTCGTCCCCGGCACCCTCGGCAAGCTTGGTCCGCTTGATGTCGTAGTCCGGCGGGATCAATTCGTCATCCTGGGAGACGATGATCCCGAAGCCAAATTTTTCCTCCAGCTGCGCAATGGTTTCGCGTTTGTGGTTCAGGGTATAGAGCGCCACCGAGGGCGGCATGGCGACCTCGATTTCCGTCGCGCGGCCCCGCACGCCTTCTTCCTCGATACCACGGAGCACGTGGACCGCGGTGGATTCGACGGACCGCATGATTCCCGTTCCGCCGCAATGGGGGCATGGATCCGAGTAGGTCTCGACCAAACTCGGGCGAAGCCGCTGACGGGACAGTTCCAAAAGGCCGAACGGACTAATCCGACCGATTTGAATGCGCGCCCGGTCGTGGCGCATGGCTTCCTTCAGTTTACGCTCCACCGCCGTCTGGTTCTTGTTGACGTCCATGTCGATGAAATCGATGACAATCAATCCGGCGAGATCGCGGAGCTTTAGCTGCCGGGCGATTTCGGAGGCGGCCTCCAGGTTTGTCTTGAGCGCGGTTTCCTCGATATTGCGTCCGCGGGTGGCCCGGCCCGAGTTGACGTCGATGGCGACCAGCGCCTCGGTCGGGTTGAGCACGATGTAGCCGCCGGACTTCAGCTGCACGTCCTGATTGTGCATGGTTTCGAGCTGGCTCTCGACGTGATAGCGCTGGAATAGGGGTACGGCGGGATCGCGATAGGGCTGCACCTTCTTCGCATGGCTGGGGACCAGCATCTTCATCAGATCCTTGGCCGCCCGGTAGCCGCCGTCACCTTCCACGAGGATTTCATCAATATCGCGGGTGTATTGATCCCGGATGGAGCGGTTGATGAGGTTCGCTTCCTCGTGAATCAGCGCGGGCGCCGTCGATTCCAAAGTGCGCGTCCGAACGTTATCCCAAAGCTTGATGAGGTATTCGTAGTCCCGCTTGATTTCGGCCTTGCCCCGGTCCGATCCGGCGGTCCTGACGATGACCGCGATCCCCTTCGGGATATCGAGCTCCGAGATGATGGATTTCAGCCGCTTGCGGTCCTTGGCATTGGAAATCTTGCGGGAGATGCCCCCGCCGCGCGCCGTATTCGGCATCAGCACACAATAGCGGCCGGCGAGAGACAAATAGGTGGTGAGCGCCGCGCCCTTGTTGCCCCGCTCCTCCTTGACGACTTGGATCAGCAGGATCTGGCGCCGTTTGATGACTTCCTGGATTTTGTAGCGGCGGACCGGCCGGTTGGCGCGTCGCTCCTCGACATCGTCGATGTCGCCGCCGCCAATGGTCTCGACCCCCTTGGCATCCGGCTTACCGTCATCCGCGGCATCGGTTTCGTCCGCTTCCGCCTCTGCTTCCGCCGCTTCGGCGGCTTCGTCCTCGGCGATAAGCGCTTCGCGGTCGGCGACCGGGATTTGGTAGTAGTCGGGATGAATTTCACTAAAGGCCAGGAAACCGTGGCGGTTGCCGCCGTAGTCGACAAAGGCAGCTTGGAGCGAGGGCTCGACCCGCGTCACCTTTGCTAAATATATGTTTCCCTTGAGTTGCCGCCTGGCGGCTGATTCTACGTCTAGCTCTTCAAGCCGATTTCCGTCGACGGTGGCCACACGGGTCTCTTCCGGGTGGGCCGCGTCGATCAACATTCTCTTGGTCATTTGATCTAAAACTCCGGGACCAGGCCGGGCCGCGGGCATCAAAGCCGCGTGCCGCCTTGGTCGTATTTGCAACATTGCCGGCGGCGCCCCGCATCGAATCGGTCCGCACCAGATGGCCGGCGTCCGCGATTCGCGGGGCCGGGCCGGTCGGATGATTGATTTGGGCTGCCATTACCGGCATCGAATAATCTACTTTCACTGGTTTGGAAGTTTTCATGTGGTGGGACTTTAGGGCCGGCGGTAAGGCGTCGGCGCTGGGCCTGTCCGGCCAATTCGCCGTACGCGCGTGCCTTCCCTTCAACAAGTCCCGCCACGCTTCACGCCGTTAACATAACGGTAGGATTAGTGTTCGACAATCACCTTATGTACAGGAATCCGGCGGGACTTGTCGCATTTCGCGAATTTCCGCCGGTGGATGGTGTATGCGTGCCCACGGATATGGTTTCAATCCAGAAGAGTTTCAACGCCGTGTGTCTGCCGCTCTCGCGGGTGATACGGACGCTGATTCTTGCGTCGGTGCTCGGTGCGTTGCTGGCCACTGACGCCCGGGCTCGGGACGTCGTTGTGGCCAATGATCTCCGGGCGGGCGTCAGCGGTGATCGGACCCGGTTCGTCATGGATCTGACCGGACCGGTCAAGTTCTCCTACTTCGCGCTGGTCGATCCCTATCGTCTGGTCATCGACTTGCCGGAGCTCCGCTGGCAGCTGCCGGCCCGGCCGCTGCCCAGGAACGTCGGCCTGATCAAGAGCCTGCGCTACGGACTGTTCAAGGCCGGCGCGTCGCGGGTGGTGCTCGACATGGGCGGACCCATGCAGATCACCGCGGCGTTTCTGGTGCCGCCCTCCGGAAATCGCGGCCATCGGCTGGTGGTGGATATGAAACCCGGCGACCGCGCAAGCTTTATGGCCAAACTGGTTGAGCCCCGCCGCGCCAGAGGACGCGCCCGAGACCGGGACCGGGCCCGGCCCCCGGCGCCCGCTCGGGAGACGGCTGGGGCGGCCCCGGGTCTGCCGATCCCGAACCGCAAACCGGGCGTCCGGGGAAACCGCCGGGTTATCGTTATCGATCCCGGACACGGCGGCGTCGACCCCGGCGCCATCGGGCGTAGCGGGGTACTGGAGAAGGATATTACGCTCCGGACGGCGCGTACCCTGAAGCGCCGCCTCGAAAGAAACCGGCGCTACAGGGTGATCCTGACCCGCGACCGGGACGTTTTCATCCGGCTTCGCGACCGCATCGCCGTCGCCCGCAGGCACGACGCGGATCTGTTCGTCTCCCTGCATGCCGATTCCATTCGCCGGGCCGCCGTCCGTGGACTGTCGGTCTATACCCTGTCGGAAAAGGCATCGGACAAGGAAGCGGCGGAACTGGCCGAAAAGGAGAACAAGGCCGACCTCATCGCGGGCATCGACCTCTCGACCGAAACCCCCGAGGTAACGGATATCCTGATCGATCTGGCCCAGCGGGAGACCATGAACGATTCCGTCCGGTTCGCGGCGGAGCTGGTTCACGAGTTGCGCCGGGTCACCACGCTGCTCCGAAAAACTCATCGATTCGCGGGATTTGCCGTCCTCAAGGCGCCCGATGTCCCCTCGGTGCTGATTGAGATGGGTTTCCTGTCCAACCGCCAGGATGAGCGGGCGCTCCGCCGGAAAGGCTACCGGGCGCGGATCGCCGATTCGGTCGCCCAGGCCATCGACCGCTATTTCGAGCGGATCGAACAGGCGGAGCGTTAAGGAGCGAAGTGCCGAATTGCGCCACAAAGCCGCCACAATTCCACGTTAACTCCCGGCGTCGGGCCATTGCGCCCGGGCGCACGTTGGATGAAGATGGGCCGCTTCGGCGGCGCAAATTGCCACGTTGGATTAGCCGGACATGCTTAAGACGTTTATCGCCATTGTCAGCTTTCTGTTGATCGTCGTTCTCGCGGGCGCCGGCGGCGGCATCTACATCTTCTACAAGTACGGGCGGGGGCTGCCCGATTACCGGCAACTGGCCGACTACGAACCGCCGGTGATGACCCGGGTGCAGGCCGGCGACGGACGGCTGCTGGCCGAATTCGCCGTCGAACGCAGGGTGTTCATTCCCGTCGGCGCCATGCCCAAGCGGGTGATCAACGCGTTCCTGTCGGCCGAAGACAAGAACTTCTTCAGCCATCCCGGGGTCGATCCCATCGGCGTCGGCCGCGCGGTGATCACCAATCTCAGGAACATCTCCACCAACCGGCGGCTGGTGGGCGCTTCGACCATCACTCAGCAGGTGGCGAAGAATTTCCTGCTGACCTCCGATGTTACGGTCGAACGCAAGATCAAGGAGGCGATCCTTGCCTTCCGGATCGAGCGGGCGCTCGCCAAGGAGCGTATCCTCGAGCTTTACCTGAACGAGATTTATCTCGGCTTCGGCTCGTTCGGCGTCGCCGCCGCGGCGCTCAATTACTTCAACAAGTCGCTCGACGCGCTGACCGTTGCCGAGGCCGCCCTCCTGGCCGCGCTGCCCAAGGCCCCCAACAACTACAACCCGCTGACAAAGCCGCGCGCCGCCAAGGGCCGCCGGGACTGGGTGGTCGACCGGATGCTCGAGGACGGTGTGATTACGCCCGAGGCGGCGGCGGCCGCGAAGGCCCGGCCGCTGATCGTCCGCAAGCGGGACGTCACCGAATTCGTCAACGCCGACTACTTCGCCGAGGAGGTCCGGCGCGAACTGGTGCAGCGTTACGGCGAGGATGAGCTCTATAAGGGCGGTCTCTCGGTACGCACCACCTTGAGCCCGCGGCTTCAGGGCATCGCCGACCGCGCGCTGCGTGCCGGGTTGGAGGCATACGACCGGCGTCATGGCTGGCGGGGACCCATCGCCCGGGTCGGGCCGGTGACCGACTGGCTGGCGCAGCTGGCCGAGGTCGAGGAGCCCAAGGGCCTCAGCCCCTGGCGGTTGGCCATCGTGCTGTCGGCGGACGATAAATCGGCGGGCATCGGCGTCGATGACGGCCGCACCGGGATCATTCCGTTCGACGAGTTGAAGTGGGCGCGGGCGTGGAAGAAAAAGCAGCGGCTCGGCCCGCGGGTGAAAGCGGCGAGCGACGTACTGGCCGCCGGCGACGTGGTCGCGGTCCGGCAGGTCTTCGAGACCGGGGAGGGGAAACCCTATCCGGACAACACCTTCGCCCTCAGGCAGATCCCCGAGATCGACGGCGCGGTGGTGGCGCTCGATCCCCATACGGGGCGCGTGCTGGCCATGTCGGGCGGCTATTCCTTCGAGCGCAGCCAGTTCAACCGCGCGGTCCAGGCGCAGCGCCAGCCGGGCTCGGCCTTCAAGCCGATCGTCTATCTGGCGGCCCTGGACGCCGGCTTTACGCCCTCCACCCTGATCCTGGATGCGCCGTTCGTCATCGACCAGGGGCCCGGCCTGCCCAAATGGCGGCCGGCCAACTACACCAAGAAGTTCTATGGGCCGAGCACCATGCGCCTCGGCATCGAGAAGTCGCGCAACCTGATGACCGTGCGCCTCGCCCAAACCATCGGCATCGACCGCGTCGCCCAATTTGCCCGGCGTCTCGGCGTCGCCGATGACCTGCCGCGCCGGCTCTCCATGTCGCTCGGCGCCGGCGAGACCACGCTGATGCGGCTGACCGCGTCCTACGCAATGATGGTCAACGGCGGAAAACGGATCAAACCGACCCTCATCGACCGCATCCAGGACCGTCACGGCAGGAATGTCTTCCGTCACGACAACCGGGTGTGCCGGGGCTGCCGCGCGGCCTTCTGGACCAATCAGCCGGTCCCCGACATTCCGGACACCCGGGAGCGGGTCGCCGATCCCGCCAGCGCCTACCAGATGGTCTCCATGCTCCAGGGCGCGGTGGAGCGGGGCACGGGCCGCCGGATCAAGTCCATCGGCAAGCCCCTGGCCGGCAAGACCGGCACCACCAACGATGCATTGGATACCTGGTTCGTCGGCTTCTCGCCGGACCTCGCCGTCGGCGTCTTCGTCGGCTTCGACACGCCCCGGTCCCTCGGCGCGCGGGAGCAGGGCGCCAGCGCGGCGGCGCCGATCTTCAAGCGGTTCATGGCCGAGGCCCTCGAAGGCGAGGCCGCCATCCCGTTCCGGATTCCGGAGGGCATCAGGCTGGTACGGGTCAACGCCACGTCCGGCAAGCCGGCCCGGGGCGGCGACCGCAACGTAATTCTCGAAGCGTTCAAGCCGGGCAGGATTCCGTCGGGCGAGGAGAACGTGCTCGACGGCCTGACGGTGACCACCCGGGCGCCCACGTCCGGCACCGGCGGGCTTTATTGACGACGGTTGTTGTACCCGTCTCCCGAACCCTCTAAGACACTCCGCCGAGACCCTCCCAACGCCGATCACCGAGACCTCCCGTGCGCGCCGAAATCGAGACCCTCTCCGAGCAGATCAAGCAGTCCCTCGAACTGCTGAGGAGGCGGCTTTGACTATGACGCCGCCGTCAAACGCCTCGCCGAGCTGAACGTTCTCGCCGAAGACCCCGGCCTGTGGAGCGACCGGGCCCGCGCTCAGACGGTGATGCGCGAGCGCACCCGCCTGGAGGGCGGCATCAGGGCCCTCGACGAGTTGGAACGGGAACTCGCCGACAATCTGGAGCTGATCGAACTCGGCGAGGCCGAGGACGACGGCGACGTGGTCGACGAGGCGGAATCGGCGCTCAAGGCGCTGGCGGCCCGGGCCGGGAAAGAGCGGGTCCGCGCCCTGTTGTCGGGGGAGGCCGACGGCAACGATTGCTATCTCGAGGTCCATGCCGGCGCCGGCGGCACCGAGGCGCAGGACTGGGCGCAGATGCTGCTGCGCATGTACGCCCGCTGGGCGGAAAGCCGCGGCTACAAGCTCGAATGGCTGGAGGAGAGCGCGGGCGAGGAAGCCGGCATCAAATCGTCGACGGTGCGGGTTCTGGGCGCCGACGCCTATGGATGGCTGAAGACGGAAAGCGGCGTCCACCGGCTGGTGCGCATCTCGCCCTATGACGCGAGCGCCCGGCGCCACACCAGTTTCGCGTCCGTCTGGGTGTTTCCGGTGATCGACGACGACATCGAAGTGGAGATCAACGACAAGGACATCCGGGTGGACACCTACCGGGCGTCCGGGGCCGGCGGCCAGCACGTCAACAAGACGGATTCCGCCATCCGCATTACCCATATTCCGACGGGCATCGTCGTCCAGTGCCAGAACGACCGCTCTCAGCACCGCAACCGGGCGGCCGCGTTCGGCATGCTGCGCGCCCGGCTCTACGAGGCGGAATTGCAGAAGCGGGAGGAGGAGGCCCAGGCCGCGCACGACGCCAAGACCGATATCGGCTGGGGGCACCAGATCCGCTCCTATGTGCTGCAGCCCTACCAGATGGTGAAGGATCTCAGGACCGATATGGAGACGTCCAACACCCAGGCCGTGCTGGACGGCGATCTGGACGGGTTCATGGCCGCGGCGCTTGCCGCCCGCATCGAAGCATCAGGCGAGGGGGGGGACTAGGCGCCCGCCGCCAGCGGTTCGTAATAGGATTTGGGAAAGCCCGCGCGTTCCCGTGCGGCCTCGGCGAACGGCGGTTTCAGCGCGCCCTTGAACCGTGATCTCACCAGCTCCCGGAAGGTGTCCGCCGGATCGAGCCCCCGCTCCGCGCACAAGCGGTCGAACCACTTGACCCCGAACCCCACATGGGTCTCCTCGTCCCGGGCGATGATTTCCAGAACCCGGACGGACGCCTCGTCGCCGGCCCTGCCGAGCCGCTCGATGGCGTCCGGCGCGGTGTCGAGGCCGCGGGCCTCCAATACCATGGGCACGATGGCGATACGGGCCAGGATATCGTCGGCGGTTTCGGTCGCCGCCTCCCACAGGCCGTCGTGCGCGGGCAGGTCGCCGTAGGCCGCGCCCGCGTCGTCCAGGAGGCCGGCGAGGAGGCTGAAATGCCTGGCTTCCTCGTCCGCGACCCGCACCCAGTCGTCGTGGAATTCGCGGGGCAGGGCCGGGTCGGCGAAGCGGGCAATCAGATCCCAGGCCAGGTCGATGGCGTTCAGCTCGATATGGGCGAGGGCATGGAGAAAGGCGATGCGCTTCGCGGGTCCCGCGCCGCGTCGCCTGGGCATGTCGCGGGGCATCAGCAACCGGGGCCGCGCCGGACGCGCGGGCCGGTCGGGGGGACGAACCGCGCCGATGCCGGTGATTTCGCCGTCCCGCCACAGGGCGGCGATGGCGCGGCTGAGGTCCGCCTTGGCGTCCGCGGGCGCGGTTTCAAGCACCGCCACCGCCGCTTCGGTGAGGCTTTCGAAGGTTCGGCGAGGGCTCACGGGGCTTCCTTCCCGGCGGCCTCCGCCGGGGCATCGATCAGCCGGCGGTAAATCTCCCGGACCGTCCCGGCGGTCTCGTCCATCCGCGCCAGCAGGGCGTCCACCGTCTCCGATCCCGTCGCGCCCGCCAGGATGCGCTCCAGACTGGCCGGCATGCTGTCGGTGATGACGTCATCCAGGAACCCTTCGATGGTCAGCCGGAACACCCCTTGAACGGCCTGCCACAGACCGAGCGCCTCCCCGAGCGCCCGGTAATCGGCTTCCGGGACCACCTGTTCGTCGTGCAGATTCTCCAGCGCCCGGCGGGTATTGGCGGCCAGCACGGCGGGGTGCGCGTGACCGTGGCGCAACTGGAGATACTGGATAATGAACTCCACATCGACCAGGCCGCCCCGCCGGTGCTTCACTTCCCACGGCACTTCGGCGGCGTGTTCCCCGGCGATCCGCCGGCGCATGGCCGCCACGTCCCGGACCAGACTTTTCCCGTCGCGCTTTCGGGTGAGGGTTTCGCGGATCACGTCCTCGATCTTCCGGCGGATGGTCCCGGAGCCGCTCAACACCCGCGCCCGGGAGATGGCGAGGTTTTCCCACGTCCAGGCCGAGTCCATGTGATACTGCCGGAAGGCTTCGAGGCTGGAGGCGATGGGCCCGGCGGTGCCCGACGGCCGGAGCCGCATGTCCACTTCGTACAATTTGCCTTCGGCGGTGGGCGCGGTGATGGCGGTGATCAGCCGCTGGGCGTAGCGGGCGAAATACGGTCCCGGCGACAATGACCGTTCGCCGTCCGATCCTTCGCCGCCGGGATCGAAATCATAGACGAACACAAGATCGAGATCGGAGGTCGGGGTCATCTCCCGCCCCCCCAGCTTGCCGAGCGCGACAATCGCCAGCTCGCCGCCGGCGATCCGGCCGTGGCTTTTGGCGAACTCCTCTTCGACGGCCGATTGCAGAACCCGCAGCGATACATCGGCGGCCGCCGCGAGGTCGTCGCCGGCCCGGTCCCAGGTCGTCAGGTTGAGCAGGCATCGCACACCGATCTGAAACTTGCGGTCATTGCTCCACCGCTGGATCGCGTCGAGGGCGTCCTCGAAATTGTCCAGCGGGCCGACGGCCGCGCGGAGATCCGCTTCGAGCCATGTTTCCTCCGGCAGTTGATCGTGGAAGTCGGCTTCCAGGACGCTTTCAAGCAGGGCCGGGTGACGGCCCAAGTGACCGGCGAGCCGGGGCGCCGTTCCGGTGATCTCGCCGATCAAATCGA
Organism: Rhodospirillales bacterium; assembly: GCA_022823235.1. Lineage (GTDB taxonomy): Bacteria > Pseudomonadota > Alphaproteobacteria > Rhodospirillales > UBA2165 > JAJDXO01. The sequence continues at coordinate 219,380 of JAJDXO010000030.1, forward strand.
TCAGGGTCGGATTGGCCCACAGCATGGAAAACAATTGGATGCCCGCCGGCAGGCCGCGCAGAATGTCGTCGAATCCGGCGAACGCCGTATCCGGATCCGGGGTCTTGCCGAACGAGGTAAGAAGCAGGGGGACCAGTTCGGTCAGAATCTGGCGCGCGCGTTCGCTGCGGGTCGCCCGGTAGCGCGCATGGTGCCAGGCCCGGATGGAGGCCGCGACCCGGCCGGGGTCGGTGTAGCCCAGCGATTTCAGGGTCTCCATGGTATCCGGGTCGTCCTCGGTTCCCGTGAAAATCAAGTTGCCGCTCACCTCGGCATCGACGGAAAGGGCCGGTTCGTCTTCGAACAGCTCGGCATAGCGGCTTTCAACCGTCCGCAGAATTCTCAGCAGCTCGGACTTGAACGCGCCGATATTCCCGAACCCCATGAAGGTGGCGATCTCGGCGATGCCTTCATCGTCGTCCGGCAAATCATGGGTCTGGCGGTCCTCGACCATCTGCAGGCGATGCTCCAGCCGGCGAAGGAATACATACGCCTCGGTCAACTCCTCCGCGACGCCGGCTTCAACCTGACCCGCGGCGACCAAACCCTGCAGCGCGCCGAGGGTGGTCGGCGTCCGCAGGCTCGGGTCGCGCCCGCCCCAGATCAGTTGCTGGGTCTGGACGAAAAACTCGATCTCGCGGATGCCGCCGCGTCCCAGCTTCACGTTGTGGCCCGGCACCTTGATTGTCGCGCCCCCCCGGTGGGCATTGATCTGGCGTTTGATGGAATGAATATCCTGGATGGCGGCGAAATCCAGGTTGCGCCGCCAGATGAACGGCTGAAGGTGATGGAGGAACCGGCCGCCCGGTTCTTTGTCGCCGGCAACCTGGCGCGCCTTGATCATGGCCGCCCGCTCCCAGTTCTGGCCGACGCTCTCGTAATAGGTCTCGGCGGCGGTCACCGATATGGCGGTCGGGGTGGAGCCCGGGTCCGGCCGCAGGCGCAGATCGGCGCGGAACACGTATCCGTCCCTGGTCGGCTCGGACAGCATCCTCACCAGATCGCGGCTCAAGCGGACGAAGAACCGCTGGAGCTCGTCCGGCCTGTCGGTCTCGATCACCGCCGGGTCGTACAAGACGATCAGGTCGACGTCGCTCGAATAGTTCAGCTCGTTGGCGCCGAGCTTGCCCACGCCGAGGACGATCAGCCCGGACCCGGGTTCCGGATCGGACGGTTCCAGGCCGTTTAGAATGTCGGCGCCCGGCGCATGGATCAGCAGGTACCTACAGGCCGCCGATACGGCCCTGTCGGCGAATTCGCTGAGGACGCGGGTGACGCGTTCGAGCGGCCACTCGCCCGAAATGTCCGCGACCGCCGTCAGCAACGCGATGCGCCGCTTGGCCTTGCGAAGCGCCGCCATGAGGTCGGCCTCGGTCGTCCCGGCGGGGAAGCGGGGCGGCAGCGCTCCCGCCTGCCCGAGCATGGCGTCCGGCCCCCGGGTCATCAGTTCGGTGAAAAACACCGGTTCGGCGGCGGCCGAACGGGCGAGGAAGGTGCTATTGCCGAACAGCGCGGCCATCGCCTCGCCGACGCGCGTGTCCTCCAACACCGCGGCGCACGCGGCGGGCGCCTCGTCGGCGTCCAGAAGCCGCCGCAGCGAGTCATTCAAGTGGTCAATGCCGAGCGTCACCCGATCCGGATCGGCGGGAGCCGGAAAAACCGCTTCTTGTGACCAAATTGTCAATTGTTGCATTTCAAAATGCCCGGAATTGCCGCACACTGCTGTAACTGAATCTTGTGGTCAAGCCGCGTTAAAGGTATCGAAACGACGTGATTATTCACACCTTTCGCGGATTTATGCAGCTGATCGGCGTGCTCGCCGTCGGCTTGGCGATCATCTTCGGTTTACTGGCTTGGCGGCTGTCGGCCGGACCCATTTCGCTCGCCTTCTTCTCGCCCTATTTCGAAGCCGCGCTGAAGTCTGACGACGGTGCGTTCGCGGTCAAACTCGATGACACCGTCCTGACCTGGTCGGGCGAGACCGGCACGCTTGAAATCCGTATCCGGGGGGCAAAGGCCATCGGGGAATCCGGCGCGGTCATAGCCGAGATACCGGATCTCAGCGTCACGCTGAGCGGTGGGGCCCTGTTGCAGGGGAAACTCGCCCCTCGGTCCATCTCGATCCGCAACCCGGCCCTCAATCTGACACGGCAAGTCCACGGCGGGATTGAACTCGACCTGCCGGAGGCGAAGGGCGCGAGAGGCGGGGCGGCGGTCGCCGGCATGATCGTACAGCAGTTCCTGGCGCCCGCGGACACGGCGGGGCCGCTCAGTCATCTGCGGCGGGTGCGAATCATCAATGGTGATCTGACGATCAACGACCGGCTCACCAACACGGTCTGGCGATCCGATACCGCGAATATCGACCTGTCCCGCGAGTTTGGCACCATCGTCGGCGAGGCGGACCTGGATTTCGATGTCGGGGAAGAGAAGGCCGCCTTCGCCATTGGCGGGACGTTCGACATCAGTGAAGAGAGACTAAAACTGGATGTCGGGTTCGCCAATCTCAATCCCCGGCTGTTCGCCCGGATTCATCCGCGGCTCGATCTCGGGAGCTTCGTCGATGCGCCGGTGAGCGGCACGGTCACCGCGACGGCGCTGGCCGGCGATGAAATTTCCGAAGCCGAGTTCGTGCTCTCCACCGGCGCGGGGCATATTCTGGTGAGCGGCATCGCCGATTTTGAGCTTCCCATAGAATCCGCCGGCCTGAGAGGACGCTTCGACCAGGCGCGGGCAACCGCCTTGATCGAGGAATTGTCCGTCGAGTTTCCGAAAGAGGGCGTGATCCGGCTTCCCGACCCGGTAAATCACGGCTTCCCCCTGCGCGGATTGAAACTGACCGGCCGGTACTTCCAGGACTTCGACCGGCTGGATATCGCCAAGCTGTCCCTGGAGTTGGACGGCCCGACGGCCACCGTAGCCGGTTCCGTTCAGGAAATCGGCGGCGATATCGAGTTCGAGCTTCACGGCGATATCAACGATGTGCCCTTCGACCGGCTCACGGAGTTCTGGCCCGCGCACTGGGGCGAGAATCCGCGAAACTGGATTTTCGCCAACATGGCCGGCGGCACGCTCAGCGAAGCGACGGTTCGCGTGTTCGGTACGTACAATGAAGCCAACGGGTTTTCCGTATCGGCGATCAACGGCGGTATCGCCATCGATGACACTCAGGTGACCTATCTCGAGGGCCTGCCGCCGGCGGTCGGGGTCAGCGGCCGGGCCAAATACAATGCCAAGCGATTCGACATCACCGTTACCGGCGGCACCTCCAATGGGCTCAGCGTCCGCGGCGGGACCGTTGTGTTCACCGGCCTCGACGAGTTCGACCAAATCGCCGACATCGATGTCATCGTCGATGGACCGCTGCAAAACGCCCTGTCGCTGATCGAAATGGAACCGCTGAAATTTGCCTCTGCCGCCGGCGTTGACCCGGCGGCGATGGACGGCGCGACCAGTACACGCCTCAGGCTGCGGTTCCTGACCGAGCGCGATCTCACCTTCGACAAGGTCGAGATCGAAGCCAAATCGACCCTCCGGGATGTCCGGGCGGGCGGCCTGTTCTATGGCTTCGACCTGTTGAATGGGCAGCTTGATCTGGAGGTTGACCGGGACGGTATGAACCTGACGGGCCGCGTCCAGGTGGCGGGCGCCGACACCCAGGTCGGTTGGCGGATGAACTTCGCCGGCGACCCCGCCGTGCGCAGCCGTCAGACCATCAAGGCGCGCCTCGACGCGGAGCAGCGCCGGCGGGTCTTTGGTCTTGAGCCAGAGATGTTTGGACAGATTTTCCTCGAAGGACCGACGGATATCGAAGCCGTGCTGGTGCGAGACCCGGAGGGCATCGGCGAGCTTTCCATCGAGGTGGGATTGAACGCCGTGGAGCTGGCGATCCCCCGTTTCGGCTGGCGCAAGAAGGCCGGCACCCAAGCCCGGGGCAACATTACCGCCCGCCTCGACGGCGGCACCCTGCTGGATATCCCGTCCTTTTCCATTGGCGGCGGCGGACTGGAGATCACGGGCTCCGCCGGCATCCGCGACGGCGATGTGCAGCGCGTCACCATCGACCGGCTGGCGTTCGGTGAGACCGACCTGTCCGGCATCGTTACCCCGGGCGACGATGCATGGGACATGGATGTCCGGGGTCCGAAGCTCGATCTGACCGCATGGCTGGACACCGACGACAAGGCCGGCGAGGAACAGGAGCGAACGGCATCGATGACCATTTCGCTCAATGTCGACACGGTCCGGCTCCAGCCGGAACGCACCCTCGCCGATGTCGCCGGCGCCTTGGTTTTCGATGGCGGGCTGTGGCGCCGGATGGAGCTTCAGGCGGTGCTTGCCGGCGGCGGTTCCCTGAAGCTCGACCTGCGGACCGAGAGCGGGCGCCGGTCACTGAAAATCCGGTCCGATGACGCGGGCGCGGTGCTGCGGACGTTCGATCTTTATGACGAGGTCGTCGGCGGCAATTTGCTCGTCGAAGGGATTTACCAAGATGATGAACCCAAGCAGCCGCTGGCCGGCCGGGCGACGATCCGTGATTTCCGGGTAACCAATACGCCGGTTCTAGCGCGCCTGCTGTCCGTTGCGTCGCTGACCGGCTTTCTCAAACTGTTGACCGGCGAAGGCCTCGCCTTCACGACGCTGAATGTCCCGTTCGTCGACCGCGACGGCGTCATCGCGGTCACCGATGCCCTGGCCATCGGGCCGCTGGGTTTCACGGCGTCCGGCTCCATCGATACCGACGCCTCGACCATGGATCTTTCCGGCACCATTGTGCCGGCCTACGTCCTCAACAGTGTGCTCGGCCGGCTGCCGATCATCGGGCAGGTGCTCACCGGCGGTGAGGAAGGGGGCGGGGTGGTCGCCGTCGACTATTCGGTTCGCGGCATGATCGAAGAGCCCGACGTCAAAATCAATCCGCTGTCCGCGTTGACGCCCGGTTTCTTCAGAAAATTTCTTAAGTAATTGGAACGGAAATCCGAAGCGCCGCCGGCCGGGACGGATGCGCCCAAGGTCGAAGCGAACTGAGCCCGATCGGCTGCTTTAGCCGGCCACCAGTTTCACCAAAGCGTGCCGTTTCTTGCCCGCCGAGAGTTTAAGTGTCCGGCCGGAAAACGCGGAGGCCTCGACGGTCTCCGTTTCGCTCGCCACCGGCCGGCCGTTGATGCGGGCGCCGCCGCCCTTGATCAGGCGGCGCGCCTCGCCGTTGGAGTTGGCGAGGCCGGCGCGCCTGAACAGCTCGAAGGCCTGAAGACCGCCGCCGAAATCGGCCTCGCTGATCTCGATACCGGGCAGGCCCTCGTCCGCCGCCCCTTCCTCGAAGGTGCGCCGGGAGGTCTCCTCGGCTTCCCGCGCGGCTTCGGCGCCGTGGCAGAGGGCGGTGACCTCGGTGGCCAGGATCTTCTTGGCGTCGTTGAGTTCGGCGCCCTCGAGCGCCGCCAGACGGTTCACTTCGTCCATCGGGAGTTCAGTGAACAGACCGAGGAACCGGCCCACGTCGGCATCTTCGGCGTTGCGCCAGTACTGCCAGAACTCGTAGGCGCTGAACATCTCCGCATCCAGCCAGACGGCGCCGTCCACGGACTTGCCCATCTTGGCGCCCGACGAGGTGGTGATCAGCGGCGAGGTCAGCCCGTAGAGCGACAATCCACCGACCCGGCGGCCAAGCTCGATGCCGTTGACGATGTTGCCCCACTGGTCCGACCCGCCCATCTGCATCACGCAGTCATGGCGCCTGGCGAGTTCGACGAAGTCATAGGCCTGGAGAATCATGTAGTTGAATTCCAGGAAGGTCAGCGGCTGTTCGCGCTCGAGCCGGAGCCTGACGCTATCGAAGGTCAGCATCCGGTTGATGGTGAAGTGCGGGCCGTAATCCCTGAGCAGGGAAATGTAGTTGAGCTCGTCCAGCCATTCGGCATTGTCGGCCATGATGGCGCCGGTGGGGCCGTCGTCGAAACTCAGATATTTTTCGAAAGCGCGGCGAATGCCCCGCTTGTTCTCCTCGATCTGCTCGTAGGTGAGGATTCCGCGGCTTTCATCCTTGCCGCTGGGATCGCCGACCTTGGTGGTGCCGCCGCCAAGCAGCACGATGGGACGATGCCCGGTCTTTTGCAGCAGGCGCAGCATCATGATCTGAACCAGCGAGCCCACATGGAGGCTCGGGGCGGTGCAGTCGAAACCGATGTACGCGACCACGGACTTCTCGCCGGCGAACGCATCCAGCCCCGCATCGTCCGTGCACTGATGGACATAGCCCCGCTCGTGGACCGCATTCATGAAATCTGATTTAAAGGTGGGCATGAGATTGATGCCTTGCCGTCTCGCGAATCTTCGCCTTGCCGCCGGAATGGGGCGTCGCTTTAGCACACTCGGGTGCGGCGAACAACGGCCCCGGCCGGCGCGGTGACGACAATCCGTACCGCACTCGGCCTGATGAGCGGCACGTCGCTGGACGGCATCGACGCGGCCATCATCAAGACCGACGGCGTCGGCGTGTTCGAGCGCGGCGCCTCATTGCCCGGAACCTACGATGCCGCGTTCCGCGGCCGTTTGCGGGACTGCCTGCGCCGGACCACGGCCGATCCGGCCGTGGAGGAGGAGTTGACCCGCCGCCACGCGGACCAGGTCTCGGCACTGCTCGCGAAGGCCGGCTTGGCGCCGCCGGACATCGACGTCATCGGCTTTCATGGCCAGACCATCAACCATTTGCCCGAGGCGGCAACCACGCTGCAGCTCGGCGATGGAGAGCGGCTGGCCCGGCTTACCGGCATCGATGTGGTGAATGATTTCCGCAGCAACGACATGGCGCACGGCGGACAGGGGGCGCCGTTTGCGCCGCTCTATCACTGGGCGCTCGCCCGCGGCCTCGAAAAACCGCTGGCGGTGCTCAATCTGGGCGGCGTCGCGAACGTGACCTGGATCGGCGAGGGCGGGCCCGAGGCGCCCGGCACATTGCTTGCCTTCGATACCGGTCCGGCCAATGCCCTGCTGGATGATTGGGTGGCCGGGCGGCGGGGCGCCGCCATGGATGAGGATGGGCGGCTGGCCGCCTCGGGTACGGTGAATCGGGACGTGCTGGCGGAACTGATGGATCACCCCTACTTCGGTCTCGCGCCGCCGAAGTCCCTCGACCGGCTGGATTTTTCGGCCGGGCCCGCCGAACACCTTGACGACGCGGACGGCGCGGCGACCCTGTTGGCGTTTACCGCCGCCTCGGTGGCCGCCGCCGCGCCGCATCTTCCGGAAACGCCGCGACGATGGCTGGTTACCGGCGGCGGGCGGCACAACCCGGTGATCATGGCGGAATTGGCCGATTCCCTGGGTACGGGGATCGAGCCCGTCGAGGCGGTCGGATGGGACGGCAATATGCTGGAGGCGCAGGCATTCGCCTATCTGGCGGTCCGGTCGCTGAGGGGCCTGCCGCTCAGCGTCCCCGGCACCACGGGTGTTTCATCTCCGGTGCCGGGCGGGGTCCATCACCGGGCTCAGGCGTCGGCGTCTTCGGCCGGCTTCAGCGCCTCGTCGAGATAGGCGCCGACTTCGCCATCCAGCTTGTCCAGCTTGTCCTGATAGAAATGATCGCCGCCCTGGATGACGCTGAGCCCGACCGAAATGTTCTTCTGATTGTCGAGTTTGGTCGCCAGCCTGTTTACCGCGTCCAGGGGCACCTGCTCGTCCTTATCGCCGTGGACGATCAGCCCCGACGAGGGGCAAGGGGCGAGGAACGTGAAGTCCTCGGTGCTGGCCGGCGGCGACACCGAGATGAAGCCTCCGATTTCCGGGCGCCGCATCATCAACTGCATGGCGATCAGCGCCCCGAAGGAATAGCCGCCGATCCAGCAGAACCGGCTGTTCTGGTTGATCTGCTGCATCCAGTCGAAGGCGTAGGCCGCGTCGCTCAACTCGCCGATCCCGGCATCGAAGGCGCCCTGCGATTTGCCGACGCCCCTGAAATTGAACCTGAGCACCGAGAACCCCCGGTCGGCAAACGCGTTGAACACCGTGTAGACGACGCGATTGTTCATGTTGCCGCCGTGGAGGGGGTGCGGATGCAGCACGATCGCGATGGGCGCGTTGGGCGTTTTACTCTGATGATAGCGGCCTTCGAGGCGGCCGTCGGGACCGTTGAAGATAACTTCGGGCATTGGTATTGACGGGTTCCTGGTAGCGGGACGTGATTGCAAAAGCAGTTTAAGTGGTTAATTCAGACCCATGATTTTGATCGATTTTCCTAAATTTTTCCCAAAAAAGCGGGCTTTTTTACTTGACCAAATTAGTCGGATAATCTATATACCCGACTAAATTACCCGGGATTAGACTTTGCGACATCATTTGGACGGCGGGACTCCGTTTCCACGGCCGTCCCTCCGGACGAACGGGCGGCGGATACTAGCACAATGAAGCAACGCTTTTTCAAGAGACTTCACGAAGATATTCGGTCGTTCATGGACCGGGACCCGGCGGCGCGGTCCAAGCTCGAAGTATTTCTGTGCTATCCCGGCTATCACGCCATTCTGTATTACCGGTTTTCCAACCTTTTCTGGCGCAAGGGCCTTCATCTTATCGCCCGTTTCGTTTCCAACTTCGCCAAGGTGGTCACCGGCATCGAAATTCATCCCGGCGCGACGATCGGGCGCCGGATGTTCATCGACCACGGCACCGGCGTGGTGATCGGCGAGACCTCAGAGATCGGCGACGACGTGACCCTCTACCAGGGCGTGACGCTCGGCGGGACGTCGCTGGAGAAGGGCAAGCGCCACCCGACGGTGCGCGACCGGGTTATTGTCGGCTCCGGCGCGCAGGTATTGGGGCCCATCACTGTCGGTGAAGGCGCACGCATCGGCGCCAACGCCGTGGTGCTGAAGGACGTGCCCGAAGGCGCCACCATGGTCGGCATCCCGGCCAAGATGGTCATGGCCAAGGGCAGGTCCCAGGATGACGACTTCACCGCCTACGGCACCCCGACCGATGACCTGCCCGATCCGGTGGCCAAGAGTTTCGAGAGCCTGCGCAGCCAATTGCAGGCACTGACGACGCGTATCGACGACCTCGAGCGCGAAAACCAAGAGCTGAAGCGCCGGGGCAACGGCGCCCGCGAAACAATGAACAATCAAGAAGACAGCGACCGCGGCCAAGGCGGGGAGGAAGACCCGCTAACCCGCACCGGGAATGACTGATCGTCCCCGGCCAAGGGCCGCGGCGATCGCAGCAATTGAAGGAGACAGCTAGTGAAGCTGAGCACCAAGGGCCGTTACGCCGTCATGGCAATGGTTGATCTGGCCCGTCAAAGCCGAGAGGGCCAGCCCGTCGCGTTGGCCGACATCGCCGAGCGTCAGGATATTTCGCTTTCCTATCTGGAGCAGCTGTTCGGCAAGCTCCGCAAAGGGTCCCAGGTCAAGAGCGTCCGGGGCCCGGGCGGCGGCTATCAGTTGGCCCGCGCCGCCAACGAGATGCGGATTTCCGACATCATCCTGGCCGTCGATGAGCCGATCAAGGCCACCCGTTGCACCCCGGGTTCGCCGGAGGGATGCCATACCGACCGCAGCCGCTGCCTGACCCACGATTTGTGGGAGGAACTGGGCAACCAGATCTACCTCTACCTGAGCTCGGTCAGCCTCGAGGACGTGATCGAGAACCGGGTTCTGGGGACCAGCGGTCTGCTGAGCGCGCCGGAGGTGGTGATCGGGCAGCCGGTTCCCGTGGCGCCGCAGCCGCAGCCCGCGCAGGTGCCCGCGGAATAGCCGGGCCGGATTCGGCCGGCATCGGTCCGGCCGCCGCCAATTGACAACGGATAGCCAACGGAACCAGCTTGTGAGCGCTTATCTCGACTATAACGCGACGGCCCCGCTTCGGCCCGAAGCCGCCGAGATCATGACCCGCCTGCTTGCCGAGACAGGCAACGGGTCCTCGGTGCATAGGGCCGGGCGCCGGGCGCGCGCGCATGTGGAGACGGCGCGGGAACAAGTGGCCGGGGCGCTCGGCGCGGCGCCTGCCGGGGTGGTGTTCACCAGCGGCGGCACGGAAGCCAATAATCTGGCGATCAAGGGTGCCGGACGGAAACGCCTGCTGGTGTCGGCGATCGAGCATCCATCCGTCCTGGAAGCCGCCCCGGGGGCCGAAATCATCCCGGCGGACGGGGACGGCGTCGTCGATCTTGCCGCCCTCGAGACCCTGCTGGCCGAAAATGATGCGCCGGCGCTGGTTTCCGTCATGCTGGCGAACAACGAAACCGGCGTGGTCCAGCCGGTGGCGGCGGCGGCCGAGATCGTCCGCCGGCATGGGGCGCTGCTGCACACCGATGCGATTCAGGCAGCGGGCAAACTGCCCGTGGACATGGCCTGGCTCGGTGCGGATATGATGACCGTGTCGTCCCATAAACTGGGCGGGCCACAGGGCGTTGGCGCCTTGATCGTTCGTGACGGCCTCGACATCGAACCCCAGATACGGGGCGGCGGTCAGGAGCGGGGACACCGGGCGGGGACCGAGAACGTTCCCGGGATCGCCGCCTTCGGCGCGGCCCTCGACGCGGCCTGCACCTCGATGGCTTGCTACGATGCCATCGAGGAACTGCGCGACCATATGGAACTGCGGATCGGCGCGGCCGCGCCCGAAGCGGTTTTCTTCGGCGCGCGCGCCGAGCGGCTGCCCAACACCCTGTGTTTCGGTGTCCCGGGCTTGCCCAGTGAGACCCAGGTCATTTCCCTCGACTTGGCCGGGGTCATGGTCAGCGCCGGGTCGGCCTGCTCGTCGGGCAAGGTTGAGCCGTCCCATGTGCTTACCGCCATGGGGGCGCCCGACGATCTCGCCCAGTCATCCATCCGGGTGAGCCTGGGTTGGGACTCGACGGAGGACGATGTCCGGGCCTTCGTTTCGGCCTGGTCGGAACTTCACGGCCGGACCCGGGGCGCCGCCGCCCAGGCAAGCGCGGCGTGAGGAGGTTTCCCGGATGAACCAGCAGCAGCGCATCTATCTGGACAATCAGGCGACCACGCCCACCGATCCGCGGGTGGTCGAGGCCATGCTGCCGTATTTTTCCGACAAGTTCGGCAATCCCCATTCGGACAGCCATGCCTTCGGCGCCGAGGCGAGCGAGGCCGTCGAGGCGGCCCGCGCGCAGGTCGCCGGGCTGATCGGCGCCCGGCCGCGGGAGATCTTTTTCACGTCGGGCGCCACGGAATCCAACAACATCGCCATCAAGGGCGCGGCGGCGGAGCGCCGCAACACCCGGCGTCATGTGGTCACCTGCGTGACCGAGCACCTGTGCGTGTTGAACTCGGTGCTGGAACTCGACGATCAGGGTTTCGACATAACCTATCTGCCGGTGGACGCGGACGGCATGATCGATCTCGACGAGCTTCGGGCCGCGGTCACCGGGGACACGCTGCTGGTCTCCGTCATGGCGGTGCAGAACGAGGTCGGCGTGATTCAGCCGATGGCCGAGATCGGCGCCATCTGCCGGGAGGCGGGCGCCTGCCTGCATACCGACGCGGCCCAGGCCGCCGGCAAGATCCCGCTCGATGTGCGGGAGATGAACATCGATCTGCTGAGCATTTCCGGCCACAAGCTGTATGGGCCGATGGGTGTGGGCGCGCTTTACAAGCGTGAAGATTCCGGGGTCCGGGTGGCGCCCATCTTCAGCGGCGGCGGTCAGGAGCAGGGGGTGCGTCCGGGTACCGTCCCGGCGCCGCTGGCTGTCGGTATCGGCGCCGCCTGCGCGATCGCGGCCGAGGAGATGGCCGGCGAGGCGAACCGCCTCCGCATGCTCCGCGACGGCCTGCTTCAGCGGATTACCGAAGCGGTGCCGGGTATCAAGCTCAATGGTCACGCCGAAAAACGGATTGCCGGAAACCTCAATATCAGCGTCGAGGGACTGTTGGCCGATGCGATGATGGCCGCCATGCCGGACATCGCCGTATCGTCGGGGTCGGCGTGCTCGTCGGCGGAGTCCGAATCCTCGCACGTTCTCCGCTCCCTTGGCCTCACCGACGAACAGGCGGAGGGCAGCCTGCGCATCGGGCTCGGGCGCTTCACCACCACCGACGAAATAAATGTTGCCGGCGATCGATTGATCGAAGCGATCACGCAACTACGTATGAAGGGCGCCGCGAATTCCGTGGCGGCCGAATAACCGGAACCCTAGTCAGGCCCGGAGGGAAACGAGAGAAACAATGGCAGTCACTCAAGAAACCGTCCAAACGGTCCAGGAAGTCGAAAAGTACAAATACGGCTTCGTCACCGATATCGATACGGATACGGCGCCCAAGGGCCTGAACGAGGATATCATCCGGTTCATCTCGGCCAAGAAGGAGGAGCCCCAATGGCTGCTCGACTGGCGCCTCAAGGCCTATGAGCACTGGCTGACCATGGAGGAGCCGGACTGGGCCAAGGTCGGCTATCCGCCCATCGACTATCAGGACGCTTATTATTATTCGGCGCCCAAGTCGGCGGAAGAGGGGCCGGAAAGCCTCGACGACGTGGACCCGGAACTGCTGGCCACGTACGAGAAGCTCGGCATTCCCCTGCACGAACAGGAGGTGCTCGCCGGCGTGAAGAACGTTGCCGTGGACGCGGTGTTCGACAGCGTCTCGGTGGCGACGACGTTCAAGGAGACCCTCGCCGCCCACGGGGTGATCTTTTGCTCGATCTCCGAAGCGGTGAAGGACCATCCGGAGCTGGTGAGGGAATATCTCGGCTCCGTCGTTCCCTATTCGGACAATTTTTTCGCGACGCTCAATTGCGCGGTATTCACGGACGGGTCGTTCGTCTACATCCCGAAAGGGGTGCGCTGCCCGATGGAGCTCTCCACCTACTTCCGGATCAACGCGGCCAATACGGGCCAGTTCGAGCGGACGCTGATCATCGCCGATGAGGGCTCCTACGTGAGTTACCTCGAAGGCTGCACCGCGCCGATGCGGGACGAGAACCAGCTCCACGCGGCGGTTGTCGAACTGGTCGCCCACAAGGACGCGGAAATCAAATACTCGACGGTCCAGAACTGGTATCCCGGCGACGAAAACGGTGTCGGCGGCATCTACAACTTCGTCACCAAGCGGGGCGCCTGCCGCGGCGACGATTCCAAGATTTCCTGGACCCAGGTCGAGACCGGCTCGGCGATTACCTGGAAGTATCCGAGTTGCATCCTGCAGGGCGATCGGTCGGTGGGCGAGTTCTATTCCATCGCCATCACCAACAACTTCCAGCAGGCCGATACGGGCACCAAGATGATCCATCTCGGCAAGGACACCAGGTCGAGGATCATTTCCAAGGGTATCTCGGCGGGCAAATCCCAGGCCACCTACCGCGGGCTGGTGAAGATGATGCCCAATGCCTCGGATGCGCGGAATTATTCCCAGTGCGATTCACTGCTCATCGGATCGGAGTGCGGCGCCCATACGGTGCCCTATATCGAGAGCCGCAACCGCTCCGCCCAGGTCGAGCACGAAGCGACGACCTCGAAGATCAGCGACGACCAGTTGTTCTATTGCCGCCAGCGGGGAATCGGCGAGGAGGAAGCCGTTGCCCTGATCGTCAACGGATTCTGCCGCGAGGTGCTGCAGGAACTGCCCATGGAATTCGCCGTCGAGGCACAGAAGCTGGTCGGAATCAGCCTCGAGGGAAGCGTCGGATAAGGCGCGAATTGGAACGAAAAGAAGTCATCAAATGTCCATGAATGTCCATGAATGTCCATGAATGTCCATTAGCCGGAAGAGTTCGTAAGAATTATGTTGGAAATTAAAAATCTGCACGCCAGTGTCGACGGAAAGACGATCCTCAAGGGCCTCGACCTGGCCATGGGGCCGGGCGAGGTCCATGCCATCATGGGGCCGAACGGCTCGGGCAAGAGCACGTTGTCCTATGTGATCGCCGGCCGTGACGGCTACGAGGTGACCGAAGGATCGATCCTGTTCAACGGCAGGGACCTGATGGAGATGGAGCCGGACGAGCGCGCCGGTGAAGGCCTGTTTCTCGCCTTCCAGTATCCGGTGGAAATTCCCGGCGTTTCGACCATGAACTTCCTCAAGACTTCGCTCAACGCGATACGCGCCTACCGGGGCGAGGACGAGCTGGATGCCATGGATTTCCTCAAGTTCGTCCGTGAACAGACCGCGACCCTGAACATCACGGACGAATTGCTGAAGCGCGCCGTCAATGTCGGCTTCTCCGGCGGTGAGAAGAAGCGCAACGAGGTGTTGCAGATGGCGGTGCTCCGCCCCTCGCTCGCGGTGCTCGACGAGACCGACAGCGGCCTCGATGTTGATGCCCTGAAAATCGTCGGCGAGGGCGTCACCAGCCTGCGGTCGCCGGAGCGGTCGATGCTGGTGATCACCCACTATCAGCGTTTGCTGGACTACGTCGTCCCCGACCGCGTCCATGTTCTGGCCGACGGCAAAATCGTTGCCTCGGGCGACGCCGGTTTGGCGCGCGAGCTCGAGGAGAAGGGTTACGCCGAATTTTCAAAGGCGGCCGCATAGATGAGTATTACGTCAGCAAGCCGGGCGATGCTCGACCGTTACGAAGCGGTGCGCGAGACGCTGCCCGGACAGCGGATCGAATGGCTCGCCGATCTCCGCGAGGCGGCCGTCCAATCGTTCGGCAAGACCGGCCTGCCGACGCCGAAGGTGGAGGAGTGGAAGTACACCAATCTTCGCGCCCTCGACGGTTTCGATTTTTCCGAAACCCCCGGCAATGCGGACGCCGCCGTCGATCTGCCGGATGCCGTCGGCGCCGGGCCGCGCCTGGTGTTCGTCGACGGCGTTTTCCGGGATGATCTGTCGCAGCTTCGGGATTTCGACGGCGTCCGGTTCACGCCGCTCGCCGACCGTCTGGAAAGCGGTGCGGACCTGATCCAGCCGCGTCTTGGCGACCTCGGCAACGATCAGCCGCTGCTGGCGCTCAACGGGGCGTTCCTCGAAGACGGCTATGTGGTCGAGGTGGCGGAGAAGGCGGAAATCGCCGCGCCCCTGGAAGTCGTCTTTGCCGATACCGGCGGCGATGCCCCGACGGTCCGCCAGCCCCGCAACATGATCATCGCCGGCGCCGGCAGCCGGGTGCAGGTCATCGAGACCCATCTGGGTGCTGCTCCCTCGCAGCAGTTTTTCAACGGCGCGACCATGGTCACCGTTGCCGAGGGCGCCACCGTCGAGCACCGGCGGGTTCAGCGGCAGGGGGCTGGCAGCGTCCACGTCAATACGGTCCGCGCGAGGATCGATAGCGGCGGGATCTATGACAGTTTCGTCCTTCAGCAGGGGGCGGCGGTTGCCCGGGACGAGGTTCAGGTCGGCCTGACCGCCGGCGAGTCCGTTGCCCGGCTCAATGGCGTGTATCTCGGTGACGGATCGCAGGTCCTCGACAACACCACCGTCGTCCGCCACGCGACCAAGAATTCCATCTCCGAACAGCTCTACAAGGGCGCCCTGACCGGCTCGGCGCGGGCCGTATTCCAGGGCAACATCCGGGTCGAGGCCGGCGCCGACGGCACCGATGGTCGGATGACCAACAAGACCCTGTTGTTGTCGGACAAGGCCGAGATAGATACCAAGCCGCAGCTCGAAATCTTCGCCGACGACGTCAAATGCTCCCACGGCGCGACCGCCGGCGAACTTGACGACGACGCACTGTTCTATCTCCGCGCCCGCGGTATCCCCGAGGCGCAGGCCCGCGGCATGCTGGTCGAGGCATTTCTCGGCGAAGTGATAGACGGTGTCGAGGAGGAGCCGATCGAGCCGCTGCTTCGGGATGCGGTCGGCAACTGGCTCGCCCATGCACAGGAAACGGACGAAGGATGACCAACGTCGTGAACCTTACCGAACCAATCGGCGCCGGCGCCTTCGACGTCGAGGCGATCCGCCGCGACTTTCCGGCCTTGTCGCTGGAGGTCAACGGCAAGCCGCTGGTATTCCTGGATAGCGCCGCCAGCGCCCAGAAGCCGCGGGCGGTCATCGACGCCATGACCCGGGCCTACGAGAGCCAGTACGCCAACGTGCACCGGGGCACCTACCATCTCAGCCAGGTGGCGACCGAGAACTACGAAAACGCCCGGGCGAAGGTGGCTCAATTCATGAACGCCAAAAGCCCGGATGAAATCATCTTCACCCATAGCGCCACCGCGGGCTTCAATCTGGTGGCCCATTCCTTCGGCTCGATGCTGGAGGCGGGTGACGAAATCATCGTCTCGGTGATGGAGCACCATGCCAACATCGTCCCCTGGCAGTTGTTGCGCGACCGCACGGGCATCGAAATCAAGGTGGCGCCCATCGACGATGCCGGCAATTTCCTGATCGGCGAGTTCGAGAAACTACTCGGCCCCAGGACCAAGCTGGTCGCCGTTACCCACGTCTCCAATGTGCTGGGGACCGTCACGCCGGTGAAGGAAATCGTCCGGCTAGCCCATGACAACGGCACCCCTGTCCTGTTCGACGGGGCCCAGGGCATTGTCCACGAAGGGGTCGATGTGCAGGACCTGGACTGCGACTTCTACGTCTGGACCGGCCACAAGCTCTATGGGCCGACCGGCATCGGCGTGCTGTGGGGCAAGTCGGAATGGCTGGAGAAGATGCCGCCCTTCGAAGGCGGCGGCGACATGATCTCCCTGGTCACGTTCGAAAAGACCACCTATCGGGAGCCGCCGGCGCGGTTCGAGGCCGGCACGCCGCCGATCGTCGAAGCCGTCGGGCTTGGCGCCGCCATCGACTACGTCACCGCCGTCGGCCCCGACAGGATTGCCGCCCATGAAAAGGAGCTGCTGGATTACGCCATGCTGCGTCTCGCCGACGTGGAAGGGCTCAGGATTCTCGGCCGGGCGCAGCAAAAGGCCGGGATCGTGTCGTTCGAGTTTGGTGACGTGCACTCCCATGACGTGGCGACGATCATCGACAGCGCCGGGGTGGCGGTTCGCGCCGGACACCACTGCGCACAGCCGCTGATGGAGCGTTTCGGCGTGACCTCGACCTCCCGGGCGTCGTTCGGTATGTACACCACCCGCGCGGAAGTGGATGCGCTGGCCGAGGCCTTGGAAAAGGTCAGAGAGATATTCGGATGATCGACGACGATTTGAGAGATCTGTACCAGGAGGTGATCCTGGACCACGGGAAGAATCCCCGGAACTTCCGCCATCCGGAGGATGCCAGCCATAAGGCGCTTGGCAACAATCCCCTGTGCGGCGACCGGTTGACCGTCTACCTGCGGCTCGATGAAAATCAGAACATCCGGGATGCCGCCTTTGAAGGGAAGGGCTGCGCCATTTCCATCGCGTCGGCCTCGATGATGACGGACATGGTCAAGGGCAAGCCCCTCGCCGAGGCACAGGCGCTTTTCGAACGGTTCCACAGGATGTGCACCGGGGACGATGACGGCGGGGTCGCCGACGGGTTCGAAGACGAATTGGAGAAGTTGAAGGTGATGTCGGGCGTTCGCCAGTTCCCCATGCGGGTGAAGTGCGCGACGCTCGCCTGGCACACCATGAACGCCGCCGCCGAGGGTGAGGACGCGGCGACCACGGAGTGAGCACGAAGAAGGCTGATCAAGATGGATGAGAACATGGACAATTACCCGATGGGGCCGACCCAGCCCTGGGAAACCGCAATGGGCGGCGAGGTGCCCGAGGGCATCGTCGGCCGGGCCGGCGCGCCCCTGGACGACGGCGTGTCCGTTGCCGGTCTGTCGGCGGTCGCCGAGGCGCTGCGCACCGTCTACGATCCTGAAATCCCGGTGAATATCTATGAGTTGGGGCTCATCTATACCATCGACATCAGCGAAGAGACCGGCAACGCCATGATCGAGATGACCCTGACCGCGCCCGGCTGTCCGGTTGCCGGCATCCTGCCCCAGCAGGTGGCCGACGCGGCGGCCTCGGTGCCCGGTATCGCCGAAGTGGAGGTCAAGCTGGTCTGGGACCCGCCCTGGGACATGGACAAGATGTCCGACGAAGCCAAAGTCGCCCTGGGCATGTTCTAGAGCGGGGGAAAAGAGAATGATGATGAACCAAGGACAACAAGCCGTCACCCTGACCGACAACGCGGTTTCGCGCGTGCGCTCGCTGATGGACCGCGCCGACAAGCCGGTGCTCGGCCTGCGGGTCGGGGTCAGCAACACCGGCTGTTCCGGCCACTCCTACGTGGTCGAATATGCCGAGGACAAGCGCCCGTTCGAGGAGGAGATCGAGCAGGACGGGGTCCGGGTGTTTATCGATCCGGTCGCCGTCATGTTCCTGGTCGGCAGCAAGATGGATTACGTCGAGGGCAAGCTGCAGTCGGGCTTCGTGTTCGACAATCCCAACGAAAAGGGCCGCTGCGGCTGCGGCGAATCTTTCCACGTTTAACCTCGTGCGGAGCCGGTGCCGGCGGAGGGCGGCTGATGCCTCGGATCACTTTTATCGAGCCCAACGGAAACCACCGCGAGGTCGAGGCCGACATCGGCGACACCTTGCTGACCGTGGCCCACAAGAACGACATCGATATCGAGGGCGCCTGCGAAGGCGTGCTGGCATGCTCCACCTGCCATTTGATCGTCGATCCGGACTGGTACGCGAAGCTCATGCCGGCCGATGACGATGAGGATGACATGCTCGACCTCGCCTTCGGCCTCACCCAGACCTCGCGCCTCGGCTGCCAGATCGAAGTTACCGACGAGCTGGACGGGCTGGTGGTGTCGCTGCCGGTGGAAACCCGCAACATGATGGTCTGAGGCCATGTCTCTGTTTCAGCGTCTCAAGGACGGGGCGGCCCGGGACTGGCGGGCCTATATCGAGCATGACTTCGTCAGGCGGTTGGCCGACGGCGCGCTTCCCGAAGCCTGCTTCCGGCACTACCTGATTCAGGATTATCTGTTCCTGATCCAGTTCGCCCGCGCCTATGGCCTCGCCGCCTACAAGGCATCCGACCTGGAGGATATCCGCGCCGCCTCGGCGGCCCTCGGGGCGATCGTCGATACGGAGATAAAGCTCCACATCGAGTTCTGCGCCGGCTGGGGCTTGTCGGAAGCCGACATGGCGTCGGCCCCGGAGGCCCCCGAGACCATGGCCTATACCCGCTATGTGCTGGACCGCGGCATGGCGGGGGACCTGCTCGACCTGCATGTGGCGCTGGCGCCGTGCATCGTCGGCTACGCGGAGATCGGCGCCGCAATGGGGACGGCGGCGGACGATCATCCCTACAGGGCGTGGATCGAGATGTACGCCTCAGAGGATTACCAGCAGGTGGCGGCGGATGAGATAGGCCTGCTCGATTCCCTGTTCGAGCGGACCGGTTCCGAGGCCCGGGTGCCGGATCTGCAACGGACGTTCGGCAAGGCGACTCGCCTGGAGGCCGGCTTCTGGCAGATGGGCCTCGATGCCGCGGCGTAGGTTGCGCCCCATGCGTTCGGAGATATATTTCGCGTCATGAACTCACTGGGATTGGATAAGGCACCGGCCGAGACCCGCGTGGTTGCCGCCATGTCGGGCGGCGTCGACAGTTCGGTGACCGCCGCGCTGCTGGCCGAGCAGGGCTACGACGTCATTGGCATTACGCTGCAACTCTACGATTACGGCGCGGCGACGGCGCGGCCCGGCACGTGCTGCGCGGGCCAGGACATCCATGACGCCCGCCGGGTGGCCGAGCAGATGGACATTCCGCACTACGTCCTCGATTTCGAAGACCGGTTCCGCGACGAAGTCATGGACGAATTCGCCGATTCCTATCTTGCCGGGGAGACCCCGATCCCCTGCGTCCGCTGTAACCAGACGGTGAAGTTCCGCGATCTCGTCTCCCGCGCCCGGGACCTGCAGGCCGACGTGCTGGCCACCGGCCATTATGTGCGCCGGGTCGAGGGGGCCCGGGGCGCCGAGCTTCATCGGGCCGTCGACGGCAGCCGGGACCAAAGCTATTTCCTGTTCGCCACGACCCGGGACCAGCTGGAATTTCTCCGGTTTCCGCTGGGCGAGATGCCGAAATCGGAAACCCGGGCCCATGCCGGGCGCTTCGGCCTCGTCGTCGCCGACAAGCCGGACAGTCAGGATATCTGCTTCGTCCCGGGCGGGAACTACGCCGAGGTGGTGAAGAAGATGCGGCCCGGCGCCGCCGAGCCCGGCGACATCGTCGATCTCGACGGCGCCGTCCTGGGCCGGCACGAGGGGATACTCCACTACACGGTCGGGCAGCGCCGCGGCCTCGGCATCGGCGGCGGCGGCGCGCTCTATGTGCTGCGCCTCGACCCCGGGACCCGGCGGGTGATCGTCGGGCCCAGGGAGTCGCTGATGGAAACCGAGGTGACCGTCCGCGACCTCAACTGGCTGGGTGCACCCCTCGACGGCAAGCCGCAAGAGGTCACGGTGAAGCTTCGCTCCATGCAGGAGGCGGTACCGGCGAGCATTCGTTCGGACGGCGGCGGCGGCGCCCTGGTGACGCTGTTCGCCGCCCAGGCCGGGGTGGCGCCGGGACAGGCCTGCGTCGCTTATGGCGGGGACCGGGTGCTCGGCGGCGGCTGGATTTCGAGGCCGTCCGAAATCGCGCCGGCGGCCGGCCAGTCGGAACTTGACAGTCTGCCGGCATCGGCATAAATCCCCTGTCTTCGCGGTGCCCGACGGCGCCGGCGAAATCGTGTGCCGGGGTAGCTCAGCTGGTTAGAGCAGCGGAATCATAATCCGCGTGTCGGGGGTTCAAGTCCCTCCCCCGGTACCATTTTCTCGTGTGTCAAATTAGTTCATCTCCTTCACCGCGTCGCGCAGCATGGTGCGGACGAGTTCCTCGGTGGCGGTCGGCGTCCGGGCCTCGCGGACGGTGATGCCGACCGGCATGGGATCGATTTTGAGCTCGACGGGAAGCGCGCCGAGGTTGCCGTGTTCCTCGAGGCCGAGAAAATACCTCGGCATGATCATCAGCATGTCGGTCCGTCCCAGCAGCGACCGGGCCACCAGACCGGAACTGCATTCGATCGCCGCCTGGGGCAGCTCCAGGCCATGCTCGTTGAATATGTATTGAACCACGGGCCGGATGGTGGCGTTGGGGAGCGGCAGGATCCATTGGGCGTCGGCGAGATCCTCCAGCTCCGGCGGCGTGTCCCCCTTGAGCAGCGGATGATCGCCGCGGGCAATCACCACCCAGGGTTCGTGGTAAAGGATTTCCTGGGTCAGACCGCCCCGCTCGCCGTCCTCGATCATCCGGCCCACGACCATGTCCAGCTCGCCGGTCCTGAGCGAGGGAAGCAGTTGAGTGTGGACCCCCTCGTGAATGGTGATGCTGATGCCCGGGCGCTCCCGATGGAGATCGGCCAGCGCCTGCATCAGCGGCCCGCCCGAGACGCTCGGCAGGATGCCGAGCTCCAGCTTGCCGACGTACGCGTCCCGCAGGTCGGCGAGCTCGTTCCAGGCGGTGCGCATTTCCGCCAGGACCGACCGCACGTGATCGACGAACGCCGCCCCGTACTCGGTGGGCGTGACGCCGCGGGTCGAGCGCTTGAACAGCGCGACACCGAGGGTGGCTTCCATCTCCTTGATGCTCTTGGAGACCGCCGGCTGCGTCATGTTGAGGAGCTCGGAGGCCTTGAGGATGTTGCGGTGCTCTGCGACGGTCACCAAAGTCTGCATCTGCCGCAGGGTCATCCGGGACAGCAACAGGCGATCGAAGCCGGGCGACGATGGCCGGCCGGAAACCGATGGCGTTTGTTCAGACGGCATATGTCAGTATAACCGTTTGGAATAACCAAAGAGAGAAAATCATGGCTGCCGAAACCGCGCCCCTCCGTTATCCGGTTCATCTCGTCGGTTCGGTTCCGCTCGAAAATGCTGGCGCGGTTCTCGACCTGACGGGGAAAATTCTCGGCGGCCGCTGCCAGAGATATCCGGACGGCGAAACCGGCGAGCGGCGAAACTGGATCGGCTGGCAGCTACGTGTATTCGAAGGTCAGGCAGCGCTTCGGCAGGCCGCCCGGCGGGAACGGGACTACCAGCTCCATCCGCCCTTCGAGTTCTCACCGGGCAAAGGCGCGGCCGACCTGGCCTTTGGGGAGTTGGGATTTGCCCGCGAAGCGATCGCCGGCTTCGCATTGTTCGAGTCGAAACAATCCGCCGGCGTCATCCCCGCCGAGGCCCGGTTTCTGGTCGCCATTCCGACGCCCTTCGCGCCGGTTTATTCATTTACCGCCTATGCCGTCCAAAGCGACGTATTTCCGGTCTATGAGGCGGCGATCCTCCGCGAACTCGATGAAATCTGCGCCTCGCTGCCCCATGAGGCGCTCGCCATACAATGGGACGTGGCGACGGAAATGAGCATATTCGAGGGGGTCTACGGCGTCCCGTTCGACGATGCCTGGGAGGTGCTCAACGGCCGTCTGGCTAAATTGGGGAATGCGGTGCCGAATAGCGTCGAGCTCGGATTCCACCTTTGCTACGGCAGCATGAACAACAGGCATTGGAAGGAGCCGGATGATCTCGGCATGTGCGTCCGGGTCGCCAACGAGGTGTTGTCCCGGCTCGGCCGGCCGATGGATTTCCTCCATATGCCGGTTCCGGTCGATCGGAGCGATGACGGCTTCTTCGCGCCGCTCGGCGATTTAAGGCTCGCCCATGAGACGGAACTCTACCTCGGACTGGTTCACGACGACGGCCCGGACGGCAACCGCACCCGGCTCCAGACCGCGGCGCGGCACTGGGACCGTTTCGGAATTTCGGCGGAATGCGGTCTGGGCCGCTGGGAGCCGGAAGACGTTCCACGATTGATCCAGGCCCATGCGGACCTTGTAGACGCCCGAATCAGAACATCAGGCTGATCGGCCAGGAAACGATGGCCGGGATGAACAGCACGATCAAAATCGCCAGCACGTCGCAGATGAGAAAGGGGACCGCGGCCCGGTAAATCTCGTTCATACCCGTCCCCCTCGGCGCGACGCCCTTCATCACGAACAGGCCCGCCCCGAACGGCGGCGAGGTCGACCCGGTTTCGATCGCGATCAGGTAGAGCACCGCGAACCAGATGGGATCGAAGCCCAATTGCTGCACCACCGGAATGAACACCGGCAGGGTCACCAACATGATCGGCACCGGGCTCATCACCATGCCGAGCAGGATCACCAGCACCACCATCAGGCCGACCACGGTGATCGGGCTCGCTTCGATGCCGAGGATCACTTCGACGAGACCGGACGTCGCGCCGGTGAAGGCCAGCATCTGGGTGAAGGCGAGGGCGCCGGAGATGATCAGCAGCAGCATGACCGATATTTCGAGGCTGCCGACGATCGCTTTCTTGAACACCGTCCAGGACATCCGGCGCTGGAAAACGGCGAGGAGGAAGGTGGCGAATGCGCCGGACGCCGCCGACTCGGAGGGCGTCGCAAACCCGGCGAAGATAACCCCGACGACCATGAAGATGATGAAGCCGACCGGCACGATATGAACGGCCGCGACCTTGAGCTTTTCCGGCCACGGGATCGGTTCCACCTTGAACGACGGCGCAACATCCGGATCCACGAAGCAGCGTCCGATGATGTAGAGCGCGTAGAGAACCGCCATGATGATGCCGGGCAGGATGATGGCGATCAGAATTTTGCCGATGGACAACTCGGCCACCACGCCCAGCAGGACGGCCAGTCCGCTGGGCGGGATCATGATTGCGAGACCGCCGCTGCCGAGGATCGGTCCCAGCGACATGGGCTTTTTGTAGCCCCGCTTCTCCATCTCCGGCACCAGCGTGGAACCGAGCAGCGCGATACTGCCCATGCTGTTGCCGGTCAATGCGGAGAACAATACGCCGCCGCCGACGGCCATGAGGGCGAGCCGCCCGCGGAGACTGCCGAACCATTTGTCCAGCGCATCCATCAGGCTGAGCCCGATTCCCGAATGGAACATGATCTCGCCCATCACCAGAAACAGGGCGACGGGAACCAGGGTGAATGTGGTGATGGCTTCGGAGACCTGGGTCACGAGCTGTATCAGCCCGGTGAAGCCGCCGAAAAACAGAAAGGAGCCGACGAAATTCACCACAAGAAAGGCAAAAGCGACCGGCATCCCCAGGAACATGAGGACGAACAGAGGCCCCATGATCGCGATGAAGGCTTGCCACCACTCCATGCGTCCCGCCCCTCTAGTCCTCGCTGAGCGACAGGGGCCGGCCGGTGAGCGCCCGCACGCCCCGGCGCAGGAATTGGCAGCCGAGGAGGAACAGGCCGAACGGCACCACGGCGGTGATCCAGAAGGTGGCCGGCGCCATGACCGTCGGTTCGCGAATGTCGCTCACGAACTGATCGATGACGGTGAGAATTCCAAACCAGGTGATGACGAAGCAGACGATTGCGGCAACCAGGGACAGCACCAGATGAAGGTACTTGGCCCGGCTGGGGTCCATGCGTTCGAGGATCAGGTCGATGGAAACATGCTTGTCGTTGCCGAGCACCCAGGCGGCCGCGAGGAATGTTATGTAGAGCAGCGTGATTTCGCTGAGTTCAACCAGCCACAAATTGGAAATGTCGAAGAACGACCGGCTGACGATCTCGACGCAGATGGCGGCGGTGAGAGCGACAAGGAGCGCACAGGCAATAAACGCGAGCCCGCGGTTGAACCAGTCGAACCATCTGGTCAACGTTGTCAGCACGTCTTGCATCTGCGTGTCCGGCGCCCCTCGAATGCGGGGAGGCAAATAGCCGCCCGGCCGGAAACGGCATGCCGCTACCGGCCGGGTCCATGCTACCCGAGAATGACGGAAATAGCCGGGGCTATTTCATCAGCATCATTTTAAGCTTTTCGGCCTCCATGGGCGCCTTCTTCTTGATGTCCATCCACGGCGCCTCATTCACCAGCTGCAGGAACTTCTCGCGTTCCGCGCCGGTGAACTCGACCTTTTTGATGCCCTCCTTCATGATCGTTTCGTAACCCGCCTTCAGGTTGGCGTTCCAGCTGGCTTCGTAGGTGGCCGCATCGGCGGTACGCACAAAGTTGATTACCTTGGCCTGGGTTGCCGCGGGAACCTTGGCCCAGGATTTCGGATTGGCCAGGAAGTGGAAGGTGGCGCGGTAGAAACCGGGCTCCACATAGGCGCCGACGACGCCCTTGTACTGCTCGGCGACACCCGAAACGCCGGTGACGAAGCCTTGCACCACGCCCCGCTCCATGGAGGTGTAGATTGCGGGCATCGGCAGCACCACCGGGTTGGCGCCGAGGGCGGCCATCGCCGGGCGGATCGCCGGGAAGACGCGAATCTTCAGACCCTTGAAATCTTCGAGCTTTTTAATCGGCTCCTTCAAGAAGATGTGGAACCGAAGCTGAGAGACCGGCAGCTCGCCGATATAGACCAGGCCCTTAGCCTTGTGCAGTTCGGTCATGTAGTCGTGATAGCCGGTCGCCTTGATCTCCGCGTACTGCTTGTTGGAGTAGTTGGCGGTGCCGGACACGTTCAGGATGCCGTTGGCGTAGCTGGGGCTGGTGAGGGTCATATCGACCGAGCCCAGGCGCACGGCGTTGGGTTGCTTGAACTGCTTGATAACTTCCGGACCGCCGCGGTGATCGATTTGGAACTCGCCCTTCATCTCCGCGTTCAGGCGTTTCATGAAGGCGTCGAATGTCCTCCCGATCGGCGTCGAAAGCGGCAGCATGGTGACGAGCTTCAACGTCACTTCGGCTGCGTTGGCTACCGGCGCCGTAAATACCGTCGCTCCCATGGCGATGGCGGCAGTCGTGGCAATAAGTGTTTTCTTCATGGTGGGTTTCCTCCCTATCCCGAGGTCATGTGTTGATGTTGGCTTTGATGAGACGCGGCAGATTTTAAAAATCATTGTCATAAAAGGCATATGAATTTATCCGCCGCCGATATTCGATTCCGTTATATCAAATCCGGATTAAACAATTCGGTTCGAACGAACCGCCGTCAAACTCTCAGCTTCTTGCTCTTAAATCAAGGGGTTGGCCCGGGGTTGAGCCGGCCGCCCCAGGAATCAGGGCATCTAATATAACGATCGGGAATAATCAGAGCCCCTTTTTTCATAAGCCTTTTATGACAATCATTCTTAATATCGTCGCAATCGGGGAGGCGGTGAACGCCGGGCAACATAAGAAGATTGGCGCTTCTAGCGCCCGGGAGCGGCGGCATGCCGCGGTGAACGGACGATGCCCCGCCGCAATCCCGGACAACAGCGGCCCGAACAACAATGGATGGGAAAACGATGTCGACATCTAGCGCGCTTCAGGATGGGCCGACCAGTGCCGAGGCGCTGGTCAACAGCGGCCTGAGAAATCTTTGGTACCCGGTCGCCCCGAGTTGGATGGTGCGGGAAGCACCGATCGGCGTCACCCGCCTCGGTGAGCGAATCGCCCTCTGGCGCGACCAAAACGGCGATGTGCACGCGGTCGAGGATCGCTGCCCCCACCGCGGCGCCCGGTTGTCTCTGGGCTGGAACGTCGGCGACCGGCTGCAATGCTGGTACCACGGCGTGCAGGTAGGAACCGACGGCACCGTTCTCGAGGTGCCCGCGCTGCCCGATTGCCCCATGAAGGGCCGGAAACTGAACCGGTCCTATGCGGTCAGGGAAATCCGCGGCGGCATCTTTCTTTATTTCGGCGATGCGGCACATCCGGAGCCCTGTGAACTCGAGCTTCCGGAAGAACTGACCGACGAAGACAAACACGGGGCCATTCTCTGCACCGCAACCTGGAACACCAACTATCGCTATGCCATCGAAAATGTCATGGATCCCATGCACGGCGCCTACCTGCACCGGGAATCCCACTCCATGTCGGAAGGCTCCGAGATCGCCAAGTTTACCGCCCGCAATACGGACCAGGGCTATGTTTTCGAGAAAGAAGGCCAGACGGGGGTCAACTTCGACTGGGTCGAGTTCGGCCAATCCGGTGCCGACTGGTTCCGGTTGACCATCCCGTATCCCCCAAAGTCGGGCCCGGGCGGCCATTTCGGCATCATCGGGTTTGCGACACCCGTGGACGAAACCCACACTCAGGTGTTTTTCTGGCGGACCCGCGAGGTGTCCGGGTGGCTTCGGGATATGTGGCACTTCCTCTATCGGATGCGGTTCGAGAAACGCCACTGGGATGTGTTGGAGCAGGATCGCGTTGTCCTCGAAGCGATGTCCGATGACGCGCGGGAACACGAAAACCTTTATCAGCACGACGGCGGAGTGACCCGCCTCCGGCAGATTTTGCACCGGGCCGCCGAGGCACAGGTCAAGGAACTGGCGGAAGCGCACGCCCAAGCGGCCGAGTAGGGAGAGGATCATGTCCGACGCATTCAATCCATGGCTGGCCGCCAAGCGGCGCAACAAGGGCGACGAAGGCACGGTTCTGCCTGTCGACAGCTCGCAAAACGTCCTACATCAGACGCGCAGCCGGGTTCCCACCGACTATGAGGAATCGCTCGCCGATGCCCTCGAGGACATTTTTGCCGCGGGACATCACGAACTCCCGGAGATCGTCGCCAAGCTGAACGAATCCACTGTTCCGGCGCCGGGCGGCGTTGCGTGGACCGAGGGTTCGTTCAAACAGGAGATGAGCCGGCTCGCGACCGATACCAATTGAGGGGATGCCCCCGGGCTCCCGCAACCCATGGCGGAACATGACCGGCAATGACGGCGATCGTCGATCTTTCGGACAAACGCATCCTGATCACGGGCGGTGCGCGGGGCCTTGGCCGGGCCTTCGCGGAGGCCGCCCATGGGGCTGGCGCCAATTTGGTGATTGCCGATATTCTGGAAGACCAGGGGCGGGCCGCGGCATCGGAACTCTCGGGAGCCAATTTCTCGACGCTCGACCTTGCCGATCCGAATTCGGTGATCCGTTGCATGGAAGACGCCATATCGGCGCTGGGCGGACTGGACGGCTTGGTCAATTGCGGGGCCGTCGCGACGGGAATCGGCGGACCGTCGATGACCGAGATCGACATCGAAACATGGGACCGCGTCATGAGCGTCAACGTTCGCGGGACCTGGCTGATGAGCCGTGCCGCGGTGCCCCATCTGGAAGCGGCGGGCGGCGGCAAAATCGTCAACATCGCGTCGGACACGGCGCTCTGGGGCGCGCCGGCCCTCATGCACTACGTGGCGTCGAAGGGCGCGGTCATCTCAATGACCCGTTCCATGGCCCGGGAGCTGGGCAACAAGGGGATCGCGGTCAACTCGGTGGCGCCCGGGCTCACGTTGGTCGAGGCCACCGAATATGTGCCGGACGAGCGGAAACGGAATTACATCGATGGACGGGCGATGAACCGGCCGCAGCACCCGGACGATGTGACCGGTGCGGTTCTGTTCCTGCTATCCGACGGCGCCAGCTTCATAACCGGCCAGTGCCTGCCGGTAAACGGCGGATACGTCCTGAACTAGCGAACGCACTTTTCCGGAGGAGACAAGAACAATGCCTGACGCAACCGAAGTGATGACCGACGATGTGTCGGTCCCCCGTCCCGAGGGGGCGAGCCTGGAAGAATGGCTGACCACGCGGATTGCCCGTTACGCGACCCGCACCCTCGATTGGGACGCGCTCAAGTTCCAAGCCGACTATGATCCCAAGTACCGGCGCTCCCAGATGCGCTATGTGGGCACGGGCGGAACCGGTATCGAGAATGACGAAAATACCGTGCCGGCGGAGCATTTCACCTTCTCGACCATGGTGCTGCCGGCGGGCTGCGAAGGGCCTCTTCACATTCACCGGGATGTGGAGGAGGTGTTCTTCATCCTCAGGGGCAGCAAGATCAAGCTGATGTTCCATACCGAAGACAAGTCGGAACAATGGGAGACCCACCTCGGCGAACGGGACCTGATCTCCGTTCCGGCCGGCGTCTACCGCGGTCTGGTCAATGAGGGCCAGGAAGAGGCGCTGATGTGCGTCATGCTGGGCGCCAAGATACCGGCCACGCCCACCTATCCCGACGATCACCCGGTCTCGAAGCTCAAACGCTAACCGGGTTCCAAGGGGAACGAGGGGAAGTCCATGAAGGAAGTCCGGGTGGGACTGATCGGCTACGGCGGCATCGTTCGCAAGGTGCTTGCCGAACTGCCGCGAGTCGCGGGGCGCGGTATCGGCGTTACGGGCGTACTCGTGCGGCCGGGGCGTTGTGACGCCGCCCGCCAGGCATTGGGCGACGGGGTGCCGCTCTACGAAACCCTGGACTCCTTTGTCGCCGCCGGGCCCACCATCGTTGCGGAATGCGCGGGGCACACGGCGGTCGACGATTACGGTGAGGCCATCCTCCGGGCGGGCATCGATCTGATGGTGGTGTCGATCGGCTCGCTTTCCGACCGGGATCGCCATGAGCGTTTGGTGCGCGCCGCCCGGGAGGGAGGTGCACACCTGATCCTGCCCTCGGGCGCCATCGGGGCCGTCGACGCGCTTTCGGCGGCGCGGATCGCGGGTCTGACCAGCGTCACCTACCGGTCCCGCAAACCGCCGGCGGCCTGGATGGGAACGCCCGCGGAATCGTTATGCGACCTCGGCAATCTCAGTTCGGCGACGACCTTCTATCAGGGCGACGCCCGGGACGCGGCGCGGCTGTATCCAAAGAACGCCAATGTGGCGGCTACGGTTGCGCTGGCCGGCATCGGGTTCGACGATACGCAGGTCGAGCTGTGCGCCGATCCGACCACCGACTGCAATATCCATGAGATCGAAGCGGAAGGCGTGGCCGGTTCGTTCAGGATCGAGCTCAAGGGCAATCCGATCCCCGAAAACCTGAAGACATCCATGTTGACCGCCCTCAGCGTTGCCCGCGGATTGGCCAACATGGCGGCGACGACGGTTATCTGAATTCTTGGAGTACAAATCAGTGGCCATCACCGGAATAGACGCCATCACCTACGGCGTCACCAACATGGACAAATGCCGGCGGTTCCTTGCCGACTGGGGTCTGAAACGGCTGCGCGCAAGCGATGCCGGCGCGGCCTACGAGACCCTGGACGGCAGTCAGGTGATCATCAAACCGCTGGGCGACAAATCGTTGCCCAAGGCCATTTGCCGGGGCGCCACGGCCCGCGAGGTTGTCTGGGGCGTCTCCTCCAGGGCCGAACTCGATCGCCTGCGGCGGTCATTGGCGGCCAATGGAATCGAGTTTGCCGAGAAGGCCGGGACCTTGCGGTGCGCGGACCCGGCGGGCCTGGGGCTCGGCTTTCGCCTGAGCAGGAAACGCAAAGTCAAGGTGCGCGGCACGCCGATGAACATGGTCGGTGACCGGGCGCGAATCGACAGGGCGAGCACGTTCTATGACCGGGCCCGGCCGGTTTCGCTGGGCCACGCGGTCTTCAATGTCCCCGCCCTCGAACCGGCGGAGCGCTTCTACCGGGAAGTGCTGGGGTTTCACCTGTCCGACCGATATCCGGGAGATGCGGTGTTTCTCCGCTGCAGGCCGGAAGGTGAGCACCACAATCTCTTTCTGCTCGAGACGAAGGACGGCAGCGCCAGCCTCAATCATGTGGCATTCGAGGTGCGCGACCTTCATGAGATTTTCGGCGGCGGTCTCCATATCGCGAGGAAAGGCTGGAAGACCGCCATAGGACCCGGACGGCATCCCATTTCGTCGGCCTACTTCTGGTACGTGGAAAATCCGTGCGGCGGGCTGATCGAATACTACTCCGACGTCGATTACGTCACCGAAAGGTGGAAGCCCCGCGACTGCGCCCGGACGCCGGAGAATTTCGCCGAATGGGCGGTCGCCGGCGGCATAGACGCGGCCACCCGCCGGCAAAAGATGTAAGCGATTCGCGCCGTGACGATCCTCATGGACATGCCGCCGCCCAGGACCACCGATGCCGGCGGGCTCGAAATCTCCTACTACGACATGGGCCGTGGGGGCGCCGTCCTGCTGCTGCACGGCATAGGGTCCAACGGGTCCGGCTGGTCCGGTCAATTCGCCGCACTTTCGGCGCATCATCGGGTGATTGCCTGGGACGCGCCCGGTTACGGCGGTTCTCAGCCGCTGCCCGCCCTGGCACCGGCGGCGGACGGCTATGCCGACGCACTTGCCGACTTCCTGGATGCTCTGGGCATCGTGTCCTGCTCTCTCATCGGTCATTCCCTCGGCGCCCTGATGGCGGCTTCCTTCGCCGCGCGCCATCCAGGCAAACTCGACCGCCTGGTCCTTGCCAGTTGCGCGCTTGGTTATGGAAGCACCGCCGAGGCCGATTACCCGGACACCATCCGCGGCCGGCTGGCGGACATTCGGGAACTGGGCCCCAAGGGCCTTGCGGAGAAACGCTCGTCGCGGCTTCTGACCGAACGGGCCGGCCTGGAACTCAGGGCCCGCATCAAGGAAACCATGGCCGAAGTTACGCCGGAGGGCTACGAGGCGGCGACACATATGCTGGCGCGGTCCGATATATTCGCCGACACGCCGGGCATTCGGTGCCCGACGCTCGTGCTCTGCGGGGATGAGGACGTGATCACGCCCGACGAGGGCGGCAAGCGGGTGGCCGCCGAAATAGAGGGTGCGCGATATGTCGGCCTCGCCGAACTCGGTCATGCCTGCTATGTGGAAGGGCCGGACGTTTTCAACGATGCCGTTCAAGCTTTCCTGAAGGAGCTCGATTAGACATGGATTTGGGATTTACCGACCGGGTCGCGGTGGTGACCGGGGGCTCTTCGGGGATCGGCCTCGCCACCGTCGGGGCGCTGCTCGACGAAGGAGCGAAGGTGGCTTTTTTCGCCCGCGACGAAGCCCGGCTGAATGGGGCACTGGATTCGCTCAAGGCAGTCCACGGAGACCGGGTTCACGCCGAGCCTTGTGACGTGCTGGACAAGGACGCGGTCGCCGGGTTTCGCGACTCCGTCGCCCGGACTTTCGGCAATGCGGATATCTTGATCAACAATGCCGGCCAGGCCCGCTGGGCGACCTTCGCCGAAGCCACGGACGACGATTGGCGGGCGGAACTGGAGCTCAAATACTTCAGCGTCATCAATCCGATCCGGGCGTTTCTGCCCGATCTCGAAGCATCCGAGGCGGGCGCCGTCGTCATGGTGAATTCGCTTCTCGCCCGTCAGCCGGAGCCGCACCTGGTGGCCACCTCCTCGGCCCGGGCCGGAATTCTGAACTTGGTGAAATCCCTCAGCACCGAATTCGCGCCGAAGGGAATTCGGGTGAATTCCATCCTGGTCGGGACCATCGTCACCGGCCAGTGGGAAGACCGCTTCAAGACGCGGGCGCCCGAGGGTGTCTCCATGGACGAATGGGTCGAGGGCCTGGCAAGGGACCGGGGCATCCCGCTTGCCCGTTTCGGCAAGCCCGAGGAAGCCGCCGCCGCGGTTCTGTTCCTGGCGTCCAGCCGGGCCTCGTACATTACCGGCGTGCAGATGGAAGTCGCCGGAGGAGTATCCCGCTTTGTCTGATCAACGACAAACTGTCGGCGACCTCGTCGCGGCATTTCTCCACGCCGGCGGCGTCGGCGCCGCCTTCGGCGTCATCAGCATCCACAACATGCCGATCCTGGATGCAATCGGCCGGGCCGGCAAAATCCGGTTCGTCCCAAGCCGGGGCGAGGCGGGCGCGGTCAACATGGCGGACGCCTATGCGCGGGTCGGCAATCGCCTGGGCGTCTGTTTCACCAGCACCGGCACGGGGGCCGGCAACGGGGCCGGCGCGCTGGTCGAGGCGGAGACCGCCGGAACGCCGCTGCTGCACATTACCGGCCAGATCGACACGCCTTACCTCGACAAGGGCATGGCCTACATCCACGAGGCCAAGGCACAGTTGAAAATGTTGGAGGCCGTCTCGAAGGCCGCGTTCCGCATTTCGAAGCCGGAAGTGGCGCTGGACGTGCTCCGCATCGCGGCGCAAATGGCGCTGACGGCCCCCAACGGGCCGGTGAGCGTGGAGATTCCGGCGGATGTCCAGGCGGCCGCCGTGGATATTCCCGATGACGTTTCGCCTCTCGACGTGCCGTTGATCCGGCCGGACCCGGCGGACCTGGATGAACTGGCGGCAACCGTGCGGGAGGCCAGGCGGCCGCTGCTGTGGCTCGGCGGCGGCGCCCGTCACGCCGGTGGCGCGGTCGCCAGGCTGTTGGACAAGGGCGTCGGCGTGGTGACCTCGGTGAACGGCCGGGGGGTCGTCAGCGAGGATCACCCGTTGAGCCTCGGTGCATTCAACATGACACCCGAATCCGAAGCCTTCTATGAGACCTTGGATGCCGTTGTCGTGGCGGGCTCACGCCTTCGCAGCAACGAGACCCGCAACTACAAGCTCCCGTTCCCGAAGACATTGGTGCGGATAGATGCCGACCCGGCGTCCAGGAACCGGTGTTTCAGGAGCTCGCAGTTCATCTGCGCCGACACGGCCCTTGTGCTGGAAGGTCTCGCGGAGCGGCTTACCGACGGGCCGAAGATCGACAACTCCTATGCACGGGACCTTGCCGGGGCCAAAGCGGCGGCTGAAGAACGGACACGGGACGAATTGGGACCATATGCGGACATTTGCGCCGCATTGCAGGGCGTAACGCCGGCAAATGCGCCCTGGGTGCGGGACATCACCCTGTCCAACAGCACCTGGGGAAACAGACTGTTTCGAATTCATGGTCCCCACGACGGCATTCATGCGCTGGGCGGCGGAATCGGACAGGGGGTTCCCATGGGGGTCGGCGCGGCGGTGGCCGCGCCCGGCCGGAAACCGGTTCTGCTCACCGGCGACGGCGGCCTCATGTTGTGCGTCAGCGAGTTGGCGACCGCCGTTCAGGAGAACGCGGATATCGCCATCATTCTGATGAACGACGGCGGTTACGGGGTGATCAAGAACATCCAGGACGCCAAGTTCGGCGGCCGGCATTATTTCGCGGACATGCGGAACCCGGATTTTGCGGCGCTTTGCGCCGGCATCGATCTGCCCCACCGGCTGGTAAAGGACACCGGCTCATTTGCCGACGCAGCCGCGGAAGCCATCGCGGTCGATGGTCCGGCCGTGGTCGAAGTGGATATGTTGTCGGTTGGACCGTTCAAAAAGCCTTTCGGCGGCCCGCCGCCGCCCAAGGCAGACTAGGAATTCTTGGCCAGCGCCGCCTTTACCCGCGGCGGGGACAGCGGCAGGGCGGCCACCCGCACCCCCGTCGCGTCGAACAATGCATTGGCGATGGCCGGCGCAACCGGCAGCATGCCGCCCTCGCCCATTCCCTTGGCGCCGAAGGGGCCGGGCCCGTGCCCTTGCTCCTGGGTGATGGAGACGAATTCCGCCGGCAGGTCCTGGGCCATGGGCACGCGGTAGGCGAACGCGTCGCCGTTCATGAGCCGCGTTCCGTCGTAGACCATTTCCTCGAACAAGGCCTGACCCAGGCCCATGATCGCGGCGCCTTCGTCCTGTCCCCGACAGACGAGGGGGTTGATGGCTTGGCCGGCGTCTCCCGAAACCACCAGCTTATGGACGGTGATGAGACCGGTATCGGGGTCTACCTCGATATCCGCAGCCCCCCAGCCCAATTCCCAGAAGACGCATTGCGTTTCCAGGGGTGCGGAATGATCGGTCTCCGCCTTGTGGAAGCCGTCGGCGGTAAATTCCCAGCCCGTGCCGCCGAAATGTCCCATGATCATCGGCGCCAGCGGCAGGGCTTCATTGCCCTTGCGAATGTGCCAATCCTCGAGGTCGAGGTCTTGCGGTTCGGCGCCCAGGCGGTCGGCGGCAAAATCCAGCACCTGCGCTCTGAGCGACCGGGCGGCCCTTTCCACGGCCTGGCCCATGACCGAAATGGCCGAACTGGCATTCGTGCCCTGGTCGTACGGCGTGTGGTCGGTATTGATCGGCATGTAACGGACCCGTCCCGCCGGCGCGCCCAATATTTCGGCGACGACGGCGGAGAGCGCCGAATGAGCGCCCTGGCCGATCTCCACCGTGCCGCAATGAAGGAATATATCGCCGAAAGTGGACACCTTGATGCGGGCCTGCGCCGGCTTGTTCACCCCGCCGCCGTCCTTGAAGCCGAGCGCCAGACCGACCCCCCGGTTGGGGACGGGATTTTTCTTGCGATCGTGGTAGCCGATTTCGCGGGCGACCAATTCCAGTCCTGCGCGGAGGTCGCTGTCCATGCCGCTCTCGCCGGGCACGA
Source organism: Rhodospirillales bacterium (assembly GCA_022823235.1). Classification (GTDB taxonomy): domain Bacteria; phylum Pseudomonadota; class Alphaproteobacteria; order Rhodospirillales; family UBA2165; genus JAJDXO01. The sequence goes on from JAJDXO010000030.1 coordinate 254,396, forward strand.
ACGGCTCGCCGAGATCGATCAGGTTCTTCATGCGAAATTCAAGCGGATCCATACCCAGGCGGTCGGCGATCATGTCCATCTGGGATTCGCACGCCCAGCTTGTCTGGGTGCCGCCGAAGCCCCGGAATGGTCCGGCGGGCGCCGTATTGGTCATGACGCAGTCGCAGGACGTCCTGATGTGCCGGTAACGGTAGGGTCCGGGAATCCGATAACCGGCCTTCTCGGCGACCAACGGGCTTGCATCGGAGTAGGCGCCGGAATCCAGGAAAATCTCGCTATCGCGGGCAACCAGCGTGCCGTCGTTCATCACCCCGGTCTTCAGTTTCAGGACCGCCGCGTGCTGGGTGTTGGTGAGAAAGTTCTCGTCGTGGGTGAGGGCGAACCGGACCGGCCGGCCGGTCATCCGCGCGAGCAGTATGGCGATGGGTTCCGCTTTGCAGTTGTTTTTCGAGCCGTAGCCGCCGCCCACAAACGGGACGCGGACGCTGATACTGTTCTCGGGCAGCTTGAACACCCGGCCCAGTTCCTTGCGGAGCGCGAAGGGATTCTGACAGCTGGTCGACACTTCGATCCTGTCGCCGTCCAGCCATTGGGCGACCGCGGCGAAGGGTTCCAGGTGGAAATGCTGCATGCGGGAGAAGTGAAAGGTGTCTTCGAAAACATGGTCGCAGGTCTCGAAGACGTCCGGCGAACCGGTCTCGTAGTTGAACCGGTAGCACACGTTGGGCCGGGGGCGAAGCTCGGCCGAGGCGCCGGTGCCATAGGCAGGGACGATCCCCATGGGCGCCTCTTCGAACAGTTCGGCCGCGCCGTCGGAGAGTGCGTCTTCGATCGAGGCGACCGGCGGAAGTTCTTCGTACTCGACCTTGATCAAGCGCAGCGCCGCATCGGCGATGGCCTCGGTTTCGGCGGCGACCGCCGCCACCGTGTCGCCCTCGTACCGCACCTTGTCCAACGCGACGATGGGCTGATCCTTGATGAAATAGCCGTAGGTCGGTGCGATATCATCGCCGATCCCGTCGCCGGTCAGAACCGCATGAACACCGGGCAACTCGCGGGCGGCCGAGGCATCTATGCCGACAAGCCGGGCATGGGCGATTGCGCTCCGCAGCGCCTTGGCGTGCAGCATGCCGGGCAGCGATATGTCGGTCGTGTAGCCGGCCTTGCCGCGCACCTTTTCCCGCGCGTCCTTGCGCCGCGCCGGCCGGCCGACAACTTCGAGGCGCGCGCTTTCGTTCATCGCATCGTTCCCGGGTTCGCGGCCTCCGCGGCCCTGGCGACCGCTTCGACGATCATCTCATAGCCGGTGCAGCGGCAGATGTTGGAGCTCAACCACTTTCGGATGGTCTCGCCGGAGGGGTTGGGGTCCCGGTCCAGCAGCGCCCGGGCGAGCATGATCATGCCCGAAGTGCAGTAGCCGCACTGGAACGCACTGAGATCGGCGAAGGCCGCCTGTACGGGATCGAGTTCACCATCGGCATCCTCCAGGCCTTCAACCGTCCGGATTTCCGATCCGTCGGCCTCGAAGGCATAGGCCGAACACGACGCCACCGGGACGCCGTCGAGATGGATTGTGCACGCGCCGCAGACCGCGTGGCCGCAGGCGATCTTGGTGCCGGTCAGCCCGCAGGCCTCGCGGATGAAGTCGGCCAGGGTGGTCGAGGCCGGCACATCGGCCGCGACGGGCTCACCGTTGACGGTGCAGGTGATGGAGACGGTATCGCTCACGAATCAACCCTTCGCCAGCCGGGCCCGCTGCCGTGTCAGCAGCGCCGCGCCCGTTCCCGATACATAGTCGCGGGTCAGCAGCACGTCGTTGAATTCCCCGGGAAGGCCGGAAAACCGGGTCTCGGCCGAGTCGCCCGGATCGCCGGACAGCAACGCCGGCCGGAGGAACCGGGTGCCCACCGCGACCCGTTCGGTCCCGCCGCCGGCGGCGGCCTGGGTCATCCACGGCCGGAGAGTCCGGTCGTAATCCAGCGCCAGACCCTCGGTCAGCGGGATTTCAATTTCGGTCAGCAGTGAGCGATCCAAATCCCCGGCCGTCCAGATATCCGTCGCCGCCAGCTCTCGCCGGCCAACCGAAGACTCGAAGACCAGCCGGGCATCCAGGGCAGCCAGCAGGATCGGTACTTCGTAGGCCGTCCGCCGGGCGACGACGTTGCCGCCGATGGTCGCCCGGAACCGGATGCGGACATTGGCGATGGCGCCCAACGCCTCGGCCAATCCGGGGATCGCCGTCACTTGATCATGGGTGCTCAGCTCATCGAAGGTCGCAAGGGCGCCGATTGCCAACGTCCCGTTTCGGACCTCCGCACCGCGCAAGCCATCAAGAGTATTGAGAGTCAGGAGTGACGGAACGGAACGGCCCTCGTGAACCGACAGGCACAGATCGGTACCGCCTGCGTAGCAGATGGGCGGCGTTTCCTCGGACCCTAGAATCCCGACGGCTTCGGCGGTCGTGGTTGGCCGGAACAGCCGAAACGGCGGAAGTTGCCGCACCGGCGGGAGCATGTTGGGGGATTGGTCGAGCGGGCTCATCGGGACCAAGTGTGGCCCGGAAAAGCCGCCCGCTCAATACGTCAGGTGGCGTTCGGCGGCCTAACCCGGAGCAGCTTGCCGTTCCCAGCATCGGTAAGCAGGTAAAGGAAGCCGTCCGGCCCCTGCCGGACATCCCGGATCCGACCAAACTCACGGTTAAACAGGCGCTCCTCCTTGACCACCTTGCCGTCCTTGACCTCCAGGCGGGCCAACAGCTGGAACCTGAGGGCGCCGACAAAGATGTTGCCCTTCCAGCGGGGGAACGCATCACCGGTGTAGAACGCCATGCCCGACGGCGCGATGGACGGATCCCAGAAGTAGACCGGCTGCTCCATGCCCGGCTTGGCGGTGCCTTCGCCGATGGAGCCGCCCCAGTAATGCTTGCCATAGGAAATGATCGGCCAACCGTAATTCTTTCCGGCTTCGGGGCGGTTGATTTCGTCACCGCCCCGGGCGCCGTGGGCAACGGTCCAGAGGGACCGAGTCTTCGAATTCCAGATGGCGCCTTGTGCATTGCGGTGGCCGATGGACCATATTTCCGGCAGGCCCTTCGCGCCGTCGGCGAAGGGATTGTCGGCCGGGATCGACCCGTCCCGGTTGATACGCAGCACCTTGCCGGCGTGATCCATGGGGTCCTGGGCGCGGTCCCTCTCGCCGCGATCGCCCGTGGTGATGAACAGCTTCTTGTCCGGCGAAATCACGATGCGCGAGCCAAAGTGCCGTCCGCCGCCGCTTTTCCGCTTCATGGAAAAAATGACCCGGACCTTTTGGAGCCGCGGGGTTTGGCTGAGGACGATTCGCGCGCGGGCAACCGCCGTGCCTGCATCGTCGCCATCGGCGGAGGGCTCGGAATAGCTCAGGAAAATGGTCCGGTTGCTGGCGAAGTCGGGATCGGCGACCACGTCCAGCAGCCCGCCCTGTCCACCGACCCATACCTTCGGAACGCCGGCGACCTTGGTGGTTTTTCCGTCGGGGCCGACCCGGTTGAGATCGCCATCCCGTTCCGTAACCAGCATGGAGCGGTCCGGCAGGAAGGCGAGGCCCCAGGGGTGAGCGAAGCCGGCGGCAACGGTCTCCACGGTGACGTCGTGCAGTTCGGTCTTGAAGACTTGCGCGGCAGCGGGGGAAATCGCAGAGGCGAGAACGGCGGCGGCGAGAAGGCTGCGTTTCATGACATCTGCTCCCTGGTCACGATCTCCCGGACTTCATAAGCAAAACGCCGGAGCCGGCTGATCCCGTCGATTGCGTCTCACTTAGGCGGGTACGCGGTGACGAGCCGGCCGGATTACACGGAGTCTTGAACGATTTCCGGCGGTGTGAAGGCCCGGATCGGCGGAACGTCCCCTTCGAATTTCTCCACCTCGACCAACGCCGACATGGCCGACGGTCCCTGGGCCAGCTTGGATGTCCCCTTATCGGGGGTCAGGACGTTGGGATTGCCGTGGACGTCCAGGCTTCCGGGCACGCCGGGTTCCACGGGATCGAACCACGCGCCGGTGGGCAGGCGCACGACGCCGGCGCGGATTTCGTCGGTGACGACGGCACCCGCGAGGCAGCTTCCCCGGTCGTTGTAGAGCCGGACGATATCGCCGGTCTCGATGCCGCGCGCCGCGGCATCTTCCGGGCTGATATGCATGGGCTCGCGTCCCTTCACCTTGTTGCCTTTGGAGTAACCGCCGTTGTCGAACTGGCTGTGCAGCCGCGTGTGCGGCTGGTTGCTGATCAGGTGCAGCGGGTAGGTGCCGGTGAGCGCGCCGCCCAGCCATTCCACGGGTTCCTGCCATACCGGATGGCCCGGACAGTCGTCGTAGCCGAAGCTGTCGACGGTCTCGGAGAATATCTCGATCCTGCCCGTCGGCGTGTGTAGCGGCGATCCTTCCGGATCCGCCCGGAAAGCACCCATGTACGGCTGCGGCTCCGGCTCGGGCAGCCGGATGTGCCCGGCCTCCCAAAACTCCTCGAAGGAAGGCGTCTCGATGCCGCTTTCGCTGGCGGCCTGGCGGAACCGGTCATAGATGTGCTCGATCCATTCCTGCTCGTTCCGGCCCTCGGTAAATTCCTCGCCGCAGCCCAGGCGCCCGGCAAGACCCGAGAAAGTCCGGTAATCGGGCCGCGAGTTGCCAAAGGGCTCGATCGCTTTCTGCATGGCGAACATGTAGCTGTCGGTTCGCGAGACGCCGATGTCGTTGCGTTCCAGCATTATGGCAGCCGGGAAGATGATGTCCGCGTGCCGCGCGTTGGCGTTCCACCACGGTTCATGGACGATGATGGTTTCCGGTTTCTGCCAGGCCCGGACCAGCCGGTTGATGTCCTGGTGATGGTGGAACGGGTTGCCGCCGCACCAATAGACCATCCGAATGTCCGGATAGACGCGGTCCATGCCGTCATATTGATAGGCGCCGCCCGGGTTGAGCAGCATATCGGAGATTCGGGCGACGGGGATGAAGTCCCGCACCTCGTTCGGCAGCAGCGGGAAGGTCGGTTTGGCGATAATGGTCCGCTGGCGGCCGATCAAATTGACTGCGCCGTATCCGAACCCGACGCCGCCGCCGGGGGTTCCGATCTGGCCCAGCATGGCGGCGAGCGTCATCGCCATCCAGAAGGCCTGTTCACCGTGATCACTGCGTTGGCAGGACCAACTCAGGTTCAACTGCGTCACCTTGGCGGCCATTTCCCGTGCCAGCGAGGCGATGGCGTCCGCCTCCATGCCGCTGATTTCGGCGGCCCATTCGGGCGTCTTGGGTTTCCCGTCGCTCTCGCCGGTAAGGTAGGGGGCGAATTTGTCGAACCCCGTGCAGTATTTGTCGAGGAACGCCTGGTCGTGCAGCCCCTCGGTGTAGAGCACATGGGCCATACCCAACATGATCGCCACATCCGTATTCGGCCGGGGATGGTGCCATTCGGCATTGACCATGTCGTCGAGATCGCTGCGGATCGGCGAGATGTTGACGAATTTGACGCCCCGCTCCGCGCACAGCTTGAGCGCTTCCGGCATGTGATGCCGGCCCATGCCGCCGCCTTCGACCTGGGTGTTCTTGAGCGGGATGCCGCCGAAGCAGACGAACAACTCGGTATTTTCGGCCAACATCTTCATCGGCGTGTTGGTGTCCATCTGCTCGAATGCGCCCATCCCGACGATGTGCGGCAGGATGACCTCGGCCGCCGCGAGGCTGTAGGTTTCCCTGCTCGCCACGTAGCCGCCCGCCGCCGACATGAAGCGGTGGAGCTGGCTGACCGCATGATGGAATCGGCCGGCGCTCGACCAGCCGTAGGACCCCGCATAGATGGCGCCATTGCCGTGTTCCCTGCGGATACGGTCGATCTCTCCCGCGGCCAGGTCGAGTGCCCGGTCCCAGGAGACCGCAACGAAAGGCCCGTTGCCCCGGCCGCCATTGTGGTCGAGGGGGCCGTTGTCGAGCCACGCCTTTCTCACCATCGGTTGGGAGATTCGGACCGCGTCTTCGATGGCCTGCGGCATGCCGGCGCCGATGGGCGAGGGGTCGGGGTCCTGATCGAACGGCCGCAGGGCCTGGACCTTGCCGTGCTCCACGTCGACATCGTAGGCGCCCCAGTGGGTCGCCGTCCTATGGGTTTGTTTCGATTGGCTCATGTCAGGGCCTCGTAATCTCTCTCATCGTATAATGCCCCGGAGAGGGGTGCGATTGCACGCCGAAAGGCAACGGTGGCATCGCGTCCGGTATGCGCGCGCCGGGCGCCGGCGTTTTCCCAGATTTCCACCAAAGACATATGATTGGGACGGTCGAACTGGCTGAACGCAACACATCTGATATTGCCGTCCTCGCTTCGGGCCGCCTCGCAGTGGGCGGAAACCAGAGCGGCGCCTTCGCCGGTGTTGGGCGGGGTGACGTCGATATGAGTAATGACGTAGGTGAAGTCACCGGATTTGCCCGAATAGCCGGTGACCGACAAAGGAGCATGAACCCGTTCGTCGTAGGGCGCCGCCAACAGCGGCTCCAGGCCGTTCCGAAACTCGCTGACGTGGCTGGAAGAAATGTGGGCCAAACGGGCGGCTTCGTCGCTCCATGTCTCCAATAGGGCGAATTGGCCGGGATGGTTGACCCGGATGAGCGCGCCGAAGCGTATCTCGCCCAACTCCTGCGCGCACACCGCCGCGTGGTGACGGATAACGTCGGCCGCCGCATCCGATTGAGCGGCGAGGGCCTCGATGTAGGCCACGACGTAGACTTCGCTCATCCCGAAGGTCCCCGAAAAAAGGGCGGTGCAACCCGCACCGCCTCGTCATTGAACCCATGGGGGTCTGCCGGGTCAATCTTCCTCGGGCTTGTAGAAGTTGCCGGGAACGATCCGCATGGCCTCCGGGTCGGCCTTTTGTGCCGCCTTGCGCTTCGCCGCAAGCGCCGCATAGTCGCCGACCGCCTTGGGTCCGGCCCTTTCCAGGCCTTCCTTGAACCTGTCGGGGGCGCGGTAGCTCCAGGCGGCGCGTTCCGAATAGAACGGCACCCACTCGTTTTTGATCCGGTTCTCCTGGAAGTCGATGGCGTTGACCAGTGCCTCCTCGACGTCCTTCACCGCGGTCCAAGCGGCTTTGTAGAACACAAAACCGCCGCGTCCGATGATCCACGTCATATTGGGCGCGGTGCCGTAGGCCCGATGAGCGTCGCCGTCGAGGCTGTCGAGCAGGATTTGCCGCTTGATGTCCGAATGCTCCTTGAACGCACGCGCATTCGCCCGTTTGTCATCCATGGAGGAATGGAAATCGAAGTTTTCGCCGGGGTGAGCTTCCCGGGTGTAGATGAATGCCGAGCGCACGGCCCGGTCGGCGTAGCGGGCGGCGAGAGCTTCCATCTCCTCGCCCGCCATCGCGCAGTAAGGTCACGTGAACGAGCCGAACTCGATCAGTGCGATGCCGCCCTTCCACAACTCTTTCATCCGGACCGTCTCGCCGGTCTCCAGATCCTCGAGCGGGAAGGAGGGCGCGCGGGACGTCGCCTTCGGCGCTTCATCGGCGAAGCGCACGAATTCCGACGGGTCCGGCACCCAGTTGACGTAGTTGTAGTCTCTCGGCACGGAGTCCATTTGTACTGCCCTCTCACTATGAGGTTATCAATTGGATGAGGGGCTTATAGCCGCCGAAGCCAAATTCTGGAAGACCGGGCCAGTCACGGTCCCGTCACCTCAGATCAGGCCGGCCCGCTCCAGCACCCCATCCAAGCGCTTCTCCAGCTCCGGCGTCGCCGGCATCATCGGCAGCCGGTGCTCGTTGGTGGGCATCAGTCCCATGCGTTTCATCATGTACTTGATGGGGATGGGGTTGGTGTCGAAAAACACCGACTGATTGAGCTCCAATAGGCGCTGGTGGAGATCCCGACCGGTCTTCATGTCGCCGGCCCAGGCCGCCTCGCACATTTGCGACAAGAGGTCGGGCCGCAGGTTTCCGACCGCATTCATCAAGCCGACGGCGCCGATGCACAGCTTCGGGTAGCTGAGTTCCTCAAGGCCGACGAAGATGCGGTAGTCGGGGAAGGCGTCTAGGCACTCGGTGACGAAACCGAGGTCGTTTACCGCGTGCTTCATGCCGACGAAGCTGGGCGAGCGATCCTTCAGTTCCTTGACCGTGTCCAAGGTGACCGACACCGCCGCGCGGCCGGGAATGTGGTAGATCATCCACGGCGTGTCGTAGTCTTTCGTGACGTCCAAATAGTATTCGATGATGCCCCGCTGCGGCGGGCGGATGTAATACGGCGTGACGATCAGCAGCGCGTCCGCGCCGGCGTCGACCGCATGACGGGTCAATTCCTTGGTTTCGGCCAGCGACTGGGACCCGGTGGCGGCGACAATCGGGACTTTTCCCTTGGCAATTCCAATCGCGGTATCGACCGTTCGGTTGCGTTCCGCCATGGTCATGGTCGACGGTTCGGCGGTCGTTCCGTTGACCAGGATGCAGTGAGACCCATGGCCGAGTTGGAACTCGACCAGACCCGCATAGGCATCAAGATCCACTTCGCCATCCTTGAAGGGGGTAATGATCGGCGGCGCCGATCCCTTCAGCCAATCCAGATCACTCGACATTCGTCCCTCCACGCCATCCACATCGGGTATAAGCCCAAACTTTACTTAACATGTTAAATAATGTCCAGGCCGGCGCGCTTCATATCCGCCCGGTCTGCGGGTTGCAGACGGTGCCGGGGGACGGGACCCGTGAACTTCCTTGCCGTGCCGAGGGTTTCAATCGGGTGTGATTTGCCGAAAGCGGCCGGAAATGTCAAAATCCCTTCGCCGGAGTGCAACAAAAGTGTCTCGGAAGTTGTGCGACATAACGCGCTTCCGGTCGTATTTGGGGGCTGTTGGCACGAATGACACAAGATGTTGCGGCCAATTTGACTATTCGCCTTGCTGAGACCGCCGAGGATGTTCGGGCGGCCCAGGCGCTGAGGTACCGCGTATTTTACGAGAACATGGGCGCCACGCCGTCCGAGGAAATGGCGCGGCGGAAACTCGATTTCGATCGTTTCGATGATTTCTGCGACCATCTCCTGGTGGTCAATCAAACGGTCCCGGAGGGATCCCCCGAAATCGTCGGCACCTATCGGCTGCTGCGGCGGTCTCGGGCCGTGGAAACCAGCGGCTTCTACTCGGCGGGCGAGTTCGACCTGAATCCATTGAAGAAATATCCGGGAGAGGTGCTGGAACTCGGCCGGTCATGCGTCGACCCGGCGTTCCGGGATCGCGCCGTCCTGCAGCTGCTGTGGAAGGGGATCTCGGACTATTTGATGGACAACCGAATCACCCTCATGTTCGGCTGTGCCAGCTTTCCCGGGCTCGATCTGGATCAGATGGCCGGCGCTCTGTCGTACCTCTACTATTACCATTCGGCGCCGGCGGACTGGCGCCCGCGGGCGCTGGACGAGCGCTACGTCAAGATGGACCGGATGCCCAAGGAGCAGGTGGACATGCGCCAGGCGCTCCGCGAGATGCCGCCGTTGATCAAGGGCTACCTTCGCTTGGGCGGCGTCATTGGCGACGGTGCGGTCATCGACGACGTGTTCAATACCGTGGACGTGTGTCTATTGGTGGAGACCGAGAACGTCCCCAAGCGGTATGCAAAGCACTATCAGTTCGAAGACAAGATAGCTTCGGGGATCCTGAAAACCGGTCCCGAAAGGACCCAGGCCTGATGCGCCCCACCCTCCGCGCGATCGTTCGAATTATCGCTCTGGCAGGGGTTACGCTCATTTTACATCCGGTTTACTTTTTTGCGGGATCCCGCAGGCCGAAGGTCGTGCAGGCATGGCATCGGGCCGCCTGTCGGATCGCGGGAATCCGGGCATCGCTGATCGGGGCGCCGGTCCGCGAAGAATCGACCCTGGTGGCCTCCAATCACATTTCGTATTTGGATATTCCCGCTCTGGCCTCTCGCCTGGATGCCATATTTGTCGCCAAGGCGGACGTGTCGAACTGGCCGGGCATCGGCTACCTGGCCAAGCTGGCAGGGACCATATTCATTGACCGCGAGACGAGTAAATCGGCCAGCCACGTGGATGCCGTCTCGGGCCAGCTTGCGCTCAGCAGGAGTGTGATCATATTCCCCGAGGCCACCAGTACCGAAGGCGATACCGTTCGGCCGTTCAAGAGCTCGTTGTTTCAGGCGCCGTTTAATCTTGCGCCGGGAATCCACGCGGCGGTTCAGCCGGTCACGATCAGCTATGTCCGCAACCCGGATGGCCGGCCCCTGACAGCCGCCGAGCGCCGCGCTTACGCCTGGGTGGGCGACGACACGCTGGTGCCGCACCTGTGGAATATCCTCAAGCGTGAGGGGGTAATATTGGAAATCCGCTTCCACCCCGCCGTCGAGGCCCGCGCCTTCGGTTCACGCAAGGCGCTTGCCGATTACTGCCACGACCAGACGGCCCGCGGCCTTTCCAATATTCGGCGCCGATGCGACAGCGTCTCCGCGCCCTTGGCCACGGGGCCGCGGGTCTGGAGCGATTGGCAGGATTATCCCGCTTTCTCGGTCATCGATTAGGGAGTAGGTACCTAGTCCTCGAGGCCCGTCGGTACGTCGACATTTTCAGGTTTGAGTTCCAGCCCCGAGGCCTTGGCCTGCAGTTCCAGCAGGGTGGCGAAATCCTCCTCGACGTATCCGTTGCCGATCAGCGTCTGAACGATATCCCGCGTCGTTGTCGCCAGCGGCATGGGCACGTCCTGTTCGCGCGCCGCCGACAGGCCCAGATCCAGATCCTTGCGCAACAGGACCGGCGTGAACGTCGGGGTCCAGTCGAGATTGACCAGCGCCGGCGTCTTGTATTGGGAGAACATGGAACCCATGACGCTCTTGTTGATGAAATCCAGGAAGGCATGCCGCGGAACGCCGCCCTTTTCCGCCAGGATGGTGATCTCGGCAAGGGACTGGATAACCACGCCCAGCAGGACGTTGTGGCAAATCTTGACCATCCGCGCGAGTTCGCCCTCGCCGACATAGGTCACGCCCTGACCGATGGCATCGAGAAACGGCTCGGCGATGTCGTAGGCATCCTTGTCTCCGGAGGCCACGATGGACAGTTTGCCCGCCGTGACGACCTTCGCATTGCCGCTCACCGGCGCATCGAGCATCTTGCAGCCGAGTTTGGCGGCCGCGTCGCGGACGGTCCTGGAGGCCTCTTCGGAAATGCTCGTACAGTCGATGAGCAGCTTGGGCACGGTGCCCTCGACCGACAGGACGCCGCCGTCGCCGATCGTCATGTTGATCACGTCCTCGGGCCCGGCGACCATGGTGAATACGATATCCCGGTCGGCCAAATCCGAGGGATTGTCGACGACGGCGGCACCGAATTCCTCAAGCGGTTCCGCCTTGGAACGCGTTCGGTTCCACACCGAGACGTCCGCGCCCGCCTGCTGCAGGCGTTTCGCCATGGCGAAGCCCATGCGTCCGGTCCCGATCCAACCAACCGTGTAGCCCTTCAGATCTCCGGCCATCACACCATTCCTCCTCCAAGGACCGCCCTCGTCGCGCCGGGCGGCAAAACCTGTGCAAACGATTGCAGAGCATATACCATAGGTTCCCGAATAGAAGGAAAACCGTTATAGATGGGCCGTTTTTCCGGGAGCTGACGATCGATGGCATCAAGCCGGGTAACGCTTCGCGATATCGCCGAGGAGGTGGGGGTCAATCCCTCGACGGTCTCGCGCGCGCTCAATCCCAAGACCCGCGGCATGGTGACCGGCGAAATCGCCCGTCAAATCACCGAGGCGGCGGACCGGATGGGCTATCGGCCCAATCCCTTTGCCTACAGCCTCAGGACCAACCGGTCGTTCACCGTCGGCGTCCTGGTTCCGGACCTCACCAACCCGGCGTTCGCACCGATCATCAAGGGCATCGACAATGTGCTCGAGGCGTCGGGCTACAGCGTGATGGTCGCCAATACCGACAATGTCGCCGAGCGGGAACGCAGGAACGTCGACAAGTTTCGCGAGCGTCATGTGGATGGCCTCGTCATCGCCACGGCGCGCCGTCACGACCCCCTGATCGATGAATGCCGCACCGAAGGGACACCCTTGGTTCTAGCGGTCCGGAAGACCACGGATTCCGATATATCCTCGGTGGTCAGCGACGAGGTGACCGGCGGCGAGACCATTATGTCTCATCTGGCGCAGCTCGGTCATCGGCGGGTTGCCTACATTGCGGGGCCTCAGGAGCTGTCGACCGGCTTCGAGCGCCACCAGGGATACGTGCGGGGACTGAACGCCAACAATCTCGAGTACGATGCCGGGCTGGTCGAGTTCTGCGACGCGTTCACCGAGGAAGAAGGCCGGAGGGCGGCCAGCCGGCTGCTCGCGTCGGGACGGGACTTCACGGCGATTGTCGCCGCCAATGACATGATCGCCATCGGAATCTACGACGAACTTCAAACCAAGGGGCTGGTTTGCGGCAAGGATATCTCGGTCGTCGGTTATGACGACATGTTGTTTTCAAGCAAGTTCGACCCGCCGCTGACGACCATGCATTCGCCGTTGCTGGATATCGGCGCGGAGGCGGCCCGCATTCTCCTGGAGCGGATCGAGGACCCCGAAACTCCGCCGCGGTCCGTCAAGATGACGCCCGAACTGATCCTCCGCAAGTCGACCGGCAAGCCGGCCTGACTTCCGGCTAGTCGTCGGTCATCCCGGGAAGTTCTTCAAGATTCTCCGACACCAGCTCGTGGCCGGAATTTTCCGCCTGGACCTGGATAATGGAGGCGAAGTCGTCCTCAGTATGACCCTGGCCGATGGCGTTCTGGACGATCTCCCGGGTGAGAGACGAAACCGGCATGGGCACCGCGTGCTTGCGGCCCGCCGACAGGCCGAGGTCCAGGTCCTTCAACAGCAGAGGGTTGGTGAATGTCGGGGTGAAATCCAGATTCACGAGCGCGCCGGTCTTGTAGCGGGTAAACATCGACCCCACCGAGGCCTTGTTCAGAAACTCCATGGTGGCGCTTCGTTTGACACCGTTCTTCTCCGCCATGATCAGCACCTCGGCGAGCGCCTGGGTCATCACGCCGAGATAGACGTTGTGACAGATCTTGACGATCCGCGCGCCGGTGCCCTCACCGGCATAGGTAACGCCGCGGCCAAGCGCCTGCAGATAGGGCAGGGCGGTCCGGTAGTCCTTCTCGTCGCCGGACGCGACCAGCGTCAGCGCGCCTGCCTCGACCGCCTTGTTGTTGCCGCTCACCGGGCAGTCCAGCATGGCCGTGCCGACCTCGTCCGCGACTTCCCGGACCTCCCAGGACGCCTCCTCGGAGATGGTGGAGCAGTCGACGAGCAGCTTGGGCGTCGTCCCGCCGGTGAGCAGGCCGCCGTCCCCCAGCGTCACGGCGATGAATTGCTCGGGTCCCGTGACCATGGTGAAGACGATGTCCCGATCGGCCAGGTCCCGGATGCCGTCCACGACGGCGGCGCCTTTCCCGGCCAAGGGTTCCGCCTTGGACCGCGTTCGATTCCAGACCGCGACGTCGGCTCCCGCTTCGATGAGCCGGGTTGCCATGGGGAATCCCATGCGCCCGGCGCCGATCCACCCGATTCGATGTCCTTTTACCGCGTCGTTCATCAGACACACCTCAAGCCTGGCCGGCACCGCCGGCGGTGAAGGGCAAACCCGGCCGGATCAAATCAGAACGCCGCGCGCCAGTCACGGCCTTCTATGATTTCCCTGACCCGTTTCAGGAAGGAAGCCGAATAGGCGCCGTCGATGGCCCGGTGGTCGAAGGATTGCGCCAACATGCCGACCGGCCGGATGGCAATCATGTCTTCGCCATCCACGTTGACGGCGACCGGCTTCTTGGCGATAGCGTCGGTCGACAGGATGGCGACCTGGGGCTGGTTGATGATCGGCGCGGTAATCAACGTTCCGAAAGAGCCGTTGTTGGTGATGGTGTAGGTGCCGCCCGATAGCTCTTCGGGACCGAGACCGTCGCTGCGGGCCCGCTGGGCCAGGTCGTTGAACGCCCGGGACAGGTCCGGGACGGATCGCCGGTCCGCGTCCTTGACGACGGGCGCCACCAAGCCCTGAAAATCGAGGTCGATTGCGACGCCGAGATGTACGGCGTCGTAGACCACGAGGCTCTCATCCTCGATGTGCGCATTGATATTGGGGTAGTCCCGGATGGCTTCGCACGCCGCCTTGGCGATAAACGGCATGAAGGTCAGCGAGAAACCCTCCTTGGCCTTCCATTCGGCGCTCATCGACCGGCGGGCCTTGTCGACGTTCGAGAAGTCCGCTTCGACCGCCTGCAGGACGTGCGGGCTGGTCGCCTTCGAGCGAACCATGTGTTCGGCGGTCATCCTGCGCCGGTAATCGAATGGAATGACGGTCTTGCCGCCGGGCCCCGCGGGCGGGCGGGATTGGAGAGGCGCGGGCGCCGGCAACGCCGTACGCGCCGGTGCGGGCGATCCCTTCAGGTACGACACGACATCCGCGCGGGTAATCCGGCCATCCCGACCGGTCCCGCCGATGGCCGCGGGATCCAGATTGTTGTCGCCGATTAGTTTCCGAACCGCCGGCGAAAGCTTCAGGTTGCGATTGCGGGACGGCGCGCCGGCCGCCGCCGCTCCGCGAGCGGGCGCAGGTTCGGGTGCCGGAGCCGCCGCGGGTTCCGGCTCGGCGGCGGGAGCGGGAGCCGTCTCCGACGCACCGGAACCGTCGTCGATGACAGCGACCGTCGTTCCGACATCGACCGTGGCACCGGCCTCGACACGGATTTCGGCAACCACGCCGGAAACCGGTGCGGGGATTTCCATCTCCACCTTGTCCGTACCGATCTCCAGTAGCAATTCGTCGGCTTCGACCTCGTCCCCCACCTGTTTGTGCCAAATGGTGACGGTTCCCTCGGAAACCGTTTCCCCCAGTTGGGGCATCAACACATCCATGTCAGTCGAGCCCCGCGCGAACGGTTTCAAAGATACGGTCCACCGACGGGATCATCTGATCCTCGAGGTTGTCGGCGGACGCCAGCGGGATATGCGGCGTCGTGATCCGGGTCACGGGCAGGTCCATATCCCAGAAGCACTCCTCGGTGATCAGGGAGGATATCTCGGCGCCCCAGCCGCAGAGGCGCGGATTTTCCTCGACGGTGAAGGCGCGGCCGGATTTCCTGAACTCGGAGAAGAGGGTTCGGGTATCCAGCGGCACCAGGCTTCGGACATCGACCACCGATACCCTGATGCCGAGATCCGCCTCGAGCCTTTCCGCGGCCTTGATCGACCGCGGCACCATGGCGGCCAACGCGTAAATGACCGCGTCGGTTCCGTCCCGCACCACCCTTGCGGTGCCGAGTTCGTCCACGTGCTCGCCGTCGGGAATTTCACCCTTGTCGCCGTAGAGAGACTTCTGTTCGAAGAAAATCACCGGGTCGGGGTCGCGGATCGATGCCGCCAGCAGTCCTTTGACGTCGGCCGGGGTCGATGGCGCGATTACCTTGAGCCCCGGAATCATCATCGCCCAGTTCTCGATGGATTGGGAGTGCTGCGCGCCGAACCGGACACCGCCGCCGTTGGCGCTTCGGATGACCAAAGGCATGGTCACCTGGCCGCCGGTCATGTAGCGGGTCTTGGCGATCTGGTTGACGACGATGTCCCAGCAGACCGCGAAGAAGTCCGAGAACATGATCTCGGCAATGGGACGCAGGCCGGTCATGGCCGCACCCATGGCGGCTCCTAAAATGGCCTGTTCGGAGATCGGCGTATCGCGCACCCGGTCGGGCCCGAATTTGTCGTAGAGCCCGACGGTGGTCTTGAACACGCCGCCCGCTTTGGCGATGTCTTCGCCGAGGAACACGACTTTGTCGTCGCGTTCCATTTCCTGGGCGATCGCGTCGGCGACCGCTTCCCGATAGGTTAGTTCCGCCATGCCGAGCCTCCATCCGCCCAGACGTCCGTATGCGCAAGTTCGTCACGGGGTACGGGCGACGCCTTTGCTTCTTCGGTTGCGTCGTCGACCGCCTTGAGGACGCTTTTCTCGATATCGCCGACGACTTTTTCCGGCACACCGAACTCCAGCAGGCGGCTGCGATACATGGGGATCGGGTCCTTCGCCATCCATTCCTCGACCTCTTCGTCGGGCCGGTACGTTGCGGGGTCCGCGCGGGAGTGGCCGTAGTGCCGATAGGTCTTGGCCTCGATCAGCGAGGGACCGTCGCCGGCGACCGCCTTGTCGACCGCCGCCCTGGCGACCCGGTACACGGCGTCGGCGTCATTGCCGTCGACAATGATGGATTCCAGGCCATAGGCGCCGGCCCGGTCCGCCGCCGGATGTTCGACGGCCGTGACCTCGCCGATGGGGGTGTATTCCATGTAGAGGTTGTTCTCGCAGACGAAGACCACCGGCAGCTTCCAGATCACGGCAAAGTTCAGCGCTTCGTGGAAGGCGCCGATATTGGTGGTGCCGTCACCGAAGAAGCAGAAGGAAACCGCGCCGGTCTTGTTGTATTGCGCCGCCCACGCCGCGCCGGTGGCAATCGGCAGGTGTGCGCCGATGATGGCGTAGGAGCCCATGGCGCCCTTTTCGACGTCGGTCAGGTGCATGGAGCCGCCCTTGCCCTGCAGCATGCCGCACTCCTTGCCCATCAGTTCGCCGAGCATGCCGGTCATGGACGCGCCCCGGACCAGGGTATGCGCGTGGCCGCGGTAGGTGCAGAACGTGTAATCGCCCGGCCGCATGGCCGTCGCGCAGCCGGCGGCGATGGCTTCCTGGCCGACGGCGAGGTGGCTCGTCCCCTTGATCAGATTCTGCAAGAACAGGTCATGGGCCCGCTGCTCCAGATGCCGGACCTCGAGCTGCAGCCGCCACATGTCGAGCCGGTTTCCTTCCCCGATATCGTCGTTCAGACGTGACGCCCCGCCGGGCTTGGCCTTGGCCGGCTTTGAGGATCGGCTCGACGATTTCGTCGACGATCGGGAGGTGGTTCTCGTTTTTCGTGCCAATGGTTCGGTCCTCTCCCCGAGTTCAGCCAATCGACGGATTTCCGTCTTATTTTCTGCGGCCCCCGTTTCGCATCTTGACCCGAGAGCCCGCATGGTGCATTTTCACGATCATTGTGCAATCGATTGCATAATTCAAGAATAAATTGGCGATCGGGGAAAAAGCCTAAGTCTGGTCGGCGTTTTGGTGGGAGCAGCACCCGGGTCCGGAAGCGAAAAACCGGTGGACGGGATTGGCGCCATCATCTTGAATACAGGGGAATTGGCGCCGCTGAATTCGGCGACCGTTCAACGATAGCTCGGAGGTACGTCATGCACTATACCGCACCGCGATCGACCGCAACCTGGGGCACCATGGCCAAGGACTGGGAAGCGGGGATTGACTACCGGAAGCTTCATGAGGACCGGCTGGCGCGCGCCCAGGCCGCCTGCGCCGATCACGGTTTTGGTGCCTTCCTGTGCTTTAACTTCGACAATATCCGCTACATCACGTCGACGCACATCGGCGAATGGGGCCGGGATAAATTCGACCGGTATTGCCTTGCACCGACGGACTCCGCGCCGTTCCTTTGGGATCCGGCGCCGCCGGCGAAGAAGAAGGCGTCTCCCTGGTTGGGCAACCGGATCGATGCGCCGGTTTCCACCATGCAGGGCGCGATCCCGCCCGAGCACGGCGTGCAGGACGTCTTCGCAAAGCAGATCAAGGAAAAGATGGTCGAACTGGGCATCGACAAGCAGCCGCTTGCGATCGATGTCATGGAACTGCCGATGCTGCGCGCCCTCGAGGCCGAAGGCGTCGAAGTCGTGGACGGCCAGCAGGCGCTGATGGATGCCCGCGAGGTGAAGACCGAAGAGGAGATCGAGCTCCTGAAGGTCGCCGCGGCCATGGTCGACGCGGTCTATCTCGACATCGCCAAGGCCATCCGGCCCGGCAACAAGGAGAGCGATCTGGTTGCCATCGCCAATGATCAGCTCTATGCCATGGGCTCCGAGCGGGTCGAGTGCGTGAACTCGGTCGCGGGCCCGCGCGGCGCGCCTCACTCTCACACTTTCTCCGACCGTATGATCCAGCCGGGCGACATGATCTTCCTGGACATCATGCACAGCTTCAACGGCTACCACACGTGCTACTACCGCACCTTCATTTGCGGTCAGCCCAACGAGGCGCAAAAAGAAGCCTACGAGATCTGCTCCCGGTGGGTGAACGCGGCCATCGAGCAGATCAAGCCGGGCGCCAGCCTCGACAATATCGCCATGGCGTGGCCCAAGGCGGAAGAATTCGGTTACGCCAACGAGGACGAAGCCTTCCTGCTGCAGTTCGGCCACGGCGTTGGTCTGAGCCTGTGGGAGCGTCCGATCATTTCGCGGCGCTACATGGGTCAGAAGACCGAGCTGAAGAAGGGCATGGTCTTCGCCGTCGAGTGCTGGAAGGGCGCCGACGACGGCTCGGGCGCGGCGCGGATCGAGGAAGAGGTCGTGGTCACCGACGACGGCTGCGAGATCATCACCAATTTCCCGTCCGACCACCTGATCTCCTGCGGCCTGCCGGGCTGCGAAATCTACTAGGCCGCGAGGGTAGCGGAAGAGGACCGGAGCCCCATGGACAGGATTTGGGTCACGTTGGTCACCGGATTTTTGGGGAGCGGCAAAACGACGCTCCTCAACACCCTGCTGCACCACCCCGCCATGAGCAAGGCCGCGGTGATCGTCAACGAGTTCGGCGAGATCGGCCTCGACTATGACCTGATCGAACGGGCGGATGACTCGGTCGTGCAGTTGGCCAACGGCTGCCTCTGTTGTTCCGTGAAAAGCGACCTGATCGATACCTTCCGCGATCTTTACGTCCAGCGGAATGCGGGGACGATCCCCCACTTCGACCGGGTGGTGATCGAAACCACCGGCATTGCCGACCCCATGCCGATCCTGCAGATCGTCTTCACCAATCCGATGGTGGTGAACCATTATTCGCTGGACGGCGTGGTGACCACTGTGGATTCGGTGAATGGACTGTCATCCATTGAACGCTTCACGGAGTGCGTCAAACAGGCGGCCGTCGCCGACCGGATCATCGTCACCAAGGTCGATCTGGTGACCGACACCGAGGGCCGGGAGAAGGTCGATGAACTGACCGGCAAATTGCGCTCCCTGAACCCGGCGGCCCCCATCGTCAAAACGGCGACGGAGGAGATTGATCCGTCGGATCTGTTCGGCGCCGGCATGTTCGATCCGGAAACCAAGAAGATCGACCTCGCGAGCTGGATCGACCCCGAACGATACGAGGACACCGAGGCCCTCATGATCGCCGAGCCGTCCGAGGACGAGATGGATGAGGAGACCCTCGCCTATTATCGGGAACACGGCCACACGCCGGAAGAACACCACCACCGGCATCACAATCACGACTCGTCCATCAATACGTTTTGCCTGACCCGGGACGAGCCCATGTCTCTCGACATGCTCCGGAACTTCCTGGAAGGGCTTGCCAATGAGGCCGGCCCGGACCTGCTGCGGGTCAAAGGCATCGTCAATGTTGACGAGAAGCCCGATCAGCCGGCGGTCATCCAGGGCGCCCAGCAGATATTCCACTCGCTGGACTGGTTGCCCGAATGGCCGAGCGATGACCGGCGGACCCGAATCGTCTTCATTACCCGCGACATCGACAAAGCCTACATCGAAGATACCTTCGGCCTGATCGAGCGGGTAGCGGCCAGGACGGCCGCCGCGGGTCAGGCCGCCGGACACCCCGGCATGCCGCCGGGACTCATCAACTAGATTTGAGAGGCGGGATCGCCGCCCATCCGTCAAGCACTTGCCTGTCTCAGGCCTGCATCAGGGAGAACATCATGCTGTTCGTCATTTTCGCCATCGACAAGCCGGGTATGGCCGAGACGCGCGCCGCCGCCATGGATGCGCACCGCCGGTACCTGGAGAGCGCGCCGTTCAAGAACGTCATGTCGGGACCGCTGATGGATGACGCGGGCGAGAACATCATCGGCAGTCTTTACATGCTGGATGCCGAAAATCGCGGCGTCATCGACCGGATGTTCAAGGATGATCCGCTTTGCCAGGCGGATATTTGGCAATCGGTCGAGGTGCGGCACTTCGTCGCACGGGTGGACAACAGAAACTAATTGGACTTCGAAGGAGAACTGAACTATGGACTTGGGTCTTAAAGGAAAGAACGCGGCGATCACCGGTTCCAGTCAGGGAATTGGTCATGCCATCGCAAGCTCGCTCGCCGATGAGGGGTGCAACGTGGCGCTGTCGGCCCGCAACCAGGACCGCCTCGACCAGGCCGTAAAGGAAATGGAAGCGAAGGGCGTGAAGGCCGCCGGCATTCTGGTTGATCTCTCCAGCGAGGACGGTTGCAAGAAGTTCGTCGATGATGCCGTCGATGCCCTCGGCGGCCTGGACATCCTCGTCAACAATGTCGGCGGGATGATCCCCGGCACCCTCGACAGCCTCGATGAGGCGACCTGGGCCACGGTCTTGAACCTGAACCTGATGTCGTTCGTCTACACCACCAAGGCGGCGGTTCCCCACCTTCGGAATTCCGGCGCCGGCCGCGTCCTCAACGTATCGGGCGTTACCGGCAAGCAACTGCTGCCGGGCGCGTTGACCACCACCATTCCCAACACGGCGATCCATGGTTTCGCCAAGGTGATGGCCGAGCAACTCGGCAAGGACGGGATCACCGTCAACACCATCTGCCCGGGCTTCACCAACACGGAAAGCTGGGGGCCCAGGGCCGAGAGCATGGCGAAGATGCGGGGCGTCACCCCGGACCAGGTTCGCGACGGCGTATCGGCCCAGACGTTCCTCGGCCGCTGGGCGGAGCCCCAGGAGATCGGCGATGCGGCGGCGTGGATCGTCTCGGAGAAAAACAGCTACCAGACCGGTACGGTCGTCGAGGTGTGCGGCGGATTTACCAAGTACATCTAGCTGACAATATGATGCGGCGAAGCGCGCCGGCGTGGCCAATGCCGGCGCGTTTTGCTATGTACGGATAAACGTGCCGCCCAAACGGCGGTTTCAATCCAAGCAGGCGGGTAAACGCGGAGGCGGTCATGCCGTTCGAACTGGACTTCATACTTCTTTCCATCATCTCTGGAATATTGGCGAGCTACGTGCTTCTGGCGAACGCGTTGTGGCTGCAGAGCCTCAAACTGCCGCGGCTCGATTTCTCGACCGCGATGGCGAACTTGACCTACGGCGAGCAATTCGAGGGCAAGCCGCCCTATTTCGCCGGAATGATCGTCATCTATTTCAACGGCATCATCTTCGCGCTGCTCTATTCGACCGTGGTCGCCCAATACCTGCCGGGCGAACCGATCGTCAAGGGGGCGATCTGGGGCGCCATCCTGTGGTTCTTCTCGGGCATTTTCTACGTGCCGTTCATTCTTAAGGAAGGGTTCTTCCTCAGCCACATTCACCCCATGGCATGGTTCTCGAGCGGTATCGTCCACGGCATGTACGGTCTTGTGGTCGGTTGGCTCGCGCCCATCCATACGGCGGCCGGATAGCGAACGCATTCCTTGACTTGGCTCCCCCGCGCGGCCGGGCTGATGTGACCGCCGTTACCGCCAAATCACCTCCGGCGGAACCGCGAAGGCCGAAAGCGCACGTTCGACGGCCTCGCGATCCCCGCTCCCGGTGATGCGAACGCTCAAATAGTGCCCGCGGCGCGCATCGTCCTCGGGCGTAATTTCCAGATGGGCGCCCTGATGGAGCAATGGCGCCAGCAGCTTTTCAAAGAACTCGATTGCCGCCCGGTCGCGGAGGGCGGGCTTGAATATCTTGCCGACACCCGTGAGCGGCAGGGCATCCATGATGGTGATGGATTTCGGGATTGCCGCCCTCTCCGGTACGCGATCCCGGGCAAACGCAAGCAACTCGGCTTCCGAGGCGGAAGCGCCGGGCTTGAGCTGGACATACGCGACGGGCAGTTCTCCCGCATAGGCATCGGGCCTGCCGACCGCCGCGGAAAGCTGGACGTCTTCATGGGTCAGCAGGGCGTCCTCGATGATGGCCGGATCGATATTGTGACCGCTCCGGTTGATGACGTCCTTGATCCGTCCGGTGATCCAGATGTAGCCATCCGGATCCAGCCGGCCGAGGTCGCCGGTGTTGATCCAGCCGTCCCCGAAGAACAGGTCTTCGTCGAGCGCTTGGTCGAGATAGCCCGGGATGACGCCCGGACTGCGAACCAGGATCAGGCCGGCCTCGTCCGTGTCGCACTCGCGCCGCAGTCCGCCGTCGCGATCAAGTTCGACAATTCGGACCTCCGTATAGGGCAGCCGAAACCCGGCCGAACCAAATCGCGGCTCACCGTCCCGGGGCGGGACGGCGATGGTCGCGGTGTTTTCGGTCATGCCGTAATTGCAGAGCACCCGGACGCCGATGTCGCGTTCGAATTTCTCGGCTATCTCCACCGGCAGGCCGGCCGAGCCGGTCATGCAGTACGGCCGGAGGCTGGAGACGTCGGCATCGCCGACCGGGATGTCGGCCAGCGCCGAGAGCGTGGTCGGGACGCCGAAAAAATCGGTGATGCGGTACTTCTCGACGAACCGCCAGTAGTTCTCCACCACCGCCTTGTTCCGGAAGCCGACCGTGCCCGGGACCAGGCTGGTGATGCCCCGGGCGAACGCGGAGACCGTATGGTAGACCATGCCGCCGATATGGAAGAGGGGGTGAACGGCGAACACGGCCTGCCCCGCTTCCTGTTCCAGCAGGATTTCATAGGCCCAGCATTTGTAGGCGAAGCCCTTGTGCTGAAGCTGGGCGATTTTGGGGGTTCCCGTCGTGCCGCCGGTATGGGCGTATATGGCGACGTCGTCGGCCCGTATTTGACGTCCGGAGACCAACCGGTCGCCCGGCTGCCGGTCGGCGAGTTCATCCAGCCCGCCGTCGATGCGGGCCGCGCCCGGCGCCTGCACCTGAAGCACATGCTCCACCGAGGTGAGACGGGTTCGCATGGCGGTCACTTTGTCCCAAATCTCGAAGTCGGGGGACGGGCCGAGACAGACCAGGACCTTGGCGCGCGTCGCGTTGATGATCTCGGTGAGCTGCGACGGTTCCAGCATCCAGTTGACGGGCGCGGCGATACCCGCGGCCGTCCCGGCGATCAGCGAGATATAGTTTTGCGGGACCAGGGGCAGCATGATAGCGACGGCGTCCTTCGGGCCGACACCGAGTGCGCTCAAAGCGTTGGCGACCTGCCGGACGCGGCCGATGAACCGGCCGAAGGTGAGGGTCTCCGGCGCCTCGTCCGGCGACCCCGTCGGCAAGAAGTGGATGGCCGGGCGCTTCGGGTCGAGGGATGCCCCGTGGCAAACCAGATCATAAACGGTCCAGAGATCGATCTTGTCTTCGAGCGGACCCTGCTCAAGCGCTTCGATATCCGCGAGCGTCCGGATCTTGATCGATCGGGATGCCGCCGCGCCGTCCATGAGCCTAGTCGTCCACCGGGGGGTACCGGCCCGCCACGCCGCCAAAGGGTTCGTCCCGTTCGCGCAGCGCTTCCTTGATGCCTTTCTCCTTTATTTTCCTGTTGAAGTCGCCGAGCGCCTTCAGCCGGTGGGCAACGGAGATGTACTCGCCGCTGACCCGCAGGGAATGGGAGTACCCCATCTGGTCGAAGATGCGATTGACCAATGTTTTCGAAAGAGACAGCAGTTCGGAATCGATGTTGGCGATTCGTCTGGCGATGGTCCAGGTGGTTTCCTCGAGTTGATCGTTGGCGACCACGTGGTTGGCCATTCCGTAATGGAGCATCTCCTTGGCCGTGAGCGAGTCGCCGGTAAGGGACAACTCCTTGGCCTTCTTGAGCCCCACGTGCCACGAAAAGATGGCGATCTCCTCGCCGGGCGCCATGGATCTGGCCGGCGGGTAGCCGAGGCGGGCGTCCTCGCCGGCGATCAGCAAATCGCAGGCGAGCGCAATGCCGGTGCCGCCGCCGAGGCAGTAGCCATGGACCTGGGCAATGACCGGTTTCCAGCAGTTCCATATCTCCAGGGACCGTTCAATATGTCCCTGTACCTGCGCCCGGCTGTCCCAAACGCCGACCCCGATCCCGGGGCCGTCGTGGTTCTTCACCAGTTCGTCCCAGGTTTCGGGTCCGAGATGCTTGGGTGAATTTCCCATTTCCGGGCTCAATTCGTGGCCCGCGCAAAAGCAGGTTCCGGCGCCTTTGATGATGATCACCCGGACCTCGGTATCGGTCTCCGCCGTCTTGAGGGCATCGCTGAGCTCGTCGAGCATTGGCCAGCTGAGGGCGTTCCGCCTGTCGGGCATGTTCAAGGTAATGGTCGCAATCCGGTCGTCGACCTCATAGAGAATTTTTTCGTAGGGCATAATCAGTATCCTGCCGGGGTTGACATCGGCCTAGGAGCGACCTTTCTTGAGCAGCAAGACGAGAAATTCCGAAGGAACGAGCAGCATGAGTGATCCAATGGCCGTCGGCCTGAGTGTCCGCGAACGAAACAAGCAAGACAAGCTCAGGCGGATAAAACTGGCCGCGCGCGAGCTGTTTATCGAAAAAGGCTTCCACGAGGCAACAACGCGCGGCATTGCCCAGCGGGCCGACGTCGGCTTCGGTACGCTATTTCGGTACGCGAGCGACAAGCGGGATCTCCTCTTCCTGATCTACAACGACGATTTCGACGAGCTCGCCGATACGGCGTTCGCCGGACGGACCGAAGATGCGCCGCTGATCGATCAACTCATGCAGATCTTCACCAACTTCTATGAGTTTTTCGCGGCGCGGCCGGAGCTCGCGCGCGACCTGTTGCGCGAAGTCAGCTTCTTCCAGGGCGGGGAGCAGGCCGATCGTTTCAACGGCGGCGTCCTCCGAATCGAGCGGCAGTTCGTCGACATGATCTCCAAAATGCAGCAGCAGGGCCGGATCGTTCAGGGCGAAGAGCCCGAAGCCGTTTTCGGCGTTCTGTGGAGCATCTACCGGGCGCAGATTCGGGAGTGGCTCCGTCAGCCCGATCCCGACCTCGACGAAGGGCTTGAAACCCTCCGTCTCTATCTCCGGCTGGTGATTGAGGGATTGGTTCCGAATCCCGACCTCCCGTAGTTTCCCGGCCGACGCCCCGGCGAGCGTCCGGCGGGGACTGTTTTGCCTATAATAGCGGTGTACCGCGGCTGCGCAAAAAAATATGATCACGATCATTTTTTAATCGGGAGGCGAAGGTGAAATGGCGGATCTTGTCGAGGCGTTCAAGAAGGCAATCGGCCACAGCGCGGCAATCGAGGACGTGATTACCGCGAATCAGGCGCACCGGTTGAGCGTCACGCTGGGTCGGAGCGATCCTCCCCTGTCCGAAGGCGACCCGGTCCCGCCGGCCTGGCATCAGATATTTTTTCCGGGTCTTCGCCCACCGGACGAGCTCGGTCCCGACGGCATGGCCGTGGAGGTCGTGGGCGGCCCCGACGACCCTCTGCCAAGACGGATGTTCGCCGGCAACCGGATGACATTTCACGGCCCCCTTCGTGTCGGCGATCACGCGAGGCGGGTCATGACGCTCCGCGACGTGAACGTAAAGCAGGGCCGCTCGGGCCGGCTGGTATTCGCCACCTATGGACTGGAAATTTCGGGCGCCAACGGCTTGGCCATCGACGACGAGTGGGATCTGGTCTTTCGCGAGGCGGCGAAGCCTGGCGAAAACAATAAAATGCCGCCGACCGAACCCGCACCCGACGATTATGAATGGGAGCAGGTAATCACACCCGATGCCGTGATGCTGTTCCGCTACTCGGCGTGCACGTTCAATCCTCATCGGATCCATTACGACTTTCCCTATGTGACCGGGGTCGAGGGTTATCCCGGGCTGGTCGTGCACGGACCGCTGACGTCGACGCTCCTGTTTAATCTCGCCATGGACAACATGCCGGGCGGAACGATGAAGACCTTCCGGCAACGGGCCCGCGCGCCGTTGTTCGGCGGCAATCCGATCCGGCTCCTCGGCCGGCCGGGCGAAGACGGAAATTCCTGCGAACTCTGGGCGGTTGCGCCGGACGGCGGAATCGCGATGGAGGCCTCCGCTACATTTGGCTAGAGCCCGGCCGCGATGTCGGAGATCAGATTGCGCATCCATGTGTGACCGGGGTCCCGGTCAAACTTGTAGTGCCAGGCCAGATGCGCTTCGTGAGGCGCCACATCCATCGGCAGCCGGCGCACCTCGAGGCCGGCGATCGGCGCAAAGTGTTCGGCAATCCGGCTCGCGACGGTGGCAATGAGTTCGGTTCCCGGCAACAGGAACGGAATGACCAGCATGTGCGGAACGCTCACCGCGACGCGCCGCCGCCGGTCCATCCCGTTGAGCTTTATGTCGATTCGACTGACCGAGGTCGCGTTGGGTTGAAGACTGATATGCGGGTAGGCGAGATAGTCTTCGAGGGAAAATGTCCCGTCCAGTGCGGGATGGTCCTTTCGCAGCACACAGACAAGCCTCTCCTCGAACAAAAACTGCGACCGCAGGCGGGGAGAAAGGTCGGTCGGCAACAGAGCCGCCGACAGCTCGGCTTCACCGGATTCGACGAGATCGATTCCCGGTACATAGGCGGTGCTCATAACCGCGACCGAAATACCGGGCGCTTCCACCGCCAGCCGGCTCTTGATCCGGGGCAGCAGTAAAAACGCCGCGTCCTCGGCCATGGCGATGGTAAAGGAGCGTTGTGCCGTTGCCGGATCGAACCCGCCGCCGTCGCTGATGGTGATTTCCAACTGCTGGAGCGCCTCGCGAATGGGCTCATGAAGTTCCAGGGCGCGGGGCGTGGGTTCCATGCCATAGGAGGATCTGACCAATAGTTGGTCGTCAAACAGCTTGCGCAGACGGGAGAGAGCATTGCTCATCGCCGGCTGGCTCAGCCCGACGGACTGTCCGGCCTTGGTTACCTGACGGTGTTGCATGAGGGCATCGAACGCCGTCAGCAGATTGAGATCTATGGAGTTCAAATTCATTTATTGAATGTGCCACATAAAAAACATCAATTTCAATTATGATGAACCAAGTGATATTCTTTCGCAAATTCATTGGTCAATGTTGTTCGCGGGAGTGTGTGGGATGTCAAAATTCGTAATCCAACCCCATGGCCGGCTGCAGGAAGCGGTCGCTCACGAGAAGGGGTATTTTTCCGATGAAGGCCTCGACTATGAGATCACGGGCGGTGAAATCGCCGGCCGGGAGAAGAAGGTCGACGAAGCCGGGGATGTGGTCGAGATCAAGCAGGGCGCGTACGAGTCCTACGAGGCCGGCAAAGGGAACAAGGGCCGCAAATCCGATATCAGCTGTGCCTGCCATTGGGCGGTCAACCAAGCGGCCGCGAGCGATGTGGGGAGGCTGTGGGGCGGCGCCTACGTCGTGACCCCCGGCGGCATCATGGTGCCCGAGGACTCGGATATCCGGCGGCCCGAAGACCTGGCGGGCAGGGAAGTCGCCGTCGGTTATCATTCGGGCAGCCATTTCACGACGATTCAGGCGCTGGAGCCGTTCATTCCGCGTGACCAAATAAATCTCAAGTTCGTCGGGCTGCCGTGGCAGCGGGTGGATGTCGGCGTGGACCGCGATGTGCCGGCGACCAGCTTGTGGGGCATCACCTACCAGGCGGGAGCGCAACTGGGGCTCCGCAAGATCGCCGATACCGGCTTCATGATCGCCTTCATGTTCCCGCACGAGGTCGACGAAGCCGATGTCCAAAAATACATGAATGCGCTCAAGCGGGCGCAGATGGATGTCGATCTGGAACCGGAGAAGTACAAGCATCATTTCGAGCCACAGATTCCAGAGCGCTACCGGGACAAGATCGACGTGCGGCTTTTCGATGCGGGCGAGCGGATCGTTTTCCTGCCGTACACGGAGGAAACCTTCGCCAAGACCCAGGACTGGATTCACGAACGGGGCATTTTTGACGAACGCCCCGAGTACGAGTTTAGCGCCGCCGTTTCCGGTTAGAGCAGTATCCGGCCAGATTGAACCATTTGACCGGATACTGCTCTGGGTACGGCGTGCTATAGACCCCCGTAGGTCCCCCTAAGCGCGGGATGGGCGCCCGTCCGTCCCGCGCATTTTTTGCCGTCACGCCGTTGTCCGCCAAGCGACCGGGATTTTCGGCGGGAATGGCGCTCGGGCGCAGTCCAAGTATAATCCGGCCCATGAGTCAGACAGCCATTCCTTGCGTCATGATGCGCGGCGGCACCTCCAAGGGCGCCTATTTCCGCGCAGACGATTTGCCGGCCGACCCGGCCATTCGGGACGCGGTTCTGCTGTCGGTGATGGGATCTCCCGATGATCGGCAGATCGACGGCATGGGCGGGGCCAACCCGCTAACCAGCAAGGTCGGCGTGGTCGGCCGCTCGGAGCGCGACGGCGTCGATCTCGAATACCTGTTCGTCCAGGTCGCGGTCGATGAACCGCGTGCCACCACACTCCAGAACTGCGGCAATATCCTGGCCGGGGTCGGGCAATTCGCCATCGAAGCGGGGATGATCGAGGGCCGCGATCCGGAGACCACGCTTCGGGTCTACATGGCGAATTCGGACAGTTTGTGCGACGTGACCTTCCCGTCGCCGGACGGACAACCGCAATATGACGGCGAGGCGCGGATCGACGGCGTGCCGGGTGCCGCGGCGCCGGTGATGATCAACTTCCTCGACATGGCGGGCTCGTTGTGCGGTGCGTTGCTCCCGACCGGGAACGTGCGGGACGAGGTGTTGGGCGTGCCGGTCACCATGATCGACAACGGGATGCCCGTGGTTTGCATCAATGCCGAATCCCTGGGCCGCACCGGCTACGAAAGCCGCGACGAGTTGAATGGGGATACGCAACTCAAGGAACGGCTTGAGGAAATCCGGCTGGCGGTGGGCGGGATGATGAATCTGGGCGACGTCGCCGAGAAGACGGTTCCCAAGATGACTTTGGTCGCACCGCCGCAGGCGGGCGGCGCGGTCTGCACCCGGTCCTTTATTCCCCATGACTGCCATGCCGCTATCGGCGTGTTCGCGGCCGTCTCCGTCGCAACCGCCTGCGCCGTCGAGGGTTCAGCGGCTGCCGAGGTTGCGCAATTGCCGGAAGGCTCGCCAAAGCTCATGTCCGTCGAGCACCCGACGGGCGAGTTCTCGGTGGAAATGGAGTTGGAAGGCTCGGCGGCGAGTCCGGTAATCCAGCGGGCCGCACTGCTCAGGACGGCGCGCCGCCTATTCGAAGGCAGCGTACTGATCCCCAAATCGGTTTGGGACGGACATCAATCCAGGCCATTGGCCGCCGAATAACCCGAGAGGAAGCAGCGAATGACCGAGTTTGTGCCGGATATCCTGGCGCCGCACCCGGACCCCCGCAAACCGGGCTTTGAAATGCCGGCGAAGGCCTGCGATGCCCACTGTCATGTATTCGGCCCCGGGGCGCTGTTCCCTTACGCACCGAACCGCAGCTACACCCCGCCTGACGCATCCAAGACGGATCTGAAAGCTCTTCACGATCACCTGGGAATTGAGCGCTGCGTGATCGTTCAGGCGAGCTGCCATGGCACTGACAATTCGGCAACGCTCGATGCCATCGCGACCAGCAACGGCCGTTACAAGGGCGTCGGCATGGTCGATGACGATGTCACGGATGAGGAGTTGGCCGATCTGAACGCGGGCGGGGTCCTGGCGGCGAGGTTCAATTTCGTCCGCCATCTCGGCGGACCGCCGGACCTGGACGTTTTCCACGGCGTCATCCCCCGCATCGCCGAACTCGGCTGGCACGTGGTGCTCCATTTGGATGACCGGGACATGGTCGATTACGAGGACATGTTCGCCAAGCTGCCCTTACCGATCGTCATCGATCACATGGGCCGGGTGGACCCGTCCCAGGGCCTTGAAGCCGGGCCCATGCAGACGCTCCTGAAGTTCATGGAGTACGACAACGTTTGGGTGAAGGTGAGCGGTTCGGAGCGGATCTCCAAGACCGGTTCGCCCTATGACGATGCCGCGGCAATTGCCCGGGCTCTGGTCGAAAAGGCGCCGGACCGGGTGCTCTGGGGCACCGACTGGCCGCACCCCAACATGAAACCGGGGCAGGTGCCGGACGACGGCGAGTTGGTCGACATCATTCCCAAGTTCGCCGTTGACGAAGAACTTCGGCAAAAGCTGCTGGTCGACAACCCCAACCGCCTCTACGGCTTCGACTAGGGTCAGGACCCATTAAAAGGTTTTTCGTGAGATTTTCGGGCGATGTTGTCTCGGTTGGACAGGAGACACGGCATGAGCGATTTATTTTGGCTGACGCCTGAGCCGATTCCTCCTCGCGATCAAGAACAAGGTCGGGTCCGGAGAGCGCTCCGACCAGCTGCGGCGATACCGCTCGTTCCTTGCAGGCCCGGCGGCCGGCGATATCAGTTGAGCCGACCACCCCGTTCCGCGTCGAAAAGGTGGATGTTGCCGGTATCGAGCGCGACATAGATCGCATCGCCCGCGGCGACCGGCAGGTCGGGGTCCACCTTGGCCACCATGCGGCGCGCGCCTCCATGGTCGAAAAACAGCAGCGTCGCGTCGCCGAGCGGCTCGATCAGGTTGACGGTCGCCGGCGTCGCGCCGGGTGCGCCGGCCTCGACGACCAGGACGTGTTCCGAACGCACGCCGAGCACAGCGGCGCGCCCGGCGAGGCCGGAATCGACCGACGCGTCGAGCGTGGCGGTCAGACCGGTGCCGCGAAATTCCATCGCGCCATCCGCTGCTTCCACGGTGCCGTCGAGGAAGTTCATGGTCGGTATCCCGAAGAACCCCGCGACGAAGTGCGACGCGGGCCGCCGGTAGATTTCCAGCGGCTGGCCGAGCTGCTCGATGCGGCCGGCATTCATCACCGCGATGCGGTCGGCCATGGTCATCGCCTCGGCCTGGTCGTGGGTGACGTAGACGAAGGTTCCGCCGAGCTGTTCGTGCAGGTGCTTGAGCTCGGTGCGCATGTCGACGCGCAGCTTGGCGTCGAGACTCGAAAGCGGTTCGTCCATCAGGTACACGGACGGGTTGGTGACGATGGTGCGCGCAAGCGCCACGCGCTGCGCCTCGCCGCCGGAACACTGGCCGGGCCGCTTGTCGAGCAGCGGGGCGATGTGCATGGCCTCGGCGGCCTCGTGTACGCGGCGGCGAATTTCGCCGGCGTCGATGTCCTTGACCCTCAACCCGAAGGCGATGTTGTCGAACACCGTCATGTGCGGGAACAGGGCGAGGTCCTGGAACACCATACCGAGGCCGCGCTCACCGGCCTCGGTATGGGTGACGACGCGATCGCCGATCACGATGTCGCCGCTGGTCGGCTCGACGAGGCCCGAGATCATGTTGAGGGTCGTCGTCTTGCCGCAGCCGGAAGGGCCGACCAGGATCAGAAACTCGCCGTCATGGATTTCCAGATCGATGCCCTTGACGGCGGTGAAGCTGCCGAATTCCTTGACCAGATCCTTGAGTACGATACCCGCCATGGGTCGCTCCTTTCTCGTCCGCCGCCGTCAGCGGCGCATCATGCCGAAGCTGAAGCCCTTCACCAGATGCTTCTGGATGAGGACGCCCATGATAACGACCGGAATGGTGATCACCGTGCCGATCGCCGCCTGCGGACCGTAGAGCCGGCCTTCGGAAGCGCTCTGGAACTTGTTGAGCAGCACGGGAAGCGTCGAAACGTCGGGATGGGTGAGCGTCAGGGCCAGCAGGAATTCCCCCCAGCTCAGAATGAACACGAACAGGAAGGTGACCACCATTCCCGACGCGACCAGCGGCAGCACCACCTTGCGCAAGGTATAGATGCGCCCGGCCCCCATCAGCCGGGCGGCGTGCTCCAGCGTGTAAGGCACCTCGTCGATGAAGCTCAGCATCATCCAGATGACGAAGGGGAGTGTCACCGTGGTGTAGAGCGCGCTGACGCCGGTCCTGGTGTCGAACAGGCTGATCCGCGAACCGAGCAGGGTCTCGGTCGCGAACGGCACCATGACCGCGTAGTACATCAGCAGCGGGATGGCGATGACGATGGGCGGGATCATGCGCACCATCAGAACCATGTGGCGGAAGGTCGAGCCGCCGACATTGAAGCGCGAGATGGCGTAGGCGAGGAAGGTGCCCATGAACAGCGCGATCAGGGATGAGATGGTGCAGATCAGCAGCGAGTCGACCAGCGAGCCCCAGATGTTGAAGGGCTGCTCGGTGGCCTCGCGCGCGACGCCGGCCTGCTGCACGTCGAAGGCGAAGATCTGCTCGTAGTTCTTGAGCGTCGGATCCTGCGGCAGCCAGTTGGGCGGCCATGTCACCCACTCGCCCGAATCCTTGAATGAGGTCTGAATCATCCAGTAGATCGGGAACATGATGATCGCGCCCCAGCCGATCAGCACGGTATGGCGCAACGCCGTCCGTCGGCGGCGCAAGCGGTCCGCCGCTTTCCTGCCCGTGGCGTCGCCGTTCACGACGCGCGCTCCCGGTCGAGCCGCGTGCGCTCGCGCATCATCAGCCAGATGCCGGTGAAGATCAGCGCCGAGAACAGGATCAGGAGCAGTATCGACGCCGCCGCGCCGAAGGCGAACTTGTTGAACTGCCAGACCTGCTCCCACAGATAGTAGGCGACCGTCTGGGTCGAGGTGCCGGGACCGCCGAAGGTCAGCAGCACCACGGGGTCGAACAGCTTCAGCGCCTCCATCGAACGCACCACCACCGCGATCACGATCGCCGGCTTGAGCAGCGGGAATTCGACCCACCAGAAGATTTGCCAGCGCGAGGCGCCCATCACCCGGGCGGCGCTGATCAGCTGCGGCGGCAGGGCGGAGAAACCGGACAGGAAGATCAGGAAGGTGAGCGAGGTCCACTGCCACACATCGGCCAGGATGATCGCCCATTGCGCGGCCAGCGGGTCGGACAGCCAGCGGATGCGCGGCTCCATGCCGAGCAGCGTCGTCAGCGGCGAGAGCAGCTGGTTGAGCGGGCCGTGGTCGATGTAGATCATCGAAAAGTTGTATCCGACCACCACCGGCACAACCATCATCGGGATCAGGAAGACGGTGATGTAGATCCGCCGCCCGCGCACCACCCGATGCACCAGCATCGCCAGCACGAAGCCGATGACGAGCTCGAACACCACGGCGAAGCCGGCGAAATAGAAGGTGCGCCCGAGCGCGGCCCAGAAGCCGGTGTCGGACAGCACCGCTTCGTAGTTCCTGAACCCCGACAGATAGGCCTGCTCGAACGGCCGGTTGGCGCGCCAGCGCAGGAAGCTGATGTAGATGGTCAGCAGGAACGGGATGATGATGACCAGGATGAACGTGCCCTCGACGAGCACGAACGGAATCCAGCGGAACACGCGTTCCCGCGACAGCCACGCGCCCAGCCGGGCGAACGGGCCGTTGGGCGGGCGCATCTCCACTCCGCTGAGCGCGGTCATCGTCCGGTTATGCTTCCTCGGCGGGTGGCGGCCCGGACGGCGGCTTGCCGCCGCCCGCGCTTCCGCTTGACGAGATTTGGGCTAGAACTTGTCAATGTAGAGGCCTGCCGCGACGCCCTTGCGCCACGCCTCAATCTGCTCCTTGCGGCCGATATCTTCGGTCACGCCGTTCCAGCCTTTCTCGACCCTCTTGGCGGCCTCTTCGGGCTTGATGTTGCCGTTCATCACGTCGGCGAGGTTGTTGTCGAGGATCTTCATGTACTCGTAGTGACCCTCGATATAGAGCAGCGACGTGGTGTACTGCGCGTTCTCCAGGGTCACGTCGAGGAACTCCTGGCCGAACTTCTTGAGGATGCCCTTGTGGCCGATATTGGCCTTGCGGAACGGGTCCCAGAAGCCCCTGGGATGGGCGATCGCCCGGTTGCCCACCGACGGGCTGGTCAGCCACTGGATGAACAGGTAGGCGAGCTCCGGATGGTCGCTATAGGAGTTGACCATGTAGCCGGTTCCGGCCGCCTCCGCCGCGCGGCGCACCGGCTTTTCGCTCGCCGTGGACGCCGGGATGACGCAAGGCACCTGCTTCTGCTTGACGAGGCTCTTTGGATTGGCGTTGCCGTAGCCGAAGATCGACGGGAACGACATCACCGAATAGGCCTGGCCCGAGGCCCAGAACGGGTAGATCTGCGGTGTGCCCCAGCCCTGGATATCCTTGGGCATGTACTGGACGATCGACGAGAACGCCGTGATCGCCTTGGTGCCCTGGGCCGAGTTGATCCGCGGGTTCATGTCCTTGTCGAACAGGAGCCCGCCGAAATAGGCTGGAAAGTGGCGGTGGGAGAAGTTCACCGACCGGTAGCCCATCGCGCCGTAGAGCGGCTTGTCGAACTTGACGCCCCAGCGCGTCTGGCCGGCCTCGGTGTGGAAGAACTTCGCCTGCTCTTCCCAGTCCGCCATGTTGGCGGGGCAGCCGAGATCCTTGCCCGTGGCCTTCTTGAATTCCTCGCGCGCCTTGGGGTTCTCGACGATGTCCTTGCGCAGCACCAGGATGATGTGGTCGCCGTCGAGCACGAAGGAATACTGCTTGCCGTTGTAGAACTGCTGCGCGATGAACGCCTCCGGCACGCCGGAGAAATCGGGCTTGTACTTCGCCGCGTACTCGTCGAGCGGCTTGAGCACGCCGGCGCTCGCCGCGTCGGGCTGGGTGTAGGGGAAGTCGTTGAACATGTCGAAGGCGCCGGTCTTGGCGACCGCCTCGCCCATTACCTTGCTCGGGATGTCGGTGTAACCGAGCGGCTCGGCCTTGATCGCGACACCGGTCAGCCCCTGCCACTCCTTCGCGAAGTCGGGGAAGGAGTTGCGGTAGAGCGAGTTGAGAAGGATGTCGAGCGTCGGGTTCTTCAGCCCCTTGGCCTTGACATAGGCCTTCGCGCCGTCGATGGCGCGCTGCGCCACCGGCCCGTACTCGGCCCCTGTCGCCGCGCCGGCTGCCAGCAGCAACCCCGCCGCGCACGCGACGGCGATCGGCGCTCGCGCTGTTACACGGTCAATTCGCATGATGGGTTTCCCCCTTCGGTTATCGGAACGGGCTTCGGCTCTTCTTCTTGTTGGGGGGATTGTCGGCTTGGCGGGCAAGCCTTGTCAAAGCCTATCCGTCGCGTGCGGTGGCGGGTTTTCCCGCCTGGGCGGTTCCCGGCCCTTTCCGCTTCGGTCGAAATGACGGGCGGGCAAGGGAAAGCTGGTCGGACAGTGCCCTGCAGTCAGTACCCGAATGCGTATTGGCCGCCAGGCAACAGCGTAAAGGCGCCTTTCCGAAGGATGTCGCGGCCAATGATGGCCTGATATCTGCTGCGTCCGGCACCTTCCGGGCTGAGGCCGGGTGCGAGAACCGACCCGGCCAAATCCCAATTCTCCGATGCTATGAGATCCTCTTTGCTGTCCTGATCCAGCAGGAAGAAGAATTGCACCGGGTACAGGGACACTTCCACGGCGGGG